>NZ_CP082966.1:2407500-3051546 GCF_019968605.1 Polaribacter litorisediminis
CCGGATGGTCCCGGTGGATTCATACAGGATTACTCGTGTCCCGCACTACTCAGGATACCACTATCAATAACTTCGCTTACTTTTACGGGACTATCACCCTCTATGGTCTGTCTTTCCAAACAGTTCTAATTCACTTAGCATCAAATATTGTGGTCCTACAACCCCAATACTGCCGTAACAGCATTGGTTTGGGCTAATCCGCGTTCGCTCGCCACTACTAACGGAATCACTATTGTTTTCTCTTCCTCCGGTTACTTAGATGTTTCAGTTCACCGGGTTTACCCCTATTGCTAGGTGACATGTCTTCAACATGCCGGGTTGCCCCATTCGGATATCTACGGATTATAAGGTATGTGCCCCTCCCCGTAGCTTTTCGCAGCTTATCACGTCCTTCGTCGTCTCTGAGAGCCTAGGCATCCGCCATACGCCCTTACTTAACTTATTGTACTTTTTGCCGTGATACATCTCTGCATCACAACGAGCTCTTTTTATTCTTTATAAAAATTGTTCCGTATATCGCTATACAAAACTCTCTATCTTTTTGATTCTTACGATATCATTTTACCATTATGTCAATGAACTATGTGGCGAGTCGCCACTGACAAGTTTTTAAACTCTCAGCAACAATCTGCCTACAATACTCTGGAAATAATTTAACTTATCTCCAGGCATTGCCTGGTGGAGAATATCGGAGTCGAACCGATGACCTCTTGCGTGCAAGGCAAGCGCTCTAGCCAGCTGAGCTAATCCCCCTTTTTCTTCTAGTGGCAGTCAACAGGTTTTAGTCTGCAGTCGTGAGCCGACTAAAATTGGGTGCATAACCACTTCTAGAATTTCCTTATATATTAAAAAATTGTAGTCCCGGGCAGACTCGAACTGCCGACCTCTACATTATCAGTGTAGCGCTCTAACCAGCTGAGCTACGAGACTATAATAGCTTAAATATATTGTTTTTTTAAAATTAACAGCAAAGAGTAAAATTTCCCTTTTGTAACTCACCATATTTCTCTAGAAAGGAGGTGTTCCAGCCGCACCTTCCGGTACGGCTACCTTGTTACGACTTAGCCCTAGTTACCAGTTTTACCCTAGGCGGCTCCTCGCGGTGACCGACTTCAGGCACCCCCAGCTTCCATGGCTTGACGGGCGGTGTGTACAAGGCCCGGGAACGTATTCACCGGATCATGGCTGATATCCGATTACTAGCGATTCCAGCTTCACGGAGTCGAGTTGCAGACTCCGATCCGAACTGTGATATGGTTTATAGATTCGCGCTCTGTTGCCAGATGGCTGCTCATTGTCCATACCATTGTAGCACGTGTGTGGCCCAGGACGTAAGGGCCGTGATGATTTGACGTCATCCCCACCTTCCTCACTACTTGCGTAGGCAGTCTCATTAGAGTCCCCATCTTTACATGCTGGCAACTAACGATAAGGGTTGCGCTCGTTATAGGACTTAACCTGACACCTCACGGCACGAGCTGACGACAACCATGCAGCACCTTGTAATATGTCCGAAGAAAAAACTATCTCTAGTCCTGTCATACTACATTTAAGCCCTGGTAAGGTTCCTCGCGTATCATCGAATTAAACCACATGCTCCACCGCTTGTGCGGGCCCCCGTCAATTCCTTTGAGTTTCAGTCTTGCGACCGTACTCCCCAGGTGGGATACTTATCACTTTCGCTTAGTCACTGAGATAAATCCCAACAACTAGTATCCATCGTTTACGGCGTGGACTACCAGGGTATCTAATCCTGTTCGCTCCCCACGCTTTCGTCCATGAGCGTCAGTACATACGTAGTAGACTGCCTTCGCAATCGGTATTCTGTGTAATATCTATGCATTTCACCGCTACACTACACATTCTATCTACTTCCATATGACTCAAGTCAACCAGTATCAAAGGCAGTTCCATAGTTAAGCTATGGGATTTCACCTCTGACTTAATCGACCGCCTGCGGACCCTTTAAACCCAATGATTCCGGATAACGCTCGGACCCTCCGTATTACCGCGGCTGCTGGCACGGAGTTAGCCGGTCCTTATTCTTACAGTACCGTCAAGCTCGTACACGTACGAGTGTTTCTTCCTGTATAAAAGCAGTTTACAACCCATAGGGCAGTCTTCCTGCACGCGGCATGGCTGGGTCAGAGTTGCCTCCATTGCCCAATATTCCTCACTGCTGCCTCCCGTAGGAGTCTGGTCCGTGTCTCAGTACCAGTGTGGGGGATCTCCCTCTCAGGACCCCTACCTATCGATGTCTTGGTAAGCCGTTACCTTACCAACTAACTAATAGGACGCATAGCCATCTTTTACCGATAAATCTTTAATTACAAAATGATGCCATCTCGCAATACTATGGGATATTAATCTTCATTTCTAAAGGCTATCCCCCTGTAAAAGGTAGGTTCTATACGCGTTACGCACCCGTGCGCCGGTCGTCATCTGTGCAAGCACAATGTTACCCCTCGACTTGCATGTGTTAAGCCTGCCGCTAGCGTTCATCCTGAGCCAGGATCAAACTCTTCATTGTATATTTTTAATATTATAATGAATAAGTTTCAAAAGAATTTGTCTAATTATTTAAACATGGTTATTCTACTCTTTGTTTACGCTGTCAATTTCAATATTTTCAATGAACTCTTAGGGAATCGCATGAATGCTATAAACACTCACTATGAATCCTAATTTGTAGAAACACTAGAATCGAACTAGTTGGCCTCTCTCAAAACCATTCCAAAATTTCTTGATTTTTTTTGATCTTTTTTGCTATCTCTGTTAGCGGGTGCAAATCTAAAACTTATTTTTAATCTGACAAGAAAAAATAAATAAAATTTTAATTATTTTTCTAAACCCTAAACTTGAACTTTTTTACCCCCCCGAAATTTCGGACTGCAAACATACCACAAGTTTATAATATCAACCTAATAAAAATTTCATTATTTTTTAAATATTTGTTAACATCTAAAAAATAAAATAACCTTAATTAAACCAATATAACTAACACAAATCTCAATGAACTTTACCAACCCTGTTTCCGTTAGCGGGTGCAAATATACAACCTGTTTTAACAATAACAACTGTTTTTTTAACTTTTTTCTGATTAATTTTTAAAAGACTGTAAATGTATTCTTTACACTATAAAATTCTAATCTTGTTTTTAGACATATTTAAATTAAAAGTATGTTTTTATCCAAATAGTAGTTATTTATCCTAAAACTTAGCTTTTCTATCTATAGAATTATGAGATCCTATAAATGCTAAGAACTCTTTCTTGCAAGATTTGAATCCATAATCACGACTGTCAATCTTTATAAAAGTGTAATTTATTAAATATTATAATTAACAAACATTGTTGTCCGATAAAAGATAAAAAGACCGCTTTCGCTGTTAGAGTAAAGAACAAAGACTTGAATGTATCTAACTGAAAAACAATATTATTATGATTTTAAATTTTTCGATACATCATAAATTCTAAAGCGGTTTTAAAAGCAAGGTACACTACTTTAAAGGCTCTTCAAAATCAATACTATCAATACTTTAAAACATTTTAGCTAATTTTAATCGGACAACACTAATTAACAAATAATAAACACGCCCTAACTTTTACACTTGATCCGTTCTAATGCAAATGCAACATCAACCATTAGACATAAAAAAATCGTCTAAAAATTTCTCTTTAGACGATTTAGATAGTCACAAATTATAAGTCCCCCAACTTATAAAGTGGTTTAGCATTTAAAATTAAATACACGACAAATATAAATTTATTATCTAATTAAAAAAGTACTTTTCGTTGAATGGTCACTTTTAAAGGTTTGAAATACGTGAAAGTTTCGGCAAATAAAGAATTTCTTGAAACGAACTATCCTCGAGGCAGCCCCGCAGGGTTACCTGCCTGCGGCAGGCAGGTTTCGCTCGTTTCATTTTGACCTAAAAAGGTTAAAAATCAAAATTCTATTATTTAGATTCCCGTTTTCACGGGGATGACAATTTCAACGGAAACCCCGACGCAGAGCATCGAGGAATTCTTTTCGATTAAATACCACCAATAATATCGTGCTTGGTAATAATATGATGGTATCCATTTTCTAAATCAACTAAAACGGCATCATTCTCTTTGGTCATCAACTTAGAAATATCTTCTAATTTAGTAGATTTTATGACCATAGGATATGGTTTTCCCATAATTTCTTTAATCGATTTGTCTGCTATATTTTTATCCGTAATAAAATGATGTAATAAAATAGACTCATCTAAAGAACCCACAAAACCATTCACATCTTTTACAGGCATTTGCGAAATTTTAAAAGATTTCATTCGTTCAATGGCATGAGAAACCAACTCTTCTGTTTGTGCAAAAACCAAAGATCTATCTGAGTTACTTTTTACTAAATCTGCTGCAGTTTTAAAATCTTCTTCCACAAAACCTCTATCTCGCATCCAATCGTTGTTAAACATTTTACCCACATACCTGCTTCCATGATCATGAAACAGTACAACCACAACATCGTCTTTTGTAAAATGTTCTTTTAACTGCAGCAATCCTTTTACCGCAGCTCCAGCAGAATTCCCTAAAAACATGCCTTCTTCTTTTGCCAAACGCTGTGTATAAATTGCAGCATCTTTATCGGTTACTTTTGTAAAACCATCAATAACTCCAAAATTTACGTTTAATGGTAAAATATCTTCTCCAATTCCTTCTGTGATATAAGGATAAATCTCATTTTCATCAAAAACACCCGTTTCGTGATATTTCTTAAAGACAGAGCCATAGGTATCAATTCCCCAAACTTTCACGGTAGTTCCTGCTTCTTTAGCTTTCATTTTTAAATAACTACCAACGCCAGAAATCGTTCCCCCTGTTCCTACTCCAACTACAAAATGAGTTACTTTCCCTTCAGTTTGCTCCCATATTTCTGGACCTGTACTTAAAAAGTGTGCTTTGCAATTACTCGGATTGTCATATTGATTTACATACCAAGAATTTGGTATTTCTTCTCCTAAACGTTTAGAAACTGAATAATAAGATCTCGGGTCTGTTGAATCTACATTTGTTGGGCAAACCACAACTTCTGCACCCACAGCTCTTAAAATATCTATCTTTTCTTGAGACTGTTTATCTGCCATTACAAAAATACATTTATAGCCTTTTACAATTGCAGCTAAAGCCAAGCCCATACCTGTGTTTCCAGAAGTACCTTCTATAATGGTTCCTCCAGGTTTTAATCGTCCGTCTGCTTCTGCATCCTCAATCATTTGCAATGCCATTCTATCTTTTACCGAGTTTCCTGGGTTAAAAGTTTCATATTTAGAAAGCACCAAACAAGGCAATTCTTTCGTTAAAACGTTTAATTTTACTAAAGGAGTATTCCCTATAGTTTCTAATATATTTTCTGCGTAGTTCATTTCTTAATTTTACAAATGCAAAGATAATTTATTTTTATAGAGTTTGCGTTAGCGATTGAAATGACATCCTTTTTTGAGGAACGAAAAAAAGATATAATGAAAAGCGCGACCTTGGGAACGCCCAAAATAAACTATTTTTTATGCAAATTTAATGGCTTTTGATGGCTCTATTTTTGTGATAATATATGACGGAATTACTAGCATTAAAAAACATAGTAATAAAGTTCCTACATTCAGTAAAATAACGGATGTAAAAGAAATGTAAACCGGCATCGTTGTTACATAATACGTTTCTGGATCTAAAGTAATTACCTTAAAGTAATATTGAATAAATATGAGTAACAATCCAATAATATTTCCCCAAAAAAGTCCTTTTAAAATAAGATAAGAAGCGTTGTATAAAAAAATTTTTCTGATGCTAGTATTGCTACTTCCTAAGGCTTTTAAAATACCAATCATTTGCACACGTTCTAAAATTAAAACAAGCAAAGCTGTAATCATGTTGATGCCTGCAATGACAATCATAATACCAATTATGAACCAAATATTATTATCAAATAATTGAATCCAATCAAAAATATTTTGATACAATTCTACAATCGTTATACTTTTTAAAGTGGAACTCGTTTCTCTATAAATCTCTTCTCCTTTTACCTCAATCTCCTCAAAATTATCTAACAAAACTTCAAAACCACCAATCTGATTTTCAGTCCATTTATTTAACTTTTGCACCTCTCTAATATCACCAATCATCATACTTTTATCAAATTGGGCAAAACCAGAATTGTAAATTCCTGAAATAATATACTTTTTGTTTGAAGGCAATTTACTCGTTGCTGTTTTTAGAAAAGTAGCCAAAATTGTATCGTTTAATTTTAATTTCAAACGATTCATAACGGTTTCTGAAAGTAAAACATCTCTTGTTCTTGGTTGCTTAAAATTTGGCACTTTACCTTCTACCAAATATTCTTCAAAAAAAGACCAATCGTAATCTGTAGAAACCCCTTTAAAAATAATGCCTTCGAAGTCGGTTTCTGTTCTTAAAATGCCGCCTTTATTGGCAAATACTTGTATGTTTTTAATGCCCGAAATATTTTTAAATTTCGGATAAAAATCTTGGTTTTTATCAACAGGAGTTGTAGAAACATCAGAATTATTAGCATCGTAATTAACAATTTGTATATGCCCTTTAAAACCTGCCATTTTATCACGGATTTTATTTTGCAAGCCAGCACCTGTTGCTACTGCAATAAGCATAATAATAATTCCTAACGCAATTGCAGTAATGGCAATTTTTATTATTGGCGATGAAACACTATTTTTATACTTTTTGCCAATAATAATGCGTTTTGCAATAAATAACTCGTAATTCAAATTTATGATACATTTAAAACCGTTCAAAAATACATATTTAATCTTATTTCTGTTGATGAATTTTAAGCTGATTTCTTGTACTCAAAAAGTTCAAGAACCAAAATTTGAAATTCCGAATAAAGAAAACGTCACCTTGATTAAAACAGGAGCAGAAAGAACTGAATTATATCTTAATGTATTAAAAGGAAAAAATATTGCCATTGTAGCGAATCAAACCTCTGTTTTATCTGTTTTGCAAAGAACAGAAATTGCCCCAAATGTTATGGGTTCTAAGAAGGTTACTCTTCATTTAGTTGATTATTTACATAATTATAATGATATAACAATTCAAAAAGTTTTTGCTCCTGAACATGGTTTTCGCGGAAAAGCAGATGCAGCAGAATTTATAAAAGATGGAAAAGACGCCAAAACAGGATTACCAATTATTTCTTTGTACGGAAAAAATAAAAAACCTTCTGCTGAACAACTAGAAAAAATTGATGTTGTTGTTTTTGATATTCAAGATGTGGGCGTTCGTTTTTATACCTATATTTCTACTTTGCATTATGTGATGGAAGCTTGTGCAGAAGTTGGAATTCCTGTTTTGATTTTAGATAGACCCAACCCAAATGGGCATTATGTTGATGGTCCTGTTTTAGAATTACAACATGCTAGTTTTGTTGGCAAACATCCTGTTCCGGTTGTATACGGAATGACCATTGGCGAATATGGACAAATGATTAACGGCGAAAAATGGCTCAAAAACGGCATACAATGTGACCTAAAAGTGATTCCTTTAAAAAATTATACACACCATTCTGAGTATAGTTTAGCGATTAGACCTTCACCAAATTTACCAAATGACAAGTCTATAAACCTCTACCCTAGTTTAGGTTTTTTTGAAGGCACCATTATTAATGCAGGAAGAGGCACCGAATTTCAATTTCAAAGATATGGAGCGTCATTTTTTCCAAAAAGTGATTTTCAGTATACTCCAGAACCGAATTTTGGAGCTAAATATCCAAAAGAAAAAGGGAAACTTTGTTATGGTGTAGATCTTAGCAAAAACAAAAAACTAAGTTCTATTAATTTAGATTGGTTGATCGATGCTTTCAACAAAACCCCAAAAACAGCAAAATTCTTTGGAGAGACCTTTACAATCCATGCTGGAAACATAACATTGCAACAGCAAATTGAAGAAGGTATATCAGCAAAAGAAATAAGAGAATCTTGGCAGGAGGATTTGAGAGATTTTAAACAAGTAAGAAGTAAATATTTGATATATAAAGAATAACAAGTTCTTTGAATTTTTGAATTAGCTTCTCGTTTTTTTAACTTTAGAGGCCATCGGTAAACGTTTTTTTAGCGCTTCTACAATATTGTAGGTTGCAGGACATATCGTTGTATTGACAATCGTTAAGTCTGTAATTTGAATAAATTTTCTTCTATCTGTATGCGGGTATTCTGCACAAGCCTTTGGGCGAACATCATAAATAGTGCAACTATTATCAGAAAGGTCTAAAAAAGAACAAGGCGCTGTTTTTAACACCATAAAATCATCGACATCTCTTTCTAAATAGGTGCTCGTAAAATCTGCTACCCTCATTCTTAAATGTTTAGAAATACGCTGAATGTCTTTATCCATAAATATAGGGCTAGATGTTTTACAACAATTAGCACAGTCTAAACAATCTGTTTTTGCAAATTCAGCATCATGCAACTCTTGCATTACATAGTCTAAATTTTTGGGCGTTCTTTTCTTTAAATTTGAAAAATATTTTTTATTTTCTTTGATAGCATCTTCTGCTAATTTAGGCAACATTTCTAAGCGCTTTTCCATCCTCGAAAAATACGACTAATTCTCTTAAAAAGTTGTTTAAAATTGTGTATTTTCGCCAATTAATTAAAGCACCAAAATGAGTATTCAAAATCTTATAGAATCCAAAGTAAAAGAAGGCTTTTTCAATTTATATCAGATAGAAATTCCGACAGTAGAATTCCAAGCAACTCGTAAAGAGTTTGAAGGTGATATTACTGTAGTGGTTTTTCCTTTATTGCGCTATAAGAAAGGGAATCCTGTTCAAATTGGTGAAGATTTAGGGAACTATATTGTTGAAAATGTAACCGAAATAACACGTTTTAATGTTGTAAAAGGATTTTTAAATCTTGTGGTTTCAGATACTTTTTATAATGAATTTTTTAATACAATATATTCAAATGCTCTCTACGGTTTTGTTTCGCCAAAGGCGGATGAAAAAGCGATTATGGTAGAATATTCGTCTCCAAACACCAACAAACCATTACATTTAGGGCATGTTCGTAATAATTTATTGGGCTATGCTGTTTCTGAAATTCTAAAAGCTTCAGGAAAAAAAGTTTACAAAACTCAAATCATAAACGATAGAGGAGTTCATATTTGTAAATCGATGTTGGCTTGGCAGAAGTATGGAAATGGAGAAACACCAGAGTCTACAGGTTTAAAGGGGGATAAATTAGTTGGTAATTATTATGTAAAATTCGAACAAGAATTTCAAAATGAGTATTCAATTTGGTTAAAATCTGATAAGGGTGAAAAAAAATATCTACAATATAAAGAAAATTCAGAATTAGAGAGGATATCACTTTGGAATAAAATTGGAGAAAATTATCAAAATAATAAAGAAGATTTTTTTTCTGACTGTAAAATAAGAAAAGAATTCAGAAAGAATTATAAGGATGCATACTTCAACAACTATAGTAATTTAGGAAATGAAGTAAAATTAATGCTTCAAGAATGGGAAGGAGAAAATAAAGAAGTTGTATCACTTTGGAAAACCATGAACTCTTGGGTATATAGTGGGTTTGAGGTTACTTACAAAAATATGGGTGTTAATTTTGATACTTTATATTATGAAAGTGATACGTATTTATTAGGAAAGGATGTTGTTGCTCAGGGTTTAGAAAAAGGTGTTTTTTATAAAAAAGACGATGGTTCTGTTTGGTGTGATTTAACAGCCGATGGTTTGGATGAAAAAATCGTATTACGTTCAGATGGTACTGCGGTTTATATGACGCAAGATATTGGCACAGCCATTCAGCGTGTAAAAGATTATAGCGACGTAGGCGGAATGGTCTATACGGTTGGTAATGAGCAAGATTATCATTTTCAGGTCTTATTTTTAATCTTAAAAAAATTAGGATTTGATTGGGCAAAACAATTGCATCATTTAAGTTACGGAATGGTTGATTTACCTTCTGGAAAAATGAAATCTAGAGAAGGAACCGTTGTAGATGCAGATGATTTAATGGTAGAAATGACGAATACAGCAAAAGAAATTTCTGAAGAATTAGGCAAATTAGATGGCTATTCAGTTGCCGAAAAAGAAGATTTATATCAAAAAATTGGTTTAGGAGCTTTAAAATATTTTGTTTTAAAAGTAGATCCTAAAAAGAGAATTTTATTCGACCCAAAATCTTCTGTAGATTTCCAAGGAAATACAGGACCTTTTATACAATATACGTATGCTAGAATTCAATCGATCATTAGAAAAGCAGAGTTTGATTACTCAAATCCTGTTTCTATAGCATTACATGAAAAAGAAAAAGAATTATTAAAACAATTGGAGTTATTCCCTGAAACAATTCAGCAAGCGGCAGCCAATTATTCACCTGCTATAATTGCGAATTACACCTACGATTTAGTCAAAGAATTTAATTCTTTTTATCAGAATGTATCTATTTTAGGGGAAGAAGATCCAGATAAAAAAACGTTTAGAGTTCAGCTCGCAAAAAAAGTAGCAGACACTATAAAATTAGCGTTTTCTTTATTAGGAATTGAAGTTCCTGAAAGAATGTAAAAAAGATATTGACATTAATTTGACACATAAAAATGCTGTTAATTACGTGTATCTCGATACTAATATTATAAAATAAATAGCAAATATTATCAATTAAACAAAAATTGGTAAATTTGTGCTTAAAAATAAAATTCAATTTGAAATTTAAAAGAATAACAAGTACTTTTAAATTTTCGGTTGAGAAAAATAAACAAAAACAACATGAAATACGATATCATTATTATTGGAAGTGGACCTGGAGGTTATGTAACTGGAATTAGAGCTTCGCAATTAGGCTTTAAAGTTGCCATTGTAGAAAAAGAATCTTTAGGTGGTATTTGTCTTAACTGGGGCTGTATTCCTACAAAAGCGTTATTAAAATCTGCCCAAGTATATGACTATTTAAAGCATGTTGATCAATATGGTTTAAAGGCTGAATCTATTGATAAAGATTTTGATGCCGTGATAAAAAGAAGTCGTGGTGTTGCTGAAGGAATGAGCAAAGGTGTCGCTTTTTTAATGAAGAAAAACAAAATTGATATTATAAACGGTTTTGGTAAAATAAAAACAGGGAAAAAAGTTGATGTTACTGCAGAAGATGGTACTGTAACAGAATACAGCGCAGACAATATTATTATAGCAACCGGTTCTCGCTCTCGTGAGTTACCAAACTTACCGCAAGATGGTGTAAAAGTTATAGAGTACAGAAAAGCAATGACCTTACCAAGTCAGCCAAAATCTATGATTGTAGTAGGTTCTGGTGCCATTGGTGTTGAATTTGCACACTTTTATAATACCATGGGTACAGAAGTTACGATTGTAGAATATATGCCAAATTTAGTTCCTGTAGAAGATATAGACATCTCAAAACAATTTGAGCGTTCTATTAAAAAAGCAGGAATTAAAGTAATGACAAATTCGTCTGTAGAATCTGTTGATACTTCTGGTGAAGGAGTTGTTGCCACTGTAAAAACAAAAAAAGGTGACATTAAATTAGAAGCAGACATTTTATTATCGGCAGTGGGTATAAAATCGAATATCGAAAACATTGGTTTAGAAGATGTCGGAATTATTGTTGACCGAGATAAAATTCTTGTCAATGATTTTTATCAAACTAACATTCCAGGCTATTATGCTATTGGCGATGTAGTTCCTGGACAAGCTTTGGCACATGTTGCTTCTGCAGAAGGAATTACATGTGTAGAGAAATTAGCAGGTTTGCATACAGAGCCTATAGATTACGGCAATGTTCCTGGTTGCACCTATGCAACTCCAGAAATTGCTTCTGTTGGTTTAACCGAAGCAAAAGCAAAAGAAGCTGGTTACGAATTAAAAATCGGTAAATTTCCTTTCTCTGCTTCAGGTAAAGCAAAAGCTGCTGGTACTCCAGATGGTTTTGTAAAAGTTATTTTTGATGCAAAATATGGCGAATGGTTAGGATGTCATATGATAGGAGCCGGCGTAACAGACATGATTGCGGAAGCTGTTTTAGGTAGAAAATTAGAAACTACTGGTCATGAAGTATTAAAGACAATCCATCCACACCCCACAATGAGCGAGGCCGTAATGGAAGCTGTTGCCGATGCATATGATGAAGTCATTCACCTTTAAAACTAGTTAATTCATAGAATAAAAATATTATAAGTTGTAAATTTTTGTACATTTGATGAAGTTACAAAACACGATAAATCCCTCAGTTTAGCGAAAATATTAAAATAGAAATACAAAGTAAATGAGTTTTGTTGAGTGGTTTCTTTCTTTTATCTACAAGATAAAAACATTTCCTCTTATAATACAAATTACAGTTGTGTTGACTTTAGTGTTCATGGTAGCCACTTTAGCACTTATGATTACAATTTATACCATTAGAAGGAGACATAACAGATTGCAGAAAAAACTTAAAAATAGTGTACCTGAAATTATTAAGTTATTCGATGATATTTTGTTTACCGAAAAAAAATACACGGAGCAAGAGATCTATACTGAATTTGAAGACATTGTAAATGAAGTAAATAGAGAATCTTTAGATATCGGAATTGGAATTCTTGTAGATTATAAGAATGATAATAAAGAATCAGAAAAATACCCTTTGATTATTAGTGCATTGGGAATTGTAGAACATTTGGAAAGAAAATTCGATTCGAGATCTAATAGTGAAAAAATTAATGCTTTTCAAGAAGCCTTTATTTTAGATTTAAATAAATTTGATTCAAAAATTTTAAGCCACGCCTATAGTAAAAATAAATTAATTAGAAATGAAGCGAGAAACTCTTACTTGGCTTTGAGTACAAATGACCCGTATCGATTTTTTGATGAATTCGATAAATCTTTAACGAAGTGGGATGAAGTTGAATTAATGCAATATTTAGAACTTCAAAAAGTTAGAGGTAATTTAGAAGGATTAGGAAAATGGATTAACTATTCTAAAAATGATTCTTTAGTTGTTTTTCTAATCAAAATGGTTGGATACTTTCAACAAAAAGGTATTAATGACATTTTAATAGAAAAGCTGGATGACGACAATGCTGAGATAAGAGGACAGGCTATTGTAACATTAGGAGATTTAAATATAGTAGATATAGAGCAAAGTTTAATTGAAAGATTCTATACAGAACCAGAAAGCTGTCAAGTAGCCATTATAAAAACCATTAAAAAATTTAAAACCGGAAAATCTCTTCAATTTTTAGAAGAAATCTTTTATGAAACTAATAATACCGATTCTAAAAAAATAATTGCAGAAGCTATCCTAAACTATAGCTATGAAGGAAAAATTGCTTTTCAAAATTTAAAAAATTCTTTAAGCGGTTTCGATTTAACAATTTTACAACATGTTGAAAGTCCCTTAATTAAATATAAATAAATGTTAGAAATTTTTGTAAAAATTTACGAGTATTTTATTTTTTTCTATGCAACATCTCTAATATTTAGTTACATTTTATTAGCCATATTTTCTTTTATAGCGATTAATAGATATAAAAGTTATAATACTGATAATGATGATGAAGAGCTCCTAAGCTCTCCGCTAGCACCAGGAATTTCTGTAATTGCACCTGCCTACAACGAAGAAAAAACAATTATTATTAATGTAAAATCATTACTAACCTTAAATTATCCACTATTTGAAGTTATTATTGTAAACGATGGTAGTAAAGATAAAACACTAGATCTATTAATTGAAGAATTTGATTTGGTAGAAGCCCCTTTCGCTTACGTTGAAAAAATTAAAACTCAACCCTACAAAAGAACATTTAAGTCTAAAAATCCGAAATATGAAATATTAACGGTAGTTGACAAAGAAAATGGAGGAACGAAAGCAGATGCCTTTAATGCCGGATTAAATGCATCCATTTTTCCGTATTACTTAAACACAGATGTAGATTGTATTCTTGCTAGAAATACGCTCTCTAAAATGATCAAACCCATCCTAAATTCTAAGGTAACTGTAATTGCAGTCGGAGCAACTTTAAGGATGTCTAATAATTGTGAAATTGAGGAAGGAATTATTACAAGAGTAAGACCTCCAAAAGCCTTAATTCCACGTTTTCAAGAATTAGAATACATTCGTTCTTACTTATTAGGGAAAATGGGTTGGGAATTGATAAATTCTGTTCCTAACGTTTCTGGGGGATTAGGAATGTTTAATAAAGAAATTGCAATTAAAGCAGGAGGATATGGTGCCGATTCTCATGCAGAAGATATGGATATGCTGACACGTATGGCCGTTCATATGATGAACAACAGATTAGATTATAAAATTGGTTATATCCCTTTATCTTGTTGTTGGACAGAAGGACCACCCAATATTCAAATTTTAGGAAGACAACGCACAAGATGGGCCAGTGGATTGTTTCAAATGTTTAGTGACCATAGAAGAATATTATTCAATCCTAAATATAGGAGAATGGGGTTAATTACATTTCCGTATACCTTCATTTATGAATTTTTAGCTCCAATTATAGAAACTTTTGGTCTTTTATTTTCAATATTTTTACTATTCTATGGCTATGTAAACTGGAATTTTGCGCCCTTAATCTTGCTCTATTCATATACATTTGCCATAATGATTTCATCCATAGTTATCATCTGGGATCAAATGACCTTTAAATATTACAATACCACAAGAGAAGTTTTATCACTATTTATAACCGCTTTTATAGAACCTATATTCTACCATCCTTTAATTGTATTCTTTTCTTTAAAAGGATATTTTAGTTTTATTACGTCACAAGAACTTGCATGGGGAACAATGACTAGACAAGGATTTGAAAATGACGATAAAAAGAAAAAATCTGACGGTGGTAATGAAAACAAAAATGATGGAAATAACAATCCTGGTGACAATTCTGGAGATAAAAAATCTGGATTTTTTGAAAAATTAAAAAATAAAAAAAGTTCAAATAATGATTTTGAACCTTTAAAAACATAATTAGTTCGTTTATTCTTATGAAAATAAATAAATCTACTTTAATTTTTATTGCGCTGCTATTATTGCAACTTAATAGCTATTCTCAAGTATTTGAATCTTCCGATTTATATTTTGAGGAAGCAAAAAAAGATGTTGCAGAAGAAAATTTTGCAAAAGCAGCTAAAATGAGCTGGAGAGGGCTACAAATATCACCAGAAGACTTAGATTTAAAAACGCTTTTAGGAAAATCTAATATGCAGATGGGTAGATATGATACGGCCAGATATGTTTTAAAACAAGTATATTATAGAAGGAGAAAAGACATTGATATACTTTCATATCTTGTATCCATAGAAGAAACAACCAAAAGATACTCAGATGCCATTTGTTTTGTAAACGAATTATTAGAAATTACACCCTACAGTAGAGGTTGGTGGATACGAAAAATAAATATTTATAAAAAAATGGGTAATTTTGAAGAAGCAGAAAGAGCTTTAAAAAGGTTATATCAAATATACCCAGAAGACTCCCAAATTAAAGCAGACTACAATTACATTATGCTTGGGGATGGGGTGAATGCAGTTAAAAATAAAAATTTTGATGATGCCAATGAAATCTATACAACCATTATAGATAATGACCCTTCAAATAAATTAGCCTATCAAGGTATTATCACCAATGAACTTTTAAAAGGAAACCCTGAGTATGCCTTACAATATACAAATAGAGCGCTGTTAACATTAAAAAAGGATAGAGAACTCATTGAAAAGAAAATAGGTTTATTAGAAACATTAGGCAGACATGAGGAAGCCATTGTTTATATACAAACGGAATTAAAAGGACCAGAGTTTAAGGAAATTCAAGAAACGACACTGCCCTATTTAATGCAACAATCTGCGGATTTTAACGAATATAATGATCCTTACGAAATCAATAAAAAATTAAGCGAATTAAACGGAAATTCAGAAGCTCTTGATTATGTTATTAACAATGCCTTAGGAAAAGGATATTATATTGATGCTGAATATCAATTGAATAAAGCCATTAAAAGAAGTCCAAATTCAAAAAAGTATTTAATTAAACAAATGGAGCTCTATAAAGCTACAAAAAATAAAGAAGAGTATGATAAAGCTGTTTTAGCATTGCATGAAAAGTTTCCTACAGATACAGATTTGAACTATGCTTACAATAAATTAATGTTTGATAGAGCAAAAGAATATGTTGAAGCTAGACAATTTAGTCTGGCAGATCCTATTTTTAAAGATTTAGTTTCAGATCCTAACTTTACAACAGAAGCCGAGCAACAAATTTTTGGAATCCTTTTGGAGGAAGAAAAATTTGATGAAGCTACAGATCAAATTGATAAACTTATCGGCTTAGAGCCTGACAACCCAGAATATTTGGTAAGAAAATCTACCTTATATCAAAAAATGGAGTTATTTGATGATGCTTTAAACATTACTAGAAGTCTTGAGCAAAGCTATCCTCTAAGTGAAAGATACCCTGCATTGTATGTAGAACAAACCGAAGCGTATGCCAACTATTTAATGAGAGAGCAAAGATTTGGTGCTGCCCTATCTATTGTTGAAGATGGATTAATTAGAGAAAATAATAATAAAAGATTATTAGAAATTGGTATCAATGCATCCTCTGCAATACCTGATTATGAAAAAGGAATAAATTACAGTAAAAGCGCTTTAACATTTTACCCTAATAACAAAAACTTTAAGTTAAAGCTTTCTAATATATATGCACAAAATAAGCAATATGAGGAGTCTATTGCTGTTTTAGATTCGTTAAAAACAATCTACAAATACGACAGAAAAATTAAAAATTCTTTAGCCGAAGTATTGTGGTATAGAGGTAAAAATTTAGAAGAAGAAGGTTTAATCGATGAAGCTTTAGTAAACTACAGTGCCTCAGACAGCTTAAATCCAGATGAAATTTATTCTTTACAAAGAATGATAAATTTGCACATCGAACAAAAACCACATGATGAAGCTCTAGAATTTATAAATAAAAAACTAGAAAAAAATCCAAATGATAATTTCCTAAAATTTAAAAAAGGAGTTGTATTTGAATTAATGAAACAATATGACTCCGCTTATTATTATCAAAAGTTTAGAGAAGTACAAGATCCTTTTGAAAGAAATGAATGGAATTCAGCTTTGAACATACTTACTGCCGCTGGGCTTAAAAATAAATTAGCCGCTACGTATGCGCAAGCTTCTTCAGATTCTCTACCCTTTAGTACTTCTATGGCAAGTTTAGGATATAGTCATAAATATGATGCTGTAAATACTTTTGGTGCAGACGTAAATTATGCTGCTAGAACCTCTGGTGTTGGGGTTCAAGGTGGTGTAAACTACTCAAGAGTTTTTAATCCAACTTTATATGCAGATGTAGGGGTTTTATTAGGTACTCAGTTCTTTCCTAAATTTATAGTATATGGAAACGCTTATAAAGGACTAAACGATGGTTATGAAGCACAGGCAGGAATCCGATATTCAAGGCTACAAAATGATGCTAATTTTTTTACATTAACTCTTGGAGGCTCTAAAACATGGGAAGATATTTGGTTAAATGCAAAATTACAACTAATGACGTCTCCCGCTTATACCGTTACTGAAACGACTATTTTTGGTGTGGATGAACTAACAGAATTTGCAGCCAATAATTACATTAATTTTGCCACCCAAACAAGAATTAATATTAGCCCTAGAAAAGACTATGTAAGTTTTATAGTTTCTTTTGGTAGCGCCCCTTTTAACGAGCAATTACCAGAAGGTGAGGCCGCTTTTTTAAGTTTCTCAAATGTGCTTGTTGGTGCGGGCTATGGTCATAATATTTCTGCAAAAACAGTACTATTATTAAATGGATCTTGGATTAATTTTAAAAGTCCTGTAACAGACAGTACTGCTTTATCGTTTATAAACCAGTATAATTTATCGATATCAATAATAACAAAATTCTAAACATAAATAATTTTCTTATGTTTAAAAAAAGCATTTATTTAATTATATTTTTTTTTAGCTTCTCATCATGTGCTCAAAATAAAGTCGTTTTGTTTTCAAAAAATCAAAAACCATATCCAAAAATTAGCATTCCTTTTTCGGCAGATATTCTAGTAACAAAGGCCGCAGAAGAATTCAATGCAAATTTTAAAATTTTAACAGGTGAAACTTTAAAAATTGAAAGAAGTAATCATTTAAACAACAAGGACACCTATATTCTTTTAAGAATAAATCCTACACAAAAAAACAATTTTTGTATTTCCAAAAAGGATAAAAATATTACGATTCAAGGTACCACAGCACAAAATTTAGTATACGGTATTAGTGACTTTTTTAAACGATTTACCGATCTTAGTTTTCAAGGAAAAAACGCATCAAAAAAAGAAATTACCTTAGCTAGTGAGATTCATATTCCTAAAACATTTCGTATTTGTGATTCTCCTCAGTTTGAATATAGAGAGCCTTATTATTTCGCTAATTTTCAACCAGACTTTAGAGCGTGGAATAAAACCAATTATTTAGAGTTAGAATGGGGAATTTGGGGTCATAATTTACCTAAAATCTTAAAAGAATATAATTTACCTGAAACGGTATACGCTAAAGTGGGTAACAAAAGAAATAAAAGTCAATTTTGTTTTACGAGTGATCACTTGTTTAATTATGTAAATGAAAAAGTAAAAACCATCTACAATAGTGATAATGCTCTTAATAAGTATATGATTTTGCCAAATGACAATGATATTGTTTGTTCATGTGGTACATGTAAAGCCGCAGGAAACTCATCTTCTGATGCTGCACCAGCTGTTTTTACTTTTCTAAATAAATTGGCAAAAGAAAATCGAAAATTAATATTTTTTACAACTGCCTATATTACTGTAAAAAATATTCCTAACTTTAAAGCAGAAGACAACACAGGTATCTTTTATAGCACTAGTGCGATTCAAAAAGGAATTCCTATCGAAGAAACAGACTGTTTTAAAACATTTGAAGACGATATAAAAAGGTGGCACAACTATTTAAAGAATGTTTATATTTGGGATTATACCGTAAACTTTGATAATTATTTTGATATTTACCCCATCATTAAAGTAACCCAAAAAAACTTAAAATTATATCAAAAACTAGGCGTAAATGGAGTTTTCTTTCATGGTAGTGAATACAATTACAGTACATTTCAAGACTTAAAAGCTACCCTATTTGCAAAACTTTTATGGAACCCTAATACTAATGTCGATGAAGAAATTGCCGACTATTTTCATCATAGATTTCCTGAAAGCTTAGCAAATACGTTAACCAATTATTATCTATTTATAGATAACGCTTTCCTTGCAAGCAAAAAAGAGTTAAGTATTTACAGCGGAATTCATGAAACGGTAAAAAAATATTTAGATCCAAAAACATTTTTTGCTTTTTATAAAGAATTTGATTCTTATGATGAAAACAATAGGTTTCATAAAGAGTATTTAAAAATTGCTACAGGTCTTACATTTCTAAAGTTAGAAATCATGAGAGATTATGGTTTTGGTGTTTATGGTTTTGGTGTTTTAAATGAAAACAATGAGATTGTTGTAAAAGATGAAATTGCTGTTTTATTAGATAAATTAGCCTCTTATAGTAGCAAAGCAGATCTTAAAACATATAATGAAGTTCAGTTTAAAATAAATGATTATGTAGCTAGTTGGAGAGAAATAGCTTTTAAATATCATAAGAGAAAGCATTATTTTTATAAAAAACCGTTTGAAGTTATCTCTCAATTAGATGAAGATTATACAAACATCAAAGTATTAAATGATGGTGCTTTTGGTTTAAAAGACTATAACACTAATTGGCACATAAGTTCTACTGATGATTTAGTTTTAAAAATTAAAAAGAAAGATATTTCACCATCAGAAAAAATTATATTGTCTTTTTTACAAGATACCAAACATGCTATCTACTACCCAAGTTCCATAGAACTGCTAGATACACAGAATAATCTCATTAAAAAGATGAACCTTCTTAGTGATCAAACGGAATTAGCAACTAAAGAAGTCTCCATAACCCTATCAACAACGCTTGATTATGCAAAGCTACCCGATATATTTATCCTCAAAATAAATAGAAAGTCTATTTCGGGTAAAAATGCTTTGGCATGTGATGAAATTATATTTAATTAAAATCATTAAATTTACAGTAATGAAAAAAATATTTATATTCATATCGTTGATTCTTCTCATAACATCTTGTTTAAGAAAGCCGGATATAGAGAACGTTCGAAGAACAAAAATGGAGATTATAGATCCTGAGCGTCATTACTATCCTATTTTACGTGGCTCTCAATTATCATCTGTTTATAAATTATATAATAGAGGTAATGAACCTTTAATTATTTATGATGTACAAGCTTCTTGTGGCTGTATCGAATTAGAATTTCCCTCTAGTTCTATTGGTAAAGATGATTTTGGCTTTATCACTTTAGATTATGATAGTGCTAAAAATATTGGGTATGTAGAATTCTATGTAACCATCGTTGCCAACACAGAAAAAGATATTTTTACAACCGTAAAATTCGACTTAAATGTAGTTACCTCAGCTCATTACACACAAGATTACGAAGAGATTTATTTAGAACGAAGAAGGCAAAAATTAGCAGGTGAAGTAGATGGCGATTTAACCCAACAAGGTTATTATATCGATGATACAAGAACAATTAGATAAGAAAAAAAATAATTAATAAAAAAAAAAGATGAAAGCAAAATATCAAAGTGTATTAGATTTAGGACAGGATTTAAACATCCAAAATGGAGATGTTAAAGAAGAAAATGGAATATTATTTGTAAAAGGTACTGCAAAAAATCAATATGAAAAAAATCTTCTTTGGGATGAAATAAAAAAAATTGGTGGCGATAATCCTTCAGACATCATCGCAGACATTAAAGTAGCAGACACTTCTATATATGCAACTCACACCGTTAAAAAAGGAGAAACCTTAGGAAAAATCGCAAAGCATTATTATGGAAAACCAATGAAATATACCGTTATTTTTGATGCTAATAAAGACATCTTAAAAAACCCAGATATCATTCATCCAGGACAAGAATTAGTAATTCCTAATTTGTAAAAATCATTCAATATAATTCTTTAACCGAAGTACATTGCTTCGGTTTTTTTTATTGGGGAATTCTTTTACTTTTCAAAACATAACAAATTTTACATGTTGCATCCATTTAAAACACCTCTATTTGATTTTTTGAATTAAATAAAAATACTATTTTTAGCACTTCATCTATTTTCATATAAAATCTTAAAAAACAAAAAATTCACCTCAAAATTTTGATACATTACAAAAAGCAATTCCTTGTAGAAATAACAAAAGCAATTTTAAAATTGACCCTTGCAGGCATTCTTATTGGAGTCTTGAAAGCATATGATGCCGTTATTGCTGTTCTTTTGATCCTTAAAATTATTCATAATATTTATAAAGAAATTATCAAACCTAAAGCACATAAAAATTGGTTGTTGCTTATAGGAATGTTATTAACGGGCTTTGGAGGAATTGTAGGTGAAACTTGGGGCGTAGTTAATGGTTATTGGGAGTATCATGAAGTTTCTAGACAATTGCCTTTGTGGCTGCCTTTTGCCTGGATGCTAGCGTTTCATTATTTATACAAATTAGAACGGAATTTAATTCCGCTCTTAAAAATTCAAACTCAAAAAAATAAAATTATTTTGGCATTAATTTTAGCGTTAATTCTTCCTGCTTTTGGCGAAGTCATTACGATTTATTTAGGAGTTTGGACCTACTATTGGCCCTATCAACTTTTAGGAGTGCCCTTATATGCTTTTATTTGCTTGGTATTTGTACACATGTTAGTCTACACTATTTTACATTTAATTTGTAAAAAATATAAGATTAATGACATTGTTTTTAACTAGCTATACTAGAAAAAAAGCCACCGATACTTAAAAAAATCTTAGAACTAAATCTCGTCTTTTAATCAAAATTTTGATAGTAGACTTTGTAGACAGAAGATATTTTAAAAATGCCAACAAGCAATTCTCGTTACTTTATTTCCTTGGCTCATCGGAATTATTTTAAAAACTTTTGCGCCTAATTTTTTTGAAGATTTTTCTAAACTTTCTACGTTTTCCTTTTTAGAAACCAAACTCGTAAACCATTTACTTTTTGATTTAAATAGAGAACTTTCATATAAATAGTTGTGCAAAAAAGCCTTCTCTCCTCCTATATACCACAACTCATTATTATTCCCTGAAAAATTCCGAATCGCATTATTTCCTAAATTCCTGGTTTTTCTTCTGTTGGCGCCCTGTGCTTCTTCTGCTGATTTATAAAAAGGCGGATTACACATGACCGCAGAAAATAAATCGTCTTCTTTTATAATTCCTTGTAAAATATGCTGCTCATCAAATTGTTGGCGTAATTCAATTTTAGATTCTAAGTTATTATCATAAATTATATCTTGTGCCGTATCTAAAGAATCTAAATCAATATCCGACGCAACAAAACTCCAGTTATATTCAGCAACTCCTAAAAGCGGATAAATACAAGTTGCTCCAGTGCCAATATCTAAAACTTTTATGTTTTCTTCAGGCAACAATACATCCGATAAATGATGAATATAATCTAACCGTCCAGGAATTGGTGGACACAGGTTTTCATCAGGAAAATCCCAAACGGTAATTTTATCAAAAGTAAAAAGCAATGCTTTATTGAGTTCTTTTACTGCTTTTGGATTTGAAAAATCGATGGTAATGGCATCATATTTATTTTTGATGACAAACTCCTTTAACAAAGGATTTTTGATTATTAATTCGTCAAAATTATAGCCTGTATTAAATTTATTATTGGAGTGTAGTCCTTTTTCTTTCATATATTTTATTGTCTTTGCGAGGTATGAAGCAATCTATCTATTAAAATTCCTATTTATAATAAAATTTAGACGGAAGCGTCTAGATTCCAATCTCATTTATCAGTAAAAAGTCTTGAAATTCGTGTCAAAAAATTACATTTCCAAAATAGTAAACTCCAAAGCTAGTGGTTTTAATGCCTTTTTTAAATTTGGAATAAAACTAGTGCCATACTCCAAATAATATTCAGAGAAATTTCGCTGGCGTTCTTCTAAAGATTCATTCGGTAACAATTCATTTTGGAGTGCCGTAATTCTATTCACTAAGTCTTGTTGTCTTTTCTTTTCGGCTTTTAACAAACGCTTTTCTAACTTTTCTAAACCTTTTATTTGTTTTCTTTCTTGAGCATTTACAGCATTTATAAAAGAAACATCCGTCTTCTTGGCAACCTCTTTTAATTCGGCAAACTGCTCTTGTAAAAATTTCTTTTTAGTATCAAAACTTATTTCTAAAACTGAATTTTCAATTACTTTTTTCGACAATAAATCAAATTGGTTTAAGAAAATTTCTTCTTTTGATATCTCTAATTTAGAAAGTTTTCTACCCTGCTTTTCAGAAATTATTTGCACAGAATTACGCAGTAATAAAATAGGAAACGGAATTTTTACTTTTTCAAAATAATTTTTGAGCTCAAGCCAATACGCCATCTCTCCACCTCCGCCGATATAACAAAGGTTTGGTAAAATAACCTCTTGAAACAAGGGTCTCATAATAACGTTTGGCGAAAAAGCTAACGGGTTTTCATCAACTTCTTTTAAAATTTCAGCTTTCGTAAAAGTAATCTTTGTATTGTTTACTTTATACATAGTATCCTCAAAAATAATACGTTCTCTAAAATCATCACCCAAATAAAACAAATTAATTTCTCTAGGATTTACTTGAATCGGATACTCCTTTTCAAGCTCTAAAATCGTTTCAGAAACCACTTTAAAAGATGTTTCATTTTCTAATTCATCTTTTACAAAAGGTATAAATAATTGCTTTAACTTTTGATCATCACCATCTATAATTATTAAACCATACTCTTTAAATAATTCATTGGCGATAAAACGAGTTGCATCTGCCAAGTTATCGTGTTTCAAATAGCCATCAGAAAAGAGTTTTTTTAAATACTGCGCATTTTTAGAATTCCCCAAATGGTTAGAAAAAACGTCAAAAACATCTTCTAGACCTTCCGTAGAAAAACGCCCAACTGGGCCGCCATCCTTTCTGTTCCAACTTACTTTTTTTCCATCAAAATTAAAATAATTAATTTCATCAAAATCATGATCTTCAGTTGCCATCCAATACACCGGAACAAAATTTTCTTCAGGAAATTTAGCTGATAATTCTTCTGCTAAATTAATCGTAGAAATAATTTTATATAAAAAATATAAAGGCCCAGTAAATAAATTTAATTGATGCCCAGTAGTTACTGTAAACGTATTTTGTTGCTGTAACAACTCAATATTTTCTTTCGTTTTGTCGGATATTTTAAAAGTTTGATATTGCTTTTTTATGGCATCTAACAAAATCAATCTTGATTGTAACCGAAATGATTTTTTCTTTTCTTCAATTTGATTATGAAAACCGTTGATGTCTGAAAAATTATTATAAAAAGGTTGTATTTGTTCGCTTTTCTCTAAATAATCTGCCATTGTTTTAGAGAAAAAACCTGTCTTTTGAAAAGGGATTTGAGTAATTTTCATCCTAGATTTTTCGTTGAAATAATGCATAAATATAAGGTCTTTCTCCTCCTGACGGATTTATAAATGTGTAATTAAAACTATTTATAAGTTCAAAATCATCGCCCAATTCATTTTGTAACATTTGTACATCATATCTTTTCAGCTTTAATCCACAGCATCTTTCAGCGCCGTTTTTAGAAAAAACCGAAATAATAACAAATCCTTCAGGCTTCAAAACCTTTTTTAATAAATTAAAATAGGCTTTAATTTCTTGTTGCTTTAAAAAAAAATGTAGGACGGCTCTATCATTCCATAAATCAATATTTTTTAAGGTATTTAACTTTAATGGATGCAATACATCATCAACCATAAAATTAACTTGATCATTATTACCCAGTCTATTCTTTAAAGATTTTAAAGCCTCTTCAGATATATCATTTGCTATAATATTACCAAAGCCTTCTTTTAAAAGGTTATCAATTAAATTAGAAGACCCCGCACCAACATTTAAAATTGTTGCATCTTTAGGTAATTTTGATTCCTTAATTAAGGTTAAAGTTTGCTCTGATTTTTTTTCATACCAACCCAAATTCTCTGTCTTGTTATGAAGGTAAGCCTCATTCCAATGTTTTTTAACAGCAATAGTTGATGCTGCAATTTTACAATCACTTTCGTTTATTGTCATGCATCAAAAATACTAAATTTTGATGGTACTTTCTTGCGTCAAGTTGAATCTTACCAATTTTTAACGAGTTTAAGAAACATCGGGTGTTAAGAATAAAATTTATTCCTTATTTTTGAAACGAATCAAAACTATTTTATGAAAATTAAATCTCTTTTACTAATTGCCTTTTTATCTTTAGGAAACATTTTTGCACAAGAAATAAAATCTCCTCAAGAATTTTTAGGCTATGAAATTGGCACACGTTTTACAAGGCATCATAAAGTTGTGGACTATTTTGAATATGTAAGTAAGACTTTACCGAACGTTCAATTAGAAAAATATGGTGAAACCAATGAACACAGACCTTTGTATGTTACGTATATTTCATCCGAAGAAAACATCAATAATTTAGAGGAGATAAGAAAGTCGAATCTTTCTCAAGCAGGAATTTTAACAGAAAACACGAATCATAAAAAAGCAATTGTTTGGTTGAGTTATAATGTTCATGGAAACGAAGCATCCAGCACAGAAGCCTCTATGTTAACACTTTACAAACTAGTTACCCATAAAAAAACTTGGTTAGAAAACACCGTGGTAATTATAGATCCTTGTATTAATCCAGACGGAAGAGACCGCTATGTAAATTGGTATAACCAAGTTAAAAGTACGCCTTACGATATTGTGCAAGATGCAAAAGAGCACCACGAACCTTGGCCCGGAGGAAGACCGAATCATTATTTATTCGATTTGAATAGAGATTGGGCTTGGGCAACACAAGTAGAATCGCAACAAAGAATAAAAATATACAATAAATGGATGCCGCATATTCATGTAGACTTTCATGAACAAGGCATCAATAGCCCTTATTATTTTGCGCCAGCTGCAGAACCTTTTCATGAAATTATTTCGGATTGGCAACGCGATTTTCAAACTCAGATTGGTAAAAATCATGCTAAATATTTTGACAAAGAAGGTTGGTTGTATTTTACAAAAGAAAGTTTCGATTTGCTCTACCCAAGTTATGGAGATACCTATCCAACGTTTATGGGTGCCATTGGTATGACTTATGAGCAAGCCGGCCATGGAAGAGCTGGTTTAGGAATTCAGACAGATGAAGGAGAAATTTTAACATTAAAAGACAGGGCTATTCATCATATGACAACGGGTTTATCTACCGTTGAAATTTCATCTAAAAATGCTGAAAAATTAAATACTGAATTTAAAAAATTCTTTAAAAATGAAGATTTACTTTATAAAAGTTTTGTCGTAAAAAATGAAAATGAGGACAAGACAAATCGATTAAAAAAGTTCCTTGATAAACATGAAATAAAATATCAAAACACAAAACAAGGAACTGTAAAAGGGTTTCTATACAATACAGAAAATGAAGGAAAATTAAATGTAACTGCTTCAGATATTGTGATTCATACAGATCAACCAAAAGGTAAAATGGTACATGTTTTGTTTGAGCCTTCTGCAAAATTAGTAGACTCTTTAACGTATGATATAACTGCTTGGTCATTGCCTTATGCGCATGGTTTTAAGGCAGTTGCTTCTACCTCTAAAGTAAGTTCTATTATAAAAAGTGAATATAATTCTTTTAATAATAGAATAGATAAATCTGCTTATGCCTATATTTCTAAATGGAATAGTTTAGAAGATGCAACTTTTTTAGGCGACTTATTAAAAAATAATATGGTTCCAAGGTTTGCTGAAAAACAATTTTCGGCTAATGGAAACTCTTATGAGAGAGGTACTTTAATTGTTTTAAGAAACGATAATAGAACTGATGATTTTGATGCTAATATTGTAAAAATTGCAAACAGAAATTTACGTCAGTTAACACCCGTTGCAACTGGTTTTTCTGATGCTGGCGTAGATTTTGGTTCTTATGCTGTAAAACCAATCAATAAACAAAAAGTAGCTTTACTTTCTGGAGAGGGAACTTCTTCTTTAAGTTTTGGCGAAATTTGGCATTTCTTTGAAACCGAATTAAACTATCCTGTAACTATTTTAAATTCTGATTATTTTAGTAATACAGATTTCTCTAATTATGATGTAATTATCTTACCTAATGGCTATTACAATAGTGTTTTAAATAAAACGACTTTAGATAAATTAACAAAATGGACACGTTCTGGAGGAACCTTAATAGCCATAGGAAGTGCTTTAAATAGTTTTGCTGATAAAAAAGGTTTTGCTCTGACTAAGAAAAAAGCTGATCAAGAAGAAGAAGAAGGATCTAATTTAATTCCTTATGCAGAACGAGAACGTAAAAGTGTTAAAAATTTAATTACAGGTGCAATTTTTAAGAGCAAAGTAGATACAACGCATCCTTTAGGTTTTGGGTATAACGATGAATATTTTTCACTAAAATTAAGCGGAACTTCATATAACTATTTAAAAGAAGGTGTAAATGTTGCTTATTTTAATAAAAACACTAAAAATGTTTCTGGTTATGCCGGGAGCGAAGCCGTGAAAAATATTCCTGAATCTTTATTATTTGGTGAAGAGCAAAAAGGAAGAGGAAGTATTATTTATATGGTTGATAACCCGTTATTCAGATCTTTTTGGGAAAATGGAAAATTGTTTTTAGCAAACGCTGTTTTCTTATTGAATTCTGATAAATTAAAATAAATACTTTTGTCGATAACACATAAAAAAACCGCTCATTTGAGCGGTTTTTTTATCTCCTTAATGAATCATTAATTAACAATGTTTTACCCTTTAGTTCTAACCGTTTATTACCAAGAAGAACATCGATCATAAAAACATCGATACTTGTTTTTTGAATTTGATTTTTAGAAATATTAAGCTCTATATAATATTCTCCTGGCTTCAGGGTATCTCCTGAATTTTTCATCCTACCCTCTGGTAATTGAATAATTCTAAAATCCTTAAACTCCTTATTAATTTTATCAATCTTTACTGAAATTATTTTGAAATCATTCTTAGAAATAATTTTACAGCTATATTTTAATTTAATTTTTTCTGAACTATACCCTGGCATAACCAGCTGCTTTTCAATGTCTTTTACATCAATTGACTTGCAATTTATAAAGCTTAGGAAAACTAAAAAAAAATTAATTCTTAAATTCATATCTTTAAATTATAAGCTTGATAATTGATACATATCAAGCCTTATTTTCTAATCATCAAAACCTCCACCTAAAGGGCTCTGTGCTTGTGCTTTCTGTGGGCTTAAAATCATATAGGTTCCTAAAGCCGTTAAAGCTGCATATTTACTAATTTTTTTTATGGCCTCTTTTCTATTGATATCTTTTGGTTGTTTTTTATTACTCATAATAAAATTATTTATTAAAATTAGTTTATTAAAATTTTCTTAGTTGCTTTCCTAACTTCAGTTGATACTTTTACCATATAAACTCCTTTAGAAAAACTATTTAAATTTATAGGATTTAATTTTTCGGAATTTTGATTTCTATTTAAAATTCTTTTCCCATTCATATCGAAAATTTCAATAGTTATATTGCCAGCATCAATTCCATTAATATGAATAAAATTATTCTGATTTAAGATTTCAATTTCATGGATATCATTATGCGATACATTTAGAACTCCTCGAGAAAAATGTGTAAAAAAACGTCCAAAACCATCAATACTTTCATTTAAGGTTATTTTATAGTTTTTGTGATCACTTAACTCAAAAAACTTGCTCAATTCCTTATCTTCAAGATAAATTTTTATATCATCCGGTAAATTAAATGCACTTGCCGTAAACAAAACTTCAGTTGCTGCTTCTGCTTTTAAACTAATTGGTATGATCTGGTTTTCATAATCACCTTTAGCTATTGATTGAATTGTATATTCTTCAGTACTACTTTTATCTAGTAGTTGAGTGGTAATATCAAATTTTGATTGCCCAAAATTGATGATATCTTGACCAAAATCTAGCCCATCTGTAGCTGTCTCGGAGAATACAATATCAGCACTAACCTTTATAGATTCTTTTTCAATAAACACTTTTATGTATGGCGTAGAATTGTTGTTTTTACTAAAAGTATGAACTCCTGGTAAGGTTTTAGTCCCAACCCTAGAATTATCAAATACGACCGTTTCATCAGTACCAGAAGGTTTCATTTTTATAAAAAACCCTTGTCCGGGAGCTATTACTTTTGGTAAAGAACTACCTGCATCTGAGAAAGCATTAAATTTTTGTGCACTATCATCCCACATATAAATAGCCTGAGCATTTGTAGCAAATTTAGCAACGTTATTATCAACAAAGTTATCTAGTCCATTAGCTGGATAATACGCCGAAAAAGGATTCCCTATCGCAACCCAATTATCATGAGCTGCAGCAATATTTACAGTGTTTTTTTGAATTGTTCCTGTAAAGGATACAGCACCAGCACTAGCTCTAGAGACTGAATAACCAATACCATTATCAAAATTAACACCTGCATCTACAGATGCATCATAGTATTCCCATTTACTTCCAACAGCATTTGCATCATTAAATTTTGCAAGTGCATATCTGTCTGGATCTGGTGTTGTATTTATTCTGATTGCATTATTAGCATCTTCAACAAAGGTCTTTACAGATTGGCCTATAACTGGTGGTGTAATGAAAGTCCAATTATCACTTCCTCCAGACAAACCACCTCTTTCATAGGTAACAATACCTGTTGCATTTGTTCCTTTTACAATTAATACTCCACTATCATTTGCATCAGAATTGATTTTTACAACAGCATCATCCGATAAAGATGTAAAATCGTTCTCTACAGTTAAATCTCTTGTATTGTTAATTGTTAAAAGTGCACCATCACCAATCTCTAAAGATTTTACGTTTGCACCATCTGTGTTTAGAGTTACATTTTCTGTTGATTTTAAGAAAACATCATCTGCTGCTGTTGGTAAACTTCCTCCTTCCCAGTTTGTAGCAGTTGACCAATTGGTATCTGTAACATTATCAAAAAACTTTTGATCATCATAAACCCATAAACCTCTACCAAAAGTACCAATATAAATGTTTCCATTATTTTTACTTACTTCAATATCACTAATTCTTACATTAGGTAAAGCAGTTCCTAATTTTGACCATGTTGTACCAGAATCCGCCGTAAAATACATCCCTAATTCTGTTCCTAAATATAAAGTTTCTATAGTTTTATTAGGGTCTAAAATAATTTTGTACATGATAATATTAGGTAAATTACCACTAATGTTTGTCCAATTCGCACCATTATCAGTACTCTTAAATACTTTACTTCCTGATGTATAACTACTAACTGTTGCATAGACCACATCTGAATTTGGCACAGCATATACACTATTAATGGTCACACCTGCTGGACTTGAAATTGTTGTCCAGCTTGATCCATCATTTATACTTCTTTTTAAGGTTGAACTTCCTCCTGAATCACCAATTGCAAATATTCTAGTATCTGCAGAATCATTATAAAGAGAAACATCTAAAAAAGACGTTTCTGTTAAACCAGAAGTTAAAGTTGTCCAACTTGCACCTCTGTTTGTAGATTTTTTCACATCGTTGTGTCCTGCATAAATTGTAGCTGCAACTGTAGGATGCAAAGCTAAAGGAGAAACAAATGCTGCACTAGCATCACTAGACAGGATTTGTTCTGAAGGTTGCCAACTAGAAGCATACCCATCATCAGACCTAAATAATGTACCTTTTGTACCACCTAAATATCTAATTGCAGGATTATTAATATCGATACCTGTTCCTGTTCCGTCTCCAGCTAAACAAGAAACCCATTTCCTTGCATCAGTTTGAAAGACTTTAGAAAAACCATCATTATCTTGGTTTCCCATCATATAATCGTCTCCATTAATACCTTGTGTTATTGAAATATTATATGATTGTGAAATAACCAAACCATCCGTTAAGTCTGTCCAACCACCAGAAACCGAAGTTGCTGAAAAAGCCCCTTTATGAACACCTCCATCATGACCATTGATTACGGTAACACCGTCTGCTAAAAAAGATAAATGATGATGATCTGGATGAACGTAAAAATTATCAGTCCCTGGAAAATCATTGTAAGCATCTAGCATAGCAGAAAAATTTGCGCCATTATCCGTAGATCTATAACCATTAACACCCCCAACAAGTATATTATTTTTATCAGTAGGCGATACCGCTATACATTGATTGTAACCTCCTTGAGAGTTGAACCCTGTAATAGTCGTTTCACTTATTTTATCGGCGGCATTATTTTGCATTGCATACCTAAATTTATAAACAATACCATTTTGATGTAAAGCGTAAAAATTTTCTGTATCATTTGCAGAACTCGTTAATTTAAGTTTACCACTAAGATTGGAATAAACAGAATGCTCTGTGAAATTTTCTCCAGAATCTGTAGAAAAATAGATCGTATAATAAGCATCAGAAACAATTACTTTTGTTGCATCATTTGGATCAAAAATTATGTTTTGAAATCGATCTCCAGTATAATTTCCTGCTGGCTTGTTAGTCCAAGTTGCTCCGCTGTCCGTAGATTTTTTTACTTCATTATTCGTCAAAGCAAAAATTGTTGTAGAGGAACCAGGAGCGAAGCTTAAATCTCTTACATATTCATTTTGATTTAATGTAAACGTTAAGCCTGTTGCTGCCCAAGTATCACCAGCATCTGTAGACTTAAAAACCCCAATAGAACTAATGTGTTGTGCATCTTCATCACCAGTAGCCATGTAGATGATACTTGAATTATTAGGGTCGATGATAATATCTGTAACCCCTAAACCTGCAAAATTATCTGTTTTTGCAACCCAAGTTGTACCTCCATCTGTAGTTTTCCATACCCCACCAGCACAAGCACCCGCATAAATAGTATTCGTATTATTAGCATCTACTGCAACAACATTTACTCGTCCTAAACCTGGATATTCTGCATAACCATTTTGCTCAACGTTCGTTGTAGGTCCTATTTGCTGCCAAGCCTTTGTAGTAGAAGAAGTTTTAGCTTGGGTGTTAGAATTATTCAAGAGTAATTCTAAATATTCTTCTTTGTTAATTTGATTTTTGGGAAAAGTACCATCTGAATTTACTCTATCTTTCCAGGCATACACCCAACGTTCAAATTGTTTTCTTGCTTTTTTCTGACTTCTTGATTCTTCTCCTTTATATTGGTATTCTTTCTGAAGAAACTGTTTTCTTGTTTCTTTTACAATTTTAAAAAAATTACTGTTCTTTTTGGAAGCTTTTTCTTTGTATTCTATTTTTTGAGCCTTGGTGTTCAGGATACTACCAAAAACAATAAGAACACAAAAAAACTTTACTATTTTTTTCATGATTTAAGTTTGATTTGTTCATCAAACAAGATACATTAAAAAAAATTAAAATTTTCAACTAAAAAGAACTACTTAAACTGAGCGATTTTATTTACTCTTTTTTTGATGCATAGGTATCGGCTTTTCTTGCTTTTTAACTGGAGTTCCGTATAAATCATAATCTCCGGCCTCATGAATTTCAATATCGATAAACTCCCCTATTTTTACATAATGTTCTCTAGCATCTACCAAAACATCGTTATCTACATCTGGTGAATCATATTCTGTTCTTCCATAAAAATATTCGCCATCTTTTCTATCAAACAAACAACGAAACGTTTTTCCTATTTTTGCTTGGTTCAGCTCCCATGAAATTTGAGATTGAATTTCCATAATTTCATTCACACGTTGAAATTTTACGTCAGCAGGAACATCATCTTCTAAAACATACGCGCCTGTATTTTCTTCATGCGAATATTCAAAAGCCCCTAAACGTTCAAAACGCATCTCTTCTAACCAATCTTTTAACTCTTGAAACATAGCTTCGGTTTCTCCTGGATAACCAACAATTAAAGTAGTCCTGATTGCCATTTCTGGAACCACATCTCTAAATTTATGAATTAGCGCAGTTGTTTTTTCATGCGTTGTTCCACGTTTCATCGATTTTAACAACTCTGTGTTAATGTGTTGTAATGGAATGTCTAAATAATTACAAACTTTTGGCTCGTGTTTCATGACCTCTAAAACATCCATCGGAAAACCTGTGGGAAATGCATAATGCATGCGAATCCATTCAATTCCGTCTACTTTTGCTAATGCTTCTAGCAATTGTGCCAATGCCCTTTTTTTATAAATATCTAAGCCATAATAGGTTAAATCTTGCGCAATCAGCATGATTTCTTTAATGCCTTTTGCCGCCAATTTGGTAGCTTCGGTGACGATATCTTCTATGGGTGTTGATTTGTGTTTTCCGCGCATTAAAGGGATTGCACAAAACGAACAAGGCCGATCACAACCTTCTGCTATTTTTAAATATGCATAATGTTTTGGTGTTGTGGTTAAACGCTCACCAATTAATTCGTGCTTATAATCTGCTTCTAAAACCTTTAGCAAATTGGGTAAATCGTGTGTTCCGAAATACTGGTCTACATTCGGAATTTCCTTTTCTAAATCTGGCTTGTACCGTTCACTTAAACATCCGGAAACAAAGACTTTATCAATTTCGCCAGCATCTTTTCTTTTTGCGTAATGTAAAATAGTATCTATAGATTCTTCTTTTGCTTTGCCAATAAACCCGCAAGTATTGATTACGACGATATTTCCATCATCATTTTCATCTTCGTGCACTACATTTTTACCGTTTGCTTTTAATTGCCCCATTAACACTTCACTATCGTAAATGTTTTTTGAGCAACCTAAAGTAACAACGTTAATCTTATTTTTTTTGATGGTTTTTGTACGCATAAGTATCGCTTTTTTGCCATCAACCTACGTTTTTGGCAGTAAATTTAAAAAAATTTATGTTTCGAAATCTTTAAAAATCAAAACGAGTGCAAAAATAGTGCTTTTAAAATGATTTTAATTTCATTCTATTGATAGTTTTTAGGCATCTTTCTAACCTTTGTTAGTTGCTCAAAAGCATACCCAATTTCTAATAAGTTTCTTTCAGAAAAAGGCAGTCCTATAAACGTTAAACTTACCGGTTCTCCAGATTTTTTATAATCCATAGGCACCGTTAATGTAGGATATATGGCAACAGCAGCCATACCAGAATGATAATTGTTAATGGATAAAATAGCATCTAAATTTTCATCTTTTAAAGCTTGTAAAAATTTAATGCCTTCATTATTTAAGTTGCTTTTTACAAGCTCTAATCCGTCTAAACTAGTAGAATCTTTTAAAATCCCTTCAAAGAGTTGCTGACCATATGGTGCTCTAAAAAGCGAATCTTTTTGATTGAATTTGATTATATCTTGTATATTTTTAATAGAGATCATAGAAGTATCCGCATGATTCTTTAAATATGCAGGTAAATCATATTTCATATCTATATTTAAAAGAGTTAAAAAGCCATTAAAAGAAATTTCAGGAGGTGTTATTTCTAAAATTTCAGCTCCTGATTTTTTTAATTGATTAACTGTTGAAGCATAAATAGAGTCTGATAAAAGTGATTTTAATACGCCCAATTTCTTTCCTTCAAAATTATTTCTAAATCCGTTTTGTAAATAATCTGCTTTTATTTCTTTAGACGCTTTGTCATCTTTATCAAAACCCAACATAGCATTCATAAAAATTGCGTTATCAAGTACGTTTTTTGTCATTGGGCCAGGCGTATCTAAAGTTGATGAAATAGGCACAATACCACTTCTACTAAAAACACCAATTGTTGGTTTTAAGCCCACTACTGAATTCTGACTTGATGGCGAGGTAATAGATCCAGATGTTTCTGTTCCTACCGCAGCAACAGCGAAGTTTGCAGCCACCGCAGCCCCACTTCCCGATGAGCTTCCTCCTGTTTCAAACACTGCTCTTCCATAAGGATTTAGCGTTTGTCCGCCAATTGCGGAATAGCCCACAGGGCAACCTGAACAGAAAAAATATGCCCATTCGCTTAAATTGACTTTCCCTAAAATAAGGGCTCCATTTTCCTTTAATTTTTCAACAATAAAAGCATCACTTTTTGTGAAATTATTTTGTAATGCAACCGCTCCAGCAGTTGTAGGCATTTCTTTGGTATTTATATTATCCTTTAATAAAATGGGCATTCCGAACATAGAGACTTCAGAAACGTTCTTTTTCTGCTGATCTTTTTCTCTAGCTTCTCTTAAAACATTAGGATTTAATGCGATAATACTATTTAAAGACAAGGTTGAATCACTTTCAAATTTTCTAATTCGGTACAAATAAAATAGCGTTAATTTCTCGTAAGTTAACGTACCTGCTTTTACACTTTTTTGAAGTGAAGGAATATTTTGTTCTAAAATCAAGGGCTTTAAAGACTGATAATCTTCTTCTGAAAAGTAAGACAGCTCTTTTTGGAAGGGTTCAAAAACCTGATTCATATCTAAAAATTTAGATTGTATCAGTTTAAACTGCATTCTTTTTTTTGGATGACTTTGTTGCTCTTTTAATGCAAAAGTTTCATCGTACTTTTTAAAAATGACCGTGGTTTCTTTTTGCTGACAATTCATTAAAATGAATGCAAAAAAGACTAAGAATATTATTTTTTTCATGAAATGTTATTTGATACTCAAATATAATAGTTTTAAATCTTTTTAGGTCTAATACCTTTTGATATATCATGCCGCCACACATTGTTTCTTTTTCATTACTGCATAAACAAAAATTACCGCAACCAATGCTATGCAAGTTCTTTTTAACCTCAATAAATTAAAAATTAACTGAATTTATTAAACGATATAGTCAATTTAAATTGAACTCATAAAATGTAAACAACCAGAAACTTTAAAGCCAAATGAAATGTTTCTTTTTAACCCTTCACTAGAAAGTAGCATTTATAAATTGGCATAAATCCTCAAAAAATAAAATCAAATAAATTTTAAAGTTCTGTGTTATCCTAGTTATACGCTTCTAAAGACAAAAAAATAATTTATAAAAATTTAGGCAACTCCAACTAATTTATGGTTTCAACCACATAAAAAACTATACTATTGATTGGTCTTTTTAAACAATAGAGCTACTTGTTTTACCTATCCATATGCTTATAATTTCAAGAAATTTTTCTTCATCAAAAGGTTTTGATAAATAATCATTCATACCAAATTCTATACATTTCTCTTTTTCACCCTTCATAACATTCGCGGTTAAAGCTATGATAGGTATATCTAACTTTAATTCTTCTCTAATGACTATGGAGGCATCGTGCCCATTTAAAATTGGCATCTGAATATCCATCAAAACCAAATCACAGGTATCATTTCTTAAATAATCTACAGCTTCTTCACCGTTACTCGCCTCTATAATAGTAACTTCGTAGTCCTTTAATATCACCTTGGCTACCATTCTATTCATTAAATTATCATCAACAACTAGTATTTTCTTTCCTTTTAAATTCGTTGAGGTCATCACTATTGTATTTTTTATCTTTAAATCTACTTTTTTTCCTTTTTCTAAAGCAAAGGTAATGGATATTGTTGTTCCGGTACCTATTTCACTTTCAACTAAAATATCGCCTTGCATATTATCTACTAAAGATTTAGTAATTGCCATACCTAAACCAGTTCCTCCATAGTTTCTAGCTTTGTTTTCATATTCTTGGGTAAATTTTTCAAATAATTTTTTTAAAAATGAGGGATCCATCCCAATTCCTGTATCGGTTACTTTTATTTCTAAATCCTGATAGGTATCATGGTCTTTTAAAACTCGGCAACTAACATCTACACTTCCTACCTCGGTAAATTTGATGGCGTTTGAAATGACATTAAGTAATATCTGGTTGAGTCGATGCGGATCTCCTATTAATATGGGCGATAGTTGAGTGTCATAATAAGTATTTCTCAACTGAATTCCTTTTTCTTCTGCTTTGTATTGCATTACATTCAATGCATTTTCAATAACCTCTTTTAAATTAAAAACTATTTTTTCAAAAGATAATTTATTAGCTTCTAGTTTCGATAAATCAAGAATGTCATTAATAATCACCAATAAATTTTCGGAGGCTGTTGAAATAATATTCAAATAATTATGCTGCTCGTCATTTAATTTTGACTTTTGTAATTGCCTACTCATCCCTATAATTGCATTCATGGGTGTTCTAATTTCATGGCTCATATTTGCCAAAAAATTATGTTTAGAGCGTGCTAATTCCTCAGTAATCTTCTTAGATCTTATGAGCTCTTTCTCCATTAAGATACGTTTTGTTATATCTACCGCAGAGCTAATTACATAAGGCTCTTTACCTTGCTCTTCCATTAAATAATTATTATACAACGTGTAAATAATATTTCCTTCTTTGCCTAGCATTCGTAAAGTTCCGCTTGTTATTTTATTGCTTTTAAAAACGTCTAAATAATTTTCTTTAAAAAGAAGTTTATCCTCTTTAGAGATAAAATCTGAAATATAATGGTCTACATACTCCAACTCAGTATACCCATAAATTTTTGCAACCATAGGATTTGATGATAAAATTTTACCCTCTAAATTGTGTGTTGTTATAATGGCAAGACTATTATCAATTAAATCTCTATATTTTTTTTCACTTTCTTTAATTTGATTTTGATTCGCCTTTACATTCGTGATATCTTCTTCGATGGCGAAAAAATTAGTTAATTTCCCGCTTTTATCAAAAACTGGCTGTCCTTTTATTCGTAACCAATAGCCTTCACCTGTTTTTTTATAATTATATACCTCACAAATAAAAGGTTTAGCAGCTCTAATTTGTTGCCTCATATAAGCTACTGTTTCTAAATCGGTCTCTTTTCCTTGTAAAAAGTTCCCTGGCTTATGCCCTTTTACTTCTTCAAATTTATAGCCAGAAATAGTTTCAAAGGCATTATTTACCCATTCTATATTGGCATGGGCATCTGTAATGATAACAGCATTCATTGTTTCTTGAACAATGAGGGATAGCTTTTCTAATTCTTGTTGGTATGTTTTCTGTTTGGTAATATCTTCTTCTGTAGCAAAGTAATTAGACATTTTTCCGTTTTTATCAAAAATGGGTTGTCCTTTGATGCGCAACCAATAGCCTTCGCCGGTTTTTTTATAATTATAAACTTCGCATGTAAAAGGTTTCAAATCTTTAATTTGTTGCCTCATATAGGCTATTGTTTCCTTATCAGTGCCTTCTCCTTGTGAAAAAGCACCTGGCTTTTTACCTATTACTTCATTAAAAGAATAGCCAGAAATTTCTTCATAAGCTTTATTTACCCATTCTACTTTTCCTTTAGAATCTGTTATAATGACAGCATTCATGGTTTCTTGAACAATGATTGATAACTTTTCTGATTCTAACTGATGCTTTTTTTGTTTGGTAATATCTCTTGCATAAATATTAATATATCCCTTGGATGGGGATGCAATACAGACAAAAGAATAAATTTTTTCATGAGCACTTGCCTCAAAATTCCATCTTTCTGTTTTGTCATCAATTTCAGCTGCTATTACTTTAAAAAAAGCATCAATATCATAAATTTTACCCTCATAATCTATAAAATTAAGATGTGAAGCTGCTGGGTTTTTTAACATTAAATCTCCTTGAAAATTAATCCTGATATTAGGATCGAGACTTTGTCTAGAAAACAAAGAAATATCGTAATATTCTTTATTTTTGGCTTTTACGTCTTTCTTATTCTTTTCTAAAGTTGTTAATTTTTTCTGAAGTTCTGCATTCTTGGCTTCTGAAATTTGTAACTGATTCGCAATCTCTGAAAATGGGTCATTTTTAGCAAAATCATCATCCTTTGGCTTGCCATTAAAATCCTGATTCTTTGCATTACATAAAGTGGAACCTAAGAATAATATTTCTTCGGAATCCTCTATATATTCAAATTGACCTTTTAGTGTTATTTTTTTATCCGAACATAATGCTACTGTAACCGTCTGGTCTTGCAAGTCAATAAAATCATCAAAAGAATTTATAAGTGTTGATGGACTTACCATGGAAAAAAGCTGGTGGATATCTTGTGGTTTTTGAAAATCGCATAATTTATGCAGCGATTTCCCCAAGGCAACCACGTTTAAGTCTTTATTGATAGCAATATAAAAAGGGAAAAGTTTGTTAATTTGAACTTCGTTAAAAGTGTAGGGGATTTTCATAATTTAACAAATTAATTTTATGGTTTTTTACTCTTAAAGATTTATTTATTTGAAGGTTGCATATCTCTATTTTTAATATGCGTACTACCTTTAAAATTACTCATAAATTTTAAACAATTGTTAAGAGTATGTTTTTTTTGTTCATCAAAACACGAGATTTCCTTAGATATTTGATATAATCATTAAAAAATACGCGTATTCGTTATCAAATAGCTATAAATATAAGTAAATTTTATCATAACATAAATTCTCAAAGACAAGAAAAAGATTATTTTTTCATAAACGGACACTTTAAGAAAACAAATGTAACATTTAGGCGTATAAGTGTAGTACCCATAAAAACAAAAAAGAACTCAAAGAAAACTTTACAAATTTTTTCTATTTTTGATAATTCTATTTTCATATATTTTTGTACATTTAGACTATTAAAAAACCCTTAAACTATAATTAAATATGAATGTTACAATTGTTGGAAGTGGCTACGTTGGTCTTGTTACTGGAGCTTGTTTTTCTGAGGTAGGTATTAATGTTACTTGTGTTGATATTGATGAAAAGAAAATTGAGAACCTAAAGAAAGGAATTATTCCAATTTATGAGCCTGGTTTAGAAAACATGATTACCAAAAACATGAAAAAGGGGCGACTAAGTTTTACAACCAATATTGCTGAAGCGCTAGAAGATTCTGAAGTATTATTTATTTCTGTTGGTACACCACCTGATGAAGATGGTAGTGCCGATCTTAAATATGTTCTTGCTGTAGCTAGAGATTGTGGGAAGCATATGAATGATTATATGCTCGTTGTAACCAAAAGCACTGTGCCTGTAGGAACTTCTAGAAAAGTAAAAAAAGCGCTTCAAGAAGAATTAGACAAACGAAATGTTGATATTGAATTTGATGTAGCTTCAAACCCCGAATTTTTAAAAGAAGGAGCTGCAATTAACGACTTCTTAAAGCCCGATAGAATTGTGGTTGGTTTAGATAGCCAAAGAGCGGAAGACTTAATGAAAAGTTTATACAACCCCTTTACACTGAACGGTCATCCTGTTATTTTTATGGATATTGTTTCCGCCGAAATGACTAAATACGCAGCAAATGCTATGCTTGCTACAAAAATTAGTTTTATTAATGACATTGCCAATTTATGCGAAATTGTTGGTGCCGATATTAATAAGGTAAGAAAAGGAATCGGTTCAGACTCAAGAATTGGACCTAAATTTATTTATCCAGGAATTGGTTATGGTGGTTCATGTTTCCCCAAAGATGTGCAAGCACTCATTAGAACAGCTGGTGAACATAATTATGATTTACAAGTACTTAAGGCAGTTGAATCTGTTAATAAATTTCAAAAACTAGTTTTATTTAATAAAATAAACACTTATTTTAACGGAGATTTAAAAGGCAAAACAATTGCTATTTGGGGTCTTTCCTTTAAACCTCAAACAGACGATATGAGAGAAGCGCCATCTTTATACATTATAAAGAGCCTTTTAGAAGCAGGAGCTACTGTTAAAGCATACGACCCCGTAGCGATAGAAGAAGCAAAACATCATTTTGGCGATACTATTACATATTGTGAGGAGCAATATGAAACGCTAATTGATGCAGACTGTTTAGCGATACTTACAGAATGGCCAGAATTTAAATTTCCTAGTTTTAAAATTATCACAAAACTATTAAGTAAACCTGTAATTTTTGATGGTAGAAATATATATGATAGAGCGCAAGTTAAAAGAAATGGTTTTGAATATTTTTGCATCGGTGTAAATACTTTAGAAAACGAAGAATCTTTAAAACTAAACTAAACATATTATGATTAGAAAAAAAATTCTAGTAACTGGCGGCGCTGGTTTTGTGGGCTCACATTTGTGTGAACGCTTATTAAAAGAAGGCAACGAGGTATTTTGTTTAGATAATTTTTTTACAGGTCAGAAACAAAATGTAGTGCATCTTTTAGACAATCCATATTTTGAATTAATCCGACACGATGTTACATCGCCTTTCTTTATTGAAACAGATGAAATTTATAATTTAGCTTGTCCTGCATCTCCTATTCATTATCAATACAACGCCATAAAAACAATGAAAACATCTGTTATGGGCGCTATTAACATGTTAGGTTTAGCAAAACGAGTGGGCGCAAAAATCCTGCAAGCTTCTACAAGTGAAGTCTATGGAGATCCGTTAGTACATCCGCAACCTGAATCTTATTGGGGTCATGTAAATCCTATTGGAGATAGAGCTTGTTACGACGAAGGAAAAAGATCTGCAGAAACGTTGTTTGTAAATTACCACAAACAAAACAATGTGAATATTAAAATTATTAGAATCTTTAATACATATGGTCCTAATATGCATCCGCATGATGGTCGGGTAGTTTCTAACTTTATTATGCAGGCATTGCAAAATCAAGACATAACCATGTATGGAGACGGAAAGCAAACTAGAAGCTTTCAGTATGTGGATGATTTAGTAGAAGGTATGATTAGACTTATGAATTCTAGAGATGGTTTTACGGGGCCTGTAAATGTTGGTAATCCTAATGAATTTACCATTCTTGAATTAGCTCAAAAAGTAATAGAACTTACCGGTTCTTCCTCTAAAATAATCTATCAACCTTTACCATCAGACGACCCAATGCAAAGACAACCCGATATATCGCTGGCTAAAAAAGAATTAGATTGGTCTCCAAATATACAATTAGAGGAAGGTTTAAAAAAGACGATCGCTTTTTTTAAGACAACCCTTTAGGTTCAAGCTTTCAATGTAGTTATTGTCAAAACTTAGGTCACGAATATAGAGTGTAGACGATCACAAGTAATTAAAATTATTCCGATTTTTTATAAGGGCTATTCATAAAGCTTGATAGAAAATCGGAATTGTTTTATCATCTATTTTTAATCAACACTATCTTAACTTAGTCAGTTGATAGACATAATTCGCTAAAAAAATCATTGACTAGCATTCTATTTTTCAGCATAACTCGATGAGCGAAAACAAGATTTTAAAAACATTGAATTCCAATTCTGTTTTAAAATTACTGTAAAATAGAAAAATAAAGCATTGCATTCCTAACAGCTTCTTCTTATATTGAAATAGAAAGGAAAAAAAGGCATTTTATTAAGGTCATTTCTGTGCAGAATTGATATAAGTTATCGCTACTGGTAATTAACTTCATTTGAGATTTTGCATAAAACAACGCTATCTACATTTATTACTCCTTATTAGTTGATTAAAAAAGATACTTGTACGCTTAAGAATCGAAGTTATTAAATCCATAAGTTTTAAAAACATTGTAAAAAAGTAAAACAAAGTGGAAAAAATATATTCTAAAATACTCGCTTCGAAACGACTACATTTTTCTAGTTAAAGTTTTAAATATTTGTTAAAATTAAAATTAAAATTGTACTTTTATACATTGTTCAGTTAAACAAATACTAATATGAATTTACCCCAAAACTCAAATATCCCCGATTCTCAATTATACGATCTTGCTGTAATTAACAAAATGTGTCGCAACAATGAAGACCAAGTTTTAAACATGGTTAAGGTATTTATTGACCAAATTTCGGAATCGATTCAAGGCATTAATACCGCTTATTCTGAAAAAGACTTTATAAAAATTAAAAGTTTAGCCCACAAAATCAAACCCCTTTTTACTTATTTTGGAACCGCTGTCTTAGAGAAAGAATTTCTTTTAGCCGAAGAACTTTTTTCAACAAGAACAGCATCTACTGAATTAGAATTAAAACTCACCAATTTTAACGAAATAGCAAAAGAGGTTATTAATGTAATGAAAAATGATTTTAATCTAATTAATAAATAAAATTATGAAGAAAAAAATACTAGTTGTAGATGATGAAATAAGCATCTGCATGTTATTGCAAAATTTCCTTTCTCAAGACTATGAAGTTGTTACCTTATATAATGCTATGGAAGCAATGGCATGGCTTGAAGAAAACCTACCAGACCTAATTATTTCTGACATACAAATGCCAGAAATGGATGGTTATGATTTTTTGACCAAAGTACGTCAAAAAGGATTTACAAAACACACACCTGTTGTTATGTTGTCTGGACGAGCAGAAAGTAAAGAGCGTATAAAATGCTATAGACTTGGTGCGCAAGATTATCTTACAAAGCCTTTTAATCCTGAAGAACTTGAAGAATTGGTGAAGAAAAACCTGCATCCAATTCACTATGCTATAGAATGGTAAACACTGATAATTCTTGGTAATACCATCGAATTATATAGAAGAAAGTGTATTGATAGTGCAATGAGAACTTTAAGTTGTTAACTTTTCTTCTATATTACCAACAAATGCATTTGATAATTCTAAAGATTAAAGACAATATTATAACTTAATAAGAGTACCCATGAACTCAACTATTAATATTTTATATATTGGTAATAACGCAAATTACCTGCTCCAAAACAATGATAAAAACCGGTTTATCACAACCATAGAAAACAGTGTAAAAGCCACCAAATATCTACAATCTAGTAAAAATACAGACGCTATAATTTGCGATTATAATTTACCAGGAAACAACGGAATATTCCTTTATGACTGGCTGAGAGCGCAGCGCGAATACGATGCTATTCCGTTTGTACTGCTCGCCAATGAATTTAATATTGATATTTATAAAAAAGCGTTTAAAAAGCGAATCGATGATTATTACGTGCAATCCGTTACCAATGCAAATGACATTTTAGAGAGGGTTGATTTTCTTTGCAAACACAGAAAACCAATAAGTAAAAAAGTAATACCTAAGATTAAGATAAAAGATCAAGGTTATAAAATGCCACTATCAAAACGTATTTTTGATATTTTGGTGGCATCTTCCGTTCTGCTTGTAGCTTCACCATTTTTATTACTTATTATTTTAGCCATTCGATTGGAGTCAAAAGGAAAGGTATATTATATTTCAAAACGTGTTGGCAGAAAAACATTCGATTTTTACAAATTAAGATCTATGCGAACAGGGTCTGATGAATTATTAAAAAAATTAGCAGCCGAAAAAAATCAATATAAAAAGGAAGAAGTAAAAGCAGAAGATAGCTCTTTAGATATTCCTTGTCCTAGATGTAGTGCGCTACCAGAGGGGCAGTCATGCTCGCCTATTATGCATATTGATACACATCAAATATGTGATTATTGGTTTAATGTTCAAAAAAAGGAAGCTGCTAAAAACAATTCCACATTTGTAAAAATTGTTGATGATCCACGGATAACAAAAGTTGGAAAATTTATACGAAACACGAGTATTGATGAATTGCCACAATTGATCAATGTATTAAAAGGAGATATGTCTATTGTAGGCAACAGACCTCTACCTGTTTATGAAGCAGAAGTGTTAACTGGAGATGATTTATCAAAAAGATTTTTAGCACCTCCCGGAATTACAGGTTTATGGCAAGTAGAACTAAGAGGTAAAGGCGGACAAATGTCTGAGGAAGAGCGAATGCGATTGGATAATGAATATGCAGATCAGTTTGTGGACGATAATTATTCTTTTTGGTATGATATTAAATTAATTTTAAGAACCATACCCGCTTTATTTCAGTCGGATACTGTGTAATTTTTAAAATGTTAATTAAAATAAAAATGAATAAGCTTTTTCATATAATCTCAATTTTGAGTTTAATGATTATTTCTTTTAATAATATACAAGCGCAAACCTCTGAATTTGAAGAAAGTTCTTTAAATGATCGTAGATATCAATTTCCTCCGCTGCAAGCTATTATAGATTCTGTCATAAAGCGCAGTGCTAAAGTAGCTTTTAGAGCGAATAACGTTAGTTCTAAAGAAGCTACATTAGCAACCGAACGCATACATTGGTCAAGAAATATGGGAGTTTCAGCAGATACCAGATATGGTAATTTAAGTAATTTTGCAAACACTGAGGATGGGCTCACGAATTCTCAGGCTTTAACTACCGCAAGACAGTTTACTTATAGCGTAGGTATTTTTTTAAAGTTTCCTTTATTTGATGCGATCAACAGAAAACATCAAATAAAATTAGCAACCGCTGAAGTTGATGCAGCAAAAAGCATGGCCGAATCACAAAAAGAAGAAATTAGGCAAACTGTGATTGCCATGTATCAAAATTTAATATTAAAAGAAAAATTACTGCAAATAAGGTCGAGGATGCTTGGTGATGGGAGAGTGAATAAACAAATGGTTGAAAAAGAATTTAGAAATGGTGTAGTACCACTATCAGAATATGTCAGAATCAGCGGTATGACAATAAATATGGAAGCAGCTTATGAAACGGCTATGTCCGAATTTATTACAGCCAAACAACTATTAGAAGATATGGCTGGGTTTGTATTTGAACTAAAACTTTCAAATTAAAAAGATGACTATAGTAGACTTTGTAAGATTAATATGGAAGCACATAGTATTATTACTATTAGTGCCCATATTGCTAGGTTCTTTAGTTATTGTGCTTACCATGGATCCTTCCTACACCTACTCTTCTGAGACCATTTTATATACTGGTCTTGCCACAGGTTCATCGATTGATATGGAAAAGAAATTTAGTACCTCGGCTACCAATGCTGCATTCGATAATTTAATTAACATCATAAAATCAAGAGATACAAAGGAAGAGGTTGCGGTAAGGTTATTCGCTCTTCATATTATGCTGCCAGAAGCAAATCCTAAATATATATCAAAGGAGTTATATGATGAACTTAAGCTTAAAGTTCCTGAAAATATATACGAGTATATTGAAACTGGAAACAACAAACCAGTGAATACTGGGGATACTTATGTTGTAAAAAATCCACTTCCTCCAGAAATAAATCGCTACAACTACGAAAAAACAGTTCAAAATTTATTAAAGTTAATGAGAAGTAGCACCGACAACTTTATGTACGAGGTGTTTAATTTTGATGAAAACAAGCATTATTCTCGCAAAGCGGTATCTGATATCAAAGCACAAAGAATAAATAGTAGTGATTTAATTAAATTGAGTTATACGGTCAATGATCCAGGAATTTGTCAACAAACACTTGCCATTTACAATAGTGTTTGTATTGTTAATTATAAAAATATCAAAGAAAATAGGTCCGACGCAGTTGTTAAATATTTTCTAAAAGAATTAGAAAATGCGAAACTAAATTTAAAAGAGGCAGAAAACAGACTTCTTGAGTTTAATAAAAGCTCTAATATTATCAACTATTACGAGCAGAGTAAAGCGGTTGCTGTAGTAAAAGAAGATATGCAAGTTAATTACAAAAGAATTAAAGCAGAATTAGCAGGTCTGCAAGCAGGAAAAAGAAAATTCGAAGAAAAATTAAAAATACAAGAAGTAATTCAGGAAAAGAATAATGTGATTCTTGATAAAAAGAAATTACTCGGAAACCTGAATTTTAAAATTGCACTAGCGCAAGCCGAAATTGAATCTAGCAATAAAGACATAGATTTAAAAAAAATTACTGATTTAAAAAAGCAGTCCATACAATTAACAAATGCTATCAAAGAAGACGTCGATGAATTGTATACGTATCAAAACTCTATAGATGGTTTACCCATTTCTCAAGTACTTCCTGGTTGGATGAATAATGAGGTTGAAGCTGAAAAAATGAAAGCTCAAATTAGAGTCATCGAAGGTCAAAATAATGACTTTCAGGAAGTATATGCGGAGTATGCTCCCGCAGGTGCCAATATGAAAAGACTAGAGCGCGAAATTGATGTCGCCGAGCGAGGATACTTATCAATTCTTCATAGCTTAAGTTTAGCAAAGTTAAAATTACAAGACAGTGAATTATCATCCGATTTAAAAACAGTAGACCCTCCCTTTTTCCCTTTAAAACCAAACCCTACAAAAAGAGCTATATTAATTATTGCCGCCGCATTTTTAGGAGGAATCCTAACTTTAGGACTCATTTTTGTAATGGAATATTTTGATGATAGCTTAAGAAACTCTGTTAAAGGAACTAAAGAAACAGGTTTTGAATCGTTAGGAATGATTCCCAAAATTTTGTTAGATTCCAGAGGTATAAATTTACCTTTTATTCAAAAACGTTTGAGAGAAATCATAACTCAAAAAATTATTCATTATTTCGGAATTCAAAAAATAAATCAAAAACCAAAAACGATTATTGTTTTTAGTACGCAAAAACTAGAAGGTAAAACGGTCGTTGCTGGTAATCTTGCTAAAACGTTGAAACAGGAAGGTAAAAAGGTGCTATATCTTAATTATGATCAAAAACAAAAACCTCTTAAACCAAAGAAAAAATCTCCTATTTTAACTAAAATGTTGGGCTACCCTGATCCTCGTATAGATGTAGATAATGAATTTTTAGCGCCTGCCTCTACCTACCTTGAGGCATCTGAATACGGTGTATATAAAATAAATAGCAAGTTTTATGATGTTGAAAATTACACAGATATTCTGGCACAAAATAATTTAGTTGCAAAAGGTCACCTAGACTTCGTAATTATAGAACTTCCGGCAATTATCTACCATAATTACCCTTCAGAATTAATTACAAATGCTGATTTAAATATTTTAGTATGCCGTTCAAATAGAACCTGGTCAAAAGCAGATAAAGCTGCCATCCATGCTTTAAAAGAGTCTTGTGATTCAAAAATTAAAATAATTATTAATGGAGTTCGACTCAATGAGATTGAATCACTTCTTGGAGATTTACCAAAAAAGCGTAACAAAGCTAGAAAAAAGTTAAAATCAATGTTCAAATTCCAATTTCTAGCAAAAAGTGAAATATAAAAACGCTGAATAATGAAAATGATTAAAAAAATAGTGCGCGAAGATAATTTCTTATCCCTATCCGGTAATATTGTTATTGCTGTTTTAGGTATTGGAGGATTTGCCTTGCTAGCTAGAAGTTTATCTTTAGATGTCTTTGGTGAATGGGTGCTATTCATTACAGGCGGCTCTTTTGTTGAAATGTTTCGGTTTGGAATTACCAATACAGGTTTGATACGTTTTTTATCTGGAGCAGATGAAACCTCTCGATATAAATTGATAGGATCAAATGCGTTAATTGGCCTGGGCTCGACCACGCTAATTGCCATAATTTTAATGGGCTGCTATACTTTTTTCAATGAAACCATTACAAATTCTGGCTACAACCTGTTTTTTAAATGGTATCCTGCATTGGCTTTTTTAAATTTACCATGGAATAACGCCTTAGTAGTACTGCAAGCAGATAGAAAATATGGTAAAATATTAGCCGTTAAATCAATAAAAAGCGGATTGTTTTTTTTGGTGATTCTGGTACACTTCTTTATCATACAAATGTCTTTAAACCATTTAGTTATTGCGTTATTAATTATTAATGCAATTACCTCTCTGATCACCATAACATTAGGTTGGGACGGAACAAAATATATTGTAAAAGCAACTTCAGAAACAAATAAAACCTTATTAAATTTCGGAAAATACACAACGTTTACGTTAATAGGCTCTAATTTATTAAGAAGTGCAGATACGGTTATTATTAGTTTAAGCCCTATGGGTAGCGCTGCTGTAGCGCTATACAGTATTCCTCTAAAATTAATAGAAATACAACAAATACCTTTACGAAGTTTTGTTGCCACTGCTTTTCCGAAAATGTCTAAAGCTAGTGTTCAAGGCAACGTAAAGGAAGTAAAAGAGTTATTCTATTCTTATTCGGGCGCACTGACTTATTTGTTTGTAATTATGAGTTTGTTCACTTTTATTTTTGCTGATTTTTTAGTGTTAATGCTCTCAGGAGAGCAATATCTAAAAGCGGACCCTGTTACCGGATTTAATGTTGCAGATATTTTACGTGTATTTTCTGTCTATGGTCTTTTATTACCTATTGATAGAATGACAGGAATTGGTTTGGATAGTGTTAATAAACCAAACATTAATGCTATAAAAGTGTTTATAATGGTAGCTGCCAATGTTATTGGTGATTTTATAGCCATTTTTATTTTTGAATCTTTAATGCTTGTGGCAGTGGCCTCCATTGTCTTTACCTTAATCGGAATATGGATGGGTATGTATTTTTTAAATAAAGAACTAAAGTTGTCTTACAGAGAAATTTTTTCAAGTGGAATTGAATTTTATAAAACCATTTTTAATAAAATTAAGAACAGTCGTTTTTAAGGTTAGGTAACATTAACGAAAGATATGTAATGAATAATAACAAGGATACAAACCCTTTTGATAAATTATCAGGATCCGCTATTTTAGAGAATCCTAAGGTTATTTTATGGGTGTTCTTATCCGTATCCTTTATTGCAATCATCGTAGCAAAATTAAAAGTAGCTGGAGTTGGTCTCTTTTTAGCACTCCTTTTTGGTGGCGTTTTTATTTATATCGTCTTTAAAAATCCTATTATAGGTTTTTTTACGGCAATTGCTTATAATTTTGTTGTTTTAGGAATTGGACGCTATATTACAGGCCTACCTTTGGGTTTTGGTATTGATGGCCTTATACTATTAACAATATTAGCCATCATTTTTTCTAAATTTAGAGATCGGGTAGATTGGTCTCCCGCTTATAGAGATATAACGATATTAGCTGCAGTTTGGCTTGGTTATTTCATACTACAAATTGGTAACCCAGAAGCAAGAATGATAGAACCTTGGATTGCTGGTCGAGGTATTGGTTTTTACTTTTTCTTCTTTATTGTACTAACTTTTATGTTAATAAACACCAATAAAAGGTTAGATGCCTTTTTATATGTTTGGGGTGCTTTTTCAATACTTGCCACTTTTAAAGGAATTGTTCAAATGGTATTTGGAGTTGATGCTGCAGAACAGGCTTGGTTAGACAGAGGAGGGGCCGTAACCCATGTATTGTTTGGCAAGCTAAGAGTATTTTCGTTTTTTAGTGATGCAGGTCAATTTGGTGGCAATCAAGGATATGCAGGAGTTGTCTTTCTTATATACTCGATGGCTAAAAAAGGAATTCCTAAAATATTTTTTATCACGGTTGGCGTATTAGGTTTATATGGGATGCTTATCTCAGGCACAAGAGGCTCTATCGCAGTACCTTTTGCTGGTTTTATGACCTTTTTTGTTTTAAGAAAAAATATTAAGATAATTAGTGCGGGGTTTATATCTGTTGCACTCATCTTTATCTTTTTTAAGTACACAATGATTGCCAATAGCAATGCTCAAATAAGAAGAATGAGAACAGGGTTTGACCCTAATAATCCGTCTTTATTGGTTAGAAAAGCAAATCAAGAAATACTAAAAGGATATTTGGCCTCTAGACCTATTGGAGGAGGTATTGGTCATGCAGGCGATAAAGCACAACGTTTTTTACCCAATGCATTCTTATCACACGTAGCTACCGACAGTTGGTATGTTATGATTTGGGCAGAAATGGGTATCGTGGGTTTATTCATGCATTTAGGAATCTTATTTTATGTGATAGGAATGGCATCTTTCAAGGTAATGTTTAGAATTCGAGATCCAAATACAAAATTTAAAATGAGCGCTTTAATTTCAGGTATGGCAGGTGTTATGTTAGCTTCTTACGGAAATGCAGTATTGGGTGGTATGCCAACTTCTCTGTTGTTTTATTCATCTATGGCAATCATGTCTAATCCTCAAATTTTTGAAGAACCCATAATAGAAGAGGAAAAAACTGAATTAATTAAAAAACTGAATTAATTATGCTATAAAATTTATAAAAAACTTAAAAATAGTGCTAAAAGTGTCATAACCCATAAATACCCCAAAAATCAATCATCATGAATCACATACAGCTAAAGGAATTAACGAATAGAATACTTCAAAAATTAACGGGTAATACTTGTAATTTTAAATGGAATGAATCTTTTTTGCATACTGCTCAAAACATGAATTACGTCACCTAAATTACATTGAAAACCAAAAAGTTAAATCAAAAAACAGGTAGCTACCTTAACTTGATTTTTAAAGAAACTAAAATTATTCAACTCGTTTTTTAATTATAAAACATTTATTATGTTCGCATTTAATATCATACAAATTATTTTATTGATTCTTTTGGGGTTAGCAACGCTATATATTTTTATATTTTCAATAGCCAGCCTTTTTTACAAACAGAAAACCTATTCAGATAACGGCAATATGAAAACAATGGCTGTTCTTGTGCCAGGTTATAAAGAAGATCAAGTTATTATTGAAGTTGCAAAATTAGCTTTAGAACAAGACTATCCCTCAAATCTTTTTGATGTCATTATTATTGCAGATTCTTTTAAAGAAGAAACTTTGACCACTTTAAAAACTTTACCCATAAAACTCATAGAAGTAAGTTTTGAAAAGAGTACAAAATCCAAAGCTTTAAACAAAGCCATGGCAACTTTAGAGAGGGCCTATGACATCGCTGTAGTTTTAGATGCAGATAATATAATGGCTCCAGATTTTTTACAAAAAATAAATGCCGTATTCGAAAATGATTTTATTGCAGTTCAGGGGCATAGAACCGCTAAAAACACAAATAATTCATGGGCTATATTAGATGCAATTAGTGAGGAAATAAACAACAACATATTTCGAAAAGGTCACAGAGTGTTAGGACTGTCGTCTGCTATTATTGGCTCTGGAATGGCATTTAGATACCCCTATTTTAAATCATTAATGTCAACGGTTACGGCAATAGGCGGCTTCGATAAAGAGATTGAGCTAAAAATGTTAAAAGAGGGTCGTAAAATTGTGTATTTAGATGATGCTTTAGTTTTTGATGAAAAAATTCAAAAATCAGAAGTATTTGGCAACCAACGTAGACGTTGGTTATCGGCTCAATTTCATTACTTTAGAAAAGATTTTTTGAATGCCTTAAAAGATTTAATTTTAAAAGGAAATATCGATTATTTTGACAAAGCCATTCAATTTATACAGCCACCAAGAATTTTATTATTAGGCGCTGTTATACTTTTTAGCATTGGTTTTATTGTTGCCAATTACTTTTTAGAAAACCAAATTATGTACACTCAGTATTGGATTGTTTTAGGGGTAGCTTGCGTCTTATCATTTATTTTTGCTGTACCCAGATCCTATTATACCTTAAAAACATTAAGTGCTTTGGCGAGTTTGCCAAAAGGAATGTTTATGATGCTGCTATCTTTACTTAAAATTAAAGGAGCTAATAAAACATTTATTCACACACAACATACCTCAAGCTCAGAAGAAATAAGTTCTAAATAATTCTCTTATAATCCCCTAACTAGAACTAATGAAGTATAAAAAACTACAAAAACTTGAAGCAATCCGCGGGTTTTCTGCGCTTTATGTGGTGCTTTTTCATATGCTTCCGCAAAAAATATTTCTTTTCGGAATTAACATAGGCTTTTTTTTTCGCTTTGGCTCAGAGGCCGTAATTATGTTTTTAATATTAAGCGGATTTGTCATAAAATATTCTTGGGAAAAATCGGCAGACACCTCTTTTCGAAACTACTTTTTTAAACGATTTATCAGAATTTACATTCCGTTAATTTTTATCTTTATACTAGCCTATGCTCTAAAAAGCTATGCAGAAGGTGGTTTTGCAGATCCTGAATGGAAAACTCTTTTGGGTAATCTCTTTATGTTGCAAGATGTAATTTCATTAAAACCAAATGTCATTTCTCCTACCTATATGAGAAATGGTGTGCTTTGGTCCCTATCTTACGAATGGTGGTTTTATATGCTCTTTTTTGTGCTCGTGAAATATATAGAAACCAAAAAATTAAATACTTGGGTAAATATATTGACGATTATCGCAACGATATCTTATCTTTTTTATCCATTTATACTCAATAGAATTGTCATGTATTTCGCCATTTGGTGGATTGGTGTGCGCTTTGCAGACATTTATCTTAAAGGAGAGGCCGATACGTTTAAATCGATGCAAAAATACAGCTATGTTTTACTCTTTATCATAGCACTACTAGGACTCAATTTTTACATCAACTTTAACGATACAAAAATATATGCCTATCCTCTGGTAGCGTATCCATTTGTTGCATTAAGACATTTTGTTTTTGCATTTTTAGCAATGCTAGCAGGAATTACTTGGAACAAATTAAACTGGATAGGATTTGATAAAATATTCGGAGTTTTTAAACACTTAGCTCCCTTCTCTTATGTCATGTATATTTCGCATCATTACTTAGTGGTAGAAGCATCCTATCTACAATTTATCAATAATAAAATAATTGAATATACATTCTACGTCCTTTTAATGCTTCTCTTTTCGTATCTTGTAGAGGTCGTTATTTATAGCAAAATTAAAAAATGGATTACAAGTTATTACGCAACTAATTTTTAAATTAACACATTATGAAAATAGGTATAGAAGGACAAAGACTTTTTCGAAAAAAGAAACATGGCATGGACATGGTTGCTTTAGAGCTTATTAAAAACCTCCAAATCATCGACAAAAAAAATCAGTATTATATCTTTGTAAAACCTGATGAAGATAACGATGTTCTGCAAGAAACCGCTAATTTTAAGGTGATAACACTAGAGGGTGGCTCCTACCCTACTTGGGAACAAATAGCCTTACCAAAAGCTGCAAAACAATACGGTTGCGATATTTTACATTGCACTAGCAACACAGCACCTTTTTTTACAGACATTCCTTTAATTACCATACTGCACGATATTATTTACATGGAAAGCAGCTATCTACAAATCTTAAAAAGTAGTGCTAGCACCTATCAAAAATTCGGAAATATCTACAGAAAACTAGTGGTTCCTAGAGTTGTAAAGAAAAGTAAAAAAGTAATTACAGTTTCTCATTTTGAGAAAAACAGAATTGGCGAGTTCTTTGGCATGAAAGGGAATGGCAAACTCGATGCCATCTATAACGGTGTAAGCGAACACTTTAAACCAGTTACCGATAAAAAAGAGCTAAAAAGAGTAAAAGACACATATAACTTACCCGATAAATATTTCTTTTTCTTAGGAAATACAGATCCTAAAAAAAACACAAAAGGAACCCTTAAAGCATTTTCAGATTTTTTAAAACAAACGGGGTCAGATCATAAACTCGTAATGCTTGATTATGACAAAGTTGAACTGCATAAACTTTTAGTTGAAATTAATGACACCAATCTAATCCATAAAATTGTATTAACAGGCTACGTAATCAATACCGATTTACCTGCTATTTATGCGCAATGCGATATCTTTTTATATCCTTCGCTTCGAGAAAGTTTTGGTATTCCGATGTTAGAAGCCATGTCTTGTAATGTACCTGTTATTACATCAAACACCTCATCCATGCCAGAGGTTTCTGGCGATGCAGCTCATATTATTGATCCTTTTAAACCAGAAGAAATTACAGCAGCTATTGTTAAAATTTTAAAGGATGATGTGTATAAAAAAGCACTCTGCAACAAAGGTCTTGCTAGGAGCAAACAATTTTCTTGGCACAATATGGCAAAAGAGTATTTAAAACAATATGAACTAATTCATTCAGAAAAATCTACAAAATAATAGACTATGGATATAAAATCTCAATTCCCCATGGTATCCATCGTAAGTGTAAATTACGATCAACCTGAAGTTACTTGCGAAATGCTTGCTTCTTTGCGAAACGTTACCTATCCTAATTTTGAAACATTAATTGTAGACAACGGCTCTCCGACAAAATCTCCTGATAGTATCAAGCAAAAATATCCTGAAGTTCAATTAATCATCAGTAAGAAAAATTTGGGTTTTGCTGGCGGAAATAACATTGCTTTAAAAAAAGCAAAAGGAGATTATATCTTGTTATTAAACAATGATACCGAGGTGCAACCCGACTTTTTAGAAAGTTTAGTAACATTGATGGAATCCGATAAAAAAATAGGAATTGCAAGTTCTAAAATTCTTTATTTTTATGAAGATAACATCATACAATATGCCGGAGCATCGCCTATAAACCAGATTACTTCTAGAGGGAGACATTACGGATATAAAGAAGTAGATACGGGACAACTTGATAAAATAACAGAAACCGCCTATCCTCACGGTGCATGTATGATGATCAGAAAAAGTGTTTTAAAAGAAATAGGCTTGTTATATGAAGGTTATTTTCTTTATTATGAAGAACTTGATTTTGCAGAAAGAGTAAAACGAGCAGGATACACAATTTATTTCCAACCAAACTCTTCCATCCTTCATAAAGAATCTATTTCTACCGGTAAAAATAGTCCTTTAAAAACCTATTATATGAATAGAAATAGGGTGTTGTTTGTAAGAAGAAACACTAAAGGAATTACTTTTTTGCTAGCAATGATCTATTTCTTTCTGATTTCGCTTCCTAAAAATACGCTTAAATACCTGTCTGATAAAAAACATTTATCTGCGCTATATAGAGGAGTGCTATGGAATATTAGAAATTTTGATATTAACAAAAATCAGGAGTTATGATAGCACATTTACATCTTTCTAGTCATACTTTAAGAAACTTCGAAAAAACAATACATCATGATCAAAGGTAAAGACATCATCGTAGTTGGCATACAGGCTTGGGATATTGAAATTGGCAGTAATTGTAAAAATATTGCTGTGGAGATGAGTCGTGAAAATAGAGTTTTGTACGTCAACTCTCCTTTAGACAGAATTTCACAATTTAAAGAACGGAATACTGAAAAAATTAAAAAACGGCTTCGTATTAAATCTGGTAAAGAGCCTGATTTGGTGAGTATTGGATCGAACATGTGGACCTTATACCCTAAAACTACCATCGAATCTATTAACTGGATAGGGTCTAAAGGACTTTTCGACTTTATAAATAGAATGAATGGAAAGAAATTCACCAACGACATTAAAATTGCTATTGAAACCTTAGGCTTTAAAGATTTTATTCTTTTTAATGATAGCTCCATGTTTTTAGGACAATATTTAAAAGAATTTTTGCAGCCTAAAATGTATGTGTATTATATGCGAGACTACCTTACAAAAAACCCGTATTGGAAAAAACATGGCGTAAGGCTTGAACCTAAATTGATAAAAAATGCAGATCTTGTTGTAAATAATTCAACATTATACGCAGAATACGGCTCGCAATTTAACAAGCATAGTTATATGGTTGGTCAAGGCTGCGACACCAGCTTATTCAATGATATTGAACGTAACATCGTTGCTTCAAAAGATTTTGAGGGACTTGCAAAACCCATTATTGGTTATGTGGGATTTTTATCTAGCCGAAGATTAAGTATTGAAATTATAGAACATATGGCAATCACCAAACCAGCATGGTCTATTGTTTTAGTAGGGCCTGAAGACGATAATTTTAAAGCATCCAACTTACACAATCTAAAGAATGTCCATTTTTTAGGAAGTCGTGATTCTTCAGAACTTCCAAACTACATTAAAGGCTTTGATATTGCCATGAATCCGCAGTTAATAAATGATGCCACTATAGGAAACTATCCTCGAAAAATTGATGAATATTTAGCCATGGGTAAACCTACTTTAGCCTCCGCAACAAAGGCAATGGATTATTTTAAAGACTACACTTATTTGGGAGTTACGAAAGATGATTATGTAGCGCTAGCAGAAAAAGCTCTAAAAGAAAACTCCAAAGATTTAGAAATGAAACGCAGAGCCTATGGAACCAGCCATAGTTGGGAAAATAACGTAAAAGAGATTTATAAATATATAAAGTTAGTAGCCCAAGAAAAGGGAATTAAAATTTAATCAGTATGGGAATTGTATCGAAAATAAAATCAAATCCAAAGTTAAAAAAGTTTGTACTCTGGAGTATTGCACCCAATCGAAATCCGCGTCCAAGACTTTGGGTGCGATGGTTCTTAAATCCTTTAAAACACAAAAAAGGAAAAGGAGCAACAGTGCGCAGAAGAAGTAGAATTGATGTTTTTCCTTGGAATCGATTTGAGATTGGTGACTTAACTACCATTGAAGACTTTTGCACCGTAAATAACGGTTCTGGAGATGTTCTCTTAGGCAATCGTGTTCGTGTTGGTATTGGCTCTGTGGTTATTGGTCCCGTAACCATGGGCAGTGGTTCAGGACTTGGCCAACATGTATTTGTGTCTGGGTTTAACCATGGTTTTTCCGACGGAACAAAAAATTCAAGTCAACAGCCACTGCAAGTAAAACCCACTGTAATTGGTGAGGATTCTCATATTGGTGCAAATTCTGTCGTACTCGCGGGCGTTACGATCGGCAAACGTTGTCAAATTGGTGCAGGAAGTGTGGTTACCAAAGATATTCCGCCTTTTTCCGTAGCCGTAGGAAATCCGGCAAGAGTTATTAAACAATTCAACCACGAAACCAAAGCGTGGGAAAAAACAACATAATATGGATACGTTAAAAATTTTATTTTGGATATTGCTCTTTATCATCATTTATACATACGTTGGCTATGGTATTTTATTATTCCTAATCATTAAGATTAGAAGGTTCTTTAAAATTGGTAAGAAGGTTGAAATAGACGCAACCTATGAACCAGAAGTTACCTTATTTATTGCCGCTTATAATGAAAAAGATTATGTAGAAGCTAAAATGAAAAACACTTTAGAACTCGAATATCCTAAGGAAAAAATGCATATTATTTGGGTAACAGATGGCTCTGATGATGGGACACCAGATTTATTGCAAGGCTACCCAAATACAACGGTATATCATTTAGATGCCAGAAATGGTAAAATTGGCGCTATGAATCGAGGTATGGACTTTGTAAAAACTCCGATTGTTATTTTTAGTGATGCAAATACCAATCTCGGAAAAGAATCTATTAGACGTATTGTTAATTTATTTGGCAATCCGAAGGTGGGGTGTGTATCTGGTGAAAAACGAATTATTGATAAAGAAAGTGATGTAGCTTCTGGCGCTGGTGAAGGCATGTATTGGAAATATGAATCTGCGCTAAAAAAATGGGATGCTGAATTGTATTCTGTAGTGGGTGCTGCAGGTGAGTTATTTGCCATTAGAACTAAATTATATAGACATGTTGAAAAAGATACGTTACTCGACGATTTCATGATTTCCTTGCGAGTTGCTCAAGACGGTTATACCATTCAATATGACCCAGAAGCGTATGCAATTGAAACAGCGTCTGCCAATGTAAAAGAGGAATTAAAGCGTAAAATTAGAATTTCTGCAGGTGGTATTCAATCTGTGGTTAGATTGCGATCTTTACTGAATATTTTTAAATACGGAACCCTATCCTTTCAATACATTTCGCATCGTGTTTTACGCTGGACACTAACTCCTTTATGCCTTGTATTGTTAATTCCTATTTTATCTGTGCTTGCTGTACATGAAGGTTTATTCTCTTTTAAATTGTATTCCGTATTATTTTGGTTGCAAGCGCTGTTTTATGCAGCAGCCCTATTGGGTTGGTTTTTGGAAAATAGAGAAACCAGAATTAAAATTTTATTTATACCCTACTATTTCTTTATTATGAATTTATCGGTGGTTTTAGGTTTTTTTAGATATATGAAAAACACACAATCTGTAAACTGGGAACGATCAAAAAGAGCTGTTTAATCAAAAAAAAAAATTATGAATAGAAGAAAAGCTATCGGTGGCATTTTAGCCTTTGCAGGAATTGGAGTTGCATCTGTTACTGGTTTTAACTTTTTTTATGGAACATCCAACAGAGGTAAACTTAAAAATTATTTAAATTTACTTTCAGAAATAGTTGATGTGATCATCCCTCCAACAGATACTCCAGGTGCAAAAGAGGCAAATGTTCATGAATATATTGTTGCTTATATGGAATCTTGCTCATCAAACAAAGAATTCAACAGTTTTTATAATGGATTACATAATTTACAAGACACGTGTTTAAGCAACTATAACACTTCTTTTGAAAACTGCACAAAACAACAAAAAACAACAGTGCTAGAAAGCCTAGATGTCACCTATGATGCTACAAGTTTTTTGGCTAAAGTTGATACAAAAATAAGAGGCCGTTCGTTTTTTAACATCCTAAAATCATTAACCATAGAAGGCTATTGCACATCAGAACTTGGCGCAACAAAATTCTTGGCCTATGCTCCTGTTCCTGCTAGTTATAAAGCAATAACCACTTTACAACCAAATCAAAAAGCTTGGGCTACAAAATAAATCAATTATGAAAAACCAAACAAAAATAAACACTTTTGATGCCATTGTTGTAGGCTCTGGAATTAGTGGTGGTTGGGCTGCCAAAGAACTCACAGAGGGAGGCTTAAAAACATTGGTATTAGAAAGAGGTGGTGATGCAGAATTTACAACTTCATCTAAACATCCTTGGGAGTTTACACATAGAACGCATTTAACAAAAGAAGAATTAGCAGAAAGACCCATACAAAGTAGTCATTGCAATGCTACAGACAAACACTTTTATGTGAAAGACACAGAACATCCTTATATTCAAGAAAAACCATATAAATGGATAAGAGGTTATCAAGTTGGAGGGCGCTCTATAACTTGGGGGCGTCAAAGTTATCGATTTTCAGATTTAGATTTTGAAGCAAATAAAAAAGATGGTTTTGGTGTTGATTGGCCTATTAGATACGCAGATTTAAAAGAATGGTATGATTATGTAGAGGATTATGTAGGTATTAGTGGAAGTTCAGAGTCAATACCACATTTACCTGATGGTGTATTTTTACCGCCAATACCCATGAATGCTGTAGAGAAACATTTAAAAGAAAGTATCCATAAGGAGTATTCAGATCGTACTCTTATAAATGGTAGAGTAGCAAACTTAACAGCATATAAAAAAGGAAGAGGTCAATGTATGTACCGCAATTTATGTAGCAGAGGTTGCCCGTTTTCAGGTTATTTTAGCAGCAATTCGTCAACACTTGTAGATGCCTATAATAGTGGTAAACTAACCTTGAGAGAAAATTCAATTGTTAAAGAAGTTTTGTATGATAAAGAAACTAAAAAAGCTATAGGGGTTACCATAATTGATGCCATTACTAAAAAAGAAATGAATTACTATGCAAAAATCATTTTTTTAAATGCATCAGCGATTGCAACAGCCTCTATTTTATTAAATTCGGTGTCTGAAACATTTCCTAACGGACTAGGGAATTCTAGCTTACAAGTTGGACATAATTTAATGGATCATGCTGTAAACGCAGGTACTTATGGTACATTTAATGGCTTACTAGATAAGTATTATGAAGGGAGATCTCCAGGAACTATTTACATCCCTAGATTTCAAAATTTAAATCCTAAAACAGAAAATAATGATTTTATAAGAGGTTATGGAATTCAAGGAAAAGGATCAAGAGAAAATTGGGAATCTAAGACTACAACTGGAATTGGCGTCTCATTAAAAGCACAATTACAATCACCCGGAAAATGGAAAATATCTTTAGGTGGCCGTGGTGAAGTATTGCCTGATTATAACAATAAAATTTCTTTAGAACATAACAATCTGGATCAATGGGGATTGCCTTTGGTAAAAGTGCATTTTGAATATGGCGCTAACGAAAAGGCAATGATGGAACACATGACAAAAACAAGCGAAGAATTATTAAAAAAAGCGGGATTTGAAAATGTAGGAAGTTATCGAAATAATCCTCCTCCAGGATCTACTGTTCATGAAATGGGAACTGCAAGAATGGGTAATGATCCTAAAACATCTGTTTTAAACAAATACAACCAAATGCACGATGTTAAAAATGTATTTATAACCGATGGTAGTTGTATGACCTCTTCAGCATGTCAAAATCCGTCTTTAACTTATATGGCGATTACGGCAAGAGCTTGTAAGTTTGCCATCGATCAATTTAAAACAAATCAGTTATGAAAAATTTAAAAAAAATAGTCCTCTTTTTTGGTTTGATTTTTTTATCATTAGTGACGTTTTATTTTATAAAACAACCTTCCTACTCAATTCAGACAGAAGGTACGCTATACGTTGTTAATAAAACCAGCCAAAGCATTACTATTTTTGATTTGTTTGAAGGCAATCAAATAAAAGAACTTTCTTTGGATATAGAGCCTCACGAAGCAACAGTAGTAAACAATCCAAATAGAATCGTTGTTACCAATTATGGTTCACCAGATGCAGCTGGTAAAAGTATCACAATTATTAATGCAGAGAATAATACCATCGTAAAAAAAATAGACCTTGGTAAAAGTTTAAGACCGCATGGAATTATTACACTTCCAGAAGCCAACAAGGTAGGTGTTGTTACAGACATAGGGAATCATTTATCGATTGTAAATATAGAAACTGGTGTTTTAGAGAAACAAATAGCAACACAACAAGACTTTAGTCATTTGTTAGTGCATCATCCTAAAAAACCACTGATATACGTTTCAAATATTAATTCGGGCTCTGTAAGTGTTATTGATATTGAATTAGATTCTGTTGTTAAAATTATTCCTTTTAATAATAAAGCTGAAGGTATAGATATAACTCCTGATGGTTCTGAACTTTGGGTAACAAATATTGAAGGAAATTTTATATCGGTTATTGATACAGAAACCAATCAGATTACAGATCGAATACATACAGGAAAAACACCTTTACGATTAAAGTTTTCGGTTGATGGCAGCTATTGTTTAGTTTCTAATGCAAGTGACGGAACTGTTTCTGTTTTTGATCGTAAAACAAAAAAACAACTTACGAGTATCATGATTCCCGGTAAAAAAAATATTCTAGAAAAAGTGTTGTATCGCACTCCTCGTCCCGTTGGTATTTTAATGCATCCCAATGGAAAGTATGCTTTTGTCTCTAATTATACTGCTGGTAGAGTTGAGGTAATTGATATGCGTAATTTTACCATAGTTAGCAGTATTAAAGTAGGAGATATGCCAGATGGGCTGGCTTTCATCAATTAATTTATTTTTAAGATGTTTATAAAGCGCTATAAATATGTATTAATATCATTCGCGGTAATGTACGCAGCACTTCTTCTTTTCGTTTTTATAATTAGGTTACCATCTTACTCCATTCAAACTACTGGGAAATTATACATTATCAATAAAGTAAGCAGAGATATTACCGTCTTTGACTTGTTTACTGGCACCGAAATAGCCGAAATACCCATTAACATAGAAGCGCATGAAGCCATCACTACTCTAGACAATAACCATATTATTTTGACAGATTTTGGAGCAGTCGATAGCGAAGGAAGCCACCTTACTTTTATAAATACAACAACCAACAAAGTTGAAAAGACAATAGATTTAAAAAGAAAAATAAATGTAAATGGTATTGTTACGATTCCTAAAACGAATAAACTTGTGCTTGTTGATTATGTTCGCAACTTTTTATTGGTGCTGAATATAGACACCAAACGTATTGAAAAGGAAATACAAACGAAACAAAAAAACAGTCATCTCGTTGCACTTCACCCACATAAACCCATCGCTTATGTTACCAATATGAAGTCTAACTCGGTAAGTGTTATGGATCTAAAAAAAGACGAAGTCGTTAAAATTATTCCTTGCGGATTAACCACTGAAAGTATTGATATTACGCCCGATGGTTCAGAAATTTGGGTTACTAATAAAAATGAGAATTCGATTACAATTATAAATACCACAACCAATGAAGTGGTCGCCACGATACCCACTGAAAAAGAACCTTTAAAACTAAAGTTTACCATTGACGGCGCTCATTGTTTGGTTGCCAATGCAAGCGGTGGCAGTATTACTGTTTATGACCAAGCTTCTAAAAAGAGAATAAAAACCATTCGTATTCCTGGACGCAATGAAATCGTTGAGAGAATTCTTTACCATACCCCTCGCCCTGTTAATATTTTAATGCATCCTAATGGAATTTACGCATTTGTATCGAATTCTAATGCCAATAAAATTGAAGTAATTGACCTGAAAACGTTCAAAATTGTGAGTCGTATTGGTACCGGTAAAGTTCCGGATGCATTGGCGTTTTTAGAATAAAACATTACGTTAACCTTTAGTTAAATGCCATTCATCTATAGGTAGATTAGAATCATCTAATTTTGGCTTATTTAGAGCTAATTTATCAATAAATTTGTAATAGAAATTTAGTAGTGTACATATTGCATAATTAAACCTTAATAACAAAATTAAACAAAAAAAATCTAATTAATTTAAACCCCATTGCCATGAAAAAGACCATAATCAATTTTTTTAAAATCACTTTTACGATAGCTTTATTGTATAGCTGTAATCCCTCTTCAATAGAAGATATAGAACAGGTAAGTGAAACTTCTGATGTTTTATTAATTCCTGCCGGATTTGATTTTAGCACACACCAAAAAGTAACCATCAATATTGTTGAAAATGCAGCGTATGCAAAATACGATGTGTACGCATATTCTGATGAAACACTTGATGATTCTGAAATTTTAGATAGATTAATTTTTTCAGGTGTTCCAAGCAACGGAGTGTTAAAACAAACAATTAACGTACCTACATACTACAATAAAGTATATATCCGAAGAAATGAAGGGCTAAATGTATCGACAACAGTAAAAGATATTGTGAATCAAGAAGTAAATTTCAATTCATCTGAAGCTCAAAGTAGTGGGAAATCTACATCTAATAAAAATTTAGTGAACACAGATACAGATGGAGATGGTATTTTTGATCAAGATGATGCAGCTCCATTTGACCCACAAATAGCTTTTGAATATTTTACGCCAAGTAAAAACGGAAGAGGTATACTAGCTTTTGAAGATTCATGGCCCGCAACTGGTGACTATGATTTTAATGATATCTCTTTAAGATATAACGTAACTACATTTTTAAATGCTGATAATTTAGCTGTTGGTTTTGATTTTAAATATAAGATTCTCTCAAATAGAGCTGGTAATTATAATGGTTTGGGGTTTGAAATGGAGGGTATAGCTCCTTCTCAAATTGAAAGTGTTACTGAGCCTATTTTAACCTTGGATATTATAAACCTCAATCCAAATGGTACAGAAGCGGGGCAAGATAATGCAGTTATTATTGTAACAGACGCCATCCGTAATACTAGAAACAACGGATTTCATGAGATGACCGTTAAAGTTAAATTTGTAAATCCTATCAGCACATCAGACATAGGTGTTGCCCCTTTTAATCCTTTTTTAATAAAAAATTTAAGTGTACATGATAGCATTGTTGGGCCAGCAGTAAGACACCGTGAAGTTCACTTACCAAACATGAAGCGAACTAGTTTGGGTCTTATCACTACGGATGAAGCAAACCAGAATAGCAACGAGGATCCTTTTGGAACTTACATCTCCGAAAGCGGCTACCCATGGGCACTAAGTATAATTGAAGATCCAATAATTGTTAGAGGTACTAGACCTAGTAGAACTTCTTATTTTAAGGTTCTAAAAGATACAATCAATATATCTGAAGGTTATAAGTTCTTTAAAAACTGGGCTGAATCTGGAGGTTCTGAGTATAAAGATTGGTATTCGAATAATAGACAAGGTTATAGAAACGAAGCGTTATTACAAGAAGAAAAAGAAGAAGAGGACTAGTTTGGGTCTCGTGGAGATTGCGGCAAGCGAGGATCCTTCTAGACGTTATATCACTAGAAGCGGCTAACCATAGGCACTAAGTATAGTTTGAAGATTCAATAATTGTTAGAGGTACTAGAAACGAAGGTTTATTACAATAATATCCTCCGACGTATTTAAGAATAAAGTATTAAAAAATAATTCCCTGAGGTAAAACCTCGGGGAATTATTTTTTCAATACCAGCAGGATTTTATTTTAGTACTCTTTATGATGTAACAATTCATATTAAAGAAAATGAAGCGTATGCTAAATATGATATGCATGCTTCTTCTTATGAATTATACGACACTGAAACAGAAATTTTTGAGAATGAACTTGGGAAAACAGCTGCAGAAAACATTCACAATTGTGAGTCGTATTGGCACAGGTAAAGTTGCGGATGCATGGGCGTTTATCAAGTAGCTTACATCCAACGGCTTACCAAGAAAACCGTTCAAGTATAAAATAGTTGATATGCATCGTGAGACGCCTTCATTCAAATCAACTAGCTTACTTGATAAGGAAATCCATAAAAACTTAAAAATAAGAAAAGACCATATTTGCATCTTAAAATGAAAAGAACTACATTTATACATACAAAGCATTTGTAAAATTAAATGCTTTTCATAAATCTTTTTTTACTAAAACAAGAACCTATTATACACCAACCCAAAACTCTAAAACCAACCCCTTAATTATGAAAGGAATCATATTAGCCGGAGGATCTGGCACTAGATTATACCCTTTAACAAAAGGAACCTCTAAACAGCTTCTTCCGATCAACGATAAACCGATGATTTACTATCCATTATCCGTTTTAATGTTAGCAGGAATTAAAGAAATCTTAATTATTTCAACGCCTATTGATTTACCCAGATTTGAGCGATTATTGGGTGATGGAAGTGATATCGGAATGCAATTTTCATATAAAGAACAACCTTCGCCAGATGGATTAGCACAAGCGTTTATTATCGGAGAAGAATTTATTGGTAATGATGATGTTTGTTTAGTACTTGGTGATAATATTTTTTATGGCTACGGATTTTCTAAAATGTTAGCCAATGCAGTTAAAACAGTTGAAGATGCCAAAAAAGCTACCGTTTTTGGGTATTATGTAAAAGATCCTGAACGCTATGGAGTGGTAGAGTTTGATACCGCTGGAAATGCTTTAAGTATTGAAGAAAAACCTGCAAACCCGAAAAGTAATTTCGCGGTCGTTGGTTTGTATTTTTATCCTAATAGTGTTGTGGAAATTGCCAAAAATGTAAAACCTAGTCATCGTGGTGAATTAGAAATAACAACCGTAAACCAAGAATACCTTCAACAAGAAAACTTAAAAGTAGAACTCATGGGCAGAGGCTATGCTTGGTTAGATACAGGAACGCATGAAAGTTTATTGGAAGCTTCTAATTATATACAAACTATAGAAAATAGACAAGGATTAAAAGTTGCTTGTTTGGAAGAAATAGCTTTTGAAAAAAAGTATATTTCAAGAGAACAGTTACTAAAATTAGCAGAACCTTTAAAAAAGAATGGGTACGGACAATATTTAATAGAAAGAGCAAACGAAAAAGGAACCTATGAACTTTAGCAGAGCATTAATACCCGATGTAATTATTTGTGAACCTACTGTCTTTGGCGATGACCGAGGCTATTTTGTAGAAACGTTCCGACAAGATAAGCTGGAAGAATTTTTAGGATTTAAAATTGATTTTTGTCAGGATAATGAGTCTAAATCTTCTTACGGAGTTTTAAGAGGGCTGCATTACCAATTACCACCTTTTGCGCAAACCAAATTGGTAAGAGTATTGCAAGGCCGTGTTTTAGATGTTGCTGTAGATATTAGAAAGGGTTCTAAAACTTTTGGGCAGCATGTTACCGTTGAATTAACAGGAGAAAACAAAAAGCAAGTATTGGTTCCTAGAGGATTTGCCCATGGATTTGTAGTTTTGAGTGATGAAGCTACCTTTGCGTATAAAGTAGATAATTATTATAGCCCTGAATGTGATCGTGGAATTGCATTTAATGATCCGTCGTTACATATCGATTGGAAGTTACCCGTTGAAAAAATGCAATTATCAGCAAAAGACACCAAACAACCTCTTTTTAAAGATGCAACACATTTTGAAAATTTAATATCACTATATGAATAATCTATTAGTAACCGGTGCCAACGGGCAATTAGGTTCTGAAATTAAAGCATTGGCACACTTGTACCCAGCCTATCATTTTCATTTCACAGATTCTAAAGAATTAGACATTACGAATCATGCAGGTGTTGATGAGTTTATAAAAACAAAGAATATTTCAGTCATTATAAATTGTGCAGCACATACGGCTGTTGATAAAGCTGAAAGTGACCAAGAAATGGCCGCAAAACTAAACCATTTAGCGGTAGAAAATTTCGCAAAAATAGCCAAGGCTCACAACATTCAATGCATCCATATTTCAACAGATTATGTTTTTGATGGTACTAATCATATGCCGTATACGGAAAATGAAAAGACAAATCCACAAAGTGTATACGGTAGCACAAAATTAGCAGGCGAACAAGCCTTACAAGAAATTAACCCTGCCAATTCCATAATTGTGCGCACCTCATGGGTGTACTCAAGTTTTGGTAATAATTTCGTAAAAACAATGCTCCGTTTGGGTCTTGAAAGAGAGGAATTAGGGGTCATTGTAGACCAAATAGGAACACCAACTTATGCAAGAGATTTGGCAAAAGCACTGTTAGATATCATTCCTCAATTAAAGACTGAAACGGTAGAAGTCTATCATTATTCCAATAAAGGGGTGGCTAGTTGGTATGATTTTGCGAAAGCTATTTTCGATATCAAAGAAATTAATGTTACCTTAAATGCCATTGAAACATCACAATACCCAACTGCCGCAAAAAGACCTTTTTACAGTGTATTAAACAAAAACAAAATAGAAAACACCTTTCAAATAGAAATCCCTAATTGGAGAGATTCTTTGAAAGAATGTTTGCAGAAATTATAAAAACATCAACTGAAACCAATCCTAAGATTTATTATACTTAAAATACCCAAAAAACAATGGAGAAAAAAAATATTTTAGTAACCGGAGGAGCAGGATTTATCGGCTCTCATTTAGTACGTTTATTAGTTCATAAATATCCTCATTACCATATTATAAATATGGATTTATTAACCTATGCCGGTAATTTAGCCAATTTAAAGGATATAGAAGACATGCCAAATTACACCTTTGTAAAATGTGATATTTGTGATTTTGAAAAAGTAAAGGAAGTATTTACAACCTACAAAATAGACAATGTAATTCATTTGGCAGCAGAATCTCATGTAGACCGTTCTATTTTAGATCCGTTTTCATTTGCCCAAACCAATATTATGGGTACGTTAAGTTTGTTACAAAATGCAAAGTTTGCTTGGGAAGGTAATTTTGAGGGTAAATTATTTTACCATGTTTCTACCGACGAAGTGTACGGCTCTTTGGGTGAAGAAGGTTTCTTTTTAGAAACAACCGCCTATGATCCGCATTCACCCTATTCAGCATCTAAAGCATCCTCTGACCACTTTGTACGAGCTTTTCATGATACCTACGGCCTGCCAACAGTGATCTCTAACTGCTCTAATAACTATGGCTCGTACCAATTTCCAGAAAAATTAATTCCGCTATTTATCAATAATATCTGCAACAACAAACCCTTACCTGTTTACGGAAAAGGAGAAAATATTCGCGATTGGTTGTTTGTAAATGATCATGCAAGTGCTATTGATGTTATCTTTAGCAAAGGAAAATTAGGAGACACCTACAACATTGGTGGTTTTAACGAATGGAAGAACATTGATTTGATTAAAGTATTAATTGAAACCACAGACCGATTGTTAGGCAGACCAAAAGGTGCTTCAGATCACTTAATTACGTATGTAACCGATCGTGCTGGTCATGATTTACGGTATGCTATTGATGCCACAAAACTAAAAAATGAACTAGGCTGGGAACCTTCTTTACAATTTGAAGAAGGAATTGAAAAAACCGTAAAATGGTATTTAGAAAATAAAGAGTGGATGGATAACATTACTTCTGGCGCTTATGAAAAGTATTATGCAGATATGTATACGCAGTAAATGTGTTACTAATATTCATATCAATCCTCCTTTTTAATGAAATGTACCCTATTACGGTTAGTTCTTTGCTCCTTGTAAGAAGAGAATTCAACTAAACGAAATGGGGTTTTTAGTGCTCTTTCAAATGTACAGACGCGGTCTATTTTAAGATATAATACCTCGAAAAACAGGTTCTTTTTTGGATTACTTTTTATCAAAAAATAATTTTTGAAGTCAATAGATACACACGTACAAATTTTAATCTTTAGACAATTTAAAGTCAGTTCTTTCATCAGATATTAGGTTTCAGTTTGAACGCAGTCAAGAACTATTCGAATGCTTTCAATAGGTTTCTACTGCGCTCAACTAGACAGGCGTTAAACATGTATATTTACTGCTAACCACTATTCATATAGGGATAGCACATAATAAAATTGTAGTGTTTTAAGCAGCACCTTTTTACTTCTGAATAAAAGTATCTTTACTTTTGAATAAAACTATTTTTACTTTTGGGTAAAACTATCTATACTTTTAAGTGCAACTGTATTCTATTAAACGCAGGTATATAGGCGTATTAATGAAAATGGTTCTTCAAAAGGATTACTTATGCACTTGAAATTTATTTTCTTAAAATGCTATTCTAAATAAAAGCATAGCATACGTTAAGGCTTCTTTTTTAATTGAAATAGTAAGGAAAAAGACCTATTTTATAACAAGAATTTCAAGTGATAAATAGTCTCTCTAGCTCTACAAAATTGCAGCGGTTGTGAATCAAGAAGTAATACATTTTAACGGTAGTTTTATTCCTTTAAACGATACTAAAAATCTATTTATCTATGAACCCGTTTTTAAGTTTTAACATTTAACTACATTTACGAGACATTGTGTATTAAATAGAAAAAATAATGGCTACATGCTATTTAGTTCTTTGTTCATACCAAATAAATTCTTATATTATTTCTTTAAAACGTTTAGTCCAATTCAAACCCTCTTTATAATGAAACAAGCGCTCTCTAATTTTTTAATCATTGCCACAATGGCACTTTTTATCGGTGCATGTAATTTTAACGATCCAGAAGAACCCGTTATTACAGACCCTACAGTAAAAACTTTAGCCATTCCTGATGGTTTTGACTTTAGTACACACCACGAAGTAAGCGTAAACATTGTTGATAGTGACAACTACGCCAAATACGATATCTATGCATATTCCGATGAATTAAACGAGGTAGGCACTGAAACTTTTGAAAATGAATCGGGAGAAATTGTTACAGAAACTGTTTACAAATCAGATGTTTTAGATCAATTACTTTTCTCTGGTGTTCCGGTTAATGGTGTTTTAAACCAAACCATCAACCTGCCTAAATTTTACGATAAAGTGTACATCCGTAGAAATGAGAACTTAAATTTTTCTTCATCAACTAAAGCTATTGTAAACAAAGAAGTAAATTATAATCCTGATCAAAATAAAAATGTTACGAAGGCTAAAAGTGTAAAAAATGTCACTGATTATTTATACTGCGTTAACGGAAATGGACAATTATTTCAAGTAGATCCTTTATCTGGCGTACTCACAGACTTGTCGGATATGCCAATGGGAAGCTGGACGTGTGCTATTGATCAGGAAAATAAAGTATTGTATTCTATAGGTAGAAGTCAACCGCATCCTTTAATGAAATATTCGATTGTAAATCAGACCTGGTCTACGGTGGCTAATCTCGGTATAGGAGGTCCTAGATTAGATTTTAATGTGAACGATGGCTTGTTATATTTCTCTAATAAAGATAAGCTGTATGCATTTGACCCCGCTACCGGTGCTGAATTAAATATATGGAATATTATTGGACTTCATGATTTAAACGGAGGTGATTTAGCTTTTGCAGAAGATGGCACTTTATTTATGTGTACATTTTCTGGCTTGTATAAATTAGAGTTAGATGGCAATAACGAATATCAAAGCACTAGAATCAGTGCAGATAACTTGCCTTTCAAACCAACTTCGATGACCTTTGATTCTAACCAAGAATTATGGCTCGCCGATAATCTTAACAGTTCTAATTTAATTATCATGGACACCCAAACAGGAGGCTGGCAATATAATTTTGGGGAAAGTGCCAATAATAATACAAGTTTTGGAAGGGCTATAAATGATTTAACAACATTTAGAGTCTTTGCAGATGCTATCGATGAAACAGATACTGATGGCGATGGTATTTTAGATCAAGATGATGCCTTCCCAGACGATGCAGAAATTGCTTTTGAGTTCTTTACCCCTAGTAAATATGGTAAAGGTACGATTGCCTTTGAAGATTTATGGCCTTCCTCGGGAGATTATGATTTTAATGATGCTGCTTTAAGTTATAAAGCAACTGCATTTTTAAATGCTGATAATTTAGCAGTAAAATTAGATTTTGTTTGTAATATTAAAGCAAATGGCGCTGGTTTTACCAACGGAATGGGATTTGAAATTGAAGGTTTAACGCCCCAGCAGATTGAAAGTGTTTCAGGGCCTATCTACACACAAAACTTTATCAACCTAAATGCAAATGGCACGGAGGCAAATCAAGACCATGCCGTCATTATTTTAACGGATAATGTAAATACAATCTTAAATGAAATTACCGTTTCTATTCGTTTTTCAGAACCCATCACAACTGCAAGTTTAGGGGTAGCTCCTTTCAATCCATTTTTAATTGTAAATAAAGACCGAGAAAAAGAAATACACTTACCCTACATGAATATAACCAGCTTAGGAAAACAAAGTCAAGATTTTGTTGGGGTGAATAAAGATGTTGATGGCAATTTCATTTCAGATACTGGGTTTCCTTGGGCAATCAGTATTATTCATGATTTTAAAGTTCCGAAAGAAAAAATAGACATTACAGAAGCCTATAATTTCTTTAGCAGCTGGGCTGAATCTGGAGGTGTCGATTTTCTAGATTGGTATAAAGACAATCCTGGAAATCGAAATGAAGATTTAATTGATCAATAATCGTTAATTGTCTAAGATATAGCTACTGAATTTAGACACCGTGCATCCTACAAATTAAAAAAATCCTCGAGGCAGCTGTAAAAAGCAAGCATCCTCGAGGATTTTTGTTTCCTGCAATTCATAGGCTACATAGTGCTACTTGGAAGACACCCTAAAGTATTTAAAAGGATAGAGGATCGTAAATACATACCTATAAATTTTAATCTTTAGACAATTTAAAGACCGTTCTTTCATCAGCTATTAGTGATCCATAAAAGCATCGCTGAGAACCATTCGAATGCTTTCAATAGGTTTCGACTGCGCTCAACCTGACCTTCGTTAAATATGTATAATTAGTGAGTTTTTTTATGAGCTATTAGTGATCCGTAAAAGCATCTCCAAAAACTATTAGAATGCTTTCAATAGGTTTCGACTGCGCTCAGCCTGACCTTCGTTAAATATGTTTAAGGTACACTAAGTAACTAACTACAAATCGTTATAAAAGAATCGTGAACAAAAATCCTGAAAACAGATTATATTTTTCAAAAAAATCAGTTAATTCAAAATTTTTGAGTAATTTTAAGGGAATACCCATTTAATTTTAGAATGTTGTTTGCAAGCATGGAATTATCGTGTAATCAATTGGCAATAGTTCCTTTGTTACGTTGTTTTACACACTAAAAAGGACAAAAAAAAGTAACAATTTATTGCAGTAGTATAGGATTCAATGTATTTAAAATCTGTACAAGCTAGCAGTAACAAAAATACAACCTGTAAGATGAAGCATATTAAAAATTTAGTTTTTGATTTAGGAGGCGTTATTATGAATTTAGATGTTCCTAAAACCATTCTTGCTTTTAAAGAATTAGGAATAGACAATATTGTAAACGATACGGGGCATCAGTATCAACATTCTTTTTTCTATAATTTTGAAATTGGTGAAATTTCAGAAGCACAGTTTTTAAAAGCTTTAAAACATTTATCAAATCAATCTCTTCATGATGAACAAATTATACACGCTTGGAATAAAATGATCTTAGAAATGCCTCAAGATCGTATTGCTTTTTTACAAAGTTTACACCCAAACTACAATCTTTTTCTTTTAAGCAACACCAATAGCATTCATCAAAAGAAATATTTAGATGCTTTTAAAAAAGAGCATCAAACCTCTTTTAACCAACTATTTAAAAAAGCATATTATTCGCATGAAATCGGTATTCGAAAACCCGATGAAGCAATTTTTCATTATATTTTAAAAGACAGCAATTTAAAGGCGGAAGAGACGCTGTTTATAGATGATTCTTTCAGCAACCTAGAAGGTGCACAAAAATCGGGCATACACACATTTCATGTACAAAATTATAATACAAAAGATATCGTAGCGCTTTTAGATGCAGAAGCATAAAAACGAACGAAGGTAGTTTTACTTAAAAAAAGAATCTACAAATTCTACTTTATTAAAAACCTGTAAATCGTCAATACCTTCTCCTACTCCAATATATTTTACTGGAATTTTAAATTGATCTGAAATACCAATCACCACACCACCTTTGGCTGTGCCGTCTAATTTGGTAACCGCTAAAGCAGTAACTTCTGTGGCTTTGGTAAATTGTTTTGCTTGTTCAAATGCATTTTGACCCGTAGAACCGTCTAAAACTAACAACACATCATGCGGAGCATTCACCACCACTTTTTGCATTACACGTTTAATTTTAGTCAATTCGTTCATTAAATTCACTTTGTTATGCAAACGGCCAGCGGTATCTATAATCACCACATCTGCCTCTTGATTTACAGCAGATTTTAAAGTGTCAAAAGCTACAGATGCTGGGTCAGAACCCATTTCTTGACTTACAACAGGCACGCCTGTTCTTTGTGCCCAAACTTGTAATTGATCAATGGCTGCGGCTCTAAAAGTATCTGCCGCACCTAAAACTACTTTTAATCCTTGTTTTTTAAACTGACTTGCCAACTTACCAATGGTGGTGGTTTTCCCTACACCATTTACCCCCACAACCATTAAAACATAAGGTGTTTTGTTTCCTTCTTTGGTTTTAGGAATCTCAGGAATTGTAAATTCAGTTTCGTTGCCCTTATTCGTTTCTGACAACAAGCCTGCAATTTCTTCGCGAAGAATTAAATTGAGCTCGTCTGTACCTACATATTTATCTCTAGCAACACGCGTCTCTATACGCGTAATAATTTTAAGTGTGGTATTTACGCCAACATCAGATGCCACTAAAACTTCTTCCAGATTATCTAAAACAGTATCATCTACTTTCGCTTTTCCTGCAACTGCTTTAGAAAGCTTCCCGAAGAAACTCTGTTTAGATTTTTCTAAACCCTTGTCTAGGGTTTCCTTTTTTTCTTTTGAAAATATTTTTTTAAAAAAACTCATATCTTGTTTTTTAATCTAAATGCAATCCTCTAAAAATCATGCCATTGGGTCGAGGTAGGTTGCATTGTTCCTAAATTTGTTACCACCTAACCAAATGCGTTAGCGATTGAGGCTTTGTTGAAGCTCCTTGTAAAGAGCGACTGCCGAAAGCGCGACTTTATCTTGAATGCTTTCAAGAAAAGTAACGCCCAAAAATACGTAATTAAAAGGTATAAAAAAAAGCTACTTTCTAAATTAGAGAGTAGCTTTCATATATTTTGTAAGTAAGTGCTTATTTTTTTGCTAAAAAGGCATCTACTGCTGCAGGATCCATAATAGATTCTACAAATGTATAGGCTCCTGTTTTTGGAGATTTTATCATTTTAATAGCTTTACTTAATCTTTTAGAAGATGTTTGCAATGATGCTACGGTTTTCTTTGCCATTGTGTAAATGTTTTAAATCTATGTGCTCTGTACGGAGTTCTAGATCAATTAATTATTTAATTTCTTTGTGAACAGTCATTTTCTTTAAGATAGGATTGAATTTTTTAATTTCCATTCTATCAGGACTATTTTTCTTGTTCTTTGTTGTAATATATCTAGAAGTACCTCTTTCTCCTGAAGCTTTATGCTCTGTACATTCTAAAATTACCTGAACTCTGTTTCCTTTTTTTGCCATCTCTGTATAATTTTATGAGCTTAAACTTATTTCGTTAAAAAACCGTTAGCTCTAGCTTCTTTTATAACTTCAGAAACTCCTTTTTTATTTATATTTTTCAAAGCAGACGCAGATACTTTTAAAGTAATCCATTTATCTTCTTCTGGAATGTAAAAGCGCTTGGTCATTAAATTAGCGTCAAATTTTCTCTTTGTTCTATTTAATGCTTTAGAAACATTGTTTCCAACCATTGCTTTTTTACCTGTTAATTCACAAACTCTAGACATCTTCTGTACAGTTTTATAGTATTATCTCTAAACGAGGTGCAAATCTACAATTAATTCTAATTGTGAACAAAACAATTTTATTAATTTTTTAATATTTCTTTTTGCAACATTTCTAATGCTTTATGTACCGTTTTATCAATAACCCGTCCTCTTGGTTTTCCAAAATTAAATTCTTCTACAAAAGTTTCGGTATCGGTTGCCAAAGCAATAAACACAACTCCTACACTTTTATCGTTATGATCTGTTGTGGGGCCAGCATTGCCTGTTACCCCAAGCGCATAATTAGTTTGTAATTTTTCTTTCGCTGCTTGTGCCATGGCTATGGCAACCTCTTTGCTAACCACCGTATAGGTTTCAATGGTTTGTAAAGGAACTCCTAATAAATTTACTTTTGTTGCGGCAGTATAGGTAACAAAGCTGCCTTTATAATATGCGGATGCACCCGGAACGGAAACCAATAACGATGCTATTTTTCCGCCTGTTAAACTTTCTGCTGTGCCTAGTGTTTTTCCTTTTAAGGTTAAAAGCGCACCTATTTTATCTTCTATCGAACCACCATCATCAAAACCTGTAATGATATCGGGTATGATCTGAAATAATTCTGCTATTTTTTCTTGAAGCGCCTCTTCTAATATTTTTTTGGCATCGCCCTTGGCGGATAGACGCAAACGAACTTTACCATAATTTGGCAAATAAGCCAATTTTATAAAGGAGGGTAAATTGTTTTCGAAATCTTCAATTCTTTCGGCTATTAAACTTTCTCCTTGCCCATAGGTCATAATTGTTTTATGGACAATACTGGGCAACTTAAATTGTTGTTGAATTTTTGGCAACACCTTATCAGTCATTAAACCTTTCATTTCATTCGGCACGCCTGGTAGGGATACAAATACTGTTTTGTTTTCATAAAACCACATACCTGGTGCCGTACCGTATTCGTTTTTTAAATAAGTTGCCTTGGTAGGTAGCATCCCTTGTAAACGATTCGACTCGCCAAAAGGGATATTATACTTTGCAAACAATGTTTTTATATGCTGCACAACACTTGTATTTAACACTAAGGTGTCCTTAAAATATGCTGCAATGGTGTGCTTTGTTATATCGTCTTTGGTAGGACCAAGACCACCAGTAATCAGAACAATATCAACCCTTTCTTGTGCTTCTTGTAACGCATTTAATATATGTTCTTTATCATCTTGAATGGAAGAAATCTGATACACAGAAACACCAATCTTATTCAATTCCTTTCCAATCCATTGCGAATTGGTATCTACGATTTGACCAATTAAAATCTCATCGCCAATGGTAATAATTTCTGCTTTCATTTATTTTATTAGATTAAGGCAGCGTTACAGCGACACAAACAAACTTTGCCCCTCTATAACTACATGCATTTATAACTTTACAACTCCTCAACACCCCATCAACCAAAAACCATCAACCAAAAACCACGTTCCTACTTCACCCGAATACTAAAAGCTTCTCTGCCCTCAATAACTCCTTTTAAAACATCATTTTCTTGCACGCTACCGACGCCTGCCGGAGTTCCTGTAAAAATAACATCGCCTTTTTTTAGGGTAAAATACTGAGAAACATACGCAATCAATTCATCAATCTTCCATAACATAGCGCTGGTATTGCCGTCTTGTACCAGAGCATCATTTTTATAGAGCTGAAAATTTAGATTTTCTAAATCAAACTCTTTCTTCGGATAAAACGAACCAATAACAGCACTGCCGTCAAACGCTTTGGCTTTTTCCCAAGGCAACCCTTTTTCTTTGCACACTGCTTGCACATCTCTCGCTGTAAAATCGATACCTAAGCCGATTTCGTCATAATATTTGTGTCCAAACTTGGCATCAATATGTTTGCCTACTTTGTTAATTTTCACCAAAACTTCTACTTCATAATGCACATCCTTAGAAAAGGCTGGTATAAAAAACGGATTTTTTCTTGGCAGTATGGCAGAGTCCGGTTTTAAAAACACCACCGGACTTACAGGTCTTTCATTGGCAAGTTCCTCGATATGCTTTGCGTAATTGCGCCCAATACAGATTATTTTCATTCAAAAATTATTATTTTTCTATACAACCGTAACGTGTTTCTATGGTTATAAATAGGATACAAAAGATAACATTATATATTAATGACTACCAACAACACCCATTTCATGATCTACTTTCCTGCAACTGCAAAGGTTTTTCCGTTTGTCATTCCTTAACACAAGCTCCGTACACCAAACTATGGAGTTTATACTTTTGAACAAGAAGAGAACGAATCAATTTAGAAGCCATAAATCACGTTACAGCGAACATAGCTACAAAAATAAGATAAAAAAAGACTCTAATCTTTTTAACACACTACTAATAATACCTACAACCTGAATTTACCTTAATAAATAATCTTTATTCCGTTCTTCATCATTTAAAAATAAACCATAGGTACGGCTAGATATTTTAGATTTGAATAAAGAAAAAAACATCTTTTTATTGAAAGGTAAATTCCAATTATAAATGGTTTCAAACAAATAACCCTGTTATGAAAGATTGGTAATTACATCAAAATAAAAGTTACTACACAAATACCCTTAACAACGGTAGCAAAAAACTACGTATATATAACAATCCGATTTTAACAGAAAAAACAACCCTACAATTTCTCTAATAGAAAATAGCGTCAAAACGCATACAACATCAAATGGCAGCCATGGCAACAATACTTTTTAAAAAACATATAATTTGATAAAATCTAGTTTTGAAAACACAATAAATAAAGATAATTTCGCGTTGAATACATTCATAGACTAAAAATTTATAAAGAAGAAGACAACAACAAGGAGAAACTAAAAATAGCAGAATTAAAATAAGAGCACTTCTGGTAAGAAGAACCATAACCCTATGATATCGATACCCAATGACAGCCATTAAAATGACCCTATAAAAGAACGTTATACACATATAAATGAAAAAAAAATATTGCAAATTTTATCTTAAAGATTATTTAAACAATTAAAAAGACACTAAAAAAGCACACCATTACGGTAAGAAAAGGAGATGCGGTTGCATAAAAAAGAAGTTAATCACTTTATAAATTATAAAAAACCCCAAAAAAAGGCATAATACCAGGACAAAAACCACCACTAACACTCTTACTATCAAGATTAAACAAAAAATAATGATGAAAAAAATAAAAAAGTAACTTAAAAATTTGTAGAAAAAGAAAATAGTAAGTTAATTTGTAATTGATTTAGCTTCAAGATATAATTATGTTTTGAAAACAAATTAATGTATATTTGCAAAATAATAAGAATGCAGTAGAGTAAAAATAGAGTGTTAAACTTAAAACCGATAAAGCTATGTTAAGATAAAACAATACATTAGATGAAAGCGCCAAAAGCAGACAGCACCACATGGTTGATGACACGCTATAAGATAAACGCAACATTTAAGCTATTGTACCAAATGTAAAGTTATATACCAAACAAATACGGCTCATAAAGAAGTATGTGTTTCAATTTTAAGTTTAATAGATAATTATTTAAAAAAAATTATGCGAAAAACAGAAAACAATAACAATAAATTATTAAACCAGAGTTCAATTAAATCGTTAAATACAATAAAAATGAAAAAAATGAAAAAATCATTACTAACCTTACTAACTGCCATTCTTATCGGAAGTTCTTTTACTTCTTGTATTGAGAATACCGTACCGGATGAAGTTACCGCTATCTATGCTGGTCAAGCAAACGTATTAGCAGCAGAAGCTGCTTTGTTAAATGCACAAGCAAATCTTGCGGCTTCAGAAACTGCTAGAGCTGCGGCAGAAGCTGCTTTTTTAGAGGCTCAAGCAAGAGCTGAAGATGCTAGATCTGCTGCATTAACTGCACAAGCTGCAATAGATCAAGCTATGGCAGAAGCACAAATTGCTGCTATGGCTGCACAAACTGCTATTGATCAAGCAGAATCTGCTGCTGCAATTGCTGCTGCTGAAGCTGCTGCTGCACAACAAGCTGCGGAAAGTGATGCTAGAATTGCTGCAATGATTGCTGCAATGGAAAATGCGAATGCTCAGGCTGCTGCAGATTTAGCATTGGCAGAAATTGCACAACAACAAGCTGCTTTTGCCTTACAACAAGCACAAGAATTATTTGCTGCTGAAATGGCTGCAATGGCACGTGAAATAGCTGCTGCTGAACTTGCTGCTACTACTGCTGCTGAAGCTGCTACTGCTGCTGCAATACAAGCTGCATTTAGCAATTATATAACTGAAAAATCGCAATTAGATGGTTTAACATCTACAGAAGCTGCTAATCAATTAGCCATTTTACAACACATGCGAACGATGGCTGAAGACGTATTAACTGACGAAGCTACATTTAATCAATTAGTTGCAAATGTATCTATTGAAGAGGCAGACTTAGTTGTATTACAAGGTATGTTAGCTGATTACCAAGCGTTATTAGCGCCTGGAACAACTCTTGGAGATAGAATTGCTTTAAGAAATACTTACCAAGCTACAATAGACGCTAACCTTAATCTTATTCATGATTTGAATACAGAAGTTGCAATGTTAACCGAAGCTGATGCTGCTGCTTGGGATGTTTTAGATGCTAGTGGATACAACCAAGTTGAACTTGATTTAAATGTCTTAAGAAATCAATATCAAACTGCTAGAGTTGATGCTGAAAATGCAAGAAACAATAGCGCTACAGCAACTGCTCAATCTGAAGTAATCGCAGAAAATATTGCAAGATTACAAGACATCGTAGATAATTATGACACCAAATTAGCAGACTTTGAAGCTGCTGTTGCTAGCGCTGAAGGTGTTACAGCTACTGCCACTGCTGCTGAAGCTGCTGCTGCTGCTGCTCAAACTGCTGCTGAAGAAGCAATTGTTGCTGCTAACGCTGATTTAGCTGATGCACAGGCTGCATTAGTTACTGTACAAGCTGCTGAAGCTGCTGCATTAACTACTTTAAATGATGCTGTAGATGCTTACGTTACCGCCTTACAAGGTGAACAAGACACTACTGGTGCTGAAGCTGTCGTAACTGCTGCAGAAACTGCTCTTACTGCTGCTCAGGCTACTTATAATGCTGCTAAAACTGCATTTGATGCAGATCCTACAGGTTCTATTATTACACCTGGAGAGCCTGGTCCTGATGGCATTCTTGGAGACTTTACTGACACAAGCGCTATTACTTTTAGAGAAATTACAGATATTAATATTTCTGGAGAAGCTACTCTAGCTACAGCTGAATTTGACGCTCTACCTACCGGTGAGGCAGCTACTACTAGCACTTGGGATAATTTCATAATAACAGATATAGGGAAATTCTATGATGTTGAAGCTGATGATACGGCTTCAAGTACTGAAACTAAAGCTGAAAGATTACAAGACGCTGCTACGGCTTTAGATGCTGCTAGATTAGCAGTTGTTAGTGCACAAGCCGCTTTAAAGGTTATTGTAGATTTTAATGCTGCTCTTGATGTTCCTGGTGCATTAGAAACGTATAATGCAGCAACTGCATTCTATGAAACTGCACAAGCACAAGTTACTACTGCTGAAGGTGTTGTAGCTACTGCTGAAGCTGCTATTACTGCTGCTGTTGCTGCTGAAGTTACTGCTGCAGCTGCTCATGATGCTGCTATTGCCGCTTTAGCTGATGCCGTTGCAGATACTGCTGCCGCTAATGCTGCTTTAACTGCATTCGAAAACTCTACTGAAATTGAATATCAAAATGAATTAGAAGCTGCGTTAGTAGAACAAGATGTAAATGCAGCTGAAATTGCAACACAAGATGCACTTTTTATAGAACTTGATGCTCTAGCAAAAGAACTTGCTGCAACAATAGATGCTGGTCCTGATTATACTGCAGAACAAATGGCTGCTAAAGATGCATACGATGCTGCTAGTGCTGCACTTAGTGAAAAGATTTCAGAAAGAGTTATGTTAATCAATGAAAACAATTCATTACAAACATATATTAATTTAATTGATATTACTGAAAGCTTTAATATTGAAGCTATGATTTCTAATTTAGAATTGTCAATATCAAGTAAAGAAGCTAGTATTGTAAATGCACAAGCATTGGTAGATAACTTTAGTAGTAATACTGCAGAGAACAACTTAAGGACTCTTGAGTTTTTAGAAGCTAATTTAGCAAACACTCAATTACGAATTGAAACTCAACAATTAGTTGTAGATCAAATGAAAGCTATCTTAGATAGTTTACTATAATTCTCTTTAAGGATAAAAGGGGCTATTTATTTAGCCCCTATTAAAATAAATTATAACTCTTTAAAGAAAAAAAAATGAAAAAATATATATTTTTAACACTCTTAGTAATTGCCTCTATGAGCTTAAACGCTCAAGATACAATTGAGATGGCCGTTATTAAAGAGAAATCTTACAAGCCAACCAAAAAGGAATTTACGGTTGGTATTAACTTAGGAAGAGGAACATTTTTATCGAGTGGTTCAGTAATGGACGGTGCTAGTGTTTCAGGACAACCTACCTACAATGCTGTTAACTTAAATGGTAACGATGCTTTGAATATGATAGGTGCAGAAGTTAGATATTTTTTATCTACAAAATGGGCACTTAGCTTTTCTGGAGGACTTGCTTTTAGCAACACACCTGCTAGCATAAACATCCCAGCAGTTGGTAGTTTTCCAGCTTATGATGCCGTTGTAGAAGATATCAGATTTGACGTTAGTTACTCTGTAGGTGCTCTTTATTTCTTTGATTATAAAAAGAACAACAGATTAATGCCTTATTTAGGTTTCTTAGTTCCTGTGAATCATTCTAATAGATCTACTTTCGATCCATCAGTTGGAGCGAATGGTGAACTTAGTTTAGGAGCAGCAACTGTAGAAGTTTCAGGTGTTGGTTTACAAGCTGTAGCTGGTATCGATTACTTTTTAACAGAAAATATTTACTTTGGTTTAAGCATTAAGCCTGTATCTTTTATGTATATTAACAATACTAGATACCCGGCTCCTGGTTTATTCTCAAGAAAAGTAAGTAATACTTCTATCTCTTCTTTTGTACAACCATTACTTAGAATAGGTTTCAAATTATAAAATAAGCTATAGTTTATTTTATAAAAAAGTTTAGAAAAGACTGTCTAAAAAGACGGTCTTTTTTTTGCTTAAAACTTTACACAAGGATACACAACCAATCTCAATTCTTCTGAAAATAACCAACACCCAAACCTTTTAAGAAAATAACCGCCTGCTCTACTTTTTTCTTGTACAAACCTATATCAACATAGTACTGTATGTTTGCCTTCGTCATAAAATCATATCTATTCCCTACTTCGTGTTCTATTTCATTTTACGCCCATTACCCACTATTTTCTTTATAGTTTCCTTTTAGGTTTACTTTCTATAAAAGAAATAAAACATGAACCTGATACTACTTATATTTAGTTTAAGAAGATTCGTGCCTAATGAATCAGCACTTAACATAACCATGTAAGGAATGTCTTTTTGCTCCCCATAGAAACCAACTTATGCTTTCTCAATAGTTCTCGACTCCGCTACCATTGACGTTTTTATTAAATAATTGTTTTTCAATGATTTAAAGGACGGTTAAATTTACTTGTATTTTTACAATTATTTTGCAATTCAGTATATTTAAAACCAATTTACGTCATCTTCTACGCTTGTAAAAATTTTTTTCTTGGGTCTAGAACTGACAGGGTGTGTAATCAGTCTTAATAAACCGATTGTCACTTCGAGTGAAATTTCTTCCAATTCGAGTGATTTATTCGATTAAAATAAGAATAAATTATATCGAGAATATAAATTTTGTATCGAGAAGCGTTTAATTTCTATTTACTTCTTTACTTCTAAAATGTTCTCGATACAATTTGAATGAGTTCTCGATACAATTCCGATGAAAAATCGGAATCACTCGAACTGACAGGGTGTGTAATCATTCTTAATAAACCTATTGTCACTTCGAGTGAAATTTCTTTTTCAGAAATTTTGTATCGAGAAGCGTTTAATTTCTATTTATTTCTTTACTTCTAAAATGTTCTCGATACAATTTCAATGAGTTCTCGATACAATTCCGATGAAAAATCGGAATCACTCGAACTGACAGGGTGTGTAATCATTCTTAATAAACCTATTGTCACTTCGAGTGAAATTTCTTCCAATTCGAGTGATTTATTCGATTAAAATAAGAATAAATTATATCGAGAATATAAATTTTGTATCGAGAAGCGTTTAATTTCTATTTACTTCTTTACTTCTAAAATGTTCTCGATACAATTTGAATGAGTTCTCGATACAATTCCGATGAGTTCTCGATACAATTCCGATGAAAAATCGGAATCACTCGAACTGACAGGGTGTGTAATCATTCTTAATAAACCTATTGTCACTTCGAGTGAAATTTCTTTTTCAGAAATTTTGTATCGAGAAGCGTTTAATTTCTATTTACTTCTTTACTTCTAAAATGTTCTCGATACAATTTGAATGAGTTCTCGATACAATTTCAATGAGTTCTCGATACAATTCCGATGAAAAATCGGAATCACTCGAACTGACAGGGTGTGTAATCATTCTTAATAAACCTATTGTCACTTCGAGTGAAATTTCTTCCAATTCGAGTGATTTATTCGATTAAAATAAGAATAAATTATATCGAGAATATAAATTTTGTATCGAGAAGCTTTTAATTTCTATTTACTTCTTTACTTCTAAAATGTTCTCGATACAATTTCAATGAGTTCTCGATACAATTCCGATGAAAAATCGGAATCACTCGAACTGACACCTGGATTTACTTTAAAAATCGAAATCTAAACTCGACCTATTTTATTTTTCGTAGGAATTCAAAAGGGATGCAACGGCTAAGTGTCCAAAGCTTGTCCTCAACTTGATTGGGGAACTCAATAATAAGTCTGGACACGATAGTGAAATCACTTGTAGAATTCAAGTAAAATAAAAGTAAGTCTAGATTTTTGGTGAAGCCTGTGCTGAACTAGATTCAGTATTCATCAATGGAAAAGAAAAGAACAATAAAAGAAAAATATACTTTTAACTAGTTTATGTAAAAACATTATTAGGGTTTTTTAAACTAAAAGATTGCTTCAATCGTGCCTCTTTCGCAATGACGTGCTGCCCCTAAAACCGTCATTGCTAATAACGAAGCAATCTCTTTTTTGGATATGCTAAATCAAAAGATTGTTTTTTGGTATATAGGTTCTCGATACAATTTCAATGAGTTCTCGATACAATTTCAATGAGTTCTCGATACAATTCCGATGAAAAATCGGAATCACTCGAACTGACACCTGGATTTACTTTAAAAATCAGAATCTAAACTCGACCTATTTTATTTTTCGTAGGAATTCAAAAGGGATGCAACGGCTAAGTGTCCAAAGCTTGTCATCAACTTGATTGGGGAACTCAATAATAAGTCTGGACACGATAGTGAAATCACTTGTAGAATTCAAGTAAAATAAAAGTAAGTCTTCACTTTTTGTTACTTTTTGGTCAAGCAAAAAGTAAAAACATAAAAAAAGAACGCTATGTCTTAGTGTATAACAGAGCAATCAATTTAAAGAACCTTTTTGATGAATATGAAATTACTACCCGTATTTCCCTTCAATAAATTAGAAAATTAAACTCCAACTTTCGACCTACCATTGACGTTTTTATTAAATAATTTTTTTTCAGTGATTTAAAGGTCGGTTAAAGTTACTTGTATTTTTACGATTATTTTGCAATTCAGTATATTTAAAACCAATTTACGTCATCTTCTACGCTTGTAAATTTTTTTTTCTTGGGTCTCTAACTGACAACAAGATGCTTACCAAATAAACTATTTTAAAGTATCTAAAAAATACATTTTAGAGAGGTCTATAGACAGCAACACGGCATGAATCAAAAAAGGTATAACAAATGTCCGGTTGACCGCAAATGAAACCTACTTATGGCATCACAATAGTTCTCGACTGCGCTTGAGCTGACAACAAAAACTGCTCAAAAAGTGTAAGCCATGATTTTTTTAAGTTTGTGGTTACAAAAAGTATTTGGTTATTCTCCTGCTTCTGGAAACACAATGGCTCTATTGCCAGCCACAATAATTTGGTTGTTTAAATGGCACTTTACCGCCATTGCCAAAACCAATTTCTCAATATCTGCACCAATTCTTTTTAACGTTGTTGGTGTACTTTCATGCGTTACGGGCTTTACATCTTGCACAATAATAGGGCCTTCATCTAAATCTGCCGTAGCATAATGTGCTGTAGCTCCAATTAATTTAACACCTCGTTCGTAGGCTTTCTTATACGGATTTGCCCCTTGAAAAGCGGGTAAAAAAGAGTGATGAATATTAATAATACGCTCAGGAAACTGCCCAATAAACTCGGAAGATAATATTTGCATATACCTTGCCATGACCACTAAATCAATAGCATTAGCGTTTAACAACTCGATCACTTCAGCTTCTTGTTGCTTCTTAGTTTCTTTTGTTACGGGAAGATAATAAAAAGGAATCCCAAACATGGTTGCGATAGGCCTTAATTTATCATGATTACTGAGAATCATTTTCACATTACCGTCTAAACGCCCTTCTTTAAAACGCTCTAACAAATCGTATAAATTATGACTTGTATGAGAAACCATAATCGCTACGTTCTGCTTTTTATCGCCATAATTAACCGACCAATTAAACTGAAGCGGTGTTGCCAATTCTAAAAAATGAGTTTCTAATTCCTGTTTAGAAATATTAGTTCCAGCCGCATTTAAACGAATTCTCATAAAATAAGTATCTTCAATAGCATTAACATATTGCTGACAACTTACAATATTGAATCCTTTTTTATAAAAGAAATTGGTAATTTTTGCCACCAATCCTTTTTGATCTGGACATTGAATTAAAAAAGTAACAATTTGTGCTTTCATTTTTATCTTACTTTTTCCTGAAGGAAGAAACGGTTCTGTTTGCATTCTATATTAAAAAATCTAACTTTTTAAAGCGTATTTTCCCCTTTGGGGAAATTAAAAAAGGATTATGGAATCCATTTTTTAGGAAAATTAGGTTTTCTTTTTTCAAGAAAGGCGTCTCTACCTTCTTTCGCTTCGTCTGTCATATACGCCAAACGTGTTGCTTCTCCTGCAAAAACTTGCTGACCCACCATACCGTCATCTGTTAAGTTCATGGCAAATTTTAGCATTTTAATAGATGTCGGACTTTTTTCTAGAATTTCTTGCGCCCATTGATAGGCAGTACTTTCTAGGTCTTTATGCGGAATCACAGCATTTACCATCCCCATGTCATAGGCTTCTTGCGCAGAATAATTTCTACCTAAAAAGAAAATTTCTCTCGCCTTTTTTTGTCCGACCATTTTAGCCAAATAGGCAGAACCATAGCCACCATCAAAAGAAGTTACATCGGCATCTGTTTGTTTAAAAATAGCGTTTTCTTTAGATGCCAAGGTTAAATCGCAGACCACATGTAAGCTATGACCGCCGCCAACTGCCCAACCAGGAACTACTGCAATGACTGCCTTTGGCATAAAACGAATTAAACGTTGTACCTCTAAAATGTTTAATCTGTGGTAACCATCATCACCTACATACCCTTGATGCCCGCGTGCTTTTTGATCGCCGCCAGAACAAAAAGAATACACGCCATCTTTGGTACTAGGTCCTTCTGCAGATAGCAACACAACCCCAATAGTAACATCTTCGCCAGCATCATAAAAAGCATCATAGAGTTCTTTGGTGGTTTTAGGACGAAAAGCATTCCGAACATTTGGTCTGTTAAATGCTATTCGAGCAACACCATTGCACTTCATGTAAGTAATATCTTCGTATTCTTTCGCAATTTTCCAATCAGGTTTTGTCATATTTTTGTATTTTGTAAGCTCTAAACTAAGCACATACTACCAGTTATGGTTTAACGTTACTATCAAAGGCTATGCTAATTTTTATAGATATATAAAAGTAAAAATAAAGCCTTGCCTTGTTTACGGTTTCTTTTTTAGTTGAAATAGAAAGGAAACGGTACAGTAAATCACAGTAATTTTAAAAGATATTTGGTAAAACAGTATTTATACAAAAATAAACAATCTGACCTATGAAAAAAACAACACACACATTATTATTCTTACTTTTTTCTTTGGTAAGTTTTTCTCAACAAACCATACCGCACGAAATAGCATCCACAATCTTAGAAACCAACCGGAATATAAAAATTTACCTACCCGAAGGCTATGAAGAAAGCCCGGATAAAAACTATCCGTTAACCCTTGTTTTAGACGAAGCCTATTTGTTTGATCTTTATGTTGCCAATGCTGTCTTATTTGCAAAAAGAGACAAAGCACCTCAGCAAATTGTTGTTGGTATTTCTATGGAAGAAACTAAAGGAAATGACATTTCATTTGATATTCGTTCCGGAAGACTAAGCGCTACAGCCTCTCGATTTTATCAATTTTTAAGAGATGAAGTTTTATTATATATAGAAAGTACCTATAGAACTTCTCCTTTTATTAGTGTATTGGGTCAGAATTATTCTGCCAATTTTATTACCCATTTTTTACAAGAAAGAAAGCCATTTATTAATGCTTTTATTTGTATTAATCCTAGTTTTTCTGATTTTTTTGGTCAACAATTACAATCCTATAACATGCCTAAATATGGTAAAGAAGACAATACCTTTTATTTTTACTCTAACAATTCTACAGCACTCTCTGCTGAAAGACAACTTAAAATTGATCAAATTCAACAAGGTTTAACGGGCATTAAACTTAAAAACTTTAATGTGATTAATGATGTTATTACCACACCGAGCCCTGTATCTGCAGTCAGCGAAGCAATTCCGAGAGCTTTAACCAAGATATTTGAAATATATTCGTCTATTTCTAAAGAAGAATATGATAAAAATATTAAAGATTTAAGTCCGGAAGATGCCATTTACTATTTAGAAAATAAATATTTAGAAATTCAATATCTCTTTGGAAGTAATTTAGGGATGCGACAAACAGATATCTTTGCTATTGAAAACATTATTATAGAGAAAGAGAATGGCGACAAACTACGCGATTTTGGTCAGATGATTTTAAATATTTTACCATCATCTCCTTTAGGAGAATATTATATTGGTAGGTATTACGAATCCGGAAAAATGTATAAAAAAGCTCTAGAATACTACAAAATTGGGTATGGAAAAATGGATCCTTCCGACCCTAATTTTGATGCGTATTACGAAAACATTATTCGCGTTAGTGGCCAGTAAAAAGGAACTATTTTAGTAGGCAAACCTTTGCACCAAAACTAGGGCACCAAGACTATTTTATCTTCTTCGATAGTAATTAGCTTTTGTTTGTATAAATTACCAACGGCTTTTTTAAAAGCTTTCTTACTCATTTTCATATGAAAACGAATAGCATCTGGCGAGCTTTTATCGGTTAATAATAAAAATCCTTCCCTACTTTCTTTTAATTTATGTAAAACTTTCTCTACATCGGCATCAATAACATTTCTAAAACCTTGAGGTCTTAACGAAACATCTATTTTACCATCTTCCCGAATATTTTTAATATAGCCCGTTACTTCCATATTTTCCTCTAATGGCTGAAAAACTTCACTTCTAAAAAGGAGTCCATCAAATTCTTCATTAATTAAAACAGTGTATCCCAACCCTGTTTCCGTTTCAATGACTAAATGCACTTTATCTCCTTCTTTCAAATTCATTGCTCCTGCTTTCAAATCATCTTGTAAATCGTCTTGTAAATCCATTATTGTATATATTTAAAATAATCTTTTAAAATTGTATCATTTTCTAAACTTGGTGTAAAAATCTCTAAAATTTTTGGTTTATCAGACACTTTGTAAAAAGTTTCTAACTCTTTTTTAACGCTTGCTGTTGAGGATGCCTGCTGATACTCAAACGCATACATTTTACATAAATGTTCTGCTGTTAAACAATGCGGCGTTTCAAAATATTTTAAAGCGTTTGTAGTTGCAGGTCCTGGAATAATTTTAAAAATTCCTCCCCCCGAATTGTTCATTAAAATAATTCTAAAATCCGCAGGAATATTGGAGTTCCACAGTGCGTTGCTGTCATAAAAAAAGCTTAAATCTCCTGTAATAAAAATAGTTCTTTTTTTACTAGCATAGGCCGCCCCGATCGCAGTACTTGTACTTCCGTCAATACCACTCGTGCCTCGGTTACAAAAAATATGAACCGCATTTTTCATAGAAAATAATTGCGCATATCTAATAATAGAACTGTTACTAATTTGCAATTGACAACGATTTGGAATACGTTCTAAAACTTGCTCGAAAACTTTAAAATCTGAATGAACCACATCCTTAAAATAAGCAGCGTGTTTTTTTCTTCTTTCGTTTCTAAAAGCAATCCATTTTGGTTGATAATTACTTTTTAAAGGGGTACTAAATTGATTAAAATGCGAGAAAAAATCTATTGGTGACGTTTGTATAAATTCTGATAAACAGAAAAAAGTGTTCGTTGCTTTTCTTGCATCGATATCCCAATGATGCTTTGGCGGATAGTCTCTTAAAAATTTCTTGATTCTTTTAGAAACAATCATGCCTCCGAACGTAATTAAGATATCTGGCTTTAGCGCTTTAAATTCTTCATCTTTTAAAGAAAAAATTAATTGATCTATAGAATCTATCGCTTTATCATGGCGCAAGTTAGAGGTTGTTTCGGTTAATAACAGCACCGACTCGTCTTCGGCATATAAGTCCATAAGTTTGTGCAATGTGTCATCTGGATAACTTACACCCACCAAAATAATTTTCTTTTTGGCTGCATTCCAAATACCCCCTAATTTCTCATAATTAATATGTGAGTTATCCAAAGAATTTAATGAAATATGAGGAAAATTGTACTCGTTTAATTTTGGTACCGTTTCATACAGCGGTTCATCAAACGGAACATTAATGTGTACAGGACCTTGTTGCGAAACAGAAATTTGCAACGCCTCTCCTATTAACTGAGAATTGCGAGTTTTATATTTCTCGTTCTCTATTAAGTTGGCAGAGAACAAAATATGATTTTGAAAAATATTCTCTTGACGAATTGTTTGTCCGTCGCCGATATCTATTAAATGTTTTGGTCTGTCCGCAGAAATAACCACTAACGGAATATTACTGTAAAAGGCCTCTGCAATTGCCGGATAATAATTTAACAAAGCAGAACCCGATGTGCACAAAACTGCCACTGGTTTTCTGGTTTGTTGTGCAATACCCAGTGCAAAAAAAGCAGCACACCGCTCATCTACCACACTTAAAGTTTCTATTTCTGGGTGATTAGAAAACCCAATCGTTAACGGTGCATTTCTAGAACCTGGTGAAATAACAACGGTAGCAATATCAAATTGACAACATGCTGATAGTACAATTTGTGCAAGTTCTTTTTTTGGATACATGATAACGAATAAAAAGTTTAAAAGTGTACTTAAATTTGAGCGTGTAAAGTTTAAAATGTAATCAAGTTTAAAAAGTGATATTATTTAAAAGTATGATACCGTTTAAAAGCACATAAATGTCAGCATACCAAGTTCATTTACAACTTTTAAACCATCCAAATTTATAATTTGCCAATCTTACAACTTGAGAAGTTTAGAACTGCCAAACTTTAGAACCTTACCACTTAAAATCCTTTAAAGCATCAAATTTGAGTACTTGATAACCTTATTACTTTACAACTTAAAATTAATTTCCTTTTTGGTAATCTGCTAAAAACTTTGCCAAACCAATATCTGTTAATGGGTGTTTTAATAAGCCTTCGATAGCGCTTAATGGTCCGGTCATCACATCAGATCCTAACTTTGCACAATCTATAATATGCATGGTATGACGCACAGACGCTGCTAAAATTTGAGTATTAAAACCATAATTATCGTAAATAAGACGAATTTCTGAAATTAAATTTAAACCATCTGTAGAAATATCATCCAAACGCCCAATAAAAGGAGAAACATACGTTGCTCCTGCTTTTGCGGCTAACAGTGCTTGACCCGCAGAAAAAACCAACGTAACATTTGTTTTAATTCCTTTTGATGAAAAGTATTTACAGGCTTTAATTCCGTCTTTGATCATGGGTAATTTCACCACGATTTGCGGATTTAAAGAAGCTAAGGCCTCCCCTTCTTTTACCATGCCATCAAAATCAGTTGCAATTACTTCTGCAGAAACATCACCCTCTACCAATTCACAAATTTCTTTGTAATGATTAATGATATTCGCTTGACCGGTAATTCCTTCCTTCGCCATTAATGAAGGGTTTGTGGTTACACCATCTAAAATACCTAAAGCTTGTGCTTCTTTTATTTGAGATAAATTTGCAGTATCTATAAAAAATTTCATTTTTGAAAGTTTTAAATTATTTTTTGCAAAGATAGCAAGATAGATTCTTAATCTTTACGATATAAACTACAAGTTTTTGATAGATACCTAGCTAAAAACCGTTAAAAAAAAGACCCTAATTTTTAATTTCCATAAAAAAAATCCAAAGGTTTAACAACATCTTTGAACACTCTTATCCATAAATCTTTATTTTTGTATCAAATTACACCTTTAATGCATATTAGATATCTATTAATTTTAGTACTATCCGCTATACTTTTTTCTTGTAGTTCCGCAGAAATCATAGAACCTGAAGAAGATTCTGATCTCATTATCAATTGCTCTAATACTAATGTTAATATTTCTGAAGGAGATAACATTGTGATACCCCATGCCACAAATCCAGTTATTTGGGAAGGCACGTACAATGACAATAGTGTAAAAATAAGCTATACAAAACCTATTGCTACAGAATCGGAAACTTTTACGTTTATCTTTGAGAAGGAAGGTAATTGTTTAAAAATAGCACGTGCTTTTAAGTTTTACGACGGAAAACAAGTAGATGTTTCGGCAATTACAGAAATGAATGTATCAGAATTTTACATAAAAGAGTGGGAAGTTGACAAGAAATTTACAGGTATTTTAATTTACACAGACCCGCATGATAAGCAAGAATATAGTCGTAAGTTTTGGTTAGATTTTACCGAAGAAAATAAGGAAACTGAAAGCACAAATTATACACTTTTTGATGATTGCTTGGGCAGTAAATTACCTATTGATATAGATATCAATACAGACGGTGTTATTGATTTTAAAATGATTTCTGAAAAAGTGAGAGATGTCGGCAATATTCCTCAGTTTAATCGATATGTTATCAAACTAGTTTCTACCAATGAAAATGAGAATCAAATTTTATCACCGAGAAAAAATGAAGGTCCTTATACCGTGCTTTTTGAACCTCCTTTTACTTCAGAAAACACAAGACAATATTTTAACGAAGTTAAAAATGCTCTAGATATTTTCTATGAATTTGATACTCCTTACCAATCCTTTAATTATTTTTTAAATAATAAATTAACTTACAAGGAGTTTTTAGAAAATGAAAAAGAAAATTATTTTCTTATAAAAATGGGATTAGATGATAAAGAATATTATGGATGGATTCAATTTACATTCAATTCAGCAACATGCACCGTTGCAATTTTAGACACCTATTTAAGTCCAAATCCGGATGAGCATATCAGCGTAAACTAAAGTTTATAATGATTCATTAATAATTTTTGATATATCGTATCTGGTAAAATTCTTTTCAATACAATAGAAAACTTCTCCATAAATCCGCCTACTTTATAATGTATTTTAGGGTTTGTAGTATTCATGATTTGATACACGGTTTTTGCCATTTCTATAGGATCTAGACCGCCTTGTACATGTGCATCCATCAAATCTAAATTGGCTTGATACGGTGCTTTATAAGCCGATTTCTCAAAAACGGGTGTATGATATCTACCTGCCGCAATATTGGTGGCAAAATCTCCAGGAGCAACGCTTATCACCCTAATTCCTAAATTTTTAACCTCCATACTTGTAGCCTCTGTAATCAATTCTAACGCTCCTTTTGATGCTGAATACAAACCTCTAAAAGGCAATCCCATATACCCTGCAATAGAAGTTATATTGATAATAATGCCAGATTTCTGTTTTCTCATTTGTGGCAAAACAGCTTTCATTACATCGATGGCGCCAAATAAATTTGTATCAAACACTTTTCGCATTTCATCGGTTGGCGTATCTTCAATTGGACCTGTAATGCCCATCCCTGCGTTATTGATTAGAACATCTAAATTACCTTCTTTTTTAATAATATAAGCAACAGCTTGTTGAATCGTAGCTACTTTTAAAACATCTAAAGCAATCATTTCAAAAGAAAAACTTGCACTATTTTTGGGATTTCTACTTGTTCCGTATACCCGATATCCTTTAGACTGTAAAAAAGTAGCAATTGAATTTCCAATTCCAGAGGAAGCACCGGTAACTAAAACAACTTTAGACATACATAAATTTTAAGGTAAAAGGTGTAAAGTTAAAAAGTTAATAGGAAAGAAACCATTTTTCTGAAAGAAACTTTAAGGCATAAAAAATGGCAAGCTACCTACATCACACTGCTACAACCTAATACCTTTGCTGCGTTCCCGCCCTGGAGGATTCAAAGGGAGCTAGTTGTGTAGGACTTGCCGATGCAAATTTACAATCTATTTTTATTTTGACAAGAAAAAAAAGATGAAAATTTATGTAACATTTTTAACTTGCTGACTACTAATTAGATGTTTTGTTTTAGTAAAATAGCATTAAAACTGCGATCAAAATGAAATCAATATAAAAATGAAATCAATATATTTGTAATACTAACTAAATTTTAAAGAAAATGGAAAATCAAGCAGAAAGTAAAAGTTTTATTGTGAATAATGGTGCTATTCTTGGAGCAGCTTCAATTGTATTTAGCCTAGTGCTATATGCTACAGGAAATCACTTGCCGCCTCATTGGTCTGCTTCTGTAATTAGTATTGTTTTATTTATTGTATTTATTGTTTTGGGAACAAAACAGTTTAAAGAAGCTAATGGCGGATTTTTATCTTGGGGTCAGGGTGTAAAGATTGGAGTGGGTATCGCCGTATTAGCAGGTTTAATGGTTGTGATTTATAATTATATTTTTTCTAATTATATTGAACCCGATTTTATGGCTCAATTGATGGAAATTCAAAATCAAGCCTTTTTAGATCAAGGAATGACAGAAGAGCAAATTGAAGCTGCCAACGAAATGACTAAAACCTTTCAGACACCAGGAATCATGGCCGCTGTAGGAATTATTAGTTACGCCATCGGAGGGTTCATTGTTTCTGCTATTACGGCAGCAATTATGAAAAAATCTGAAGAAGAAACCTATTAAGCTACTGTTTTAAAGCAAAAAGCTTGGAAGTTTTCTTCCAGACTTCTTTAACTTTACAACTTGTAACTTTATAACTAAAAATAGATGGATATTTCGGTAGTTATACCACTTCTAAACGAAGAAGAATCTTTACAAGAATTACACGATTGGATTGCAAAAGTTATGCAATCCAATCGTTATTTATATGAAATACTTTTTATTGATGATGGCAGTACTGATAGTTCTTGGCAGGTTATTGAAAAACTATCCGTTAAAAATAAGGCTGTAAAAGGTATCCGTTTTCAAAAAAACTTTGGTAAAAGTCAAGCTTTAGATGCTGGTTTTGAATTGGCAACGGGCGCCGTAGTCATTACCATGGATGCCGATTTGCAAGATAATCCTGAAGAAATCCCTGAATTATACAATTTAATTATTGATGAAGGTTTCGATCTAATTTCTGGTTGGAAAAAGAAACGCTATGACCATGTTTTATCTAAAAATATACCCTCCAAATTATTCAATGCTGCAGCGAGAAAAACGTCAGGATTAAAATTACACGATTTTAATTGTGGCTTAAAAGCGTATAAAAACGAGGTAATAAAAACGGTAAAACTAAGCGGAGAAATGCACAGGTACATTCCGGTTCTCGCAAAAAATGAAGGATTTTATAAAATTGGTGAGAAAGTAGTACAACACCAAGCCCGCAAATATGGAGAAACCAAATTTGGTATGGATCGTTTTATCAATGGGTTTCTCGATTTAATTACCATTTCATTTTTGTCTAAATTTGGCAAAAGACCCATGCACTTTTTTGGCCTTTGGGGTACTTTTATGTTTTTATTCGGAATCTCATCTGCTTTTTATATTGGCGCTTATAAACTGTACAAAGTGTATCATGGAATTAAAACAATATTAGTAACCGATAACCCTTGGTTTTTTATTGCTTTAACCTCCATGATTTTAGGAACTTTACTTTTTTTAGCAGGTTTTATAGGCGAACTCATCATCAAAAATAAAAGCGACGAAAAACACTATACAATTAAAGAAAAAATAAATTTTTAAACTTTATATTTGTAGCTCAATTAACATAAAACATACCCATGAATGATATTTTAGAAAAAGCAAAAAAATGGTTAACTCCTATTTTTGATACTGAAACTCAAGCAGAAATACAGAATCTTATTGATAATAACCCAAAGGATTTGGCTGATAGATTCTATAAAGATATGGAATTCGGAACCGGCGGAATGCGAGGAGTCATGGGAGCGGGAACTAATAGAATTAATAAATATACCTTAGGAAGAGCCACGCAAGGCCTTTCTAATTATCTGATAGAAAATGTAAAAAAAGCACAATTGAAAGTGGTCATAGCTTTTGATTGCAGACATAATAGTAAAAAGTTCGCAAAAATTGTTGCCGATGTTTTATCCGCAAATAATATTAAAGTTTACTTATTTGAAGATTTAAGAGCAACCCCAGAATTATCTTTTGCAGTGCGTCATTTAGGGTGTGACGCCGGTATTGTATTAACCGCATCTCACAATCCGCCAGAATATAATGGTTACAAAGTATATTGGGCAGATGGAGGACAAATTGTACCTCCGCATGATGCAGGAATTATTGGAGATGTAAATGCCTTAGATTTTTCTCAAATTAAATTTGAAGCCAACGAAGATTTAATTGAAATAATTGGTAAGGATGTTGACGATGTTTTTATTAAAGCTAGTGTAAAAAACGGTTCTTTATCGAAAAAAATTGAAAGAAAAAACTTAAAAATTGTCTTTACTTCTTTGCACGGAACCTCTATTGTTTCTGTGCCAGATGCTTTAGCAAAAGCAGGATATACAGATGTGCATATTGTAGAAGAACAAAGCGTACCCGATGGCGATTTTCCAACTGTAAAATCACCGAATCCGGAAGAACCAGAAGCCTTAAAAATGGCTACGGATTTAGCAGATAAAATTGGTGCAGATATTGTAATTGGTACAGATCCTGATTGTGATCGTTTGGGCGTTGCTGTTAGAGATACAGATGGAAAAATGAAGTTAATGAACGGGAACCAAACCATGGTAGTCATGACTGAATTTCTATTGAAAAAATGGAAAGATGAAGGAAAAATGAACGGAAAACAATTTGTAGGTTCTACGATTGTTTCTACAGAATTAGTGAATGATGTAGCTGCCAATTATAACGTTGAAACCAAAGTTGGTTTAACTGGTTTTAAATGGATTGCCAAAATGGTAAAAGATTTTCCAGAACTAGACTTTATTGGAGGTGGTGAAGAAAGTTTTGGTTATATGGTGGGTGACTTTGTTCGTGATAAAGATGCAGTTACCGCTACTTTATTGGCCTGTGAAGTGGCCGCTTTAGCAAAACAAAATGGCAGCTCATTTTACCAAGAATTGTTAAACATTTATATTGATAATAATTTTTATAAAGAGTATTTAATTTCCATTACTAAAAAAGGAATGGATGGTGCTGCAGAAATTCAGCAAATGTTAAGCGATATGCGCAACAATCCTATTTTAGAAATTGATGGTGAAAAAATTGAAACACTTTGTGACTATGACGCATCAACCAAAAAGAACTTAATTACTGGTGAAGTAACGAAGATTGATTTACCTAAATCGAATGTATTGATCTATCAAACGGCATCAGGAACAAGAATTGCTGCAAGACCAAGTGGAACAGAGCCAAAAATTAAATTTTATTTTAGTGTCAATACTTCTTTAGACACCATAGAAAATGTTGAAAAAGTAGAAAGTGAATTAGATGCTAAAATTCAACGTATTATCAAAGAGATGAAATTGAATTAATGAGCTATTTCAAAGACATTTTAAAATATGAAAAAAAGTATCGAAAATTTACAGTTCTAAATATTCTATTCAATATACTTTACGCAATTTTTAATGTGCTTTCTGTTTTAGCTTTTATTCCTGTTTTAAGAATTTTATTTAGCACGGAAAAAAAAGTAATAAGCAAACCTATTTATCAGGGCATAAATGGTCTTGGAAGCTATCTAGAAAATAGCTTTAACTATTTTATTTCTCAAAAAATAATAAATGATGGTGAAGTTAACGTCTTACTATTCATTTGTTTGCTATCGCTATCCTTATTCTTTTTTAAAAACTTATTTAGATATTTAGCCTCGTATGTAATTACTTTTTTAAGAACAGGCATTGTAAAAGATCTACGGGATAAATTATATGAAAAGATTGTAGCCTTGCCCATCGCGTATTTTTCAGAAAAGAGAAAAGGAGATATTATTGCCCGCATGACTTCTGATGTAAAAGAAGTAGAAACCTCTATTTTAACTTCTATAGAAGTATTAGTTAGAGAACCGCTAACGGTTCTTATCTCTATTTCTATTATGCTATATATAAGTGTAGAATTAACACTCTTTGTTTTTATATTATTACCGGTCTCTGGATTTATAATTTCATCAATCAGTAAAAAATTAAAGGCTAATTCTGTAAAAGCGCAAAAAGAAACTGGTAACTTTTTATCGTTTATAGAGGAAACCTTAACGGGTTTAAGAATTATAAAAGGTTTTAATGCCGAAAGTGTCATTGCCAAAAAATTTAATAATTCTACACAAAATTTCAGAAAATTAATGACCAGTGTTTTTCATAGACAAACATTAGCTTCACCTATGAGTGAATTTTTAGGATCTGCCACAATCATTACCATTCTTTGGTATGGAGGAACCGATGTTTTAAAGGAAACCAGCTCTTTAGATTCAAGCAAATTTTTAGGCTATATTCTTTTATTCTACACGGTATTAAACCCTATAAAATTAATAACAACCACGTATTACAATATTCAAAAGGGAGAAGCTTCTGCAGAAAGGATTATGCAAATTTTAAATACTGAAAACACTATTAAAGATAAGCCGAACGCTCTTGTTAAAGAAGATTTTAAAGATCAAATTGAATTTAAAGATATCTCTTTCAAATATAAAGATGAGTATGTCTTAAAAAACTTTTCATTAACGATCAAAAAAGGGGAAACTGTGGCGCTTGTTGGGCAATCTGGAAGCGGAAAATCTACTTTAGCCAATTTAATTACTCGCTTTTATGATGTAAATAAAGGTGCTATTTTTATAGATGGAATTGATATCAAAGACATCACCAAAAAATCTTTACGCGATTTAATGGGAATTGTTTCCCAAGACTCTATTCTCTTTAACGACACCGTTGCAAATAATATCAATTTAGGAAATCAAAATGCTACAGATACAGCAATTTTAGAGGCTTCCAAAATTGCAAATGCCAATGAATTTATTCAAGATTTACCAGAAAAGTTTCACACAAATATTGGTGATAGCGGTGGTACACTTTCTGGCGGACAAAAACAGCGTTTATCGATTGCTAGAGCTGTTTTAAAGAATCCACCAATTATGATTTTAGATGAAGCAACTTCGGCCCTAGACACAGAATCTGAACAATTAGTACAAATTGCATTAGAAAAAATGATGCAAAATAGAACTTCGCTGGTGATTGCGCACAGATTATCTACCATTCAAAAAGCAAACAAGATTGTTGTAATGAAAAAAGGAAAAATAGCGGAGCAAGGAAAGCATGAAGAACTATTGGCTAAAAAAGGCGAATACTTTAAATTGGTTTCTATGCAAAGTTTAAGCTAACTGCAAGCCTAATTTCTTGCCTTTTTCGATCATAAAAACATAGGAGGCGTCATGTTCATTCGGAATTTCACCCTCTAAAATAGCCTCTTTAATGGCTTCTTTAATTTGACCTATTTCTCTGCAAGGCTTTAAATTAAAAGCTTTCATAATTTCTTCTCCGGTAATTGGCGGCTGAAAGTTTCTAACTTTATCTCTCTCCTCTACCTCTTTAATTTTTGCCCGAACGAGATTAAAATTTTGATGATAGCGCTTAAATTTCTTCGGATTTTTCGTGGTAATATCTGCTTCACACAAAGTCATTAAAGAATTTATATCATTGCCTGCATCAAAAACCAAACGTCTTATAGCCGAGTCTGTTACCTCTGAAGCCAACACAATTGGGCGCGAACTTAACAACACCATTTTCTGAACAAATTTCATTTTATTATTCAATGGCATTTTTAACCTTTTAAAGATTTTATAGACCATTTTAGAACCTACAAATTCATGTCCATGAAAGGTCCAACCAACTTTTTTACTAAATTTCTTTGTGGGTGCTTTTCCGATATCATGCAATAAAGCGGCCCATCTTAACCAAACATCATCGGTGTGTTCCGCAATATTATCTACGACTTCTAAGGTATGATAAAAGTTGTCTTTATGTTTTTGGCCTTCAACCTCCTCTACTCCTTTTAAAGCAATTAATTCAGGTAAAATTTGTTGCAACAATCCTGTTTGTTGTAATAACAAAAAGCCCATAGATGGTTTTGCTGATGCTACTATTTTATGCAACTCAACAACAATTCTTTCTCTTGTAATAATATGAAGTCTCTTAGAATTGCTAGAAATTGCTAATAGCGATTGCGCTTCAATATCGAAATTTAATTGTGTTGCAAAACGAATGGCACGCATCATTCTTAAAGGATCATCTGAATAAGTAATATCTGGATTTAAAGGAGTTTTTATAATTTTATTTTCTAAATCTTCCATCCCGTTAAACGGATCTAATACTTCACCAAAATTCTCTTTATTTAAACTTAAGGCCAATGCATTCATGGTAAAATCCCTTCTATTTTGATCGTCTTTTAAAGTTCCTTGAGTAACTTCAGGGTTTCTACTTTCTTCTGTATAAGATTCTTTTCTAGCACCCACAAACTCTATTTCAGTGTCTTTATAACGCAACATTGCCGTTCCGTATGTTTTAAAAACTTGCACTTTTGGTTTATTTGGCAATAGTTTAGACACTTTTAAAGCTAACTCAATTCCGCTGCCTACAGCCACAATATCTATATCTTTGGCAGTGCCTCTTTTTAAAATAAAATCGCGCACAAAACCACCAATCACATAGCTTTTTACCTGTAATTGTTCTGATGCCTTTGATATTATTGTAAAAATCTCTGAAGAAAGCGCTTCTTTATAATTCATATTTTTAGTAAGAAAGCGCAAATTTATTGTTTTCTACGCTTTTAAACAGCAATTGATAAAAGAAAATTATAATTACATTTGTGCTTTCGTTTTCATCTAATCAAGATCCCTTAAAATGATAACTTTTTTATGATTATTGTCAGAATTCTTGGCGACCTTGGAACTCAAATGTTTCAGTACGCATATGCCAAAGCTTTGCAGCAAAAAGGATATCAAGTAAAGATTGATATTTCCAAATTAAAAAAACAAAAATTGCATAAAGAGTGCCAATTAAATCAATTTAAAATTGATTTAGAAACTACTACACCGCTTGATAACTTTTTAAGTAGCATAAGACTCCAAGCATCTTTAAAAGAAAAAAGTTTGCTATTTGATAAAAAATTTCTTGAACTACCTCCAAAAAAATATGTGATCGGTAATTTTCAAACAGAAAAATACTTTAAAACAATTCGCGCTATTTTACGAAAACAATTTGTGGTAAAAAAAGAATTATCAAACTCAACAATCAATTATTTAAAAGAAATTACAATTCAAAAAAACGCTTGCGCTTTGCACATAGAAAGAACAAGTTCTATGGCTACTGAAAAAGTAAATGAGACTCTGTCAGCTAGTAATTTAAGGTACTACCAAGCCGCCATAAAATTGATTCAACATAAATTTAGTGATCATCATTTCTTTATATTTTCTAATGATATTTCTTGGGCTAAAAAAAACCTTAACATTGAAAATAAAACTTTTATAGAACATGCTGTGATACCTCATGAAAACATGCATCTCATAAGTTTATGTGAACATAATATTACAGCAAATAGTAATTTTTCTTGGTGGGGAGCTTGGTTAAATCAACATAAAAATAAAACTGTCATAACTTCTAAAACATGGATGGATGGGACAGAAAATGAATTTATTTGCCCAAATTGGATACAAGTTTGATACTCAAAATGGACGTTACATTTTAGGTTATATCAATTCTGTATTGAAGCAAGAAACACTTTAAATAGTAGAACTGGTATTATTTTTGTGTTTACCAAAATTTATTTTACATCCTTTGGTTCAATCATATTTTAAACCTCTTCTCAATATTACTTTTGTTGCAAGGATTGTATATTTAAAATAATGCTAAAAATGGTACCTTTGCAAAATATATAAAAACATGATTCAAAAAATCCCAAATTATATAAAATTCATTTTCACAAATGTTTTTTTTCTCTTCATTTTTGTCGTTTTATTTAGAGGTGTTTTCTATCTTTATTTTGCACAATTAGACACTAATTCTTCTTTAGCATCTCCAGAAATACAAAAAGCCATTTTGTTAGGCATTCGTTTTGATTTAAAATTAGCAATTATTACCTTCTTTCCATTAGCAATATTTGTCTTAATTACAAATTATCGTTTTTTTGAACGTGTAATTTTTAAAAGAATCGCAACCATTTATCTAATTATATCCTACCTAATTTTAACGCTTTTTTACCTGTTCGATTTTGGATATTATGAGTATTTAAGCATCCGAATAGATGCCTCATCATTACGATTTTTAGATAATTTTAAAATATCTACACAGGTGTTAATGGAGAGTTACCCCATTTACAAAGGTATTTTGGCATTGGTAATTTTGTGTTTTGTCATTTATAAATATACTGGCTTTGTGTATAACTTCTTTTCTAAAACACACCAAAAAATAACCAACAAATTAAAAGCAGTAGTTTTTATTGTCATGATTTTGCTTTGTTCATTTGGAATTTACAATAGCATTACGCATTACCCTTTGCGCTGGAGTGAAGCTTTTTTCTCTAAAAACAATACGATAAATCAATTCGCTTTAAATCCGGTTTTATATTTCTTTGATAGTTTTGCTTTTAGAAGTGAAGGTGTAGATCTTCAGAAATTTAAAACCTATTACCCTGTAATCGCCAAACATCTAAACTTACCAAAAGACAGCATCAATTTTGAAAAAAAAGTAACCTTTCATACCCCGTACAAAGAAAAACCGAATGTAATTTTTGTGATGTTAGAATCTACAGGAACAGCGACCCTGAGCTACTATGGAAATCCGTTGAATAGTTCGCCTAAAATGGATTCCATTATTAAAGAAAGTTTAAGTTTTTCTAAATTTTATGTACATAAAGCAGGGACAGCAGGCAGCGTTTTTGCAAGTATTACGGGTTTGCCAGATATCGAAGATGTAAAAACAGCTTCAAGAAACCCTATGATAATAGATCAACGAATTATTTTTGATCAATTTAAAGGATATGAAAAACTTTATTTTTTGGGAGGCTCTGCGAATTGGGCAAATATTAGAGGTGTTTTTCAATCGAATATAAAGGATCTAAAAATATATGAGGAAGGAAGTTTTGAAGAAGAAAACAGAGCCGATGTTTGGGGAATTGATGACTACGACTTATTTAAAGAATCTGACAAGGAACTGCAAAAATTGCATAAAAAAGGAAAACCTTTTGTTGCTTACATTCAAACAGCAACCAATCATATGCCTTTTACAGTGCCCGATCATAAGGAAAGTTTTACACCTATTTTAGAAAATAAAATTGATGAAGAAACACTTCTAAAAGGTGGATTTAGATCTTTAGGACAATTAAACGGAATTCGTTATTTAGACTTTAATGTTGCTCGCTTTTTAGAGAGAGCAAAAGAAGCGGGTTATTATGAAAATTCTATTTTTGTTTTTTTTGGAGATCATCGAGGAGGTATGAAGAAACTAGATTTCTTAAAAAACAATGAAGATGATTTAGGCATACAAAGACATCATGTTCCGTTTTTCATTCATGCGCCAAAATATGTAAAACCACAAGAAGTAAATACATACGCTAAATTAGTCGATATTTTTCCTACTGCGACAAGTTTAGCAAAAATAGATTATACAAATTATACGCTAGGAAGAGATTTACTTGACAGTACAACTACGAATACTGCTGCTTTTTTATACATTACAAGAAAAGGGGAAAAAGCTGTTGGCCTCATTAAGGATCAATTTTATTATGAAAAAACAAACATCTCTAAAAAAGCAAGTTTGTTTAGTTTACAAACAAATAACATCAAAGACATAAAGCTAGAGAAACCAATGATTGCCCAACACATGGATAGTCTTTTATCAGCTTATTATCATGCTACAAAATATTTATATTTCAATAATAAGAAAATAGCTACACCTGTTGAAGATTTAAAATAATACGAACTCTATAAACATCATAATTATAGAATCCTGAATTTGATTATAGTGATAGGTTCTATTTTTGATATCCTTCCTAAAAATAAAAAATACTTTTTAGCTTGCAATTATTTTAAACAATCGCTAGAATTAATGAATAGTTTCATTAAAATTTGTGTCTAGCTTTTTATCGATCCAATTTAAAATATAGGACAATGTTTTTTTATTTGCTAAAACTAACATTTGAAAGCACATAAATTTTTTAGATTTATCAATATCGAACCAAAATAATTTAAAAACAATCTTTACATAGTTATAAGATTGATAATAACCTAAATTAAAATTATTCTTTAAAATAAAAGTGTTCTTTTTAATTTCTAAATGATTCGATAATGATGTAATAAGAAACTGTGTATAATTCCTAAATCTAAATTTGATATTATTCTCTAATGATTTAGGATTCGACTTGAAATACGCTTCAATAGTAGATTTTCTCATAGCAACTGGCGTATGATCTATTCTTACATATTTTTTAAAACCCAATAATTTAGCCGTATTTTGCTGCCACAACTTATAACCATTTTTTTTAGGATCTATTTTTTTAAAAAAAGATTTTATTTTTAAAGCGAATTTTCTAATCGTTTTATCCTCATAAAAAGAACTCCATCTTCCTCTAATTATGGGATAATTATCCATAAAAAAATCTTCAATTTCTAGTTCTTTCATCAAAAAAAAATCATCATTCAAATACAAAAAATGTTCATTTAAATTTGGAATCTTATAAATCAGCGTTTCAATGCTCAGTGAATTAAACGTAGGTAAATAATGCTCATATCCTTTAAAAATAATGTTATGATCGATAATCATTAAATTAACCTCAGATTTTTTAGCAACTTTTTGAAGTTTATCAAAGTTTTTTGGTCGTTGATTATCTGTAACTAAATAAATATTTTTTATAAACTTTGCATTTTTAAGGATGGATGTTATTGTAATTTCAATTTCATTTATAGCATGATATGCATTAATGGTTTTGTTATCATTCCAATCTATTTTTTTTTCTAAATAGGTATTTATATTATTTTGCCAAATAACATCTGTACTATCTACCCAGGTAATAACGGCATCAACAGGAAAATTTTCTTTATTGTACATTACTACTATTTTTAAAATTAAACAACCATCGATAAGTATTTCCAAGATTGAAAAATTCAGTGCTCATTATAATATCAATTATCCATTAAAATTACTGTAATTTGAAAAATAGCAGGTATAAAAACCTAAGAACCCGCTATGCTTATTGTTTTGGCCCCTATAAAACGATTTATCTTTAATATCCCTTTAGCAATCGTTTTTATTTGATACTTTAATAATCTATAATATGAGCAAGTTTTATGCATACTATTAAAACACAAATATACATTTAATCTTAATTTTGGAATTAGTGTTGTCCGATTAAAATTAGCTAAAGTGTTTTAAAGTATGGATAGTATTTATTTTGAAGAGCCTTTAAAGTAGTATACCTTGCTTTTAAAACCGTTTTAGAATTTATGATGTATCGAAAAATTTAAAATCATAATACTATTGTTTTTCAGTTAGTTACATTTAAGTCTTTGTTCTTGATTCTAACAACGAAAGCGGTCTTTTTATCTTTTATCGGATAACAATGTTTTAGACTAAAAAAAGAAAAAAAAGAAATCCTATGATAGTAGCTATAATTTTTTTGATTAAATTATGAATAACACCCATTTTTAAGTGTGCGTTTTTTAAAACTAAATTGACATATTTTTTGATTCATTGAAATTAAAAAACAAGCAATATAACTATCATGCTTTCACTTTTTTTTTTGATAAAACGCAACTAAACAAAAACAATTTATTAGAAGATTTAAGGATTAAAAGAATAGAAGGTGGATTCTTTAGAGATCATGGTGTCCAGACATAAAAAAAGGGCGTTATTCCTTGTTGTTTTTTATGCTTTTGTATTTGTCAACGCTATTTAAAAACGACTTACTTTGCTCTCATCTGAAGTTATGTCTACCATTTAACATTTGAAATTACTGTATTCATCTATATTTAAAATCATAGAAATAGCTGAATAAAATACGGGCGTTTGTAGCATCTTCTGCTTCCTAAGCACTTAATTCAAATTTAAAGTAATCACAATTTTAAAAAAGAAAGTCATTTTAATTTAGCAAATCCAAAGCATTTCTTTTTTTATCGTGTTGATTCTAGCTGTGATAGTAATTTTTAAATTGGAAATCTAAAAAGAGTATTAATTTGTTCAAAAAATACTCTTTTATTTCTCTTTCCAGTACATTGCGAATTCAATTCTCTACAGCTGTGCATGCCACTTAATATTTGAAATTATTGATATAATTATATGAATCTCATGCTCAAATAAAATAATAATCATCTAAATATCAGCATAGTAAAATTGGTTCATTCTAAAAACAGCTATTAATATGTAGCTTTACTTTGCAACGGTCTTAATATCTTTAGTTAAAGTAATCGTTGATGGTACAGTACAATCGGCTACTGATAAATTTTGCACTGCAGTTACACGAAGAACATACGTTCCTGGTATGGAAACCTCTATGCTATTTTCTGTTGTATTTTTAGGAGATAATGAAGTATTTGGTCCAAAAATAACCTTGCCTGGCCCAGAAACTTTTGACCATGTAAATACTGCCCCTGTCGTAAAAGGAATATGACCAGATATCGAAGAAACTACCGTATAAGGCTGGTTATTAAAACAAACCGCGTTACTTGACCCAATAGTAGAAGAAATACATTCATTTAAAGAGGGTGTACCTCCATTTGCAATAACCTTACTAAAATCAGAACATACGCCTGTATCATTTGGTGTCTTTGCAGTTGCATACTGCTTTGAACCTATATATAATCCTACGGCTTGATTAAGAGGTCCAGACAAAGCTGCCCCATCATCACCGTGCATCGTAACTGTATTTTCAATATATATTTGAGTTCCTGTTGATATTTTTAAAAAGTAATTCCCTGAAAAATTTATTTTCCCACTAGCAACGCCTTTATCTCCATCGGCATCAAATAGAAATATTTTAAGTAAAGTAGGCGGAAATGTATAGTCTAGTCCTAGTTCAATAGTACCATTGTTTAATACATGAATTTCTGTAAAACTAGCTGGAAATTCCGAAGCAGTATTTAAATGAAGTGTTGCACCACTTGGTATACTCAAGATTCCTGACGGATTATTTGCATCTTTAGAACAAACCGTTGTTAGATCATTAATAGTTGTAATTCCTGCGGGAAGAATGCATTGTGCGGTGGTAGTTGTTATACTCGCTAACAGAAAAATAATAGCAAGTATAGCGTGTTTTATTTGAAGTTTCTTTTTTAATTTGAGATGAATAGCATAAGTTTTCATAAGTTTAAAGTTTAATTGATTAATTTTATATCCATATTATTGAATTGTGTTTCTCATACCTTATATCATTTGAAATTACTTTCAAAAAAATGAGCCTTTCTCTTTCTATTTCATCTAAAAAAGAAACCTTAATGAAGATTATGCTTTATTTTTTTACTTTTAGATAAAGAAAAAAATCATTTTCTTTTACTGCAACTTCAACCAATAACCAGTATTATTTAAATTTGGTTTCATTTGGCAGAATTCTCTGCTTGTATTATTTCGAAGATAAAATTATGGTAATGTAAATTAGTGAGAAATGACCTATATCAGTTTTGGAAGTTTCGCTTATAAAACTCGCTTTAAAACAACATAATTAAATTTTTAAATAACTGAATATCAGTATAAAATTTTATAACTAGTATTTTTGAAACAATGCAAATACCATATATAGGATTTAGTAGATTCTAGAAAAATATCTCTAAAAATGAAGAAGAATTATTCACTTCAATTAAGACTGATTGAACATTTATTTTAAATGAGGAATTTAATTTAAACGCTGTCTAGTTCTTTCTTCGATATCTATTTAGATTTAAATACTATGTAAATAATAAGAAAAAGAATAGGCTATCCGCAACAAATTTCTGTCTTTATTTTAGCTTTTCTATACAGAAATAAAACATTCTAGTTGTAAATGTTTTTAATAGAATTTATACTCAATATTCATCTAGCTTTAAATTTTATTTGGGTAATTTAAGGACCTAGAACTTAACCAAGTTCTGTTTATTAAGGAACTAATGTAGTATTTTATAGTGTTAAAGCACAAGTACACGTTTAATCTTAATTTTGGAATAAAGAAGAAAAGAACTCCAATGGATCCAGCTATAATTTTTCCGATTAAGTTATTGATAATCAGTAAAAAATGTAAAATAAAATGTTTTATTCCTGTATAATTATGGCGAATATATACATGTTTAGAAATTAGTACTTCCGTTTTTGTTATGGAGGCCGTTTTAATATTAATTCTTGAGGATCCTCCATGGTTATGAATAATTTCTGTATTTGTTAATAAAGCGACTATGCCACCTACATCAGAAACCTTTTTAGATAAGTTTACATCCTCGTAATACATCCAAAAATCTTCATCCCAGCCATTTATTTTATCAAACCATTCTCTGCCTATAAAAACAATTGCTCCTGATACCCAATCCGGATAAAGAACATTGTTTTTTTGAAGTACTCTTGCGCTTAATTTCTTTTTATTGAGCGCTCTAAAAAGACCAAAAAGTGTATTTAAATCTAAGAAAAAACGAATGTTTTTCTCATAAAATCCATTTGTATTCAACTGGTTACAAGACACAACACCTATGTTTTTATTTTCTTTTAAAAAAGAATACATTTTTAAAATGGGTTCTTCAGAAATAATGGTGTCTGGATTTAAAAAAAGGAAATAATTCCCTTTTGCGCTTTTTGCTCCTAAATTGCAACCATTTGCAAAACCATTATTTCCTGTATTTTCAATGAAAATAAATTGTGGAAATTTCTTTTTAAAGACTTCAAATAAATGATCATGAGAACAATTATCAACAATTATAACCTCTAAAAAAAACTCATTCGAAATAATTTTATTGATAGAATTTAAACAATTCTCTAGGTGTTTCCAGCTTTTGTAATTAACAATTACGATAGAAATATCGATATTTACTTTACCAATACTCATTCTTTACTATCTTTATTCAACAACCAAAGCTTTATATACCTTGTATAAACTCCATATGCTTGCGTTTTGGCAAAAACATATCCTGGAAATCCGTCTAAAAAGCCCAACCTAATAAAATAATGAATTACAAATCTTGCCGGTGGTTTTATTAAAATATGAAATAAATTTACTTTTTTTCCTTCCTCAAAATATTGTTTACCTCTTAAAGCCCCGTAATGATTCATTTTAGAAATATAATGATCATAGCTTTTATAAGAATAGTGTTCTATTTTATTTTTAAAAAAACCGATTTTACCAGAAGTAACAATTTTTTCATGCACAACTCCTTTATACTTGCACTCTTTTTTTAAAAATAAACGAACTACTTTGTCTCTTTGACATCCGCCATAATTAATGTTTTTACCCGCAAAATAAAAAGATCTTCTTACATTAAAACCAACAAAACCATCTGGATTTTGAACTGCCTCTAAAATTTCTTTCTCTACTTCTGCTGTTACCCTTTCATCGGCATCTAAAATATAAATCCAAGGGTATTTTGCCTCTTGAATAGCAAAGTTTTTCTGCGAAGAAAAATCATCAAACTTACGTTTGATGATTTTTACGTTGCATTTTTCTGCTATTTCTAACGTTTTATCGGTACTTAAAGAATCTATCACAATTATTTCATCCGCAAAACTTACAGATTGAATTGCTGCTGCAATATGAATTTCTTCATTTAGCGTTGGTATAATTGCAGTAATTTTAGTCATAGCTTTTTTAACTCTTAAACAGCAACGTCATACTCACGCAATGCATCATTTAAAGACGTTTTTTTGTTGGTACTTTCTTTTCTTCTTCCAATAATTAAGGCACAAGGAACATTGTATTCGCCAGCTGCAAATTTCTTTGTATAACTGCCAGGAATTACTACAGATCTTGCCGGCACTCTCCCTTTCATTTCTATAGGTTCATCTCCAGTAACATCTATAATCTTCGTACTCATGGTTAACACAACATTTGCGCCCAAAACGGCTTCTTTTTCTACTCTTACACCTTCTACAACTATACATCTAGAACCTATAAAAGCGCCATCTTCTATAATTACTGGAGCAGCTTGTAGTGGTTCTAAAACACCTCCAATACCTACTCCCCCAGATAAATGAACGTTTTTACCAATTTGCGCACAAGATCCCACCGTTGCCCATGTATCCACCATCGTTCCTTCATCTACATACGCCCCAATATTTACATAACTAGGCATTAAAATAGTTCCTGCAGCAATATAAGCTCCATGTCTTGCCACTGCATTTGGCACTACTCTAATGCCTCTTTCTGCATAGTTTCTTTTTAGTGGAATTTTGTCATGATATTCAAAAATCCCAGCTTCTAAAGTTTCCATTTTTTGAATCGGAAAGTACAAAACAACGGCTTTTTTTATCCATTCATTTACTTGCCATCCGCCCGCTATAGGTTCTGCAACTCTTAGCGCTCCTTTGTCTAATAAATCAACTACTTCTCTAATGGTATTTATGGTAGTTTCTTCTTTTAATAAGTCACGATTTTCCCAAGCGGACTCTATAATTTCTCTGATATCTTTCATTTTAAAATTTACTTTTAGCAAATATAAATTTATCTGTAAAACCTATGGCGAATATACATTTTTTAAACAAATTACCCTTCCTTGTTTAAATTACAAAATAGCTTTTTTACCAAAAGCTGATTTTATTCATATTAATACTTATTAGTAACATTTAAACTTTATTTTTGCAAAAAAAGTATACAACTTGGGAAGAATTTTAGCCATCGATTTTGGAAAAAAAAGAACAGGAATTGCAGTTACAGACCCATTACAAATTATTGCTTCTGGCTTAACAACCGTAAATACAGATGACTTAATACCATTTTTAAAAGGCTACATTGCTAAAGAGCGTGTGGAACTTTTTTTAGTAGGCAAGCCGAAACAAATGGATAATTCAGATAGCGAAAGTGAGGCGCTGATTGTTCCTTTTTTAAAAAAATTATCCAAAGAAATACCACAAATTCCCGTGTTAAGAATAGATGAGCGTTTTACTTCTAAAATGGCTTTTCAATCGATGATTGATGGTGGATTGAAAAAAAATCAACGAAGAAATAAAGCTTTGGTTGATGAAATTAGTGCCACCATCATTTTACAGTCGTATTTATACAGCAAATAGTTTTGTTCAAGTTACAAACTTTGTACTTTTGCACTCAATAAAAAAAATAAAATGATTTTACCTATTGTAGCTTATGGAGATCCTGTTTTAAGAAAAGAAAGCAAGGAGATTGATGCAGATTATCCTAATTTAAAAGAGCTCATTGCCAACATGAAAGAAACCATGTACAATGCTTCTGGTGTTGGTTTGGCGGCTCCTCAAATCGGAAAAGCAATACGTTTGTTTATTATTGACGCTTCTCCTTTTGCAGAAGATGAAGATTTAGATGATGATGACAGAGCGATTTTAAAAACATTTAATAAAGTTTTTATCAATGCACAAATTCTAAAAGAAGAAGGTGAAGAATGGGCTTTTAATGAAGGCTGTTTAAGCATTCCTGATGTTCGTCAAGACGTATATCGTCAACCCAAAGTTACTTTTGAATATCAAGATGAAGATTTTAATACACATACAGAAGTTTTAGAGGGTTTAGCAGCGCGAGTTTTTCAGCATGAATACGATCATATTGAAGGAATTTTATTTACGGATAAGCTTTCATCTCTCAAAAAAAGATTGATAAAAAAGAAACTAGAAAACATTTCAAAAGGAAAAATAAATGCAGACTATAGAATGCGTTTTCCGAATTTAAAAAAAGGTAAATAACAAAAAAATAATGTCTGTTTGAATAAGGCTATTACAGGTAGTTTTCGAGACCGTAAAAACGCTACAATGTTCGAGGAGACCAACAATATAGAAACACATATGGAATTTAGTAAAATTATTTCGGTTACCGGTAAACCGGGTTTATTTCAAGTAATATCTCAGTCTAAAAATGCAATTATTGTAGAATCTTTAGCAGATCAAAAAAGAATGGCCATCAACTCTACTCAAAATGTGAGTTTATTAGAAAATATTGCGATTTACACGTACGAAGAAGACATTCCATTATTGAATGTTTTTAAAGCAATTTTCGAAAAAACAGGAGGTAAAGAAGCTATTTCTCATAAAGAAAGCGGAAAAAAACTAGCTTCATTTTTTGCAGAAGTTTTACCTAATTATGATGATGAAAGAGTGTACACTTCTAATATTAAAAAGGTAATTCAGTGGTTTAATATTTTGGTTGATGCCAAAATGGATTTTTCTGCAATACAAGAAGCTAAAGAAGAAAATACTGAAGAAGTTTAACAAACTTGTAGTTTCAAAAATAGAAGAACTATCTTCTTTACTCATCAATTTCAAAAAAAGCATATTTGAACTCAAGAAAAGAACAATTAGCTGCCTTTAATCGTTTGTTAGACATTATGGATGACCTCCGTGAAAAATGTCCTTGGGATCAAAAACAAACGCTAGAAAGCCTGCGACATTTAACTATTGAAGAAACGTATGAGCTTGCAGATGCCATTCTCGACAACGATTTAACTGAAATTAAAAAGGAATTAGGAGACGTTTTATTGCACATCGTTTTCTACGCAAAAATAGGCAGTGAAAAAAAGGCTTTTGATATTGGAGATGTTGCCAATGCTATTGCTGATAAATTAATTCATAGACATCCTCATATTTATGGGGATGTAAAAGTGAAGGATGAAGCAGATGTTAAGCGCAATTGGGAACAATTAAAACTAAAAGAAGGAAAAACTTCTGTTTTAGAAGGAGTTCCTAAAAGTTTACCCGCAGTTGTAAAAGCGAGTAGAATTCAAGAAAAAGTTGTAGGTGTTGGTTTTGATTGGGAAAAACCAGCGCAAGTTTGGGAAAAAGTACAAGAAGAACTTTCTGAACTTAACGAAGAAATTAAAGCAGGAAACAAAGAAAATACCGAAAAAGAGTTTGGTGATGTTTTGTTTTCCATGATTAATTACGCACGATTTATTGGTGTAAATCCTGAAAACGCACTTGAAAAGACCAATAAAAAATTCATCAATCGTTTTCAATATTTAGAAAAAGAAGCTAAAAAAGCAGGTAAAGAACTCGCTGATATGTCTCTGGTAGAAATGGATGAATACTGGGAAAAATCTAAAGAATACTTCTCTTAGATCTCTTCCAAACCATATTCTCCCGATAGCGATTGTATGGCTCTTTTTTTAGACACCAATTTAGAAATTAACAAAACAAAATCCATCAATAAATTATTTTGTGAGTACTTAAAAAATTTCTTTTGAGTATTTTTAGAACGCGTATAATTGGCGAAAAATCTTTTTTTCCAATTTTTCTCATAGGTCGTTAAATAGTTCAAATCATCTTTTTCTAAGGAAATATCAATAGCTTTACTCGCCATTAAAGCCGCTTCAAAAATAAACTTATACCCCTCGCCTACTATCGGGTTTACTTGCGAAACGCTATCACCGACACAAACCAAATTGTTCAGTACAAATTGATCTAAAACGGGTGTTATCGGAATGCTACCACCTTCTACTTTATCATTATCCTTTACCACGAGTTTTTTTATGTAGGGTATCTCTAATATTGTATGCAAACGGTTTTTTAAATCTTTTACTATTCGCACATCAAACGTACCAAAACCGATGATTGCTCTTTGATTTTTTAAAGGAAAAATCCAACCATAACCACCTTGATACATTTTACCCATTAAAAGAAACATCTCATTAGGATTTCCTAAATATTTCACATTGTATTCAACACCTGTTGCCAAATCTACTTTTTTAGCACGAAGTCCTACTTTTTTACTAATAATTCCATTGGTTCCTGAAGCATCAACAAATATTTTCCCAGTATATTTTATTTTATTTTGATCTGTTACCGATATAAAATTACCTACATCATCTTTTTCAATTGTTTTAATATTCACGCTCGTTTTTAGGGTAACATATTTTTCATCTAACGCGTCTAATAACTCAAGGTGTACTTTCTTTTTATCTAAAATATATAAATCGGATGGTATACTGCTTTTAACACGGCTAGAATGAAAGGTAATCTTATTTATTTGTCTAGCAACAACGGCTTCGGTTAGCTTAAAATCTTTTAAATTCATAAAACTTCCGAGTGTATTAAAAGAGAATTCTAGTACGTCTTTTTTTCTGTCTAGAATTAATGTTTTTCTTTTTTGATTGCTTAATTCTCTTGCTAAGATTAAGCCAGCTGTTCCTCCACCAATAATAACAACCTCAAAATTTGAATTCATAAACTAACGATTGGGTTCAAATAAAATTAAATGCAAGAAACAATAAATTCGTCTATAGAAAAAATATAGTTTAAAATTTTGCATAATGCAAAAAGCTTCACAAACTGATATTTTAGAATCAATCTGTGAAGCTTTTAAGATAAAAAAGGTTTTTCTACAACCTACTTAGTAATTCGGCTTTCTTGTTTTCGAACTCTACAACAGAAATAATTTCCTTGTTTTTTAAGTTTGATAACTTTTCAATTTTACTAAAAATATCTTCTTCCATATCATTATTTGTTTGGATGCCTTGAGTATTTTCTGAAACAATTTGCGCAGGTTGATTTTGTACAGGTTGATTTTGTACAGGTTGGTTTTGAACAGGTTGGTTTTGAACAGTATTATTCATACTATTTAAATTAGTATTGGTTTCCTGAACTTTTGGTTGGTCTTCTCCTCCTAAAACAATTGGCAAAGAATTTAAATCAACCGCCCCATATTGACTGGTAAAAGAAACTGAATAACTACCTCCTTGTTGCTGACCTACACCTCCTATTTGATGATCTAGGGTATTGAATACCGTAACTTTTCCGTTTTGCTGAATTGCCAGACGTCCAATATTCGAAAAAATAGCATAACGTGTATTGTTTTGACTTCCTGTAGAATTAGGATATCCTAAATCTCCCCACCAATTGCCACCAAAACTAGATTGTGCGCCTGCTTGCCCTTGATTTTGAATTTTAGGTAAAGGCTTATATTGAATTCCACCTTGCTGAATTAAATTTGAAATTTCGATACACAAACCATCTACCGTATATTTCAATTGATTGTTAAACATATCGCCAACCATGGTCATGCCTCCTTGCATCCATTGACCACCTCCGCCTAATTCAGGAATATTAAACTGTGCCATCGATCCATTGCTTCTCATTAAAGAATGTGTTAAATCTGTTACAGCACCAATACTTATTCCATAGCGATTAGCTATATTATTCATGCTCTGAAAACTAGCATCTGTGAATATTGCATTCATAATCTTTTTCTTATTTAGTTTGAAAATACTGGTATAGCATTTACGTCGCAAAGGTACTCTTTAAGAATACCAAACTCCTTCTTTTTACAACAAGTTTTTAGGTAAAGTAGCTGAATTTTAGTTCTCTAGAAAATTTAAAACAAACTAGAAAAAGCTTTCGTTTCACTGCGAATAACGTTGCTTTTTAACTCCTTAATGCCAATATTTTGTATTGTTTTAAAAGCCTTACTTGTAAAAACAATAAACAATCAAATTATTTTTAAAAAACCAGTAGCTTACTAAAAGAGTAATCCCTTGTTATTTGTATAATTATTGGTTATGCTTTATAGGCAACAGAAAGAAAAGATATCGTGAATATTCACTAGAAGTTTACTATTGTTTTATTTCGTTTTTTTGAAGCTAACTTTTGTACCTTTTTCAAAGGAAAAGAGAATAAAACTCCGGTTGCTATTTTTGGTTATTTATAGTATAATTTGTGATGTTAGCTTCTTCATATGTATTCCATGTAAATTGTGCGTTCTCTCTGTTGATTTTTCAATTGCTTTACTTCAGATGGATTAACCACGAATGATAATAAAGATAAGGATCTTTGAATTCTGGAATTCCTGTTTTTTGCTATTGTTGTTTTTTCTATTCCGATTCCTGATTGCACTTCAACTACAACATAGCCTACAAAATAGACGAATTTTTTGTAGTCATTATATAATGAAAATCCATTGGTTTCTCCAAAAACTATAGTAGTAGTTAAAATCCCCAAACGTTTTATGGTCAGATATTTTGAACTCTCCTAAACACCTTTAAATCAAGTTTTAAAAGGATTCAATTTCCTTATCCAATTCTTTAATTTGTTGCTCAAAAAATCCAAATTCTATTTTAATTAAGATATTATGCTCACTGATGCATCTCATGACTTAAAGTGTGCAATTGAACTTCTAAAAAATGCATATTTTAAATAAAAGTCAGACTTTATTCTTTTGCGCATAAAAAAATCAACTATTGCTAGATAAATTGTGTTATGTTCCTAAAAAACAAGTTCCTATAATTTTTAATCACCGCTCTTTTTTCCTGTTACTTCCTGAAGGGTGATTTTAAAGACAATCGGAATCTCTTCCTTGTTCATTTTAGCTGAAAAATCTTGTATAAAATCTAGGTTTTCTTCCTCTTTTTCTTGAATTAGAGCTTTAATTCCGCTAGTAAATTCGTGCAATTTACTTTTTGCACTGACTCCTGAAAGCTCTTCATAAGTCCCGTTTGATAAAACAGAGGTCCAATTGCTAACATCCCTTATTTCAGAAACCCCTAGCGATACTTTATTATTTTTTCGCATGGCATTCGTTTTATGACCTTCATTTGAATAACCGATAATTGTATTTTTAGAATCAAAAAAATATGTAATCGGAACTATATAAGGTTGATCGTAATGGCAATATGCTAAATAACCAATATAGTTCTTGGCTAATAGTTGATTGCATTCTGCTGGAGTTAAATCTTGTATCATATTTTTTTTTTAAAGTTAAAGAGCGCACCCAAAATACTTAAAATAAAACATAGAAACAATGACATTTGTCAGTTTTAGCATAAAATGAACAATTCAAAAAGCTTTTAGAGCTCAATTTAGAGGGGTTAGAAATATTAATTTCTTCTTATTTAGGATTTGCTGAGAAACTAGGAATTTAAAATTCACTTAAAGATGATTTTATACATACTGTTTGTCATATTTTCTATTTTGAATTTGTAACGGCTCTATGATGTTTTTAAAAGCCAATAGTATTGTATTTATTAATATTTTTATTGAAGTTTGGAGCCAAAAAACATTAATTTTTTGGTATCGTATCAAATTCATAATAAAAAATATTGTAGCAATCCAACTCTCAGAGGTATTTTTTAATCGAGCTCTTATTTTATTTAGATTGTAGCCGTTTTTACCTTGCCCAAACTTCCCTTCTATGTGGTTTCGTTCTGCTGCTTCTTTTCTTCGTTTTTGTTTTTCATAATAGGATTCTTCAAGCTGCTCTTTGCTTTTTCGTCCTAGTGGTGGTGCAGTTATTCGGATATTTCTTTGTTTAAGCCAAGCTCTGTTTTCTCGTGTGGCATAGATTTTATCGACTTGAACGAGTTCGGGGTAATAGCCGTGTAAAGTTTTATAATTTTCTACTTGTGAAATCAGATCTGATGATTCATTATAAGCGTCCCAACTTAGGGTATTGATTCTGGCAAAACCGTTTTCTAAATCTACACCTAATTTTGAGCCAAATTCTACCTTGGCATTTGTTTTACCACGAACTATAGGACGTACATGTGGCTGAAAAATACTGACGATTCTGTCTTTACAACTTTTTGTTTTTAGGTCATACATTTGTTTTTGCTGGTCATAAAGTATTTGAATAACCCAAAACAGTTTTTGTTCTCTGTGGCTTAGAGGAAAAGCTTGGCCTTTGGATTCATAATAATCGAGCTGCTTATGGATATGCTTTAGATTTCTTTTAACACATTCTAAAAGTTTACGGTTCATTTTTCGATGAGCAGCATTCGGTTTTCTCTTTTTCTTGGCGTAGTCTAAAAAAGCGGTATTCATTTTACGTCTATAGGTTCGTGGCTTTGTTCCTTTTTTACCTGATAATGCGTAGAGTTTGTCAATAATTTTTTCTAATTGCTTTCTGCTTGCATTTAAAAGTTTACTATCTGTTGGGTAGGTAATATATTGGTCGGCAACAGTAGCATCCATCTGAAGTTTCCCTTTGTTGGGTGGATGCTCATCTTCATCTTTTTTCTTTGCAATATGCTTGTTGTCTGAACTGGCACTACTTGACTTTATGAGTTCTGTGGTTAACTTATCAAAACTATCTATACCTATGCGTTTACGTATTTCAACAAACAAAGAGGGATCAAAAACAGGATGTGGGTTATACCCTTTTAAACCTATAAAATATTGCATGTAAATATTTTCTTGAATCGTTGCGATAACGCCTCTATCGTCTAAGTTCTCCATGTGTTTTATGATTAATGCACCCAAAACTATGCGTGGCGCAATACCTGGTCGACCTAGTTTTGTATTCATCAAGCTCATGTAAATACTAGCAAAAGTATCCCATGGAACTATTTGAGCTAACTTTACCCAACGATTTTCTGGCAGAAGCGACGTCTCAAATGGTGTTGCAAAACCTTCAATGCTTAACTGGTGTTCTGAAATATAATTTATCATAATGCAGAGATATTTAACGTAAGTTAATAAAATCTTTGCATTTTAACAAGGATTTTAATGAAAAATAAGAACCTATTTAACTGATTTTAAGAATATTAAATAGATGTAAGGTGTTTTTCAGCAAGCCCTATTTAGACTTACTAACATTTTTGCTTAAATTATAAATCCCACAACTTTTTGACTTGATCCCTTGATCCTTGATCCTTGATCAGCTTGAATTTAATTCTTTTGAACACAAAAAAATCCTACTATTTCTAGTAGGATTTACTTTGGTGGGCAATGAGGGATTCGAACCCCCGACCCTCTCGGTGTAAACGAGATGCTCTGAACCAACTGAGCTAATTGCCCTAAGCGGTTGCAAATATAACACAGATTTTAAGTATACCAAAATAAAAATAAACTTTTTTTTAAATTATTTCTGCCACCACAAATGTACTTCCGCCAACATAAATCATATCACCCTGATTTGCATTATTTAAGGCGTTCTGAAGTGCTTTTTGAACCGTTGTATATTTTTTTCCTATTAAATTGAAATGAGCTGCTTTTTCTTGTAAAACAACTTCATTCAAACCTCTTGGAATATTTGGCCTGCAAAAATAATACGTTGCATCTTTAGGGAAAAGTGGTAAAACGTCTTCTAACTTCTTATCTGAAACAAAACCTAAGACCATGTGTAATTTAATATATTTCTCTTGCTTAAGTTGATTTAATACTAGCGTTAAACCTTCTGTATTATGAGCTGTATCACAAATTACGCTCGGATTTTCTTGTAAAATCTGCCATCTTCCTTTTAAATTTGTGTTTTTTACAACATTTAAAAGTCCGGCAATAATATTTTTCTCAAAAACCTCGAATCCTTTTAAGTACTTTATAGCAGTAGCCGCGGTTTTTGAATTTGCCTTTTGATAATCTCCAAGCAAATCTGTTTGGTAAACTTTATCATCATCAGAGGCAAAGATAAGCACCGAATTATTTTCTTTTGCTTTTTTATGAAAGACCTTTTCTACTTCTGGCTGTTTTTCACCGATAATTACAGGAATGTTTTTTTTGATAATCCCTGCTTTTTCAAAGGCTATTTCTGGTAAGGTTTCTCCTAAAAACTGCGTATGATCTAATCCTATATTGGTGATGACAGCTAATTCTGGAATTATAATGTTTGTTGAATCTAAACGACCACCTAAACCGACTTCGATAATGGCAATATCTACTTTTTCACTAGCAAAATAGTCAAAAGCTAATCCGACTGTCATCTCGAAAAAAGACAATTTTTGATGTTCTAAAAATTCTTGATGTTTCGTTATAAAGGCTGAAACTTTGTGCTTCGGAATTTCATCACCATTAATTCTAATTCTCTCTGTAAAACTTTTTAAATGCGGCGATGTATACAAACCAACTTTATAGCCTGCCTCTTGTAAAATGGATGCCAACATATGCGATGTGGAACCTTTTCCATTGGTACCCCCAACATGAATGGATTTAAACTTTTTTTCCGGATAGTTTAACGCTTTAGAAAATGCTATAATATTCGTTAAATCTTTTTTGAATGCCACTTTACCCGCTCTTTGGTACATCGGTAATTGCGCAAACATCCAACTTACTGTTTCTTGGTATGTCATAATTCTGCTATTAGATTCCTGCCTTCGCAGGAATGACAGGAGGAGTAAAAATAAAACAAAAAGTATGTTATTTTACCAAAGAAAACTTATAAATAATGGTTCCTACTTGATTTACAGGCGCCTTATTATCTGCATTCCAAATTGTTTTTAATGCCGCTTCTCTTGCAGGTTTTAACAAACATGGCGATGTATTTGTAGAGCCTTTTATCCCAGGAACAGCACTAATTACTTTTCCGTTTTTATCTACTGTAATCCTAACTACTACAATTCCCTCTTCTTCACAATTAGGTTGTTCTATGGGTTTTGATAAAGCCTTTCTTCCTGCTAAATTGTAATTTCCGCCAGAACCACTGCCCGTATTTCCATAGTATTTATTAGAATCAGGATCTCCCTTTTCATTTCCTTTTACACCTTCTTTTTGATTGTCTCCCTCTCCCTTTGGCGCTCCATCCGAAGCGTTGCCATTTAATAAATTATTTAAGGCTTCTTGGGTTTCTTTTGAGGGTTTTGGTTTTGGTTTTTCTTTGGGAATTTCTTTTTGAACAACTTCCTTTACGGGTTCTTTTTTTGTTTCCTTTGTTTCAACAACAGGAACCTCTTTGGCAGTATCATCGGTAATGATTTCTTCTTTGATGATTTCCTTCGGAATTTCCTGAACCTCTTCCTCGATAATTTGTTGTTTCTCAACTAATGGAGCTGCAACTTTTTTTGTTTTTTCTACGGGCTCCCCACTACCGATATCTGAATCCCCATAATTAATAGCCAAACCATATTCTTCTGGCGGATCTAAATAGGTCATTCCATAATTAAAGATCACAAGCAATAAAAGCAACAATATAACGGCTGTTATAGCTGCTGATTTTCTTTTATGTTTTGTTTCTAGTATTGACATATTTTATTTTCATCAATTGCAATGCATTGAAAAACCATTTTAAAAAGACTTAATTACCTTTTACAGCTAATATCATTTTTAATTTATTCTTGTTTGCAATGTCGATTACCTTCATTACATTTTTATAGGGCACATCTTTATCTCCTCTAATGATAATCGTTTTCTTTTTATCTGTACCCACACTTTTTAAAATTTCACTTTCTAAACTTGCTGAATTTACAGCTGTTTTATCAATATAAAAAATGGATTTACTGGTAATGGTAACGGCTACAGATTTACTGTTTTCAGTTTTTCCGCCAGCTTTTGGCAGTAAAACATCAATAGCACTTACAGTAACTAAAGTAGATGTAAGCATAAAAAATATCAACAATAAAAAAACAATGTCTGTCATCGAAGACATATTGAATGTTGGATCTACTTTATTTCTTCCTCTTAAATTCATACTTTATGTTCAAAATTTAAAATTCAATATTTAAGGTTTAGGATTCTACTTTAAAACTTTGAATCTAAAACTTTAAACCTTGAACTCTTTTAGGCTGGTTCATTTAACAAATCTAAAAACTCAACCGATTTGGCTTCCATTTGATACACTACTTTATCGGTTCTTACCACCAAATGATTATAGGTAATATACGCAATAATCCCTACAATTAGCCCAGCTACCGTAGTTGTCATCGCTGTATACAATCCGTCTGAAAGCAACTTAATATCTATTTGACCACCAGCGTTCGCTATTTCATGGATTGCAACAATCATACCGATTACCGTTCCTAAGAAACCAATCATGGGTGCGACGCCTGCAATCGTTGCCAAAACAGATACATTTTTTTCTAATTGATATACCTCTAGCTTACCCGCAGTTTCTATGGCTTTCGTAATATCATCTAAAGGTTTTCCTATTCTAGAAATTCCTTTACCAATTAAGCGCGCAGTGGGTGTATTTTTACTTTTACATAAAGAGTCTGCCGATTCTAACTTGCCATTAGAAACATAATCTTTAATTTGATTCATAAAATTTACATCAATTTTTGATGCTGCTTTGATCGCAAAAAAACGTTCAAAATAAATATACAAACCAACCGCCAATAGCACAAAAAGAATCGCTATAATGATCTGTCCACCTAAACCGCCATCCATAATCAATTTATAAATGGACAATGTTTTTTCTTCTTGAAGAGCTTCTTCTAACAAATCTTGATTTTCTTGAAAAAATGAGGTCATGCAGCTATTTTTTTAAATTCTATTTTATTAACGACTATTCTTCTCTTAAATTGTTTCATTATTAAAAGAATATTGTTTTTAATTTTAAAAAAAAATGCCATTTCAAAGCGTTGTGAAATGACATTTTCTATTTTATTATCAACCTTTTAAAATAAAGTTCTTGTCACCATAAACGTTGCAGAACCTACTACAAAACCAATTAAAGCTAACCAAGATATTTTCTTTAAATACCAAAAGAAATCAATTTTCTCCATACCCATTGCCACCACTCCTGCAGCAGAACCAATAATTAGCATAGAACCTCCTGTACCTGCAGAGAAAGCAATAAAGTGCCATAATTCATTATCTAAAGGTTCAGAAAACATTCCTAAACTAGCTGCCACTAAAGGTACATTATCTATAATTGCAGAGCCTACTCCTAATAACATTACGACTAAATCAGAAACTCCCGTAACACCTGCTACATGCATTTCTGTACCCATCATTGGTATACTATCTTGTAAAGTTGATGCAAAATTAAAAAGAATTCCTAAGGACTCTAGTGCTGCCACTGCCATTAAAATTCCCAAGAAAAACAAAATACTTGGCATCTCTATTTTAGATAGTGATGCATGCACAGGGCTGTGTTGCGCTCCTGCAGCATGGCCTTCTGCATCCTCTGCGTCTATACTTGAGATAGAGAATTTAGAATTCGTATAAATTTCTGCAAAGGTAGCAACCACTGCTAAAGATAACATCATCCCTACATAAGGTGGTAAATGAGTTACCGTTTTGAACACAGGAACAAATAAAATTGCGCCCAAACCTAAATACAACATTCTTGCACTATGCGGACTTTTTGCTTTTTCTTTTTCCTCATCATCAAAATCAATTTCACCTTTAAAGGCAGGTAAAAAAGAAGCTATAAAAGTAGGAACTACCATACAAAGTAAAGAAGGCAGCAACAAATACTCAATTAATTTTAAGGTGGTTACTTTTTTACCAATCCAGAGCATTGTTGTTGTTACATCTCCAATAGGAGACCAAGCGCCACCTGCATTTGCCGCGATAATAATTAAACCCGCAAACCAAATTCTTTCATCTCTATTTTTTACAATTTTCTGTAAAATTGAAATCAAAACGATGGTTGCCGTTAGGTTATCTATAATTGCAGATAAAATGAATGCTAATACGGAAAACATCCATAATAATTTCTTTTTACCCTTAAAATTTACGTATCCTTTAATCGTAGAAAAACCGTCAAAATAATCAATAATTTCAACAATCGTCATAGCTCCTAAAAGAAAGACTAAAATTTCAGCTGTTTTTCCTAAGTGATGTAATAAGGTTTCTTCTACTAAATGTAATTTATCAGCATGCACCATAGAGGCAAAACCATCTACTAAACTATGATTGGCGGAATCAAACCAGTTCGTAAAATTATCAACTCCCAGAGCCACTAAAGCCCAACAAACTGCCATCATGATTAAGGCGGGAATTAATTTATCTAATTTTAAATTATGTTCTAAAGTAATGGCTAAATACCCCATTACAAATACAATAATAATTACTGACTCCATATATATCCTAGTTTAAATTAGTTGTTTTAATGCGATTTCGAATGCTGTTGAACAAATTTTTGTTTTAGAGGCACTCTTTTTAAAAGTTCTTTGCAATGCTTTTTTAATAACACTAGAGGTATCATTAAATATGGCTTTATCTTGCATTGGTAGATCAATTTTTGATTCCATTAAATAGGCAAAAACTCGTGCGATTCCGCAATTTGAAATAAAATCTGGTAATAAGCTTAAATGGCTGTCTGTATACTCCATAATAGGACCAAAGAAAATTTCTTTATCTGCAAAAGGAACATTGGCTCCAGGAGATATTACTTCTAAACCCGAATCTATCATTTGCTGCACCTGGTCTTGAGAAACTAATCTAGAAGCTGCCGCCGGAACAAATATTTCTGCGGGCAAACTCCAAATTTTATTATTAATTTCCTCAAAAGAAATCATGTTTTTAGACACTAATTTATTTCCATCTTTCGATAAAAATAAAGCCTTCATTTCTTGCATGGTAAAACCTTCTTCATTGATTAAGCCGCCCTCTCTGTCTATAATTCCAACAACTTTTGCTCCTAACTGCGTTAAATAATACGCTGCTGCCGAACCTACATTTCCAAATCCTTGCACAATGGCTCTTTTTCCTTCTATTTCACCACCGTAAATATCATAATAATGTTTTACAGCTTCTGCTACTCCATACCCTGTTAACATATCTGCAACGGTATATTTTCGAGATACATCTGGCGAAAACTCCTTATCTTCAAGTACTTTTATGACACCCAGTCTTAATTGACCAATTCTATTTATTTTATCAGCTTCTGTTGGTTTAAAATGTCCGTTAAAAATTCCTTCTTGTGGATGCCAAACACCACAACTTTCTGTAATGGGAATCACATCTTTATCGGCATCGACATTTAAATCTCCTCCGGTACCATAATAATGTTTTAAAAGCGGAGTAACCGCTTTGTACCAGCGTTCTAAAACACCTCTTTTTCTTGGGTCATTTGGATCAAAATTAATTCCCGATTTTGCGCCTCCAATTGCAGGTCCAGACACGGTAAACTTCACTTCCATTGTTTTTGCTAAGGATAAAACTTCATTCATATTCAATCCTTTACGCATTCTGGTTCCACCACCTGCAGCACCTCCTCTTAAAGAGTTGATCACGGTCCAACCTTCAGCCTCTGTTTCTTGATCTTTCCAATGAAAAACAATCTCTGGCTGTTTATTTTCGTATATTTTTAATAATTCTTTCATTCTAAATTTTGATAATTTTTCAACTTGATAGTACTTATTTTTCTATGCAATTTTCTTCGAAATATTAAATTAAAGAAGCTAAAGTTGATTCATTTTTAAAATTAATTTTAGAATTATTATTTTTATGAAAGTGCCTTGGACAAACTTACTGTAAAAAAATTAAATTTTAAAATTTTAGGTGAAAAAGAATTTTATCAAATTTCAACCCGAATTTCCTGTAAAAATAGCCTATTTACCCTTAGAAAATTGAAAAAACTAGGGATAAAAAATAACTCCCGAAGAATGATTTTCACGAGCTCCTGTAACCGATTTTAAGCAATTAATTTGATTGTTGATTTTTAACAAACCTAAAAAAGCAAAAAGTAAAGCTTCTTTAAAATCAATCAATTCTTTTGCTGGTTTTTCAATTGAATTCTTTGCATACCACTGAATTCTTTGCATTAAAAAAGAATTAAAAGCACCTCCTCCAGTTATTAAAACAGCATCATGCTGATACATAACCTTTCCAATTTGTATGGCAACATGTTCTACAAAGGTTCTTAATATAGATGGTATATCGGCTTCTAAAGCATCAATTAAAGGAAAAATTTCTTTTTGAACCCATTCTAATCCTAAAGATTTTGGAGGTGATTTTTGATAAAAGGGAATCGCATTCAATTGTCCTAAAAGCTTCTGATTTATATTTCCTTTGGAGGATATTTCTCCGGCATCATCAAACTCAAACCCCAATTTATTCACATAAAAATTTAGGACAATATTTACTGGACAAATGTCGTAAGCGATTCTTGTACCCTCTTTATCATAGGAGATATTAGAAAATCCGCCAAGATTTAAACAGAAATCATATTCAGAAAATAATAGCGCATCACCAATTGGCACTAAGGGTGCACCCTGCCCTCCTAATTGAACATCTTGGGTTCTAAAATCGCACACAACTTTTTGATGGGTGATTTTAGTAATTTCTCTGCCAGCACCAATTTGTAAAGTAATTCCTTTTTCTGGTTGATGCAGAATTGTATGTCCGTGAGAAGCAATAAAATCAATTGTTTTAATTTTGTCATTTTCTATAAATTGACGAACTGTTTCACCCAAATAACGTCCATAATCGATATCTAATCGCGCCAGTTCTTCTTCTGAAAAATCAATAGCATTTTGCAAAAGTTGTTTCCATTCTTTAGAATATTTTATCGTTTCTGCATGAATAATTTTAAAATCAGTGTAATTATTCTGATTAAAAGAAACATACACCAAATCTACGCCATCTAAAGATGTGCCAGACATGACTCCTATTGAAAAAGTTTGATTTTTAATCATATCCGTAAAAATAATAAAACTCTCATGAAATTATGTTACGAAATCGATATCTTTGCACTTAAAATTACGAATAATATAAAAATATAATATGGATTTTAGTTTAACAGAAGAACACATCATGATTCGTGATGCCGCCAGAGATTTTGCACAAACAGAATTGTTACCTGGTGTTATTGAAAGAGACAACAAACAAGAATTTCCACAAGAATTGGTCAGAAAAATGGGCGATTTAGGTTTTATGGGAATTATGGTAGATCCAAAATATGGAGGAAGCGGCATGGATGCCATTTCTTATGTATTAATAATGGAAGAATTGTCTAAAATAGATGCATCTGCTTCCGTGATTGTTTCTGTAAACAATTCATTAGTTTGCTATGGTTTAGAAACTTATGGAAACGAAACACAAAAACAAAAATATTTAACAAAATTAGCAACAGGAGAATTTGTTGGCGCATTTTGTTTAAGCGAACCAGAGGCGGGTTCAGACGCAACTTCTCAAGCTACAACAGCCATTGACAAAGGAGATCATTATGTAATCAATGGAACAAAAAACTGGATTACAAGTGGCGGACGTGCTGATGTTTATTTAGTGATTGCACAAACAGATAAAGAAAAAGGACACAAAGGGATTAATGCTTTTATCGTAGAAAAAGGCACCGAAGGTTTTTACGTAGGACCTAAAGAAGATAAATTAGGAATTCGTGGCTCAGACACACACACCTTGCAATTTAATGATGTAAAAGTTCCGAAAGAAAACAGAATTAGCGAAGACGGTTTCGGATTTAAATTTGCAATGAAAACGCTTTCAGGCGGAAGAATTGGTATTGCCGCACAAGCTTTAGGAATTGCTGCTGGTGGGTATGAATTAGCGCTAAAATACTCTAAAGAACGCAAAGCATTCGGCACAGAAATTTGCAACCACCAAGCCATTGCCTTTAAATTAGCGGATATGTATACAGAAATTGAAGCGGCAAGAATGATGGTTATGAAAGCTGCATGGGACAAAGATCAAGGTAATAATTACGATATGTCTTCTGCTATGGCAAAATTATATGCCTCTAAAGTTGCCATGGAACAAACCGTGGAAGCCGTTCAAATTCACGGTGGAAATGGTTTTGTAAAAGAATATCATGTAGAACGTTTAATGCGTGATGCAAAAATTACACAGATTTATGAAGGAACTTCAGAAATTCAGAAAATTGTAATTTCTAGAGGCGTTATCAAAGGATAACATAAAGATAAGAACATTCATATCCCACAAGGTTTTCTAAACTATGTGGGATTTTTTTTGGGCGCAATTTTACAAAAAATAACAACCTCCACAGAGGGTCATTTCGACGTTAAGAGAATTCCCATAAACCAAAGTTCCAAAGTTATGAACCTTTACTCGATCTCTCCCTTTGGTCGAAAAAGTACAACTACACGCTATCATTTATGGTTCAATTCTTTTCTTTTGGGCGCAACCTTTCAGGTCAGGCTTTCAGCACTCGCTTTTTTTTCTAAAAAAGAAAAAAGAGCTCAAACATTAGCCTGTCTTGAGCGTAGTCGAAAGGCTTCAATCCTTTGCGCAGGAGTATTTACAAACTACAGTTGTAACTCAATATCATATAACTGCAATCCAGAAGAGGGCGCAATATTTCGCAGAAATTTCCTATCATTATCTTCTTTTAAGGAAGTTTCAATAAATTGCAAATCAAGATTCCCTTTCCCTAGCTCAAACAATGTTGCCATCATGAATCTAATTTGATATCTCAAAAAACCTTTTCCCCTTACTTTTAGAACATAACTTTTCTCAGGAAAAAAATTAGCCGTTAAAATAGTGTTTTCAACTATCTCGCAAGAGTCTATAGTTCTCTTAAAAATAGTGCCTTCGGATGGTTTTGTACAGTATTTATGAAAATAATGCTCGCCTTCAAATAATTTTGCTCCTTTTACCATTTGTTCTATATCTAAATTCTCTAAAAACCCAATAATAAAGGGAGCAGAAAAAGGATGGTTTTTAGCACCAAAAGAAAAGTAATAGTGATACTCTTTTATCTTAGAAGCCTGAATTATATTAAATTTTATAGCTACTTCTTTGATTGACATTGCCTTAAAATCTCCAGGAAGATTGGAATTAAAAGAGCCTAAAAAGTTACTTTCATCCAAAACCTCCTTTATAAAAAGCTGCATATAAAAGGAATTTGCAGATACTTTTGCATCGGTTCTGCCAATTCCTAAAGTCTTAAAATCAGCATGTTCAAAAACAAAAGACAGCGATTTATCCACCATTTCATGCAAAGTTTTGGCATTTGTTTGTTTTTGCCAACCTGAAAAACGAAAACCAAGAAATTGTAAGTGAATTAGGTAAGATTTTGAATATTTCATAAGTGTAAAAGTACAATAATTACATTTTTTTTTAGAAAACACTCATTTTTATGAATATCTTAAAATTATAGCATCCTTTTTTATGAACCTAATATTTTGCACCCCATAAAAGCATAAAAATAGACTTATCTCAAATTAACCCCTATTTTTTTGAGGGTATACAATCAAACTACATCGTTTTCTAAAAAACACTCCCCTTGCTAGTTTGAATTTAATATATACATTTGGCGAATATTCATTAACAAATAATTAACAACAATTATTAAAGATCATTAATTATGAAGAAAATTATTTTAACTTTATTATTAGCAAGTAGCTTAGTAATGACTGGGCAAGAGAAAGAAGAAAAAACATTTACATTAAGCGGAAGCGTTGATACGTATTTTAGAGGCAATATTAGTGGAGGTACTTTTGACACTGCACCAGGTAGTTCTTTTGCTAACCAACCAGGGTTTGCTTTGGGTATGATTAATTTAATTGCTGCATACGAAGGAGAAAAAGTAGGTTTTGTTGCAGATATGGTATATGGACCAAGAGGTGCAGATGCTGTTTTTGGATCACCCTCTGGAAGTGCTCAAATAGTTAATCAATTATATGCTTATTGGAAAGTAAGTGAAAGTGTAACATTAACCATGGGTAACTTCAATACTTTTTTAGGGTATGAAGTAATTTCTCCAACTGCAAACTTTAACTATAGTACTTCTTATTTATTCTCTTATGGCCCATTTAGCCATACAGGTATAAAGGCAGATTTTGCTTTATCAGAAAATACTTCTTTAATGTTAGCGGTTATGAATCCTACAGACGCAACAGAATTTAATCCAAATGGTAGTTACGCTTTCGGAGCTCAATTAGGTTTTTCTGGTCAATATTTCAATTTCTTGTATGATCAAGGAGCTTACGAAATCGACTTTACTGGTGGTTTTGATTTATCAGAAACTTTCTTTTTAGGTGTAAATGCAGCTTATTTCTCAGGAGATGACGCACCAGGATTCTATGGAGCAGCTTTATATCCACAAATAGCAACATCTGACAGTTTTAAAATTGGTTTAAGAGCTGAACTTTTCCAAGAAACTGATGGTGAATTTGGGGCAATTGGAACGGGTGTAGCTGATTCTAGCGTATTTGCTACTACTTTAACAGGTAATTATACTATTGGTTCTTTAACAATAATCCCTGAATTAAGATTAGATTCTGCATCTGAAGCTGCATTTGTTGGAGACAAATCATTAAGTACTTTCTTATTAGCTGCAGTTTACTCTTTCTAAGAGAAGAAAACTATTATCACTAACTAAAATTATATAACATGAGTTTATTTTTAACATTATTACAAGACACTCCTGCTACTGAAGCTGCAAAAGTTTTAGAGCAAGTAAACGGAGATATGGGAATGCTTTGGATGCTGATTGCAGGTATCTTAGTTTTCCTAATGCAAGCAGGTTTTACATTGGTAGAATCTGGTATGACAAGATCTAAAAATGCGGTAAATATCGCAATGAAAAACTTACTTGATATTTGTGTGGGTTCTATCACATTCTGGTTAGTAGGATATTCTTTAATGTACGGAGACACCTCAAACGGATGGTTCTTCTGGAGTGGCTTATTCCAAGGTGAAGGCGCAGATTTATTCTTTCAAACTATGTTTGCTGCAACCACAGCAACCATTGTATCTGGCGCTATTGCGGGAAGAACAAAATATTCTACGTACATTATTTTCTCTCTTGTAATGACCGCGATTATCTACCCAATTTCTGGTGGATGGGAATGGAATGGCGGATGGTTAAATGATACCGAAGGGATTATGCCTGCTGAATTTATAGATTTTGCTGGTTCTTCTATTGTGCACTCTGTGGGTGGATGGGCTGCTTTAGTCGCTGCCTTTATGGTAGGTCCAAGAATTGGGAAATTTGTAAACGGAAAAGTATTTGAAATTCCAGGGCATAACCAAATTTTAGCAACTTTAGGTGTTTTTATTCTTTGGTTTGGTTGGTTTGGCTTTAACGGTGGATCTCAATTAGCTTGGGGTGGTACTGATGCAACTGCAGCTTCTAACGTTGTTTTAATTACTAATTTAGCAGCAGCAGCTGGTGGACTAGGAGCTTTAATTACAACTTGGATCTGGTACGGAAAGCCAAATTTGGCACAAACTTTAAATGGTACATTAGCTGGTTTGGTAAGTATTACTGCTGGTTGTGGTAATATGACCTCTGGTGGTGCTGTATTAGCTGGTTTAATTGGTGGTATTTTAGTGGTATTCTCAATTGAATTTATAGAAAAGAAATTAAAAATTGATGATGCTATTGGTGCTGCATCTGTACACGGTGTTGCCGGTGCATGGGGTACTTTAGTGATTGGCCTTTGGGGCGTTGATGGTGATACCGCTATTGGATTATTCAACGGTGGTGGAGCTGCACAATTAGGTGCACAAGCTATTGGAGTTTTAGCATACGCTGCTTGGGCTGTTGGTTTGTCTTTTATTGTTCTTGCAATCTTAAAAGCAACTATGGGATTACGTGTAAGCGAACAAGTAGAGTTAGATGGTTTAGATATCTCTGAGCATGGTTCTATTGCTTATCCTGGTAAAAGAGTAAGAGAAATTGATGAAGACAAATAATAGATAACGCATTAGTATTGTATTCATAAAAAATAAATCACGCAACTTTTTAGTTGCGTGATTTTCTTTTTATGCAAAACTTAAAGATTTTCGTCTTTTTAAAATATTTTCTTATAAATTCAGTTTTAATTTTAAAAGAAACCAAGCCAAAAGAAATAAACGCAATCAGATTTTCTTAAACACTATATTAAAATATTTAAATTATAAATTTAAAAAACAACATCAAACTTACTATTTAAAATCAAAAAGACCTTATAAATAAAAATATGTAAGGTTGTTTTTTACATTTTATGAATATCTTAATTAATACCTATATAATTATCATAAATATTTTTATATAGCTATTTATTAATTTCATCGCAAAAATTGCATCAAAAAAGCGTAAACACCAAGATATATTCAACTAAATACATAGCTTTGTAAATATAATTGAATACAACATGGAGAAACAAGGCTTATATTTACCCGAGTTTGAACACGAAAATTGTGGTGCTGGTTTTATTTGTAATTTGAATGGTGACAAGACCAATCAAATTATTCATGACGCACTAGAAATACTCGTAAAATTAGAACATAGAGGAGGCGTTAGCGCAGATGGAAAAACAGGTGATGGCGCTGGTTTACTTATTGATATACCTCATGAATACTTTCAACGAGTTTGTGATTTTATTATTCCTGCTCCAAGAGAATATGCAGTCGGAATGGTCTTTTTACCAAAAGTATCTAACCAATATAATTTTTGTAAAACTACTTTTGAAAGAGAAATTAAAGAACAAGGCCTTACAATATTAGGCTGGAGAAAAGTGCCAGTAGATTCCTCTCAATTAGGAGAAATTGCCTTTTCATCAGAACCTCTAATAGAACAACTATTTGTTGGTAAAGATTCTGAAATTGATGAAGCTACTTTCAAAGCAAAATTATATGCTGCTAGAAAAATCGCAGAGCATGAAATTAGTAATTCTAAAATTTCGGAAAGTAAATACTTTTACGTTCCAAGCTTATCTTTAACAACCATTATCTATAAAGGTATTATTATGCCCGAAGATATTGGTCCTTATTATTTAGACCTACAGGAAATAGATTTAGTAACTCGTTTAGCATTGGTACATCAACGTTTTTCTACAAATACGATGCCTACTTGGGAGCTAGCACAGCCCTTTAGACACATGTGTCAAAACGGAGAAATTAATACCCTAAGAGGAAATGTAAGTAGAATGCGCGTGCGTGAAGAAATCATGAAAAGTGATGTTTTTGGCCCACAAATCGAAAAACTTTTCCCTATTATTTTACCAGGAAAATCGGATTCGGCTTCTATGGATATGGTTGTTGAATTGCTAACACATACAGACAGGTCATTGCCAGAAATTATGATGATGATGATTCCTGAAGCTTGGGAAAAGCATGCAACCATGTCACCAGAGAAAAAGGCATTCTACGAATACAACGGATGTATTATGGAGCCTTGGGACGGCCCTGCATCTGTGCCTTTTACAGATGGAGATTATATTGGTGCCTTACTAGATAGAAATGGCTTAAGACCCTCCAGATATACGGTAACCAAAAGCGGTAAATTAATTATGTCTTCTGAAATTGGTGTGGTTGATATTGCACCAGAAGATGTAAAAAAACACGGAAGATTAGAACCCGGAAGAATGTTCTTGGTAGACATGAATGAAGGAAGAATTATTGAAGATGAGGAAATAAAAAACAAAATTGTTTTAGAAAGACCCTACAAAGAGTGGCTTAATAAAACTCGCCTACATCTAAAAGATGTTCCTTATACAAGCCAAACCTGCCCAATTGAAAACCTAGACATAAAAACACGCCAGCGTTTGTTTAATTATACTTTTGAAGACATTCAAGAAGTAATTACACCAATGGCTCAAGTGGGTAAAGAAGCCTTAGGATCTATGGGAACAGACACTCCGTTAGCTGTTTTATCTGATAGACCTCAATTAATTTCTAACTATTTTAAGCAATTATTTGCACAAGTTACCAATCCGCCTTTAGACGGTATTCGAGAAAATATTGTAACCGATATTAGTCTAAATCTAGGGAAAGATAGAAATATTTTTAGCATTACAGAAAGACATTGTAGAAAATTAAGAATTCAAAATCCTGTCATTTCGAATGCAGATTTAGAAAAAATACGATCCATCGATATCGAAAGCTTTCAGGCAGAAACATTTCAAATTTTATATCCAAAAGCAAAAGGGTTAAACGGACTGGAAGAAGCTTTAGATGATATTGTTGTTCAAATTGAAAAAGCATTAGATAGAAAAACAAACATTATTATTCTATCGGATCGAGGAGTAACTCAAGAATTAGCACCTATTCCCGCTTTACTCGCGTGCTCTTTTGTAAACCACCAATTAAATCGTTTACGGAAACGTTCTTATTTTGATATTATTATTGAATCCGCAGAACCACGTGAACCACATCATTTTGCTACTTTATTTGGTTATGGCGCAAGTGCCGTAAATCCTTATATGGTGAATGAAATTATCAGAATGCAAGTAAAAGAAGGCTTTATTACGAACATGGATGAGCAGCAGGCAGTCGATAATTTTAATACCGCAATTGGTAAAGGAGTGCTAAAGGTGATGAACAAAATCGGAATTTCTACCTTACATTCTTATCGAGGTTCTCAAATTTTTGAAATTGTTGGATTTAATTCACAATTCGTACAAAAATACTTTCCTTATACAGCCTCAAGAATTGAAGGAATTGGTTTATATGAAGTTGAAAAAGAAATAGACCAACGCTACAAACAAGCGTTTCCTGACAATCAAATTGATAAAAATTTAGGACTAAATATTGGGGGAGATTATCGATGGAGAAGAAATGGTGAACGCCACTTATTTAACCCAACAACCATCTCAAAATTACAACAAGCTGTTCGTTTAAGTGATCAAGCGAGTTATGATGTGTATTCAAAAGCAATTAATGAACAAGCAGAAAATTTAATGACCATTCGTGGTTTGTTTGAATTTGATAATTTAGATCCTATTCCTTTAGAGGAAGTAGAAGATTGGACAGAAATTGTAAAACGCTTTAAAACAGGCGCCATGTCTTATGGATCTATTTCGCGCGAAGCTCATGAAAATTTAGCCATTGCCATGAATAGAATTGGAGGTAAATCTAATTCTGGTGAAGGAGGTGAAGATAGAAAACGTTTCCAAAAAGATGTAAATGGTGATAGCAGAAACTCTGCAATTAAACAGGTTGCTTCTGGTAGATTTGGCGTAACTTCTCATTATTTAACCAATGCAAGAGAAATTCAGATTAAAATGGCACAAGGCGCAAAACCGGGTGAAGGCGGACAATTACCGGGTTACAAAGTTTTACCTTGGATTGCTGCAGCAAGAAATTCAACACCATTTGTAGGCTTAATTTCGCCACCACCACACCACGATATTTATTCTATTGAAGATTTAGCACAATTAATTTTTGATTTAAAAAATGCAAATCGCGAAGCTAGAATTAATGTGAAATTAGTTTCAGAAATTGGTGTAGGAACCATTGCTGCTGGTGTTGCAAAAGCAAAAGCAGATGTTGTTTTAATTTCTGGTTATGATGGCGGTACAGGAGCTTCTCCACTAACCTCATTAAAACATGCAGGTTTACCATGGGAACTTGGCTTGGCAGAAGCACAACAAACTTTAGTAATGAATAGCTTGCGAAGTAGAATTGTTGTTGAATGTGACGGTCAACTAAAAACAGGTAGAGATGTTGCCATAGCTGCCTTATTAGGTGCTGAAGAATTCGGTTTTGCCACCGCTCCTTTAGTAGCTTCAGGATGTATTATGATGCGTAAATGCCATTTAAATACCTGTCCGGTGGGTATTGCTACGCAAGATAAAGAATTGCGAAAAAACTTTAAAGGAACTCCAGAACATGTCATTAATTTCTTCTTTTATATTGCTGAAGAATTAAGAAGCATTATGGCGCAACTAGGCTTTAGAACCTTAGCGGAAATGGTAGGTCAAACGCATAAAATAAATGCTAATAAAGCCATTAAACATTACAAAGCAAAAGGGTTAGACTTGTCTAGCATTTTACACCGACCAGACTCTTACAGAAAATTAGTAGTGAGCAATACAGAAAAACAAGAACATAATTTAGATGATGTTTTAGATTTTACAATACTAAAAGATTCTCATAGAGCATTATACAGAAAAGAAAAAATGACACTAGCGTATCCAATTAAAAACGTGAATCGTACCGTTGGAGCAATTGTGAGTAACGAAATTTCAAAAATCTATGGGCATTTAGGCTTACCAGAAGATACGTTAAATATCAATTTCACAGGTTCTGCCGGTCAAAGTTTTGGCGCTTTTGGTGCCTTCGGATTAACATTTACGCTAGAAGGAAATACAAATGATTATTTAGGAAAAGGTTTATCTGGCGCTAAATTAATTGTAAAGAAATCTTCAAAAGCCGATTTTATTGCAGAAGATAATATAATTATTGGTAATGTTTGTTTGTTTGGCGCAGTAGCTGGCCAAGCCTATATTAACGGAATTGCAGGCGAACGTTTTGCAGTTAGAAATTCTGGCGCAGTTACAGTTGTGGAAGGTGTCGGAGATCACTGTTGTGAATATATGACAGGCGGAACCGTAGTTGTTTTAGGCAAAACAGGAAGAAATTTTGCAGCAGGAATGAGTGGAGGAATTGCGTATGTATATGATCCTCAAAACAAATTTGTAAATGGTCTTTGCAATACTGAAACTATTGAGTTTGAAGAGATTTTAGAAGAAGATGCCATCCATTTAAAATCTTTAATTGAAAAACACGTTTTATATACAGACAGTAAAAAAGGAGCCTCATTACTATTAGATTGGGATGTAAGTTTACAAAACTTTATCAAAGTAATGCCAACTGAATATAAAAAAGCTTTGCATCGCATAGCCACTGAAGAACCAATGTTCGAAGAATTAACAATAGCATAATGTCATGGGAAAAGTAACAGGATTTAAAGAGTTTGAAAGACAAGATGAAACCTACATATCAGTAATAGATCGTGTAAAAAATTACAAAGAATTTACAGTTCCACTTTCTGATAAAGAAATTACAAAACAGGGTTCACGTTGTATGGATTGTGGTATTCCTTTTTGTCATAGTGGTTGTCCGTTGGGAAATTTAATTCCAGATTTCAATCATATGGTACATCAAGGGGAATGGCAAAAAGCTTCGTGGATACTACATTCTACCAATAATTTTCCTGAATTTACAGGACGCTTATGCCCTGCTCCTTGCGAACAGGCTTGTGTTTTAGGTATTATTGAAGATCCTGTATCTATAGAAAATATAGAGAAAAACATCGTAGAACGGGCTTTTAAAGAAGGATGGATTAAACCACAACCGCCAAAAGAAAGAACCAATAAAAAAGTGGCAGTTATAGGATCTGGTCCTGCTGGATTAGCCGCCGCGCAGCAATTAAACAGAGCGGGACATCTTGTGACGGTCTTTGAAAGAGATGATGAAGTTGGTGGATTGTTACGCTATGGAATTCCTAATTTTAAAATGGAAAAAGGAATCATCGATAGAAGAATAGCCATTTTAAAAGCAGAAGGGATTCTATTTAAGACGAATATCAATGTAGGCGTAAATTATGATGTAGAAGATTTAAAATCATTTGACAGTATTGTTTTATGTGGTGGATCTACAGAAAGACGAAGCCTACCTACTCCAGGTATTGATGCCGATGGTGTAGTACAAGCGATGGATTTTTTAACACAACAAACAAAAGTATTATTTGGCAAAGAAGTAAAAGATCAAATAATGGCCACCAATAAGAACGTTATTGTTATTGGTGGTGGAGATACAGGTTCAGATTGCATTGGAACTTCGAATCGTCAGGGTGCAAAATCTGTTGTGAATTTTGAAATCATGCCGAAACCTCCTGGTCATCGTTCACCAACTACTCCTTGGCCTTTTTGGCCTTTACAACTCAAAACTTCTTCTTCACATAAAGAAGGCGTTGAGCGAAATTGGTTAATCAATACCAAAGAATTTATAAAAGACGAAAGCGGAAAGCTAATTGCTTTAAAAACAGTAAACGTTGAATGGAAAATGGTCCCTGGACAAAGACCAGAACTCATAGAAATTGCAGGTACAGAAAAAACTTGGCCATGTGATTTAGCGCTACTAGCATTAGGTTTTACAGGCCCAGAAAGTACTTTGGCTGACAAGTTAGGCATCAAAAAAGATGAACGCTCTAACTACAAAGCAACCTATGGAAAATATCAAACGAATGTTCCGCATATATTTGCTGCTGGTGATATGCGTCGTGGACAATCCTTAATCGTGTGGGCTATTTCCGAAGGGAGAGAAGCTGCCCGACAAGTAGATATTTACTTAATGGGTAAATCTGAATTGCCATCTAAAGACATCGCTGGTGATTTAGTAGCGATGTAAAAATAAATTTGAAACAATTAAATACAATAAAAAGGTAGTGATTAATTTCATTACCTTTTTTAGTTTTATATGATCAACGAAAAGCTCTTATTTTTATGTTCAATAATCTATTTCGCATTTATTTTAACTGATTTTTAATTGCAAATAAATAGTTTGTATGTACTAGAGATATTGAAAACACGCTACTTTACTCAATCACACTCCTTTTAAAAACCACACCCAAACGGTCGTTTTCCCCTTCTCTTAGCAATGGATCAGTCAACAAGGCATATAGCGTTGGCCCTATTGGAAGGTCATAGGCTTAGTTATTGTGTGCAGTATTTTTCCTTATTTCAAATATGATGCAATTCTGAATTTCTGCTGTCCGAAAAAGTGATGATTGTTTTCATCGTATTCAATTTCTTTTAATTTTGTTTTGTATTTTCTTTCAAATTCTCGAATACTAATTTTTCGTTTTTCAATTGTTAAGGATTTTTTATTAACACGATTAACTGTGTCAATCACATAGTCCACAAAACATTCTCCTGCATTTAACTGTGGCATTGCACCTTGTCGACCAGCTTTAAGTTCAATTATTAAAGCAAATAGCTGACCATTCAATTCAGAAAAAATAATATAATCACATCTCTTTTTTACTCCTTCGTTATTACTGAAAAATGGAAAAAAACCACCACTAAATGTTTTATCCAATTGAATGTCAAAATCAAAAATTAAAGATTGACAATTTTCAGTTACACAATCAATAGACATATCAACTCCATCATTTTTCTCAACTAAAGTATTGTATTTACATTTGAAATCTGAATTTAAAACATTATCAATTAAAGAAAGGTTACTCATTTTATAAATTCTCTAAAGTATTTTGACTTTCATTTTGAAGGGCGTAAAATAATTCCTCTGAAATATCATTTAATTCATCAATTGTATTGTCTATTGTCTCAACGTCGAATCCAGATTTAGATATTGGAATTGGTGCAACAGTCACATTGCGTGATATAGAATTTTTGAAATTAAAAAGATAAGCCCCTACTGTATTAAAGTCTAAAAAATATTCTTTGGAATATGTAACAGAATTAATTGTAATTGGTTCTTTTCTTTTTAATGAAGATACCATAATTAGATTATTTAATTCTCTAATTATATAATCACTGTGAGTACTAATAATTAATCTAAATCCTTGATTTATGAGTCTTGCAAATACTCTGGCTAAATATACTTGATTATTTGGATGTAAATTTAATTCAGGTTCATCAATAATTATTAATTCATTCTTTGTTGCGATATGTTTTAAATAAAAAATAAGACTTGATAAAGTCTTAACTATTGATGCAGTTAAATGAATTGGTATTTTTTTTCTTTTCGCTTTGTTAGAAGAAAATTGAACTTCTCCATCTTTGGTGATTATGACTTTACCGTTTAATAATTCATTTTCTATTTCTTCTGCAAAAGAAAAAAATTCTGATTTTGTTTTAGAGTAATGATGTAGGTCTTCAGCAACTTCTAAACCGTCTCTAATAGGCATTGGATATCTACTAGATTTTTTCAAAAACCAGTGAAAAGGGTCCCTGCTACTTTTCTTTGAACCCAATTCCTGTGCTCTTTCTAGAAATTCTTGTTTTTGAATAGATAATTCTTTACTAAAAGTATAAATAGAATTTCGTTCAACAGGTAATATATAACTTGATGTAAATGGGTAAAATGCAATAAGTGAAAATAGTTTTGATGTTAAAAACAATTCAAGAATTTCAATACTATTTTTTGAAACAACGGTATCTTTTAATTTTAAATTAATCTCTCTACTGTCTATTTTTTTTAGTATTTCTATACTGATATCATTTATCCTAAGTTCGTTACTAAAGTTCATTTTAAGAATATTAATATCGAATTCCTTTTTTGTTTCAGATATAGAAATCGAGAAATCTGCAAATAGGTTACTGGCAATATCTTCTGAAACACCATAAATACTAGCAAGAGAATTATTGAGATTTTTTATTTCATCTTTTCTGTAATTCCATATTGAATCAGTTTTTAATTCAAAAACAGCTTCTTGATTTTTTATTAAGTCTTGCACAAAAATGCTTTCTTGACTTTTAAAATATTTCATTCCAGATTTCGTCAACGCATATGCCATATAAGCAGCATATGTTTTTCCCGAATTATTAGGACCACAAAAAACGGTAAGTCTTTTACTTAAATCAAAATGAGCACTCTTAATAGCTCCTAGATTTTTTATATCTATTTCCATAATTCAAATATAGTGATATTGATTTTATCTACAGGTTTTTTTTAATGTTTGCCAACGTGTTTTTATAAGATTTGTTCGACGTAAAAATCGGAGATTTTTCCGCCATAGCAATATTTTTATTGAGTGTTTGTAATTTTGTACTAAATCTGATGTGAGCATAAATTTTATGAGGTGTTGGTGGTAGGCATTCGATCTTTATATTTAAATTAAAATTTGTTTATATTCTGTTTTCTATCTGCTTCATCCTTTAGCTGTTCGTATTTTTTGCTTACAAATTGGACTAGAAGTGTAGTCTTGTAATTTTCTCCATACAATGCAACAGTAATGCCTGTTTTGTCATTTGACCAACCTGCATTATATAATAGGTGCCCTAAGCTGACAGCAAACCCATATTGTTCAATATCGTCTTTAAATAAACTATTTTTCCATTCAGTTACATTATAACTAGGTTTTCCATATTTTTCAGAAACTATAGATACAAGCTTTTTGAAATCTTCAATATAGTCATTCTTGTTTGTATGAATTATGTTGAATATGTATTTTGACATTGACAATTTGTTGTTTGAGAATATATATAATACTTTACAATCCAAACTAGCAACATAATCTTCAAACATATATGCCTTGTCTATTCCAGCTTTGTCAGCTTTACCCTCTTTTAACATTATTGATTCTTTGGAGTCTCCCCAATTCGCAATTCTAAAATCTGAATTATTATTATCTAATCCTTTTAAGTTTAGAATATAAAATTGACTATCATTAAAAACCATATGTGAAACATAAACTATGAAATTTTCAGTATACCATTTTCTATCATAATGGCTTATTTTATCTCCTAAATCATCTTCTTTAATATCTGGTTCACCATATTTACTTGTAAAAACAGAGTCCATATGTTTTGATAAATTTTGAGAATCTACTTTTTTTAACTTTTCTTCTGGTAGATAGAATTTAAGATTTGATAGTTTTTTAGTAATAGAATCTACATAAAAATATACTTCAAAACTATACTTTCCTAGTTTAATACTATCGATTTTATAATCTGCAATAGTTTTATCATAATCATTATAAAAGTGTTTTGATTTTCTGATGTTTTGAGAATAATCTTCTAATAGCTCATTTTGTGGACTAAACCATTTTATATTTTTTGTAAATTCAAAAAAATCATTTTGTGAATAAATTGTCGTTATAAATAGTAACGAAAATAGGATTGTTGTTTTAATTTTTCTTTTCATATTTTTCTTTTTTAATCATTTTTAGCTTACCACCAAAAACCGTATACACGTATTGTTTACATATCGCATATAACTATAATCGTTATTATTTTTTCTTTTTTAAATCTTTGTGCACCTATGTATGTCTTTTTGAATGCAACTCTAACAATTCTATTTTTTCAGTTTAATTTAAAACTCCAGAAAAATAGTACTTTAAACTAATGGGTTTTTCTTACTTTCCTATAACACAAATACATCACCCTTATTTTTTCTCAAAATTACCAGCAATATTTTAATATTCTTTACGGGTTTCCTCATTCTAGCTATTTTTTTAACAAACTTTAGAATTTTGTACACACCTGCCTCCTATCATCAGAAAAAGCGCAGTAAAAAGAAGACTTTTCTAAAACTCAAATAGTCGCGTTGAAATGTAAATTTCATGATCCATCTATTTTTATTTTTAGATTTAAACAGGCTATTTAGGGTTCATTTCCTCTTAATTTTGGCAATTGCACCCAATGAATTATTGTTTACTTTATTGAAAATAAAAATAATTGACATCGTATTTATGATGGTACTTTTTTTGATAAAAAATAAGCGAAAAGGTACAGTTTATTGCAGTATTATACGGTTAAAAATCGAATCGATTACAAATAGCACCTGCTTGATGAACTATGAAGAAGGAAGAGTTTTTCAAATTAGCTATCAATTGGACTGCGGAGTTCCCTTTTGTCCAAATTAGTTGTAATTGATTTAAACATTTAAAAAAAGCATCAGAAATAGCTTGTATGGAATAGAAATATTGAAAACACGCTAGTTTACTCAATCACACTCCTTTTAAAAACCACACCCAAACGGTCGTTTTCCCCTTCTCTTAGCAATGGATCAGTCAACAAGGCATAGAGCGTTGGCCTATCGGAAGGTCATAGGCTTAGTTATTGGCAACAGTTTTTATTTTTCTATAATTTTTCATTCAAATCTTGCCTACCAACAATCGCCATAATTTCAATAACATTCTCATTTACTTTGAAGTAAATACTATCAATTCCGCAAACACAGCGTCTATAATCTTTTTTTATATAATCAACGGATTCGAAAGAATAGGGTCTTTGAGCAATAATGTCAAAATATTCAAAAAATGATTCAAAGTATTTATCCGCTTGAGTCATTCCAAATTTTCTTACTCCATAATGATGGATTCTTATCAAGTCATTTTTCGCTTCGTTACTTAATTTGTATTTAGTCATTAAGTAAAGACTTTGATTGAGCTAGAATTTCATTTTTACTATCGCTTGTAAATCCGCTGTTTTCAGCTTTTTCCAATTTAGCACGAACCCAATTAATTTCAACTTGTTGTTTTCGAGCTTGTCTGATTAAGTCATTAACGAGTTCACTCTTGCTAGAATATTCTTTTTTGTCTACTTGAGTTTTTAACCATTCATCGTTTGGTTTTGTGAATGATATGCTTTGTCTTGCCATAATTTAATTATTTGATGTAAATATACACCAAATACGCATCATTTACAAATTGTTGCCAACGGGAGTCTGCGCAGAAACCCGTTTTTAAAACTAAAATAAGTGATATTTACTAGATTTCGTTGCTTCTCTAACTTTATGCATAAATAATCTTGCTGTTTTTTCAGTAACTCCAAAGCGAACTCCCATGTAGTTGGCTGATAAACTTTTTGTGATGGTACTTTTTTTGATAAAAAGTAAGCGAAAAGGTACAGTTTATTGCAGTATGATACGGTTAAAAATCGAATCGATTACAAATAGCACCTGCTTGAAAACTATGAAGAAGGAAGAGTTTTTCAAATTAGCTATCAATTGGACTGCGGAGTTCCCTTTTGTCCAAATTAGTTGTAATTGATTTAAACATTTAAAAAGCGCATCAGAAATAGCTTGTATGCAATAGAAATATTGAAAACACGCTAGTTTACTCAATCACACTCCTTTTAAAAACCACACCCAAACGGTCGTTTTCCCCTTCTCTTAGCAATGGATCAGTCAACAAGGCATAGAGCGTTTGACCTATCGGAAGGTCATATGCTTAGTTATTGGCAACAGTTTTTATTTGTTTTTTAATTCTTCAATCTTGTTTTTAGCTTCTGTGAAATTTGCTTCAATTTTTTCCAAATCTTTTATGTAGAGTGTTTTGTCAGAGCCATATTTTTCAAGTTTTATATACCAAGTTGCTTTACCTTTACTTACATAATAACCTAATTGAAATCCGTCTTCTGTGATAAATTTATTTTCTAAATAATCAGGATTTTTCAAAACATCGTTATCAACTTCTAATTTTAAACTATTCAATGCCTTAATAACTTCTAATAAATCTGAATATTCAATTGACGCAGTTGAACTTCCATATTTTCCTGGTTTTTCAATTTGATAAAAATATCTTTCGCTATTACCACTGTTCAACTTTCTAACTCTTGTTTCTGCAACTGTATATGATGACTTCAAATTATTCAAATTTGTATCAGTAAATTTTGTAATCACACCTGTTTGAGACGCAAATTGTTCCATTTTGGTTTTAGTTTTTTCGGCATCTTTTTTTATGTCTTGAGAAAATACTAGAGTTGTAATCAATAATGTAATAATTGTTAGTGATTTTTTCATAAGAAATTTACTTGTGTTTATAATTTTAGTTTTAAATAATTATTTTTTTTGGGGTTGAAATCTTAAAAATTCAAAAACCAAGGGAAATTCTTTTTTTAAAATTTTATCTATCTCTTTATTTCTGTAACTGTATTTTTCAATGTATTCTTTATTCAGTTCTTCTCTAACAACATCTTCAAAGTATAAATCTTGTAAATATTCTTTTTCGTGATTTTCGTATTTCCAATGATTTTCTATAGATTCAGGTATATTTAAATCATCTCTACTGATATTTTTTCCGTCTTTACGGATTTTGTCAACTTCTATGTGAATATTATAATCTCTTAATAAAGTTTTTAAAGATTTGTATTTTAAAATTTGTTCATCTGAATAACTTGCTTCCCAATATCTCACCACTGGTCTTGAAAATGGACTTGTAGAGCGACACCAAGATTTATCTAATGCTGAATAAATAGATGAATATTCATCATTTTTTTCTTTTTCATTTATTTTTGCTACGATATTGAACCCAAAACGAATTTGTTCTACTTTTCCTTTTAGAGGTGTTAATCTAAAACCTAAATTAACATTTCTAATGTCTCTACTGTAAGTATAATATTCCTTATCAATTTTTACTAATTCAATATTCACATATTGTTCTAATGAATTTTCTTGTTTGATTTTTTTCCAATAATCTGAAACTGAATCTACTTGTTTTTTATAAATTCCATATTTATTGTTCCATTCCTTTTCAATACGTTCATTTATAGGTTTGAAATAAGTAGTATCAGATGAAAATTCAACAAAATCTACGACTTGATTATATGTTAATTCAGTAAATTTAACTTTATCTAAATCATTTTTAATTACTGTATCTCTTAAGTAAACAATATATTCATAAGTATTTTTAAATAAAGAGTCATTATCAATTGTTTTTTTTAGTTCTCTGACTGTCAATGGTTCAATAACTGATTTATTAAGATGAGAATTACAATTAAATAATGCAATTGATATTAATAAAATCAATATGTTTTTCTTATTCATAATTTTTGTTTTTAATTACTGCCAATAACTAAGCATATGGCGTGCCGATAGGCCAACGCTATATGCTTAGTTATTGTGCATAGTGCTTTCTGCGTTTTTTATATTATCTCGAATGTTTTTATAAAGTCCTGAAATTTCTTCTCTACATTATTATCATCGGTAACTTGAAGCATATAACTTTTCATTTTGTGATGAAAGAAAACAGCTTTAGTAGTTCTTCCATTTTGTGTGTTGTCATAAAATACTGCATCAAACTCTTTAAACTTGCCTCGATTATTATTAATTGACATTTCATCAAATTTTGTTTGATAATAATCTAAATCATTTTTGTTATAATCGATTATTTCTTGTTCAGATTGTCCTGTAAGAACGCTATCAAAACTGCTTACATTAATATTATAATCTGTACCATTATCATAAACGTGAAATGGCTTTGAATTATCATCCATTCCATTTTGTTTCATTTGTTGAATTCTCAATCTATCTAGTTTTATTTCTTTATTGCATTTGACCATAAATCCGTATTCTTGAAATACTTGGTAGCCATCTTGTATTGCCTTATTCTTGTCAAACTTCTTGGCAATAGGAATTTTTAAAGTTTGTTGTTTCATTGCAATAGACTTTATGCTTTTAGCAATTTGAATAAAATTATTATCGCTTAATGCCATAGAATTAATTGTAAATTGCTCTGTGTCATTTCGAACTATTGCAAAAACTCCGTATGATGTTAAAGTGACAATTCCAGCTCCTTGTTTTTTCAAGTCTTCTTCATAGAATGAAATAATACCTTTTATTCCGTTTTCTTCAAATTCTTCTGTTCTTATAAATTTGCTGTTATCAAATAAATCACCAGTATTTCGAGAAGCTAAATAATCTTTCAGTTCTGTTTTTAAATCTGAATTTCCAATTTGACCCAAACTAATGTCAAAATGAGAGTGTTCTCCTGCTTGCCAAGTTAGTTCTTTGGTTTTGCTGTATTTTTCTGGCAAATCAATTGAATAGCCATTTCCAAAATCGAACTTCTCATATGATGTATTTCTTTTTTGGTCGCAGGAATTTAGAAATAGGATTAATAAAAAGACAGTAAAATAATTTTTTAGGTTTTTCATATTGGTTAGTTTTTAGTTGCAAGCCTTAAATAAAAGCATAATTATAAATCCTGAAATTGAATAAAAAATAAGCATTTGAAACATTTTCGCTCCAGCTTGTTTAGTTGCTTCTAAACTTAATTCTCCAATTTCTTTTAAAGTCTGTTTTGCTAAATCCACAGCTTGTTTTCGAGCATTTCGCATCCATTTTTCTAAAGTTTCATCTTTTACTTTATATTCATAGGATGTTGATTTTGAATAAGTTTTCTCTTCTTTTTTGTCTTTATTTTCAGCACGATTATATTGTTCTTGTTTTTTAAATTCTTTGAAATTCGTATATTCTATATCGTACCTTCTTCTCGCATCACTATCTTTAAGTATTAGATACGCTTCATTGATTTCTTGCATCTTCGTAGAAGTATCAGTTCCAATGTTTTTATCGGGATGCCACTTTATAGCTTGAGTTTTAAATGCAATTTTTATATCAGCTTGAGTTGCAGATTGTGAAATTTCAAGAATGGAATAGTAATCTTTAAACACAATTAATCTCTTTTGTCAAGTTGATGTTTGTCAGTTTCTGAAATTTCATTTTTTATCGAAGGTTTTTTCCAAACAGCTCGAATACCTGCAATCATTCCAGCAAAAAGGATTAGTCCTAAAAGTCCAGGTGTTCCACTTCCTTTATTCGATGCTACTATAACTCCGAATAAGAAAATGAATCCGATTATAATTCCGATAGTGACAATAACTTTTGACATATTTATAGGTTTGGTTAGTTTACAAACTTCTTAATTCGTTTTATTTTTTCTTTACGGTTTTCCGCAATCAGAGATGTTTATTTTAAGTTCAGGTGTTTCTTCAGCATTATGCACCACGTTTTGCAGCTACATGCAGGTGGGGATTTTTAGCACTAAACTTTAATAGAAGTACATAGTTTGAAATTAGCATTTCACTGTCATAGAGGCACGAAACCCCCACTTGCGTGTAGGTGCTGTTATGCCTTCTCCCTTCTTTTTCCGCGTGTCTATTATGCATATTTCAGTCTGTTGTTTTTAAGGTCAAGAACAACCTTGAAATTATTAAAAAAGTCAAACCCAATAATACCGTCTGTTCCGCCCAACATCAATGTCATTTGCAGTAGTGTCGGTAAGTTTCCATATTTCACAACGAATTCTTTGTCTCCGAAAACTGTCGGAATTTCAAAGCATTCAGTTTGAAATTTACCTACTCCTGGATAAAAGTCTTCATCAGTTCCAACGCTTTCATAGTTACTTGTAAAGCTGTCCGATAAATATGAAAGTTTAGCTCCTGTGTCCAAAAAGAATTTTAGTTCTTGATTATCGACCGTCATTTTAATTATCGGTATTCCCATAAAATTTGAAATGTCCGCCTGAGTTCCGCTAATTTCAATATCTTGTTTACTGAACTCAATTATTTGATTTTGATAGTTTAAAAGGATTTTGTAATCTGATAATATATCGGCTCCAAGCAATGTTGTTATACCTGTTCCAAGCATATCAGAAATTTTTAAAACCGTCAAACCCATATAGTTTGTTGAACAACCGAAACTTTCTGAACAAAAATTTAAACTGTCTGAAGCGTGAATAGTTGAGGGCGCTCCTGTGTCAATTAAAATTCTATTCTCACCTTCATTGATAATCGGGTGTCCTTTGAATAACTGTATTTGAAATTGTTTCATTGTCGTTTGTATAGTTTGTATGTTGAACCTGTTGAATTAAAATGTGAAAACGATTGCAAGGTATCATAGAAACCGTTTTGTTTTAGTAATTTGTCAAGCGTGTCAACTTTCCAATATCTTATTAGGAATTCATCTTCGTAACTAAACTCTTGCCCATTGAAAATACCACTACATTGTTCCCTATATGTGTAAATATCGTTTTCGTTGTTGCTTGTTAATTCAACAAGTCGTCTAAAATTATTTGAGTCAATATTGGTCAAACGTCCCGCATTAAAAAAAACCGTATTGGGTAAATCAAAAAAGAAATATCCGTTTGTGTTAATGTGCTTGCTAATATTCTCTATGTTTTTAGAAAGTTCATCTTCTGTGATTGAATAGCTTAAAACGGTAAAAAGTGCGATTGCTAAATCTGCTTTCCCATTCTTGTATTCTGAAATTGAACAGTTATGAATTTTTATATCAGAATTTTGTCGGTCTAACTTCCTGTTAAAATCTTTTACCATTCCAATGCTTTTCTCAACTGCTATTACATTGTAACCTTGTTCTGTCAAAGGAAACGATAGTCTGCCTGTTCCTGCTCCAAAGTCAAGAATTGTTCCTTTTGGTAAAATTTGCTTTATTACATTCAGGGTTTCTTTTGTCAAGCTGCTGTAAAAACTTCCAAAAGTCTGTTCGTAAACAAAGTCGTAATATGTTCCCCAATTGTCGTGTGGTTGTTTCATGGTTGTCTGTCTTTTAGGGTGAGGCCTAACAACTGTATAAACGTATTGTTGACATATCGCATATAACTATAATCGTTATTATTTTTTCTTTTTTAAATCTTTGTGCACCTATGTATGTCTTTTTGAATGCAACTCTAACAATTCTATTTTTTCAGTTTAATTTAATAATCCAGAAAACAGCACTTTAGACTAATCGGTTTTTCTTACTTACCCATAACACAAATACATCACCCATATTTTTGCTCAAAATTACCAGCAATATTTTAATATTCTTTACGGGTTTCCTCATTCTGGCTATTTTTTTTTAAAATCTTTAGGATTTTGTACAAACCTACCTCCTATCATCAGAAAAAGCGCAGTAAAAAGAAGACTTTTCTAAAACTCAAATAGTCGCGTTGAAATGTAAATTTCATGATCCATCTATTTTTATTTTTAGATTTAAACATGCTATTTAGGGTTCATTTCCTCTTAATTTTGGCAATTGCACCCAATGAATTATTTTTTAATTCATTGAACTTAAAAATAATTGACATCCTATTTATGATGGTACTTTTTTTGATAAAAAGTATGCGAAAAGGTACAGTTTATTGCAGTATGATACGGTTAAATTGGTATACTATCATTTGAAATCAAGAGTATAATACTAAAAATCGAATCGATTACATATAGCTCCTTCTTGATGAACTTTGGAGTAAGAAAAATTTTTCAAATTAGCTATCAATTGGACTGCGGAGTTCCCTTTTGCCCAAATTAGTTGTAATTGATTTAAACATTTAAAAAGCGCATCAGAAATAGCTCGAATGCAATAAAATATTGAAAATGCTCTCCTTTCCTCAATCACACTCCTTTTAAAAACCAAACCAAAACCGTCGTTTTACCCCTTATCCTTAGCAATGGATCAGTCAACAAGGCATAGAGCGTTGGGCCTATCGGCGGGGCATAGGCTTAGTTATTGGCAACAGTTTTTATTTTTCTATAATTTTTCATTCAAATCTTGCCTACCAACAATCGCCATAATTTCAATAACATTCTCATTTACTTTGAAGTAAATACTATCAATCCTGCAAACACAGCGTCTATAATCTTTTTTTATATAATCAACGGATTCGAAAGAATAGGGTCTTTGAGCAATAATGTCAAAATATTCAAAAAATGATTCAAAGTATTTATCCGCTTGAGTCATTCCAAATTTTCTTACTCCATAATGATGGATTCTTATCAAGTCATTTTTCGCTTCGTTACTTAATTTGTATTTAGTCATTAAGTAAAGACTTTGATTGAGCTAGAATTTCATTTTTACTATCGCTTGTAAATCCGCTGTTTTCAGCTTTTTCCAATTTAGCACGAACCCAATTAATTTCAACTTGTTGTTTTCGAGCTTGTCTGATTAAGTCATTAACGAGTTCACTCTTGCTAGAATATTCTTTTTTGTCTACTTGAGTTTTTAACCATTCATCGTTTGGTTTTGTGAATGATATGCTTTGTCTTGCCATAATTTAATTATTTGATGTAAATATACACCAAATATGCATCATTTACAAATTGTTGCCAACGGGAGTCTGCGCAGAAACCCGTTTTTAAAACTAAAATAAGTGATATTTACTAGATTTCATTGCTTCTCTAACTTTATGCATAAATAATCTTGCTGTTTTTTCAGTAACTCCAAAGCGAACTCCCATGTAGTTGGCTGATAAACTTTTTGTGGTGGTACTTTTTTTGATAAAAAATAAGCGAAAAGGTACAGTTTATTGCAGTACTATACAGTTAAAAATCGAATCGATTACAAATAGCACCTGCTTGAAAACTATGAAGAAGGAAGAGTTTTTCAAATTAGCTATCAATTGGACTGCGGAGTTCCCTTTTGTCCAAATTAGTTGTAATTGATTTAACATTTAAAAAGCGCATCAGAAATAGTTCGTATGCAATAGAAATATTGAAAACGCTCTCCTTTCCTCAATCACACTCCTTTTAAAAACCAAACCCAAATCGTCGTTTTACCCCTTATCCTTAGCAATGGATCAGTCAACAAGGCATAGAGCGTTTGACCTATCGGAAGGTCATATGCTTAGTTATTGTAATTAGTATTTTTAAGCAGATATAAGTTCTTTGCTTTTTTCCGATTCTCGTTCAGACCAAAGTATATAGTCAGCATTTTTTGCTTTAAGCGCATCTAAAAATTCAGTTCGAACTTCTTTATCAATATTATTTATTATGGCAATAGCGTTCACATCCTTTTTCGTGATTTTTTCACGAACTGGTTTTATATCATCCCAAGAAAAAAGAAAAGTAGATAAATTTGATTTATTTACTGTGTTGAATGATTTAATTACAATTTCTTTATTCCTTTTTGCGATTTGAAAATCGAAATTAAATTCTAAACCTGTAGCTCCTTTTGAAATGAAATCAGGTGTGTAAATTATGTCGTGAGAGTCTAAATAAGTTCTAACATCTTCTTTAAATATAGAGGCAATATTATGTTTTGATAAAACATATAAATCATTAATCTCAATGATCGCAGATAGAAAATTATGCTTTGTTTGAGAAAAATTTTCAATGTTCGCTTCTATAGTCAATTCGTCACTTTCAGCTCTTACTCCATAGTTTAACAGTATAGTGTCTAAAATTGCTCTACGTCTTTTTGAACCTTGAATATACAGACCTTGAAGTTCTAAATTAGACATAGTTTCTCCGTTATCACTTAATCTTAAGTGATTTCCTTTTTTTTGAGCGTAAATTTCAATAGTATCATTAAAGGCTCCAACAAAAGGTGTGTTTATTAAAAACCAATCAGTATTAGAGTCCTTTTGGATAAAGGTTTTCTCTCTTAACCAATTGTAATAATCGTCCACATATGTATTTACCCAATTCAAAGTATTGCCTGTTGAATGTTAATTAATGATTTTAAATTTATTCTTCGAGCAAAGTTAATTATTAAATCCGACAAGTCTGATGGGTGAGTAATATCTTTAATTGGAAAATCACTATCAGTTAGCGGAATTGCCCATGCTAAAGGTTTATATCCTTCCACATAGATATGAATATGAGATTCTGTTGGATCAAACCACTTGTCAGCATAAGGGATTAGAAAATCAGGTAAAGAAGGAAGTATATTGGCAGGATTGTGATGACCTCCTTTGAAGTCAATTCTCAATAAACCGACAAAAGAATTACTCTCTAAATGATGTATAGAAGTTTTAAGTATAATTTTTTGATTGGTCGTTATTTCTACCCGAAATTCGTAATCAGAATCTTGATGAGAAATTAATTCTAATCTATTTTTCTTTTTCGATAAATCTATTGTATGATTAGGGTTCGTTAAAACCTTTTCTAAACCCAATAAATACTTCGCTTCTTGGTTAGTTAGCATTTTTCTTGAAATTTCTTACTTAAGACTGTATACACGTATTGTTGACATATCGCATATAACTATAATCGTTATTATTTTTTCTTTTTTAAATCTTTGTGCGCCTATGTATGTCTTTGTGAATGCAACTCTAACAATTCTATTTTTTCAGTTTAATTTAAAACTCCAGAAAAATAGTACTTTAAACTAATGGGTTTTTCTTACTTTCCTATAACACAAATACTGGAGTGTCTACCTTTTAAAAAACACTAGAAACACCAATTTAATTTCACAATGTTGTATCTATAAATTGAATAATTTATTTTTAAAAAAATAAACGAAAAGGAAACAATTTATTATAGAATTACGGAATTAAATTGGTGTACTTTCCAAAGATTACACTCTTCTTTAGGTTATTTAACTCCTGTAGAAACGGAACTAATATTAAAAGGAATGATTTAAAAATCGGTCTAAGAAAATTAGTTACAAAATTACTAGGAATTCCATATCACAATTAAACTTAGCTTCGGCTAAATTCCAAATTCGTTAAAACACCCCAAATAAAGTACACTTTTATCTGGTAAACAGCAATTCTCTATACTTTGTTAAGGGCCATAAATTATCATCTATCATGGTTTCTAATTTATCACAGTGATATCTAATCTCCTCAAAATAGGGTCTAACTTTATGACAATAAAATTCAGCTGACTTTAAAACGCTTAATTTATTGGCTTTCTTCCGTTCGTCAATCATTTTTTTTGTAAGCCTATTAATTTCTGTAATATGATTAGAAATAACCATGATAAATTCTATTTGTTCTTTTGCGATATTTTTATATTCATCTCCAAAAATTTCTTTCAAATTCTTTGTATTTTCTAGTAATGTATTTTGATAAATAATAGCAGTTGGCACTATGTGGTTTCTAGCAATATCTCCCAAAACCCGACTTTCTATTTGAATACGTTTTGTATATTCTTCTAAATCAATTTCATAACGAGCTTGCAATTCAACCTTATTCATGACCGCCATTTCTTCAAACAAGTCAACGATCTTTTTAGAGATTTTTACTTTTAATGCTGATGGTGTGGTTTTATGATTGCTTAAACCTCGTTTTGCGGCTTCCTTTTCCCAAGAATTTCCGTAGCCATCGCCCTCAAATCGTATTTTTTTTGAATCTTTGATATATTCTCTTAAAACATTAAAAATAGCTTCATCTTTTTTAAGGTTTTTATCATCGATTAAAGCATCAACTTCCATCTTAAATTCTTTTAATTGCTTGGCAACAATAGTATTTAAAACCGTCATGGGTTTTGCACAATTAGACAAAGATCCTACAGCTCTAAACTCAAATTTATTTCCTGTAAAGGCAAATGCTGAGGTTCTATTTCTATCTGTATTATCTAATAAAATTTCAGGAATTTTACCAATAATATTTAATTTTAAATCCGTTTTTTCTTGCGGTGAAAGCTTGCCTTTAGTCACGTTTTCTAACTCATCTAAAACTGCTGATAATTGACGACCAATAAATACAGATATGATTGCAGGAGGCGCTTCATTTGCTCCTAACCTATGATCATTACTTGCAGAGGCAATAGAAGCTCTCAAAAGTTCTTCATATTCATAAACAGCCTTAATAGTGTTAATGAAAAAAGTTAAAAACTGTAAATTTTTCATAGGGGTTTTTCCCGGACTCAATAAATTAGTTTCATTTGCGGTGGATAAGGACCAGTTGTTATGTTTCCCAGAACCGTTAATTCCGGCAAATGGTTTTTCATGAAATAATACTTTAAAGTGATGACGTCTTGCTACCTTCCCCATAACATCCATGAGCAAAGAATTATGATCTACAGCTAAATTTGCTTCTTCAAAAATGGGCGCTAATTCAAACTGATTGGGTGCCACTTCATTATGTCTTGTTTTAACAGGAATGCCTAACAACATACATTCTTGTTCTAAATCTTGCATAAAACTCATGGCTCTTGCCGGAATACTGCCAAAATAATGATCATCTAATTGCTGACCTTTTGCAGGAGAATGACCTAGTAAAGTTCTACCTGTCATTAAAATATCGGGTCTTGAAAGTGCTAGCGCATCGTCTATTAAAAAATATTCCTGTTCCCACCCCAATGTTGCATTCACTTTCAATGCATTTTTATCAAAATACTTACAAACAGCCGTTGCATGCGTGTCAATTGCCTGTAAAGCTCTTAATAATGGTGTTTTATTATCTAAAGCCTCACCTGTATAGGCTACAAAAATTGTTGGAATACACAGCGTTGTATCATAAATAAACGCAGGGGATGTAGGATCCCAGGCCGTATAACCTCTCGCTTCAAAAGTATTTCTAATTCCTCCGCTAGGAAAACTAGAAGCATCTGGTTCTTGTTGCACCAGTTGTTCTCCATCAAACTTTTCCATAGCTAAACTACCATTGATAGATTCAAAAAAAGCATCATGCTTTTCTGCTGTAGCACCTGTTAATGGCTGAAACCAATGTGTATAATGTGTTGCACCTTTAGAGACGGCCCAATCTTTCATACTTACGGCAACTTGATCTGCTATTTTACGGTCAATTTTAGTTCCTTTATCAATTGCATTCATAACACTTTCGTATGCTGCTCTTGTAAGATACTGCTGCATAGCGTATTTATTAAAAACATTTTGACCAAATAAAACAGATCTTTTTTCAGTCTCAAGAACCTTTAAAGGCCTTCTATTTAAAGTTTCTTGCAATGCCGAAAATCTAATTGTTGACATAATATGATTTTTTAGTAGTAATTTTTATTCTTTAAACAAATATACCCTTTCAAAATTAGGGATAAAATTATTTTTTAATCATTTTAAATATTTAACCCCTCTTTTTTTTGATATCTAGGTATTTTATTTCATTTTTGTAATAATATTATCACATAACAATTATTTATTATGGCAAAAATTAAATTAGAATACATTTGGCTAGATGGTCATTTTCCTACTCAAAACATGAGGAGTAAAACTAAAGTTGAAGAGCATGAAAACTTTCAAGCAACAATTGAAGAATTAGACAATTGGTCTTTTGATGGTAGCTCTACTGAACAGGCTTCTGGTGGTTCATCTGATTGTTTATTAAAACCTGTTGCAATCTATAGCGATCCTACTAGAGTAAATGGTTATTTGGTAATGTCTGAAGTTTTAAGCGCAGATGGCACACCACATCCTACGAATGCAAGAGCTCAAATTGATGATGATGATAATGATTTTTGGTTCGGTTTTGAGCAAGAATATTTCTTGATGGACACAAAAACTGATTTACCTTTAGGTTTTCCACGTGGTGGATTTCCTGGACCTCAAGGTAAATATTACTGCTCTGTAGGTGGTAGATATACATGGGGTAGAGATTTTGTTGAAGAACATGCAGATTTATGTATTGACGCTGGCTTAAATTTTGAAGGAATTAATCAAGAAGTAGCACCAGGACAATGGGAATTTCAATTATTTGCACAAGGCGCAAAAAAAGCAGGTGACGAGATTTGGATTGCACGTTATTTACTAGATAGATTAACTGAGAAGTATGGTTATTACATTGAATATCACCCAAAACCTGTAAAAGGAGACTGGAATGGTTCTGGTATGCATGCAAACTTCTCTAACTCTGTTTTAAGAACTTGTGGTTCTCAAGAAACTTATGAGAAAATTTGTGAGGCATTTAGACCAGTAACAAAAGAACATATGGAGATTTATGGAGAGTTTAATGATGAACGTTTAACAGGTTTACATGAAACTGCTCACGTTTCTGATTTCTCTTATGGAGTATCAGATAGAGGAGCTTCAATCAGAATTCCAATTATTACTGTAGAAAAAGGCTGGAAAGGTTGGCTAGAAGACAGAAGACCAGCTTCTAATGGTGATCCTTACAAGATTGCAGGTAGAATTATAAAAACTGTAAATTCTGCTAATATTAGCTAGATTTATATAATGATGAAAATTAAAAACTCCGAAACTTTTAAGTTTCGGAGTTTTTTTATTGCTAAAAAACAAGTGAAAGAAACAATTTATGAAAGCTTTATATCGCTAAATTGCCATAAATGTTATGTGTAATATTTTAAGGCTTTAACACTTTACTTAAAAAAAATAGACACTTCCTTTAAATAAATTACTTTTTTATCTTTTTCTATCTGGCGGAAATCTAGAAATAATTTCTTTAACAAATAATTTAATCCTTTCTTCTTTCTTATCTCTGTTTTCAATTTTTAAAGCACCTGTTCCTATTCCCTGCCAAACTAATTCTTTCTTTTCCTTATCAATAAAATCGATAAATAAAGTACCTTCTGTATACTCATTTACGTTGATATTATTCATGGAGCCCATCCAAGGATTAAAACCCCAGCCAAAACCATAACCCCAATTACTATTTTGTTGCACATTTACTTTTCTCCTTGATTTTGTAAAAATACTTATAAGCAAATCAGGATCATCCGATTTTACAAATCCTTGAGCCACTAACTCAAACTCTATTGCTCGTAAAACTCGTTTTTTATCTAAATCAGAAATATCTGCCCTATCTATTCCTGGCCTATAAAAAGCAAATGTTTTATATTGACTAAAATCTACCTTACTATCATAATCTGTAGCTACTTTAATCCCACTACAAGACATCATTAAAATTGTACCAAATAAAAATAGTGTTATTTTTTTCATAGTTCTATGTATAAATTATTAATACTACCTATTTTATTACCAATTATTATGCCAAAAACAAACACTATTATACCTCAAAAATTGTCCTAAATTTAACCTCTGATTCATTCTTGAATATGACTCCCTTTTTCATAAAAATAAAATCAAATTTTTTTTCAAAAATATATTTTAAAACTGTTAAAGAATTAAAGTTTTTTTTAAGATTTTCGTAAATTGCCACCCTAAAACCTAATATTCATTACGAATGAAACAAAAACCACCATACAAGCCTACACATAAAGTAAGAATCGTAACTGCTGCAGCCCTTTTTGACGGGCATGATGCTGCCATAAATATTATGCGTAGAATTATACAATCTACAGGGGTTGAAGTGATTCATTTAGGCCATGACAGATCTGTAGAAGAAGTCGTTAATTGTGCCATTCAAGAAGATGTAAATGCAATTGCAATTACCTCTTATCAAGGAGGACATAATGAGTATTTTAAGTATATGTATGATTTGTTGCAAGAAAAAGGAGCAGGTCATATTAAGATTTTTGGCGGTGGTGGTGGTGTAATTCTTCCTGAAGAGATTAAAGAATTGATGGATTATGGAATTACAAGAATTTATGCTCCTGATGACGGAAGAGCCATGGGTTTACAAGGAATGATTAATGATTTAGTAAAAACTTCTGAAATAGCTTATCCTAGCCTTCCCAAAGGGAAGGAACTCCAATCTGGCTCAAAAGAAAATGGAATCGTTTGCAATGAAGACGCTTCTTGGTTGTTGGAATTAGGTGATGAAAAGGTTTTACAAAATTTAAAGAACAAAGAAGTTACTACAATTGCTCGTTTAATTTCTCTAGCAGAAAATAATCACGAGGCTTTCGCAAAGATTTTTTCCCCTTTGGGGAAATTAAAAGGGGCTTCCTGTCCTGTTTTAGGAATTACTGGAACCGGTGGCTCAGGAAAATCTTCTTTAGTGGATGAATTAGTACGTCGTTTTTTAATTGATTTTCCAGAAAAAACAATTGGTTTAATATCTGTAGATCCATCAAAAAGAAAAACGGGTGGTGCACTTTTAGGGGATAGAATTAGAATGAATGCCATTAATAATGAACGCGTTTATATGCGTTCTTTAGCAACCCGTCAATCTAATTTAGCGTTATCAAAATATGTAAATGAGGCCGTACAAGTTTTAAAAGCGGCAGAATTCGATTTAATTATTTTAGAAACTTCTGGAATTGGGCAATCTGATACTGAAATTATTGAGCATTCTGATACCTCTTTATATGTAATGACTCCTGAATTTGGTGCTGCTACGCAATTAGAAAAAATTGATATGCTAGATTTTGCGGATTTAGTAGCCATTAATAAATTTGATAAAAGAGGTGCTTTAGACGCAGTAAGAGATGTGAAAAAACAATACATGCGCAACAATAATTTGTGGCATATTCACATGGATGACATGCCGGTTTATGGTACCATTGCATCACAATTTAATGATCCAGGAATGAATACTTTATATAAAAGTATTATGAATAAATTGGTTGAAAAAACTGGAGTCGATTTAAAATCGACGATAGAAATTACCAGAGAAATGTCTGAAAAGATTTTTGTGATTCCGCCAGCAAGAGTTCGTTATTTATCAGAAATTGCAGAAAGTAATAGAGCATATGACAAAAAGGCAAATAAGCAAGTTGTTGTTGCTCAAAAATTATATGGAATTTATCAAACGATTTTATCAATCACGGAAAACGAAAGTAATTCATCATACAAACAAACTAACAAATCTTATATTACAAAAACAGGACTTGATCAAGATGAAATTCTGAAACAGGTGCCTACCGACGAAATTCCTTTTATCAAACTTTTATTTGCTCAATTCGAAAAAGTAAAAATGAATTTTGACCCTTACAATTGGGAAATCATTCTAACGTGGCAAGAAAAAGTTCAGAAATATAAAGATCCTATTTATACATTTAAAGTTCGTGATAAAGAAATTAAGATAGAAACACATTCTGAATCCCTCTCTCATTCTCAAATACCAAAAATTGCATTACCAAAATACCAAGCTTGGGGAGATTTATTACGTTGGAATCTACAAGAAAATGTTCCAGGAGAATTCCCATTTACAGCGGGCTTATACCCTTTTAAAAGAACTGGCGAAGACCCAACCAGAATGTTTGCTGGTGAAGGGAGACCAGAAAGAACGAATCGTAGATTTCACTATGTGAGTTTAGGAATGGATGCAAAACGTCTGTCAACGGCCTTTGATTCTGTAACCTTGTACGGAAATGACCCTGGACACAGACCCGATATTTATGGTAAAATAGGAAACGCTGGGGTTTCGATTTGTTGTTTAGACGACGCTAAAAAACTGTATTCTGGTTTTGATTTAAGTCACCATATGACCTCTGTTTCTATGACCATCAACGGGCCAGCTCCGATGTTATTAGGCTTCTTTATGAACGCTGCCATCGATCAGAATTGTGAGAAATACATCAAAGAGCATCAATTAGAGGAACATGTTGAAGCTAAATATAAAGAAATTTACGATTCCAAAGGTTTAGAAAGACCCGTTTATCAAGGAAAACTACCTGAAGGAAATAATGGTTTAGGCTTGATGCTTTTAGGGCTCACTGGAGATTTAGTATTGCCTCAAAATGTATATCAACAAATAAAAAAAGACACGTTAGCGCAAGTTAGAGGAACGGTTCAGGCAGATATTTTAAAAGAAGATCAAGCACAAAATACGTGCATTTTCTCAACAGAATTTGCATTAAGATTGATGGGAGATGTGCAAGAATACTTCATTGAAAAACAAGTAAGAAACTTTTATTCAGTTTCTATTTCTGGATATCATATTGCTGAAGCTGGTGCAAATCCTATTACGCAATTGGCATTGACTTTGTCTAACGGATTTACGTATGTTGAGTATTATTTATCCCGCGGAATGGATATTAATAAATTTGGTCCAAACTTATCGTTTTTCTTTTCAAACGGAATTGATCCTGAATATTCTGTAATTGGTCGTGTTGCTCGTAAAATTTGGGCAAAAGCGATGAAAATTAAATATGGCGCAAACCCAAGAGCCCAAATGTTAAAGTATCATATTCAGACTTCTGGCCGTTCTTTGCACGCTCAAGAAATCGATTTTAATGATATCCGAACTACCTTGCAAGCTTTATACGCCATTAATGATAATTGCAATTCTTTACACACCAATGCTTATGATGAAGCAATTACCACTCCAACAGAAGAATCTGTAAGAAGAGCGATGGCAATTCAGTTAATTATCAATAAAGAATTAGGCTTAACGAAAAATGAAAACCCGATTCAAGGTGCTTTTATCATTGAAGAATTAACCGACTTAGTAGAAGAAGCTGTGTTGTTAGAATTCGATCGAATTACAGAACGTGGTGGTGTTTTAGGTGCGATGGAAACGATGTACCAACGCTCTAAAATACAGGAAGAAAGTATGTATTACGAAACGTTAAAACACAATGGAGAATTCCCGATTATTGGTGTAAATACATTTTTAAGTTCCAAAGGATCGCCAACCGTGCAGCCAGAAGAAATAATTCGTGCCACGGAAGAAGAAAAACAATTTCAAATTAAAACAAAAGAATTATTGAATAAGGCAAATCCTAATAAAGTTGTGGAACAAATTGAAATTTTACAGGAAGCTGCTATTCAAAATGAAAATTTATTTGATAAATTAATGGAAGCAACGAAAGTTTGTTCTTTAGGACAAATTACGGAAGCGTTGTTTAAAGTTGGTGGGCAATATCGAAGAAATATGTAAGCAGAGAACAAGAATTTCAAAGAAATTCGTTGTGAATCGCTTATCCCACTTTTTTGCGAGATTTATTGGTTGCCATATTACCAAAATTAAAAAGCCATTATCTTTTTAATTTTGGACCACATAGGAACATAGCGATGCTTTGTGTGATTTTTTTTGCGAGATTTGGTCGTTGAAATTTAATACAAATTAATTGGTGTAATTTTTGACGACATAGAAACATAGAGAACATAGAGAACATAGCGCTGTTTTGCTTGAATTGCTTGCATTTTTTTCCAGATCTAAAAATATTTCAGACCTCACAGATTTTTAAAACCTGTGAGGTCTTTTGTATTTGCAAAAAAAGATTACATAGCAATATTCATTTATAGTTTATGAAGTTTATCTATATAGGTTTGTTTGAACAATTTATAAAGTTTAAGTTTGTTTAATCTCAATTATAATTTTTCATTTGCTATGACAACACCTAATTATATTGCTAATTTAATCAAACGTTTTGCTTCTGGCATTTCTAGAGAACATTCTTATAGAGGCGATTTAGAAACCTTAATAAGAACTTTAGTGACCACTGTAGAAATTACAAACGAACCCGCAAACGTTACAGATTGTGGAAACCCAGATTATGTAATTACCAGAGCTAAAATACCAGTTGGTTATATAGAAGCTAAAGATGTTGGCAAAGATTTGAATAGCAAATCTTACAAAGAACAATTTAATCGATACAAAAATGCGTTAGACAATTTAATTATTACCGATTACATTTGGTTTCAGTTTTTTCAAAACGGAATTTTAGTCCATGAGATAAAAATTGGCGAAGTTGAGAACGGAATTATCAAACCGATTCCAGAAAACTACGCACAATTCGAAAATTTACTCCAGGACTTTTGCACACACATTAGCCAAACCATAAAATCGTCTAAAAAATTAGCAGAAATGATGGCCGGTAAAGCTCGTTTACTGCAAAATATTTTGGAAAATGCGATAACTTCGGATGAAATAAGCAGAGAAAACACGTCTTTAAAAGGCCAATATGACACCTTTAAACAAATACTAATTCACGATTTAAAACCCAAAGGTTTCGCAGATATTTACGCACAAACGTTGGCTTACGGAATGTTTGCAGCTCGTTTGCACGATAAAACATTAGATAATTTTAGCAGACAAGAAGCAGCAGAACTCATCCCAAAATCAAATCCTTTTTTACGAAAACTATTTGGGTATGTTGCTGGGCCAGATATTGATGAGCGTATTGTAACTGTTGTAGATAATTTGGCTGAAGTTTTTAGAGCCACAGATATTGATGGTTTGTTGCATAATTTTGGGAAAAGCACCCAAATGAATGATCCAATTATTCATTTTTACGAAACCTTTTTAGCGGCGTATGATGCAAAATTAAGAAAAGCAAGAGGGGTTTGGTACACACCAGAACCTGTAGTAAATTTTATTGTAAGAGCTGTAGACGAAGTTTTAAAAACCGATTTTAATTTGCCACAAGGTTTAGCAGACACTACCAAAACAACCATAAAAGTAAAAACTGATATACCAAGTAAGAAGTTTAAAAGTGGGTATAAAGAAGTTGATAAAGAAGTACACAAAGTACAAATTTTAGACCCTGCAACTGGCACAGGAACTTTTTTAGCAGAAGTTGTAAAATTTATTTACAACAAAAACTTTAAAAGCATGCAAGGTGCTTGGTCTGGGTATGTAGAAGAACATTTAATACCAAGATTAAATGGTTTTGAGTTGTTAATGGCAAGTTATGCTATGGCACATTTAAAGTTAGATATGTTACTAACAGAAACGGGTTATAAAAGCAAAAAAAACAATCGTTTAAATATTTATTTAACCAATTCTTTAGAGGCAGAAACGGGTACAGTACCCAATTTATTTATGTCTCAATGGCTTACAGAAGAAGCATTAATGGCAGATGTTGTAAAAAGAAATACACCTGTAATGTGTATTATTGGCAATCCTCCTTATAGTGGAGAAAGTGCCAATAAAGGCGATTGGATTATGGATTTAATGCAAGATTATAAAAAAGAACCTGGAGGAAAAGAGAAATTAAAAGAGCAAAATTCTAAATTTATCAATGATGATTATGTAAAGTTTTTAAGATATGGGCAACATTATATCGAAAAAAACGGAAGTGGTGTTTTGGCATTTATCAATCCGCATGGTTTTTTAGACAACCCTACATTTAGAGGAATGCGTTGGAATTTGTTAAAAACGTATGACAAAATTTATACGATTGATTTGCATGGAAACTCTAAAAAGAAAGAAGTATCTCCTGATGGTTCTGTAGACCAAAATGTATTTGACATTATGCAAGGTGTTGCCATTACTATTTTTGTTAAAACTGATAAAAAAAATAAAAATGAATTAGGGGATGTTTTTCATTATGATTTATATGGCAAACGTGATCTAAAATATGATTTTCTTTGGAAAAGCAGTCTAAAGGCTATCAATTTTGAAAAATTACCAAATAAAGCACCAAGTTATTTTATGGTTCAAAAAGATTTTGAACTTGAAGTCAGTTACAATAAAGGATTTTCAATTACTGATTTATTTATGATTAATTCTTTAGGTATTCAAACCCATAGAGATGCTTTGTGCATTGATTCTTCTAAAATATTATTAGAAGAAAGAATTAAAGATTTTTTTAATCAAGATATAGAAGATGATAGTATTAAACTAAAATATTCTCTTAAAGAAAACAAAGAATGGAAGTTGTCCAATCAAAGAAATGGCAAATTTGATTCAGAACATATTATAAAAATTGATTATCGCCCTTTTGATTCACAATATATTTATTTTGATAGAAAAATTGTAGATAGATTAAGAAATAATGTTTCTAAACATATTGTAAATAAAGATAATTATTGTCTTATTGTTCCTAGACAATGTGTGTCTGATTGGAGATATTCATTTATTTCAAAAAACATAATTGAATCTAACTTAACTGGAACCGCAGGAAGATTTGGAAGTGGTAATTTTTTTCCACTATACCTTTATCCAGATAAAAACGAAGAAGGCATTTTTTCCGAAGATAAAAGAAAACCAAATTTAAATGATACAATTATAAAAGAGATTGCTAATAAAATAGGTTTACGTTTTATATCAGAAAGAGAAACTACATTAAATTTAAGTTTGTATTTAGAAGGTTATCCAAAAGAATTTAGTCCAATAGATTTGTTAGATTATATCTATGCAGTTTTGCACTCACCAGCGTATAGAGAAAAATACAAAGAGTTTTTAAAGATTGATTTTCCACGAGTTCCTTATCCAAAAGACAAAAAAACATTTTGGAATTTGGTAAAATCAGGAACAGAAATAAGACAAATACATTTATTAGAAAGTGACCAAACAGAAAATTATATTACAACCTACCCAAAAGAAGGCAATAATGTAATTACCACTAAAATTGCTAAAAAAGATTGGGAGGTATTTGATACAGAAAATCAATTGGGTAGAATATGGATCAATGAAACCCAGTATTTTGATTACATTCCAGTTGTTGTTTGGGAGTTTTATATTGGTGGTTATCAACCAGCTCAAAAATGGTTAAAAGACCGAAAAGAAAGAGCACTAAAATTCGAGGATATTCTACATTATCAAAAAATAATTGTTGCACTTTCAGAAACTGATAAAATTATGCAACAGATTAATTTAATTGAAATTGAATAAATTTTATCACTCTAAAATCCTTTAAAAATAGTCAGTTAAATTACCTTTGTCAAAACACAATTATTCATGAAAAAAATACTTTTACTATTCGTTTTAGCCCTTAGCTTTTCTTGTTCCGATGAAGAAATGGATTATACCGACCAAAACGAAATGGATATTTTAGCGTATTTAGCAGATAACAATTTAAACGCTCAAAAAACAAGTTCAGGATTATACTATATCATAAAATCCTCTGGAGTAGGAAATCTCCCTAGCGCCAACTCTAATGTTACGCTAGGCTACAAAGGATACTTTTTAAATGGAGAAATATTTGATAAATCTACCAATGCAACTTTTAATGTTCGCGGTGTAGTTTCTGGCTTTGGTGAAGCAGCTCGAATGCTTAAACCTGGCGGTTCTGGCACTTTTATTTTACCCTCTAAATTAGGATATGGAAACAGAGGTTCTGGAAACATTTCAGGGGGCGAAGTAATTATTTTTGATATTAATTTAATCAGTATCAATTAAAGATATTTGTTTACCTAATTTTTATGTAAAGACTGCATATAGTATCTTTAATTTAAAAAATACATACAAATGAAATTATTAGGAATTGGCTCTAGAATAGAGCATTCAGATTTTGGCTTAGGAGTTGTAACCAACGTAACTAGCAAACATTATTGGGTAACCTTTATCAAAGACGGTTTAGAAACTATTGAAATTGATAGCGATTTTAAAGTGATAGAAGCAGTTGAAGATGATGTGGATACGGTTAGTTTTTATGAAGTAGAAAAATCACTAAAAACAATTTTACAAAAATGGTCTGATGTTACAGAAATCTCTCCTATTGCTGATAAATGGAAAAAAGGAACCCTTATTTTAAGACCTGAAAATTCTAATTTATCGGAGAAAGAAATTCCGATTGATACTTTTTTTCACAAAATAGTAATGGTTAGAGATCGAATTCGAGTGATGGAACAAAAAATAAATTCAAGTAAAACTTTAGACGATCAAGCTAAAATTGATTTACAACAATACATTACCAGAATTTATGGAAGTTTAACCACTTTTAATGTGCTCTTTAAACTGAAAAGTGATTATTTTATAGGAGACAAATCAAAATAAAAAATAGTGCAACTTTTATTTAAATCTTTCAGAAAGCAACTTTTAATTTTTTTGCAATCTTCATATAAATTAGGGAAAAGATTTTTCGTGCATCTTTTCCCTAATTTTTTTGTGTAAATTTAAGATTTTGATTCAGACAAAAAGACACCTTGCTTTAATAAAGTGACCCCCATTGCTAATAACCACAATACTTTAATATGAAAGATAGGTTTATAAATTTCATAATTATCTGGAATCAATAAAATAATTCCCATCGCCACAAAACCTAGCAACACAGTAAACCAACCTAACCAAGTACTTACTATTTTCCATTTAATAAATGCAAATCCTAATAATACCAATCCTACCCCTGAGAAAATTCGTCCAAAACGAATAAAACAGGTAACATATTGATTGGTAGATAAAATGCTGTCCATAAATACAGTCATTTCTTCTGCAGACATTCCAGCCGTCTTTCCAACACCCCAAGCGCCAAAATTATAAAAGAACGCATTTGCAATCGCTAGTGTAAAAGTACCAACAATCACCATTCCTATTCCGGGAAGTACAACTACTCGATATGGCCTGCCCGTTAACAAAGAAGTCAAAGCAAACATGGAAATCCCCATGGTTACCCAACCAAAAATATGAATTCGATACATCCAAATCCAATACCAAACATTCTCACCTACTTTGCTAAAATCTGAAGCAACTATATACTCTCCTATATGATGAGGTGATAATACCCAACCCAACCAAAGTAAGGCGGCTGCTACAATAAACGCCCAACCTGTAAAACTAGTCTCGAAACTTTTTTCCATTATTCTCATAAATTATATGTATTTTTCAATGATATTGTAATGTTAGGAATATATTTTTTCCTTATATGTAACTTTTGTTACACATAAAGAAAAAAAGACTTCTTAAATTGTATTGATTTTTATAAACTTATAATTCTATCATTTTGAAAAGAAGATCTTTTATAAAGAAAGCCGTATTGAGCTCTTTTGCTACAATCATAGGAACAGAACTTGTTTTTGGCGCTAAATTACCTGTTGGTTATATACCACTTGGGGCGCAAGAACCAGATCCTTTTAAAATGTTCAGCAAGCATAAGGATATGGTAATCTTAAACAACAAACCTTGGAATATTGAGGCGCAAGCTCATTTACTAGATGACAAAATTACACCTAACGCTTCTATGTTCATTAGAAACAATGGAAAAACTCCAGAAGAAATTAATGTAAAGACTTGGACACTTACGATTGATGGAGAATCTGTGCAAAGCAAAAAAACATATACACTAGCTGATTTAAAATCAAAATTTAAAAAGCACACCTATCAATTAACGATAGAATGTGGAGGCAATGGTAGAAGTGAATTTACCCCAGCAGCCAAAGGAAATCAATGGACTATTGGTGCTGTACATTGTGCTTCTTGGACAGGTGTTCGTTTACGAGATGTGTTAGAAGATGCTGGCATTAAAAGTGATGCCGTATATATTGGTTACCATGGTACAGATACACATTTAAGTGGTGACCCAACAAAAGAACCTATCTCTAGAGGATGCCCGATGTCTAAAGCTCTGCAAGATGAAACGCTTTTAGCTTTTGAAATGAACGGTAAAGATATTCCTATCATTCATGGATATCCACTTCGTTTAGTTGCAGGTGGTTGGCCAGCCTCTGTTTCTGGTAAATGGGTAAACAGAATTAGCGTTCGAGACCAAGTACATGATGGCACCAAAATGACAGGTACCGCATATAGAGTGCCTTGTAATGCGGTTGCTCCTGGCGAGAAAGTGAAAGATGAAGATATGTGTATTATTGAATCGATGCCCGTTAAATCGTTAATTACCTATCCAAAAACAGGTGCCACTCTAAAAGAAGGGAAAACGTTAAATATTAGAGGGCATGCATGGGCAGGTGAGCTAGAAGTTGCAAAAATGGAATATTCAATAAATTTTGGATCCACATGGACTTCGTGTTCCATTCAAAAACCAACAAATCGTTTAGCATGGCAACATTTTTCCGCTGCTATAAATTTCCCCAAAAAAGGATATTATGAAGTTTGGGCAAGGGCCACCGATACTAATAATTTTTCGCAACCTATGGTATTACCTGGATGGAATCCAAAAGGATATTTAAACAATGCTTGCCATAGAATTGCCGTTAAAGTTGTGTAATAATGGAAGATAAAGAATTTCAAAAAAAAATTAAAAAGGCAGAAAGAACAGCATATATCGCTCTATTTTTTTCCTTTGTAGCTTCTGTTTTACTACTTATCGTAGTGTACAATCCTACATTATCAATTTTTGAACATAAAAGCACAGCTCCTTTGTATACTGATATTGTTGAAGATGAAGATAAAATTGAAAACGGTATCCATATAAGAACAGGTTTAATAGAAGCAGATGGTTTAATGACCGTTGTAAACAATTGTACCAATTGCCATTCTGCCAAATTAGTCACTCAAAACAGAATGTCTGCTGAGAGCTGGAACAACACGATTAAATGGATGCAAGAAACACAAAACCTATGGGATTTAGGAGCAAATCAAGAAATTATAGTTAATTATTTAGTAACTAATTATCCTCCAATAGCAAAAGGAAGACGGATGACCTTAACAAATATCGATTGGTATGAACTTAAAAATTAGCGCATTGCTTCTCTTTATGTTTATGTTTGCTTGTCAAAAAAATAAGATGGCAGAACTTAATTCTATAAAGCCTAATTATTTAATTGAAGCTCCAGCATTAAAATTAAGACAGACTGATAGCTCCCTTAAAATAATAGATTTTAGAAAAAAGGAATTTTATAACCAAGAGCACATCGAGGGTGCTTTGCAGATGTGGAGAACAGATATTGAAGACACAACATACTCTTATTCAGGTATGATGGCTAGTCCTAAACAAATTGAAAGTTTGTTTGGAAATTTAGGAATAAACAGTACTGATACCATTATCATTTATGATGATAATGGGCTATGTGAAGCTTCTAGATTATGGTGGATTTTACAAAACTATAATTTTAAGAATGTAAAAATGCTTCATGGAGGCATTGAATCATGGAAAAAAATTGATGGAAAAGTAACTAAAAAAACACCTGAAATTAAAAAAAGTATTTTTAAACTTTTTGGCGAACCTAAAATGCAGTACTATATTTCAAAAGAAGAGATGTTAAAAGCTTTAGATAAGAATGTTGTTCTGTTAGATACCAGAACTTTTGATGAATTTTCTGGTAATCAGCAAAAAAAAGGGGCTGCAAAATCAGGCAGAATTCCTAATAGTATTCATGTTGATTGGGCAGAAGCCATTCATTATAATGGAGATTATCGCTTAAAACCGATAAAAATTTTAGAGAATTTTTATCATAAGAAATTAAATATAAGTAAAAATGATTCAATAATTTTGTATTGTCATAGTGGAGTTCGTTCAGCACACACCACTTTTGTACTAACTCAATTATTAGGATATAAAAATGTAAAAAATTATGATGGCTCTTGGACAGAATGGAGCCATTTTAACAATCTCCCTTTTGTAAATAATAGTTTAACAAAATTAAAATAAGTAAAGATGAAAAAATATTTAGACGCATTTATAGATGCATTTATGGGAACAGTAGATTGGACATGGAAGTCCATCATTTTTGAAGTGCCTTGGTACACCAATTATTTTTGGGGGCTTATTGTTATTTCCCTTGTAGTTTGGGGTTTAGAAATTGCTTTTCCTTGGCGAAAACAACAAGCAATTTTTAGAAAAGATTTTTGGTTAGATGCATTTTATATGTTTTTTAATTTCTTTATTTTCTCTATTGTAATTAGTGGTTTTTATAAAGTTTTAGAATTATTCTTTGGAGAGTTTAACATCACTGCCAAAAGTTTGTCGCTTATGGACATTTCACATTGGCCTAATTGGCTACAACTGCTGGTTTTCTTTGTAATTCTTGATTTTGTGCAATGGTTTACGCATGTGCTTTTGCATAAATATCCTTTTTTATGGAAATTCCATAAAGTACATCATAGTGTTAAGGAAATGGGATTTGCTGCTCACCTAAGATATCATTGGATGGAAAATATTTTCTACAAACCACTTAAAACTTTTGGTGTAATGATTCTTGGTGGTTTTGAACCAAGTCAAGCCTATATTGTACACTTTATTACGATTGCTATTGGTCATTTAAATCATGCCAATATTAAACTTACATACGGTATTTTCAAATACATATTAAATAACCCTGTAATGCACTTATATCATCATGCGTATGTTTTACCAAAAGGAAGATATGGTATGAATTATGGAATTAGCTTAAGTCTTTGGGATTATATTTTTAAAACAAATTATGTACCAGAAGATAGCGGAACTATAGAAATAGGTTTTAAAGGTGATGACAAGTTTCCTACAAACTTTATTGATCAAAATTTGTACGGATTTAAAAAAGGACAGGAATAAAAAAATATCTATGGTATCGTTGAATTGAGCACATTGAATGTTCGTAAATTCTTACGAATTTTCTAAAGAAATCCATTTATTCCATAATTAATGGTCTAAAGGATTAATGGTCTAGAGGCTCATACATACTTATGAATTTCATCTTTAAATCATTTAAAATCAATGGTTTTATAAGATATTAATGGTCAAGTAGAGCGCAGTAGAGAGCTATTGAGATGTTTTTCAATAGGTTTTTACTGCGCTCTACCTTTAATCCATTAAATATTTATACTTAAATTCTAGGTATCTAGCTACTCATCTCTTTACCAACTCGGCAACAAAAACTGTTTAATCTTTCTAATTAATTATTTAACATTTTTGCGTCTTATTTTTTTATAAATTTGCAAACTAAATTTAGAACTAGTTCAATTTTATGAAAAATAAACTCTCAAATATGATGTGTTTAGATTTATTTTTATCTTCACAAAATGAAGAGCATTATAAGGCTATAGAACACCATGTAACTGCCTCAGAAGCTATAACATATCCGTTAAAAAGTTTCTGTTTATATGCTGATTATTTTTCTACCAAAATGCACAACCTCAATAGGTTGAATGACATTATTACTGTAAAAAAATTTGCATCCAAATTTAATTGGAATCAAAATTTAGATACTATTTTTAAAAATGAAGACTTTGAAGCCATTGTTTTAACCAATAAAAAACAAGAAATTATTTGGGTAAATGATGGTTTCAAAGAAATGACAGGATTTCATAAAAAATTCGCATTAAATAAAAGACCTTCGTTTTTACAAGGTGAAAAAACTTGTAAAAAAACAAGAGATCGCATTAAAAAAACAATTCAATTAAACGAACCATTTACAGGTACTGTCATCAATTATAGAAAAGATAAAACTCCCTACAAATGTGAGATCAAAATTTTTCCATTATTTAGTGAAAACACCACACATTATATCGCTTTAGAAAAAGCTGTATAAAATTTATTATTTATTTACTGCTATTGTTTTGTTATCTTAGTTGAAAATCTAAAACTATTTAAATTTTAATCAAGATGAAAACAATTAAAAAAGAGGATATTAGTCAAGAAGTATTTGATTTATATGATGACTATGCGCATAATAAAATGGACCGTAAAGAATTTTTACAAAAGCTTTCTTTATATGCTGTTGGTGCAATTACGTTACCCGCTTTATTGAGTTTTATATCTCCCAATTATTTGGATAGCATTGTAGTTCAGCCAAATGACCCACGATTAAAATCTGAAATGATTCATTATGAATCTCCCAAGGGAGGAGAAAAAATATCAGGTTTATTTTCAATCTTAAAAGATACCAAAGAAAAATTACCAGGAATTATTGTAGTTCATGAAAATCGAGGCCTGAATCCGTATATAAAAGATGTGGGAAGAAGAGCTGCTTTAGAGGGTTTCGTAACTTTAGCTCCAGACGCACTTTCACCCTTAGGCGGTTATCCTGGCAATGATGATGAGGGCAGAGCAATGCAAAGAAAAAGAGATAGAAATGAAATGTTAGAAGATTTTATTGCAGCGTATCATTATTTAAAATCACACGAAAATTGTAACGGAAAAGTTGGCGTTGTTGGTTTTTGCTTCGGTGGCTGGATTTCTAATATGATGGCGGTAAAATTACCAGATTTAGGAGCAGCTGTTCCTTATTATGGCAGGCAACCTTCAGACGAAGATGCTGCTAAAATTAAAGCTCCCTTATTGTTACAATATGCTGGTTTAGACAAAAGAGTCAATGAAGGTTGGCCCGCTTATGAAACTATTTTAAAAGCGAATAATATAGAGCATCAAGCGCATTTTTATCCTGATGTAAATCATGGTTTTCATAATAATACCACACCTCGGTATGATGAAGAAGCTGCCAATTTATCTTGGAATAGAACGATTGCTTTTTTTGATAAACATTTAAAATCCTAGAAAATTACTTCAAATAAAGAATAAAGAGCGTTCATGTCTGAGCGCTCTTTATTCTTTATTCTTTATTCTTTATTCTTTATTCTTTATTTAGGAACATTAATCTCACTTCCTAAAAACAACCCATTTAAAAATAATTTATTGGTTCCATACCATGCACCTCGAAAGTTTGGATTGTCTGCAAATAAAACAACTCTCCCTTTGCCAATGCCACTAACTAATAAAGACGCTGATGGCTTGATGAAATTTTCTAAATTGTTTTTAGAAATAAATCCATCGATATGAGGGTTTTGCGTGTATTTTGCTACTGTTGCATAAGCGTTTTTACTAGGCGCTAAAAACACCCTATTATTTTTATAAATAGGTAATTTTGAGGAACGATATCCAAATCCTAAAGGGTGTGTTACATCTAAATCTACTTCAAAAATAGCACCTCCTACCCGCTCTCGTCCTAAGTGCTCTGAAGCTTCGACATACGGCAATCTGTTGGTTACTTTTTTGGCTTTTTCTTCTTTCGATGTTGGCTTTTTTGTCAGACTTTCTTGAACTATTTTTTGATCAATTACCCATTTAGAAGCTCCTGCAATGGTAATAAGTGTATTCCCTTTTGCTGTCCAAGTTTTTAATTTTTGTCTTTGAATTGAATCTAATTGACGATAATTACCTGAAACCATCACCAATGTATTGTAGGTATCTAAATTGGCGCTACCATAATTGGTCATTCTAATTTTTGTGATGGGCATATGAACACGGGTATCTAACAAATGCCAAACCTCTCCGGCCTCATAAGAATTAACTCCTTCTCCAATCAACATGGCAACTTTTGGTGTCTCTAGCACTCTAAAATTATTGCTTCCTAAATCAATACCTTTTATACTATATCCGCTATTAGTTGCAAAAACAGGAATCTCAAATTTCTCTTGTGCATCAACAATAATCTTGTAAACCTCTTCACTTGTTTTTTTCTGTTTGCTCACAGGAATTAATAAGCTTCCGTAATTAAAATCAATTTTTTCATCGACCGTAGCAATTGAAAATGGCTTAAACGCAGATGCTATTTTTAAGCCCTTAGATTGCATATAATATAAGGCGGCAGGTGCATTATAATCGTCCCAATTAACGAGGTATGCATATTCCGATTTCTTAATTTTCTTATTTTGAACAATTCCTTGTGATGTAGTAACCTCCGTTCCTAATTGAACAGACTTTACCCCTTTGTATTTTATGTTGTAAAAATTAGCAACACTCCAAGCTGATGCATCATAAAAGACACTATCCCTATACTTGTCATAGGTTTCAAACATGGTTTGTACCATTCTGTGTTGCGGTTGTTTTAAAGGAACCGTATAAATATCTCCTTTTTTATATACTTTAATTTTATGTGTTAATAATTGTGCTATAAAAGCTTTCTTTCTATTCTGATCATATTTTTCTTCAAACTCATATCCCGAAAAACCTGATGCCGCCTTTTTTGTCAAGGACGATTTAAAAAATTCTTGCTGATATTTTCTTAAATATTCTTTGTTCTCCACAGAAGCTTTTATGGTTGCAAACGTAGAAGTATATTGATTTCTAATGGTAAAAGGAAACGTAATTTTCCCATAATCAGTATCTTGCACGTGTCCTCGAGAACTTGCTTGTTCAAATAACAAAGCTAAACCTCCTTGTAAATCAGGATAGGAAGATCCATACCCTGGATAGGTACCATCAAAGGATTCTTTTGTATAGTATAATGAACCAATTTTATCTAATGCGTTGGTAAAATAAGGCGCAAATAAAGTATTTAAATCCTCATAATTTTCTTTTGGCATAATCGGATCAAAAGAACCTATGGGTTTCATCGGTTCAAAAAAGTGATGACTATTGGTGCCCATTTCATGAAAATCTGTAACAACATTCGGGTACCAAGAATGCATCCATTTTAATTTCCCTTGACTTTCTGGATGCACTGCCAATAACCAATCTCTATTTAAATCAAACCAATAATGATTGGTTCTTCCTCGCGGCCAAGCTTCCGTATGTTCAGCATCTATATTATCTGAAACCAATGTTTTTGCTTGGTATTGATTTGCCCATTGTGTATGTCTGTCTCTTCCATCAGGATTAATGGTTGGATCAATAAAAATGACCGATTTTTCTAAATAATTTAGAACTTCTGCACTATTAGACGCCACCAAAGTGTACGCAGTTAATAAAGCGGCTTCAGAACTAGAAGGTTCATTTCCATGAACATTATACCCTAACTGAATGATTACAGGAACTTCGTCATAATTTTCAGGGCTTTCTGCTGGGTTTACAAATTGTAAATGTTGTGATTTTATCGTTTCTAAATTCTTTAAATTTTTGGGTGATGTTACTGTGAACATTACCAATTTACGTTTTTCATGGGTTTTCCCGTATATTTCGATGCTTGCTCTATCAGAAATTTCTGCCAATTTGGTTAAATATGCAACGATTAAATCGTGTCTTGTGTGATGCTCTCCAATTTCATATCCCAAAAATTCTTCAGGCGTTGGAATATCAGCATTAAAGGGTGCTTGGTCTTTAAAATAATAATCTTGCGCCATAATCGTTTGACATATCATTAAAGCCAAGAAAAAATTGTAAAAGCGATTGTTTAATTTCATTTTAATACTATTGGTTAGTTCCACTAAAATAATAATTATATACCAATGATCGATTTTATTTAACATTCAAATTATTCAATTACTTTTGAACATATTTTTGAACGATGAAAAACAAATCACTGATCAGTAAAAAACTAGAAAATTTTTACAACAAAGCTTCTGAAGAAACCCGACTCGAAAAAGGAATGGGGATTTTTGAGTTTGAGCGAATTAAAGAATTAATTCAGCTCCATATTTCGAATCCAAAGTCTACCATTATTGATGTTGGTGGCGGAACAGGAAAATATGCCGAGTGGTTAGCCAAAAACGGACATCAAGTTCATTTAGTAGAACCCGTTTTAAAACATATAAAACTAGCAGAAAAAAGAGCTCAAAAATTAAAAAATCCGTTTTCTGTGGCTATTGGTGAAGCTAAAAAATTACCTTATAAAAATGATACTGCTGATATTGTAATTCTTCACGGACCTTTGTATCATCTGCAAAAAAGAGAAGATCGCGTTACAGCAATTCTAGAAGCAAAAAGGGTTTTGAAAAAAGGAGGAATTATTTTAGGGTTTGCCATCAATTACACAGCATCTACCCTTGTCGGTTTGATGAACGGAATGATACACGCAAACTCATTTTTTGACATGTGTAAACAAGAGCTCACCACCGGAATTCATAATGCTCCCAAAGATTTCCCTTTTTTATTGGCGGATGCCTATTACCACAAACCACAAGGTTTAAAAGATGAATTCTTAGAACAACATTTAGAATTCATCAACGTATTTGCCGTAGAAAGTTTAATTTGGTTGGATAACGAATATTTTGCGAATATGTTGGATAAAAAGAAATCGAAAACCTTAAAAGCATTGCAACAATTAACTCAAAATGATGAGTATTTATTACCTTTTAGTCCGCATATGATGATTGCAGTTCGGAAATAATAACATAGTTTGCCCCATTAAATCCTGATACATTTACCCAATAGAATCTAAAGCCAATTTTGAAACACTTTCAATATTTTAAAAAAGATATTTCTGGAATTTCACTTCCAAATAAATTTACATTTCCTTTTTATTACGAACCGCATCTTTTAGCTAAAATTGCTACTGAAGAGTTACAAGCGTATTTAGAAAATCAGAAAGATTTTAAGCACAATTTCGGCTTTCATACCGATGAAAAAGAACTAGCCATTGGTAAAATGTTTGGTGTTTTAGTAGTTCAAAATAAACAAGACGAACTGGGATATTTGGCTGCTTTTTCAGGAAAATTAGCAGATAAAAGGAATCCAGAAAAATTTGTTCCTCCTATTTTTAATATGAGAACAGAGGGTAGTTTTTACATCAAAGGAGAAAAAGAAATTGAAAAAATTGGAGAAGAAATCGCAACCTTAAAAAACGATATAGTTTATCGTTCTTTAAAAATAGAAGTTCAAAAAACAAGGAAAAAGATTGAAGAGGATTTAGCGCTTCAAAGAAAAAGAATGAAAATTTCTAAACAAGAGCGAAAGATTCGAAAAAAGAATGCCCAGCAAACATTAGCTCTAGAAGATTTTATAATTTTCGAGAAAAAATTGATTCAAGAAAGTTTTAATCAACAATTTTTCTATAAAGAATTGGTGGAATACTATGACACTAAAATTAAAAAAAGCCATCAAAAACTCCTCAATTTTGAAAATCGAATCACAGCTTTAAAAAAACGCAGAAAAGAAGTTTCTGCCAATCTTCAAAACACGTTGTTTGGAAAATATCAATTTTTAAATCGACATAAAGAGCCAAAAGGATTGATCGATATTTTTAACAATCCAGACATCAAACCGCCTGCTGGTGCAGGAGATTGCTCTGCTCCAAAACTATTACAATATGCGTTTCAGCATGCTTTAAAACCCATTGCTATGGCAGAATTTTGGTGGGGAATTTCTCCAAATTCAGAAATTAGAAAACATCAAAATTTTTATCCCGCTTGCCAAGGTCGATGCAAACCTATTTTAAATCACATGTTACAAGGTATTGAGATGGATGATAATTTATTACTAGAAACGTCATCAGAAAAGCAAGAACTAAAAATAGTTTATGAAGATGAAGCGCTTATTATTGTCAACAAACCAGCAGAGTTTTTATCCGTTCCGGGAAAAGAAATAAAAGATTCTGTGTATACAAGAATCAAAAAACGGTACCCAAATGCCACTGGTCCCCTAATTGTGCATCGATTAGACATGGCAACTTCAGGAATTTTAGTATTGACCAAAACAAAAGAAGCCAATAAAATAGTACAAAATCAGTTTATCAACAGAACTATTAAAAAAAGATATATTGCGCTATTAGACGGAAATTTATCAGAAAAAACGGGCACTGTGCACCTTCCTTTGCGATTGGATTTAGACGATAGACCCAGACAATTAGTAGATTTTGTCCATGGAAAAAATGCCAAAACGGAATGGAAAATTCTCGGACAGAAAAATAACCAAACACGCGTTCACTTTTATCCTATTACCGGCAGAACACACCAATTAAGAGTTCATGCTGCTCATAAAAATGGTTTAAACGCTCCTATTATTGGGGATGATTTGTATGGTAAAAAACAGAATCGACTGCATTTGCATGCCGAATTTATTGAGTTTATACATCCTCTCTCTCATGAAATTGTTAGTTTTACAGTGCATACAGACTTTTAAGAATTTCTTTTCAAACAATTTAAGCAACCCTTTTATCCCATGAAAAAAGAAATTGCAATTATTGGCGGCGGACCTTCAGCTTTTCTATTAGCTGCTTTTTTAAATCCAGAAAAATTTAGGGTGACTATCTATGAAAAAAACAAAACTGCAGGTCGTAAATTTTTAGTTGCCGGTAAAGGTGGATTTAATTTAACCCATTCAGAACCTATGGATCAATTTATAAAACGCTACACGTCAAATACCTTTTTAGACAAATCCTTACATCATTTTACCAATACTGATTTCAGAAATTGGCTAGATCAAATAGGTATTTCAACATACATTGGAAGCAGTAAAAGAGTGTATCCTAAAGAAGGGATTAAACCCATTGAAGTTTTAAATGCAATACTGAAAAACCTACTAGCAAAAGGAGTAACCTTAAAATACGAACATACTTTTGTGGATTGGGACAATAATCATAATCCGATTATCAATCATCAAAGTATAGAAGTAGATTACACCGTTTTTTCTTTAGGAGGATCAAGTTGGAAAAAAACAGGATCTGACGGATTATGGCTCCATATTTTTTCTAACAATGGCATCAAAACAAAAGTTTTTGAAGCATCAAACTGCGCCTATCAAATTGATTGGAAACCTAATTTTATTCAGAAACACGCAGGCACTCCTTTAAAAAACGTTTCGATTTCTTGCCATGAAAAAATTCAGAAAGGAGAAGCTGTTATTACCAATTTTGGTTTGGAAGGAAACGCTATTTATGGATTAAGTCCACAAATTAGAGAACAATTGTTTACACATTCAAAAGCAACTATTTTTATTGATTTGAAACCTTCGCTAACTTTAGAGAATGTTCTATCTAAAATAAAAAACTCGATCTATAAAAACACCACTCAAGTCTTAAAAAAAGAACTCAAACTCACTGTTGCTCAAATCGATTTATTAAAAGCGCATCTTTCTAAAGAAACTTATTTAAATCCTAAATCTTTATCAGAAAACATTAAAAATTTTCCTTTAAGAATCAACAAAGCCGCAACCATTGACGAAGCCATTTCTTCAGTTGGCGGCATTGATTTAAAATCGCTCACCGAAAAATTTGAACTCAAAAACATGCCCAATCAGTATTGTATTGGCGAAATGTTAAATTGGGACGCTCCAACTGGCGGATACCTTTTACAAGGTTGCGCAAGCATGGGTGTATTCTTGGCCAATCACCTGAACAAAAAGTATTAAAAAACTTAACTCCTCTTCTTTTAGGAACTCTATTCACTTTTTAATTTCTTCTATTAAAAAGAATCGCATCAATGAATAGTGAATGTTGCTTATAAAAATGGTTTAAATGTACCTATTATTGGCATTGATTTTTTAAAAAAATAGTGTTGTCTGATTAAAATTAGCTAAAGTGGTTTAAAGTATTGATAGTATTGATTTTCAAGAGCTTTTAAAGTAGTACACCTTGCTTTTAAAACTGCTTTAGAATTTATGATGTATCGAAAAATTTAAAATCATAATAATACTGTTTTTCAGTTAGTTACAGCCAAGTCTTTGTTCTTGATTCTAACAGCGAAAGGGGTCTTTTTATCTTTTATCGGACAACAATGATAAAAAAACAAGATTGTATTTAAGTGAAGAGTTCAAACATCTAAAAACAAATAAAGATGTGCGTTTTAATAGTAAGGCTGATTTTCAGAATAAATAATTTATTTAAATTAAGAAGATTAAAACTCCTTTTTCTTTAATTCATTTTAAAAAAAAGGAGTTTCAAAAAATTGAACCTCCTTAATAATGTAATAGTTACATTGGTAAACATTATTCGGGGGTTGGGGATTATTAATTTACTTATTTAATGCTGTACGAATCAAAGGTAGCTTATAAAATAAAAGTATTTTAACAGTATTGGATAAATAATTAACTCTAAAAAGCAAGTTCTAAAATATTTTTTTTTACTTTTAGCAATGAAGTTATTTTAATAAATTAAATAATTCATGCTAAGTGTAGAAGAAAAACGCGATTCCGATCATGTTAAAGTAATGGCCAAATACTTTAATGCAAAGTTAGATGAAGGAAATAATGCATCAACAATATCCATGGACAATACTATAGCAAATGGATTTATTAGCTCTTACAGATTGTTTAATGGTTTAACAGTTTGGGTTTATAATATTACTTTTAGAGAAGATTTTGATGTAGAACTTCAATTTTCTGAGGACAGGCCTTATTATTTTTCATATAATGTAAAAGGATATTTTCTTCATAAATTTGGAGAAGAAGAAAAGTATGCAAAAATTCTACAAAACCAGAATATGGTTGTAAGAGGTAGTTCTAAATCTTCTGTACGCATTGTTTTTCCTGCAAAAGTTAAACTAGAATTGGCGATTATAATAATAGACACAAAACTTCTAGTACATCAAAAAATAAGAAACGCTCAAAGAATTTATACAAATATTCAAGATATTTTTAAAAATATTCCTGCAAACATTCATTATAGACATTTAGGAAATATAGATCCTGAAACAAACGTTTACGCTTCAATTGTTACTAAAAATAAAGAAACAGATCTTGTAGCAGGTCTTCTTACTGAAGGTGCCGTTATTAACATGTTAGCATCACAAATAAATGCTTACAAAAAGGAAACATCAGGGAAAAACAAAATACCAAAACTAAGTAAAATAGAGCTTTCAAAAATAAGCACTATAGGAGATTATATAATTAATCATATTGAAGAAAAAATATCAATCCAAGAATTAAGTTCAATATTTTTATTGAGTCCCAAAAAGCTTCAAGCTGGAGTAAAACATCTTTATGGAGTTACTATAGGCAATTATATTCTAAACCTAAAAATGGGGCATGCAAAACATTTATACATTTCCACAGATTATAATACCTCAGAAATTTGTAGCCAAATTGGTATTTCCAGTAAAAGTTATTTCTCTAAAGTTTTTAAGGATAGGTATGGAATTTCACCAAGTTTGTTTAGAAAAAATTTAATTGGGTAAAAGTTAAAAAACTACCTATAATTTTTGCTTCCTCTTTCTAGAAACTCTATTCACTTTTTAATTTTTTCTATTTTCTATTTTCTATTTTCTATTTTCTATTTTCTATTTTCTATTAAAAAGAATCACATCTTCAAAAGTATGTTACGCCGTTATAGGAGTCGTTTTGTTCTTTTTCTGATAATTATTTTCTGGCCATAACACTTTTTCTGAATCGTTTTCTATCTAAAAAATTATTTTTTCATTCCTGGTTGAACCAATTTCCAATTACTTTTTGCTTTTTCTTCATCCACCATTTTCTTTACATCAGCAAGTAATATTTTTGCATCGTAAATAACACCATCTTTTATGGTATATTTTACACCACCTGCTCTAATTACTTCATTTTTTTTAGTCAATTTTACTGCGCCAGTTCCGTATAAAACTTTTAAATTTCGAAGTGGGTTTTCATCAACAATTACAAAATCCGCCAATTTACCTACTTGAATTGAACCAATTTTATCATCCCATCCTAAGGCTTCTGCACCATTCAAAGTGGCTGCCCTTATTACTTCTAAAGGATGAAAACCAGCTTCTCTTAATAACTCTAATTCTCTAATGTATGCAAAACCATACAATTGATAAATAAAACCAGAATCTGAACCTGCTGTAACTCTACCTCCTCTATTTTTATATTCGTTGATAAAAGTCATCCATAATTGATAATTTTTACGCCAAGAAACTTCTTGTTCTGTACCCCAATCATGCCAATAAGAGCCATGAGAAATTTTACTAGGTTCGTAAAATTTCCATAAAGAAGGTAAAGTATACTCTTCATGCCATTCAGCTCTTCTTGCCCTGTGCAAATCTCTACTTGCCTCATAAATATTAAAAGTTGGGTCTAAAGTAAAATCTAATTCTAATAATTCATTCATTACATTATTCCAGTGTTCTGAGTATGGTTTTGCAGCTTGCCCCCATAATTTACCAGCTTCTTCAAAACGATGTTGCTCATTTTGGTAATTGTAATCTAATGGATAATTTTGTACGGTTCTATCTTCAAATAGGGCTTCTGGCAAACCATACCAATGCTCCATAGAGGTTAAACCTGCTCTTGCAGAATGCAATACATTCCAGCGTGCAACACTTAATTGTGCATGATGACACGCAGAACCCAATCCTAGTTTTTTATTTTCTTCAAGTGCGGCTTGCATTATTTGAGGTTCAGCTCCAAAAAACTTAATTCCATCTGCCCCATTTTTTGCATTTTCTCTTACCCAGGCTCTAGCTTCTTCTGGTGTATTTATACCATTTTTAGCACCAGAACCAAAACCAACATAATCGAAAATTCTTGGAGCAACAATTTTATTTTTTGCGCTTAATTGTTTTACTTCTTTTGCATCAATTCCACTTGGTTGTCTTACTGTTGTTATGCCGTGTGCCATCCATAATTTAAAAACATATTCAGGACTTGCTCCTTGCGAATCTCCTCCTATATGACCATGCATATCTATAAAACCAGGCAATAGGTACATACCACTTGCATCTAATTCCTTACCTCCGTTTTTAAGTTTTGGGCGTTTGTCTTTGTTGATTTTAACACCTGGATAACCGACCACTTCTATTTTGGTAATTATATTATTTTCTACCACAATATCTACCGGACCTCTTGGAGGTGAACCATCACCATTTATTAAAGTTACGCCTCTAATAATTAATTGATCAAAAGGACCTTCTCCTAAATAATTGTCTTGAGAAAAGACATTAAAAGTGAATAAAAAAATAGCTATTTGTAATACTCTAGAAAAATTCATAAAAGTTGGTTTGTATTTTCTAAAGATACTTAAATTTTGATATTTTAAAAGTTTAAAAACGCAAAATAATATACTTCAAATTTTTATCCAATTATAAGTGATATCTTATAGGCTCCAAATAAACTAAAATGAATAAGAAAACTATAACGCGTTCAATTTTAATACTATTAGTAGCATTAGCAGGTCCAGTAGGAGTTGGGATGGCTATTTTTAAAATTGGAGATGCTGCTTTTTCTGGCAGTAATAATAGCAAAAGCATTACTAGTTATTATTTATTAGATTATATTACTATTAGTGCAACCTATAATCTGTTTTTTATTGTAGCTTTTGCTTTAATTGGATGGATTATTAAAAGTAGAAAAGTTCAGCTATCTACAATTATAAATTTTACCTTAATAGGACACCTCTTTTTTGTACCTTCTTTTTTAGTATCCTTATTTCTAACCATGATTCCTGTTGAAGGAAATATCAAAGGGTTTATCATATTCCCTGCCTTTCTTCTTACTGCGATTGGAGGAATTATTGGCTTCTTGACCTTCTTTATTGTAAAGTTACTCAAAACTAAAAAATCAGAAAACAACCATTCTGAGCTTCGTCTTTTAGCTCCTTATGGCATTGTAATAAGTGTTTTAATGTTATTACAATTGGTCATCAAGAATGAAGGCACAACCACTATTGAAATTGTTTCTTTTAAGCACGATGATTTTAGTTGGGGTATAAAACAAAAGAAAAAAAGTAAAATTGGGATGATTAAGAATGAAAGAAATGATCCGTACTTTGCCTATATCATATACGATAATAAAGAGGCTGATACCATAAATATAAAACTAAGACGAAGTTATCATTCTTTATTTACAGAAATGGATTCTGTATTTTCAGTGCAACCAGAAATACTTGCATATCAAAAAAATAAGAGTACCATTATTAATACTACCGATTTAAACAAAATCGAAATATTTACACCTAAAAATACTTCTGATGTGCTTTACTATCGTATTAGAAAAGCTTTTAGTCCGTTTACCATTTATCTAGAATCTTCCATCGTAAGCGCAAGAGTAGCTTCGATAATTGCAAGTGATATTCTTAGCAATAGCTCTGAGAGAAGATATTTTCATGAAATGCAAACCGATTTAATTCTAGAATCTGTTGCTCTTGGAGAAATCAAAAAAGCGAATCTTCAGGAATTTAAAAACAATAATGAATTTGATTTAAGGATTTCTGTGGATGGAAGACTACAAAAAAAACAAAAATCAACAAATGTAAATGACAAAAGAGCTTCTTTTTATGGCCACGTAATAGGACAGGTTAATGAAGGCGTTTTGCATATCACATCACCCATAAGCAATGTAGAATATTTTAAACTTGAGGAATATAAAAAAATTGATTTTACAAACTATAAAAATAGTAATGGCCAATCTATTTTAGATGTATACACGCTTATAGAAGGTATAGAATGCGCTACAAATATTACTACCGCTGTAAAAGAGTGTCCTGATATTAAAAGCCTTTTCTTAATAAACCCAGCTTATAATGGCATTCAAGAATCTATTGGAAAGCTTACTAAGGTAAATTACTTGGGTGCAAAAAACATAACAATAGATAAAATTCCAAGTAGTATTTGCAAATTAAATAAATTGTATTCCATTAACTTTTTAAACATTAAAGGGAATGTAAGCTTCCCAAGTTGTATTCAAGATCTTAAAGAATTAAGGAACCTTAATTTGATAAATTGTAACCTAAAGAAGTTTCCAGAAAACTTTAAAAACCTAAAATATATTGCCCGCTTAGGTCTGCACGGTAATGCTATCAGAAAAATACCCAATGAAATAGCAAACATGAAAAACTTAGAGCTTTTTAGTATTGATTATCATGCAGACTTAATCATCCCCGAAAATTTAATTCTTAAAAAAGAACTTCGTTTAGATTTAGTGACCTATAATAAAGCTGATACTGAAGCAGCCGAAAAGTTATTGATAAAATTAGGTAAAAGCAGAGATCAAGACAGGAACAATGACGAAATAAGTTTCTGGTATGTTAATGATAAAAGCCAAGGAACAGAATAATATTGAGTTTAAATAAACTTTAAATTTTGAAAATTATTACTATCACAATAGAAATTACTTCAATATTGTTTACTTAACCTTATCGTACATCTCCAATTAATTCGGCAAAAAACCTACCTCCTCTTTTTAGGCGCTCTACTCACTTTTTTCTTTCTTCTATTAAAAGGAATTGCATCATCAAAAGTATGTTGTGCCGTTTTATGACTTGTTTTATTCTTTTTCCAAGAATTATTTTCTGGTAATAAAACTTGTAATAAATCAGATCTGCCAACTTTGTTCAATGTATTTTTAATCCAATCTTTATTTTCTTTTTTGTACCAAAAGAAAAATTTATGTTGATCTTCTTTCTCCTTTTTAGTCTTTGGAGTTTTAGTTGGTTTTAACGTATATGGATGGTACCCGGAATAATAAATAACCGTTGCAACCGTCATTGGCGTTGGTGTAAAACCTTGCACTTGCTCTAACTGAAAGCCCATATCTTTGGTTTCCGCCGCCAAATTTGCCATATCTTCTACTTCACTAGCTGGGTGACTTGATATAAAATACGGAATCAATTGCAAGTTCAATTTCTTCTTGATGTTAATTTTATCAAAACGTTCCTTAAACATATGAAAATACTTAAAAGACGGTTTTCGCATCAACTTTAAAACAGGGTCAGAAGTATGTTCTGGAGCTACTTTTAAACGTCCTGAAACATGCTTGGTCATGACCTCTTCTGTGTAGGCATCTAATTCTTTTGAGTCTGCGTTTTTATTAAATTCAGGCACTAACATATCGTGTCGAATTCCACTTCCAATAAAAGATTTTTTTATCTTGGGATGCTTATCCACCGCTTGATATAAATCCGTTAAAGGTTTATGAGAAGTATCTAAATTAGAACAGATTACAGGCGAAATACAGCTTGGTGCCACACATTTATCACAAATAGATTGCACCTTTCCTTTCATCTGATACATATTTGCAGAAGGCCCACCAATATCAGATAAATACCCTTTAAAATCGGGCATGCTCGCTACTTTATCAACTTCCTTTAAAATAGATTCTTGACTTCTACTCGCAATAAATTTTCCTTGGTGCGCAGAAATCGTACAAAAACTACAACCACCAAAACATCCTCTATGAATGTTAATTGAAAATTTTATCATTTCGAACGCAGGTATTGGACCACGTTTATCGTATTTTGGATGCGGTAAACGCGTAAAAGGCAAATCAAAAGAACCATCAATTTCCTTTTCTGTCATTGTTGGAAAAGGCGGATTGATCACTAAAGTTCTACCTTTTACTTCCTGTAAAATTCTTCTTGCCTTTAATTTATTGGACTCTTGTTCTATCGTCTTAAAATTAGAAGCAAATGTTTTTTTATCCCCTAAACAAGCCTCATGAGAATTGATAGTAACATCATCCCAATCATTGACAACCGGCAATTTTTCATTCTTTTGATCGATTAAAACCGCCGTTTGTTTAATGTTTTTTAAACTAGAAAACGGAACTCCTTTCTGCAATAAAGTTACAATTTCTCGCAAAGGTTGTTCTCCCATTCCGTACACCAACATATCAGCTTTAGAAGTTTCTAAAATTGTTGGCAATAGCTTATCAGACCAATAATCATAATGTGTTACGCGTCTTAAAGAAGCTTCAATTCCGCCAATTAAAATAGGCACATCCGGAAATTTCTCTTTTAAGATATTCGAATACACAGAAGTTGCATAATCAGGCCTAAAACCTTTATCACCATTTGGTGTGTATGCATCTTTATCCCTTCGTTTTTTACTTGCCGTATAATTAGACACCATCGGATCCATGCAGCCTCCCGTACAACCAAAAAACAATCTAGGCTTTCCTAATTTTTCAAAATCTTGCAAATTATCATGCACACTAGGTTGTGGCACAATGGCTACTTTTAAACCATAACTTTCTAAAATACGGCCAATTACTGCGGGCCCAAATGATGGATGATCCACATAGGCATCACCACTAAAAAGTATTACGTCTAATTGTTCCCAACCACGAATTTTTACTTCTTTGTTTGTTGTTGGTAACCAATCTGTTAATTGATGTTTTGTAGTTCCTTGCATAGTTTGCAAAAATACGAACAATTTTATTAGAAAAAAGTTATTTTATAGATGCCTTTTCGCTAATTATTTGAAGCTATTTCCTGCTTTTCGTTGTATCTTTTTTCTGAAAAAGAAAAAAGGATGCCACTTCAATCAGGGCTACGATTATTTGCCAACGATTAGAAAACTGAAAACAAATGCGCTTTTTAAAATTATTTTTTTATCAAACCCATATTATAAATTTCCAGTGGATAAATCCCAAGACTATTGAAAGAATTCTTTTTATATGTCAATAAATCAACAGCTACATGTGGAGCCTATTGCCTTGAAAAAATATTCAAAAATCTCAATATTTGAGAGGAAAATTCACTTTTACAGACCTATTAAATAAAAATTTAAAGTTTTGTTAAATAGTTTAAAACAAGCGAGAAAAACACCTAATATTGCCAAAATTCAAATCAAAAACATGAAAAAAATATTAATTGCATTTATTACAATTGTTTTTTTTGGAAGCTGTGCAACTACCAAAATAAACTCAAACAAACGAAAATTAATTGAAGTAGCCATCAACTTAAACAATGTTGTTGATGACAAAGTTCAAGTTGAAGTAAACCCTCAAAAAATAAAAGAAAATACAATTGTATATCAAATTCCTGCTATTGTTCCTGGAACCTACGCCAAGAGCGATTATGGGAAATTTATTTCAGACTTTAAGGCTTTTGATTATAATGGGAATGAAATAGCAACTACAAAATTAGACACCAATTCTTGGCAAATTAACAATGCCAAAAAAATGGATAAAATTACCTATTGGGTCGATGACACATTTGATTCTGAAAAAGAACATAACATTTACGTAATGGCAGGAACAAATATAGAAGAGGGTAAAAATTTCTTTTTAAACTTACCAGGTTTTGTGGGATATTTTAAAGGCAAAAAAGAATCGCCTTATAATTTGTCTATCAAACATCCTGCAGATTTGTATGAAACTTCTTCTTTAATCAATAAAAATACTACGAAAGAAACCAATACTGAAGATATCTTTTTTGCGAGCAGATACGATGAAATTTCAGACAACCCAATAATGTACGCGCCATTAAATACCGTAAACTTTACGGTTGGCGGAGTTAATGTTTCTTTAGCCGTTTACTCTCCCAACAATGTGCACGCTGCAAGCGACATGGAAGAAGATTTAAAGAAAATGGTCTTAGCGCAAACTAACTTTTTAGAAGGATTCAAAACAACCAACGAATACAATATTTTATTATATCTTTTTGACCCCGAAGTTTATAAATGGCAAAGTTTTGGTGCTTTAGAACACTTATCTTCTACAACAGTAGTATATCCAGAAACGTATTCTAAACAGCAACTTGCAAACGGAATGATTAACGGAACTGTTTCTCATGAGTTTTTTCATATTGTAACGCCACTTTCTGTGCATTCAGAAGAAATTCATTCTTTTAATTTTAACACACCAAATATGTCGAAACATTTATGGATGTATGAGGGAATTACAGAATATTTTGCAAATCTTTTTCAGGTAAATCAAGGCTTGATCACAGAACAGCAATTTATTGATGAAATGAAAGGAAAAATTGCGAGCTCTTTGCGTTATAATGATACGATGTCTTTTACTAAAATGAGTAAAAATATTTTAGAAGATGAATATGCTAAAAATTATGGAAATGTATATCAAAAAGGGGCTTTAATTGGCATGTGCTTAGATATCTTATTAAGAGAAGAGAGCAAAGGTGCATACGGAGTTAGAAATTTAATGAAAGATTTATCTGATAAATATGGTGCTAACAAACCTTTTAAAGATGATGAAATTTTAGCTGAAATTGTAAGTATGACGTATCCTTCAGTAGGCACCTTTTTTGAGAACCACTTAACTGGAAATATAGCCATTAATTATTCAGAATTTTTAAACAAAGTGGGCGTTGTAAAAGAAATAGAAACCGTTGATGCTTCTTACTTTTTAGACAGCCAAAGGCAGTTGTTTATTTCTGCAAACAACCAACAAGAAGTTTTCTTTACCGATAGAAAAAACACAGCTTTAAGTGCTTTGGGCGTAAAACCTGGCGATATTTTAAAATCTGTAAACGGTGAAGCTGTTACGTTACAAAGTGCAAGAATTGTTATTGGAAAATCTATGCAATGGCAAGAAGGAGATGCTTTAGTTTTTGAAGTTATCAGAAATGGTGAAACTTTAAAATTAGAAGGTAATTTTATGAAAAGCTCCACAGAAGTTGAAAAGCTAATTATTGAAGACTTGCCAGATACAAATCCGAAGAAAAAATTACGAGATGCTTGGTTAAAAGCCTTGTAAAATTTACTTAAAAAAGGTTCTCAATGTGAGGACCTTTTTTATTGTATTCAATTTGTGATTTCGAATGAAACAATGTAGAATTGAAAAATCTCAGATTTAGATTTCTCCACAAGGGCGAAATAACAATCAAATTCACCTTAAGTAATTATTTTTTCAAACCTCGTCATCAAATGGATTATTGAATGGCAAGTCATCATCAATATCATAATCATCATATTGCACTCCAGGAGGATTGAATAGACCCCATCTATCAATACTATAATTCCATTCATCAAAAGTTTTCACCCATTCTGCAAACAAAATTCTAAATTCTTCAATTTCATTTCTGATGAGTTCCAAATAATCAAAATCTGTAAAACCAACCATTTTTAAACCAGAAGTTGTGGTTAAAATAGTTCTTGCGCATTTTCTAATAATAGAAGCATTTTCCATTTTAAGATCATATAGCATATCTTCAGGAAAAGCACCAGCAATTTTTGCAGGAATAATCAGTGCATTTTCGTTCATTTGATTTTTATATTCATTCATTACATGATTATCAAAATCATTTTCATCACCATTATTTTCTATAAGCACCGAAACTTTATGAACCAATTCATAAATTTCAATTGCCTTTATATAAAGCGGAAAATTATTTAACTTTTCATCCATAAGTATTATTGATAAAGTTTGTCTGGTTGAGCGCAGTCGAAACCTAATTTAACTTTTTAACATAACCTCTGTACTGCGCTCGATGAGACATACCAATAACTTTTACAAAACTTGGGCTACAATCTTCACAGCCTCAACGGCTTCTTTTACATCATGAACCCTTAAAATATTTGCCCCATTTAACAATGCAATTGTATTTGCAGATGTGGTTGCATTTAAAGCTTCTTGTGCAGAAATACCCAAGGTTTTATACAACATCGATTTTCTTGAAACACCGGCTAATATTGGCGCATCTAAATTTTTAAAAAGTGATAGATTTTTGAGAATCTCAAAATTATGATCTATTGTTTTTCCAAATCCGAAACCAACATCAATAATAATATCATTGAGTTGTAGTTGATGTAATTTAAAAATCTGTTCTGCAAAAAAGGAAATAATATCTTGCAAAACATCATTATAAACAGGGTTTTTCTGCATGTTTTGCGGAGTACCTAACATGTGCATTAAAACATAAGGAACTTGCAAATTAGATACCGTTTTAAACATGTTTGCATCCATTTTACCACCAGAAATATCGTTAATCATGGCAGCTCCTAAATGAATGGTTTCTTGCGCCACTTTACTTCTAAAAGTATCGACTGAAATGATAATTTCAGGGAAATTTTTTATCAACAAGTTCACCACCGGAAGAATTCTTTTCAACTCTATCTCCTCAGAAATATGCTGAGCTCCTGGTCTTGATGAATACGCTCCCACATCAATAAAAGTGGCACCTTCAAAAAGCATTTTCTCTACCTGATTTAAAATTTCTGATTCATTTTTATATTTACCGCCATCATAAAAAGAATCTGGCGTTATATTTAAAATCCCCATCACTTTTGGTGATGATACGTCTATTAAAGTTCCTTTACAGTTTATGGTCATTTTAGCGAACTACTTTGTGAATTACGTGATTTTTTTTTGGTGCTTTGTAAGTATTCATTTTTTCTAACAATTTATCCACTGAATCTTCGATAATTAATAAGTTTTTATTTTCTGGTTTTACATACCCCTCTTCAATCATTTTATCAATTTGTAATAAAATTGCATCAAAAAAACCATTTATATTTAAAAGTCCAACAGGCTTTTGTTCTATATGCAATTGATTTAAAGTCAAAACTTCAAACAATTCATCTAAGGTTCCGAAGCCTCCTGGTAAGGTAATATAACCATCAACCAGTTTGCTCATAATTACTTTACGTTCACTCATTTTTTTGCAAACAATCATTTGTTCTACGCCAGCATGCACTACTTCTTCTTTCTCTAATAATTTAGGAACTACACCAATTACTTCTCCATTTTTTCCTAAAATTGTATCAGAAACAATCCCCATCATTCCTATTTTTCCGCCTCCATAAACCAAACCAATATTGTTTTTAACAAAATAATTTCCAAGGTCTGTAGCTGCTTCTCTGTAAACAGGATTAAAACCTAAACTTGATCCGCAAAAAACAACAACTTTATTCATAATTCTTAATTCAGAAATTCACAGTAAAAATAAATGAAAAGCTTTGAAGATTTACTACATTTGAAAAAATACTTTTTTTTAGAAAAATGCAAGATACATCAAAACAATATGATGCTGTAATTGAAGATTGCAGGAGTTTATTTATCAATAAAATGTCTGATTATGGATCTGCCTGGCGAATTTTACGTCTGCCATCATTAACCGATCAAATATTTATTAAAGCACAAAGAATTAGACAATTACAAGAAAATGAGGTTCAAAAAGTAGATGAAGGAGAGAAATCTGAATTTATTGGTATCATTAATTACTCCATAATGGCTCTAATTCAGCTGGAATTGGGTATCGCTGAAACCTCTGATTTATCCACCGAAAAAGCAACTATTTTATACGATAAACATAGCACAAAAACGAAGGAATTAATGATGAATAAAAATCATGATTACGGCGAAGCTTGGAGAGAAATGCGTGTTTCTAGTTTAACAGATTTAATTTTACAGAAATTATTACGTGTAAAACAGATTGAAGATAACAAAGGAAAAACGTTGGTTTCTGAAGGGATTGATGCGAATTATCAAGACATAATTAATTATGCCGTTTTTGCGATGATTCATTTAGGGTAAATATATCATTGCCAAGAACACAGTAATCTCTTGTAATAATTTATTTTTTTTCTAGTAGAAAGATAAAAATATCCAGAAGTTTAAAAAATGATTTATGAAATTTTTAGTTCAATTAATTAGAATTATAGTAGGGGTCTTATTTATATTTTCGGGCTTTGTAAAATTGGTAGACCCCATTGGTTCTCAATACAAATTTGAAGAATACTTTTCTGAAGGTGTTTTAAATCTAGAATTTTTAATTCCGTATGCATTGCCATTTGCCATCTTTTTAGTTATTTCTGAAATTGTTTTGGGCGTTGCTTTACTCGTTGGTTGGAAAGCAAAATTTACCCTAAGAAGCTTAGTAGTTATGATTTTACTGTTTTTGTTTTTAACAGGCTATTCTGCTTATTATAATAAAGTTACAGACTGCGGTTGCTTTGGTGATGCCATTAAATTAGACCCTTGGGAAACCTTTATAAAAGATGTAGTGTTAACGATCTTTATTCTCTTTTTAAGTTATAAAACACGATTTATAAAACCGATTAAACAAACTTTTTTACCATTTAAGATTGTACTTTTATCTTTAATTATTTCTTCATTTATTGCCTATTATGTATTGGCACATTTACCTATTATAGATTTCAGACCCTATGCAATTGGTAAAAATATTCCTGAAGGAATGGAATATAAAGATGACGGCGAATTACCTCCGGTACATGATTTTATGCTAGAAAATTCTCAAAATGATTTAGCACCACAAATCTTAAAAATGGAAAAAGTAATGTTGGTCATAATATCTAGTTTTGAGAAAGCTGAATACACAGGATTTCCTGAAATTAAAAAAATTGCAGATCAAGCGATCAAAAAAGGTTATAAAGTGTATGGCGTTTCTGCCTCTTTTTCTGAGATTATTCAATTGGCAAAGAAAAAATATCAACTTCCTTTTGAGGTTTTATTTTGTGATGAAACCACTTTAAAAACCATGATTAGAGCAAATCCTGGAGTTATGATTTTAAAGAAAGGAACCGTTGTTGACAAAAAAAACTGGAAGGATCTTGACGGTTTAGAACTATAATGAAAAATTTAATTCTCGTATTTATTGGTGGTGGTTTTGGCAGTGTTTTACGTTTTATCATTGGTAAATGGTTAAACAATGCTGAAAACGGAATTCCTTACGGAACTTTTGTTGCCAACATTGCAGGAAGTCTTTTTATTGGACTCATTTTAGGCTATGCTGCAAAAAATGACACTTTAAGTAATCAACATATTTTATTATTAGCCACTGGCTTTTGTGGAGGATTTACCACATTTTCTACTTTTGCCTATGAAAATCATGTATTTTTAAAATCGGGAGATTTTACTTCCTTTGCTATCTATACCATATTCAGTTTTATAGTAGGTTTCCTTGCTGTTTTTGCAGGAATGTATATTGTTAAATTTATTTAAAAAGATTAAAAATGAACGAGTTTGTAACGTATCAATCAGAAGAAAATTACGCAATCATTACCATCAACAACGGAAAAGCCAATGCTATTTCTCATAAAGTAATTGCGGGTTTAAATGCAAGTTTAGACAAAGCAGAACAAGAGGATAAAATTGTTATTTTAACAGGAACTTCTGGCATTTTTTCTGGAGGGTTTGATTTAAAAGTGATGACAAAATCTCCTGAATCTGCTTTAGAATTGGTTACAAAAGGTTCTCGATTATCTTTAAGAATGCTATCTTTTCCGAAACCTATTATTATAGCGTGTAACGGTCATGCCATTGCAAAAGGAGCATTTTTACTTTTATCTTGTGATTATAGAATTGGCGTAATTGGCGATTTTAAAATTGGCTTGAATGAAGTGATGATCGGAATGACCATGCACCAGGCAGGAATTGCCATCGCCAAAGCTCGTTTATCTGAAGTATACCTTACTAGAAGTGTAAATAATGCTGAAATTTTTAGTTCTAAAGATGCTGTAAAAGCTGGATTTTTAGATGTAACTGTTTCTGAAGAACTTTTATTACCAACGGCCATTAAAGTTGCTAATATGTTTACAAAACTAAACAAAAAAGCGCATGCTGCCACGAAGCTAAAAGTTAGAAAACCTCATTTAGATGCTCTAGAAAATGCTATAAAATTAGATTTGAAAAGTAACATCTCTTTAGATTTATAACTCATGAATTTTTAAAAACACTAATTCTTTATAAACTCTATTTTCCCTTTTATTTTTTGGTTTTAAGCAATGGATTGCTTTTGTTTTTGTTTTTGTTTTTGTTTTTTTAAAAGTAATGTTTTTATTCTTTTTTAATTCAAAGTAAAATTTTTGCTATAAAAAACAAGAAGCCTTACAAGCGTATTCATAAAAATACACCTAAGAATATTGACATCACTCTAAAGTTGTATCAAATATCAAAGGGCATCAAAAAATTTAAAATAGCAATGTAATTTACCTCTTGGCTACGCTTTACGCCAAACAATAAAGCTGAAATTCAATTCAAGCAGCTAAAATACAGTAACTTATTTTAATATATTCAGGATTTTAGAAATGGTATTACATAAAACAAATACTATAAATTCTTTTTAGCATTTTCATTTTAGCATTATATCCAGAAAAAATATCGATTACTGATTAAAGTCATTTCGTGCTGTTACGCTACAACTTAACTTATACGACTTAAACTTACGTTAGTTCCTGAACGATTATCAAAATAAAAATCATGAAAAAGATTGAAACATACCTCTTGATTGTATTGTTGATGCAGCCCGTATTTTTGGTGTACTGCCAAAACAATACTAATAAAATACTCAAAGCCTACGAACTTAGAATGGAAGGCCGTTCTGAAGAGGCTATAAATGTTCTATCTGAAATTATAGAATCCGACTCCACTAATGCTATGGCTCATTTCGAAATGGCTAGATCATTAGATAATGATCAGAAGACCTACCACATCACCAAAGCATTGTTCTATGACCCAGAGAATCTTATGTATAAATTCTATCAAGCTAATTTACAGATGTTAGAAGCTTATAAAGCCATGAAAACCGATCATAAAGAATCGATAACAAAAAACTTAAATCTTTGTAAAGAAACACTTAAAAGTATAATCGCCATAAAACCAGATTGCAAAGAATCTCTATTGTTTCTCATCGATATTTATGGTTCTTTACCTGAAGACATGGGTGGAAATATGGATATGGCAAAAACATACCTCAAAACTTTAAATAGCTTAGATCCGCTTTATGCTGCTCAAGGCGAAGTCATCTTAAAATCCAAAGAACTAGATTTTGATCGTATAAATTATTGGGAAACTTATATAGCTGTTAATGGAGAGAGCAACGAAGCTCTTATAAAGTTGGGTAAAGCTTGCTTAATGACTAATCATCGAGATAAGGCGCAAGCATGTTTTAATAAGGTAATCCAAAGAGATGCGGAGCAAGTTATCTTGCATTTAGATGTTGCTCGTTCACATTTATATGAAGCCATGAGAGGTGGAGAAAATCGTGATGAAGAATTAACTAAATTTAAAGAAAACATTCATCTGTATTTAAATACTGAGATGGAAAAACCTAGATTAATAGAAGCCTGGTGTTATGGTTGGCTTGGAATGGTTGAAGCAAGACAGGGTAATCATAAACTGGCCGATGAATATAATGCCAAAGCAGAAAAGTTGATTCCTAATTACCCGAAATTTACTGCAATACCTACTGTCGATCAACCACCAAACGAAGTTACTTATCAATACAAAACCTATTTTTCACCATTTTAGAGTTTGCGTTTACAAATATTAATTTTTAAAGAAACACCATAGAAATAATAAGATTCTTCTTTTTATCATGAGTATTGAAGGTCTTCTTTGCATGTACAATACTTTTATTTGGCAGGTAAAATTTCTATCTTTAATGGAACGATTTTTTAGAGTCCATCAATATTTATACATTAAATTATAGCAAAAAACAGGATAACGAGGTTAAAGTTATACCTTTAGAACTCTTAAAATCGATAAGTAAACCCAAGTATGATTAGCCACTGGAACAAGAGCTTGCAGCAAGGTCTGAATATTTTTCTAAAAAGGAAGTGCTATTGGTAGAGACTCAAGAATTAAAAGCCTTTAAAAAAGGAATTAAGACATGTAACGATTGAACGTGTCATCTTAAAAAAGACAGCAAGCATCTTTTCCAAGAACTACCCATAAGGTATCAATTTGTTTTAGCATTGACGCAAAAGCATCCTCTTTGCCAAATAAACTCTTACCTGATAATAACTGATTTAAAGCCTTCTTTTCTGATAATTCTTGTCCTTCTTGTGTTATCTTTTCTGTTTGAATAAAATTAATACTTTTTTTTATTCAGACAGCGTTGAGTTTACAGTCTCGTATTAAAAAAACAACACGCTAGTGGTTGATAGTATTTTTCTCAAAAACCTTGATAGTTTAGCCTCATCATTTAAAAAAAAGCTTTCTTTTTGCCTTAAAGAAAAGGTGAAATTTGCATCTTGTTTATTTTTATTATTCAGCCAATTATACACTGTTTTTTCATATTCCTTGTATATAATCATAAGTGCAAACTTTTTCTTTTATTTTAATCAATTTTCATCAATTCATTCGCCCAAAGCGCCAAAACAAAAGTCATTTGAGAATTAAATTTTTTATAAACAAGTTCTAGTATCTATTACATTTACTAGGTATTCAAAGACAGTAAAGTCCTTTAATTTTTCAAAACTTTCCTTGATAAGAGTTTTGAAATTTTCCATAGGTTTTAAATTAGAAAGAAAAATTTATTTTATTACTTTGAGTTTTATAATATTGTCAACTACCCCAGTTTGTTTCGTATTCAAATTTCTGGTGCCCAAAATTTATGCTCTTTTTTGTCTTTTTATCTTCATCCTTGCAACATAAATACAACTTCACAGAATCATCAGAAGACCATAGTTCAAGCCAATACTTTTGCTCTTCAAAATAGAGAGATACATAATAGGAACTAAATCCAGCTGCCTTTTTTACATCACTCATAATCAATTTATCGTTTTTAACAAAATCAGATAAAATAATCTTAAATTTTGTAGCATTCCATTCTCTACTATTTACAATTTTAGAAATCTCAACAAGTTTTTTATAATTCTCTTGATTATCTAGTAGGCTATTTTGAATTTTTAGGGCAGTTTCCATAAAATTATAATTTTGAATCATTATTGTCGATAAAAGATAAAAAGACCGCTTTCGCTGTTAGAATCAAGAACAAAGACTTGATTTTAACTAACTGAAAAACAATATTATTACGATTTTAAATTTTTCGAGACACCATAAATTCTAAAGCGTTTTTAAAAGTAAGGTGTACTACTTTAAAAGCTCCTGAAAATCAATACGATCAATACTTTAAAACACTTTAGCTAATTTTAATCGGACAACACTAATTTTGAATATTATTTTGTAATAAATTGATAGACTCTTTGATATGGGAATGTGGTCTAGCTATATTATTACAGGTATCTAAACTTTTTAAAAGATTAAGAACATTATTACTGGATGATGGTAATCCAAATAATAATACTTATAACACAGAGCATCAATTAAAGCAACTGAATTAAATAAACAGGGCTTTAAAATTACAGTTAGTAATATATTAGAAACAACAGCCTTACAAAATGGTTAGGATTTGATAGATTATTATTTAAATAATTAAATTTATCTAGAATGAAAAACAATCAAAAAATATGAGAGGTGGTAAAAGAGAAAATTCAGGCAGAAAAAGGACTAACAATACAATAATTGTACAAATTATAAACCTAAAAAACCTCAACATATTTAAAATCAATATGATGAGGTTTTTATTGTACAGGCGGAGAGACTCGAACTCTCACACCTCGCGGCACTAGATCCTAAGTCTAGCGTGTCTACCAATTCCACCACGCCTGCATTTTGGTTTGCAAATATAAACAATCATCAGAAACTACAAAGCAGTTCATTATTATTTTTCTATTTTTGATAAAAATATAAATAAGAACACATGAACACCATAAAGTCCTATATAACAGAACATAAACAACGATTTTTAGACGAATTAATAGAACTATTAAAAATTCCGTCGGTAAGTGCCGACAAAGCTTTTAAAAAAGAAGTCTTATTAACGGCAGATTTTGTTTTAGAAAGTCTAAAAAAAGCGGGGTGTGACAACGTTGAAATGTGCGAGACTCCTGGATATCCAATTATTTATGGAGAAAAGATCATCGATAAAAATTTACCAACCATTTTAGTCTATGGCCACTATGATGTGCAACCTGCAGATCCGATAGAACTTTGGACGTCTCCACCGTTTGAGCCCGTTATTAAAAAAACCGATATTCATCCCGAAGGAGCCATTTTTGCCCGCGGATCTTGCGACGATAAAGGACAAATGTACATGCACGTAAAAGCCCTAGAATATATGACATCCGAAGGAAATTTACCTTGTAATGTAAAATTTATGATTGAAGGTGAAGAAGAAGTAGGTTCAGAAAGTTTAGCATGGTTTGTGCCCAGAAATAAAGAAAAACTAGCCAATGATGTTATCTTAATTTCTGATACAGGAATGATTGCAAATGATATTCCGTCAATAACCACTGGTTTACGCGGTTTAAGTTATGTGGAAGTAGAACTTACCGGACCGAACAGAGATTTACATTCTGGTTTATATGGCGGAGCGGTTGCAAACCCTATCAATGTTTTAACCAAAATGATTGCTTCTTTACATGATGAAAATAATCATATAACTATTCCTGGTTTTTATGATGCCGTTCAAGAATTGTCAAAAGAAGAAAGAGCAGAAATGGCAAAAGCACCCTTTAATTTAGACGATTATAAAAAAGCGTTGGATATTGCTGAAGTTAGCGGTGAAAAAGGATATTCTACCAATGAGCGAAATGCCATAAGACCTACTTTAGATGTCAATGGAATTTGGGGAGGGTATACTGGCGAAGGTGCAAAAACAGTCATTGCCAGCAAAGCTTATGCAAAAATTTCGATGCGCTTAGTACCCAATCAAGATTGGAAAGAAATTACAAAATTATTTAAAACTCATTTTGAAAGTATCGCACCAAAATCAGTAAAAATAAAAGTAACGCCACATCATGGAGGTCAGGGGTATGTAACTCCAATTGATACCATTGCATATCAAGCGGCAAGTAAAGCCTATGAAACTACGTTTGGTAAAAGTCCGATTCCGCAAAGAAGTGGAGGAAGCATTCCTATTGTTGCTCTTTTTGAACAAGAATTAAAAAGTAAAACTATTTTAATGGGATTTGGATTAAATTCTGATGCCATACATTCGCCAAACGAACATTTTGGTGTTTGGAATTACCTAAAAGGCATCGAAACAATTCCTTATTTTTATAAATATTTTACTGAATTAAATTTTAAAAAATAGTAGCACCATTATTAATGTATGATTACTGATTCTAAAAGATTATTGAAATAATTTATTTTCATTACTTGTTAAAAAAATCGTTAATTTGCATAGTATGTATGAAAATATTGGATCATGAAAATTATGAAAAATTTATTTTGGGGAGTATTATTAGTGTTTTTGGGTTCTTATCAATTAAATGCGCAAAAAAATGATACAAAAAAACAAAATTTTGACCATTGGTCAATAGATTTAGGAGCAGGTATTCATCAATTAGGTCAAAGTTTAAGCGCTGGCTACGATAATGATCCTTTATTCCAAACTAATTTTGGTGTTCGATACATGTTCAATGAAAAATTTGGTTTGCGCGTAGGCCTTGGGTATAATAGTTTTAAAGAAGCCGGAGACAGCAACCCTTTTCAATCAAATCTTTACAGAGCTACTTTAGAAGGAGTCTTTAATTTAGGAAATGTTTTAAACTTTCAAACTTGGACAAAACGCTTTAACCTATTAGCACATGTTGGTGGTGGTGTTTCTTCTTTAAACGTTACAGAACCTATTGATAATGGTGGTGATTTTATGACTCATATGAGTTTTGGGGCAACACCACAATATAAATTAACCAACAGAATTTCTCTTTTTTTCGATATCTCGACGTTTATAAATTTTCATCAAACAGAAAATTTTGACGGTAGTTCAAATACAGAAAATATGGATAACAACTTGAGTTATTTTAACACATCGCTAGGATTAAATATAGCCCTAGGGAAAAATAAGCAATTAGCAGATTCTTCTCAAGAAAAAGAAATGGCTGTAAATGAGGAGCTAGATGACATTAAAAAACGTTTAAAAAGTGCTGAAAAAGAAATAGCAAATTTAAAAGTTAAAACAGATGCTGAAATCAACAAAAATAATTTAATTTACGAGTTAGATACTCGATATACCAGAAAAGGAGAAGCCAATACGATTGATAATTCGGATTCGGATACTGGAGAAGTAAATAAATATGCGAGCTCAGTTACCGCCTCGAACGTTGGTTTTATTAGAGAATTATTAAATAGAGGTTATGTAAATGTTTATTTTGATACCAATAAAGCAACAATTCAAACAGAATCTTTACCTGCTGTTAATTATTTAAAACAATTTATGAATGACAACCCAACTGTTGTTGCAGGTTTAATTGGGTATACAGACGAAACTGGCGAAGAAGGCTATAATCTAAAACTATCTAAGAGAAGAGCAAAGGCAGTGTATGATATTCTTGTTGCTGCAGGCATAGATCCTACGAGATTAACGTACGGGGGTGTTGGTGAAGACAAAGAGCTGACAAATGAAGCAAAACAATTGGCTAGAAAAGTTGCCTTTAGAATACAATAAGTAGCGCAATTGATCCGCTTAAAAATCACTTACATTTAAAAATGTAGGTGATTTTTATTTTGAATTAAATAAATGACTCCGAGGTAAAAAATTTTGAATATATAACATTCGTACCTTCAATTTTACAAGAAGGTCACCAAACTAATTATTTTATAATATATGCCTTTATAATATAATCTACTTTAGGATATTTTTCTCTTAAAAATGTATTTCCAAACTTGGCAATAGAATCTTGATTTCTACCTAGTTTATCTCCATAGCCATCATAAAATTTTAAAACATTCTCTTTGCCAGCGATAACTTTCGCAACCACAGGAAATCCTGTGACACCAGAATACGCAAGTTTGTCTAATCGATAGTTATCCTTTAAATTGATAAATATCTGATTCGATCTTGTATTTACGCCTCCCCTAGCAAAAGAAATACTCATCGCCTCATTTTTTGCCAAAACAGGTTCATCTGCCACACCATTATCTCTCCAACGATTGTTAATAAGCGTATCATTATGAATGCCAAATTGCGCTACAAATTCTGGAACCACTCTGTAAATAGCTATATCTTGATAATAATTATTCGTAATTAATTGATACAATCTGTCCACACCATTTGGAGACCAGAGTCTTCTGGCAACAATATCAAAATTACCTTTTGTGGTTTCAAACCTAGCCTTAAATGTATTGGGTGCTTCGGTATCTAGCCACTTTTCTTTAAACTTTTGAGAGCCACAAGCCGACAACAAAACAATACTGAATAATAAAAATAATTTTTTCATATGTTGATTTTATTAAGAACATGGCAAATGTAATTATTTATTAACTGTATTTTACCTCTACATTTGTAGAATTCATTTTTTTGTTCTATGTTTGTAGAGTAAAATAAAAAAGTCATGCAATTATCTAAAACTGAAGAACAATTAATGCAGTATTTATGGAAACGTAAAAAAGCATTTTTAAAAGATTTATTAGAGGATTTTCCGGAGCCAAAACCGGCAACAACGACAGTTGCAACACTTTTAAAAAGGATTTCTGACAAAGGTTTTATCAGCTATACATTATTTGGAAAATCGAGAGAATATTACCCCATTATCAAAAAGACAGATTATTTTTCGAATCACGTAAACGGATTAATTAAAAACTTTTTTAATGATTCTGCGAGTCAGTTTGCTTCTTTTTTCACAAAAGAAACTAATTTAACCACACAAGAATTAGAGGAATTAAAAAAAATAATTGATACTCAAATCAAAAATCAACAAAAATGATTCTATACTTTTTAAAATCAGCAAGTTGCTTAGCGCTTTTGTTAATCTTTTATCACTTGATTTTAGAAAAAGAAAAGATGCACAGTTTCAATCGTTTCTATTTATTGATTGGAGTTTTGGCTTCATTTTTAATTCCGCTTGCAACTATAACTTCAGTTACTTATGATGAGCAAATTACAATAAATCCCAAAGAAAATATTGAAAATCCAATTTTAAATAATGCCGTAGTTATTAATGAAACTTCATCTACTTCATCACTTACCCCAGTTTCAAAAGTTGCAACAACTTCAAAAAATTTAGAACCTATTGCAAAATCCATAAATTATAATATCGTTTTTCTATACTCTTATTTTACATTTTCAATACTACTTTTTTTTCGTTTTGGAATAAATTTATTCAAAATCATAAGAAAAACGAAAGTAAACCACAGAATTTCTTATAAAAATGCAATTTTGATTTTGGTTGATGATGAAATTTTACCTCATACTTTTTGGAAATACATCTTCATCAATAAAAAAGAGTATTTTAATGAAAAAATTGAACAAGAGTTATTTACGCATGAGCTAACACACGTTACACAAAAACATACTTTAGATGTTTTATTAATAGAATTCTTACAAATTATTTTTTGGATAAATCCAACATTGATATTTCTGAAAAAAGCTATACAACTCAATCATGAGTTTTTAGCAGACGAAAAGGTAATTAACCAACATAAAAACACATTGAATTACCAACACTTATTATTAAATAAAGCTGCTTGGAACAATGAATATTATTTGACTAGTAATTTAAACTATGCACTCACAAAAAAAAGATTAAAAATGATGACAATGCAAAGTTCACCAACAAAAATATTGCTAAAAAAACTGACAATCATTCCTTTATTAGTAGGCTTTTTATTTCTTTTTGCACAAAGAGTTGAAGGACAAAAAACACAAAAAATTACACAACAAAATTTTGATGAAGAGGTTTTAGATGCTTTTAAAGAATATGGATATAGAAACACATACATATACACTAAAGATGAAGAAGAAAAAACTATTAAAGTACCCTATTCGTTATTATCTGATGATAAAAAGAAAAAACTTCACCCTGTTGTTCCTTTAAAACTAAAAAAGAAAGCAATAACAAATGAAATTCTAAATAATTTAAAAAAGGAAAAAACAAATCGCCACATTTTCATCGACGGATTTTTGGTAAACAAGGAGGCCTTACAAAAATATAAAGCTTCTGACTTCTCATATTATTCTTCAGAATATAAAAACTATAATGAAAAGATAAATAGTTACATGTTACATTGTACTCTAGAAACAAATCAATTTTTTGAACAAAACAATAAACAAAGAGAAAAAGATTTTTTTAAGTATTTAGAAAATAAAAAAAAAATAAATTTTGATGAATCTTCGCTTAAAAAAATAATGAATAATTATTCTAAAAATTATTCATTGCAGAGATATTCTTATTTTTATAATAAATACAACTCGCTACTAAATAAAGAGCCTCATTTTACAAAAAAATCAAAAGAAGAAAGAGATGTAATTAATGATTATTACTACAGGTTAAAAAAGCAATATTCAAAACTTTCAATTGAAAATCAGAATAAAGTTAAAAAAGCAATCAAACCATATCATCCTTATAACAAATTGATTAAAGACGATAAAGTTTTTTACAAGTTAGATAAAGAATTAATTGAGGAGAACATTACCAAAGCAGTCGTAACGCCTAAAAAATCAAAATTAGACAGTTCTAATTTAGCAGATTTTACTATTAAAATTGAGAAAAAAAGAAGTTCTTTTATGCTTAAATGCACAAAAGGTTGTGATTGGAAAGAATTAACTTTTAATCTCAATAAAAATGAATCTATAGCAGTTGATCAATTTGGTGCTGGAAATAGAACAGATTATTCAAGTGATTTTAAAATTCTTGTTAAAAATATTGAAGATGAACTTACAGACCACACGTTTACCGTCGAAAGTTTAAAAGGTACCAATTGGTTAAATAGATCAAAATTGAATACTAAAAATAAAGCTGAAATTAATCAATATAAATACTAAAAAATGATAGCATATTTTTTAAAATCAGCTGGCTGTTTAGCTTTACTTTTATTTTTCTATCACTTGATTTTAGAAAAAGAAAAGATGCACAGTTTCAATCGTTTCTATTTATTAATTGGGGTTATCGTAAGTTTAATAATTCCGTTTGCAACCTTAACTGTTGAAGTTCCTGCAATTTCAACTTCAGAAATTACAACCTTTGAACCTACTTTTACCACCGAAGAAACTCTACCAATACTCGTTGAAGAAACGATTGATTACACCAAATATATTTTTGGTGTATACGTAATCATTTCAATTCTCTTATTCTTCAGATTTGGTAGAAACTTGTTTAAAATCATTCAAAAAATACGGTTGCATACCCACATAAAACTTGAAAATGCTTCATTGGTTTTAGTGGATGACCCAATCTTACCTCATACGTTTTGGAACTTTATTTTCATCAACAAAACCGATTACAAAAACGGAAAAATTGAAGAAGAGCTTTTTACCCACGAGTTAACACATGTTACTCAAAAACACACCATAGATGTTTTACTAATTGAATTTTTACAAGCTATTTTTTGGATAAATCCATTGTTTATTTTCTTAAAAAAAGCGATGCAACTAAATCACGAATTTTTAGCGGATGAAAATGTAATTAATCAACATAAAAACACATTCCATTATCAGCATATATTGGTAAACAAAGCTGCTTGGAACAACGAATATTACTTGGCCAGTAATTTGAATTATTCACTTACTAAAAAAAGATTAAAAATGATGACAACACAAAGTTCAAAAACCAAAATTTGGTTGAAAAAACTGGCGGTAATTCCGCTTTTAGCAGGATTTGTTTTCCTCTTTGCAGAAAGAGTTGAAGCGCAAGAAGTAATAGAAGAAGTAAAACCTAAAAACAGTAATGAACTACTAATTTTCTTAAAAAAAGATAAAAAACTTAAAATAAATAATGACATATTAATTTTGAGTGATTTAAAAGAGGAAATAGATCAAAAAATAACGAATATTAAAAATGCTTATATTGTCTTAGAAGCTGAAGCTAATTCTAATCTCAAAAAACAATTTATTGAAGAAATTAGAATTGAATTAAGTAAATCTGGCATTTATCAAATAAGCTTTAAAAATTTCACTTTATCTCCAAATTCTGATGTTATTAAATTAAAAGGAAAAAGAGAAATTAATGAAATAAGAAAAAGACAAGTAGAAGAAGTTGTTATTTCAAAAGAATATATAGATTCTCCAATTCCCACAAACTCATTTTCTATACAAAGTATTCCCTCTAACAATAATGGAACAATTACTGATATTAGACTAAAACTGCAAGATGTTAACGCTTTAAAAATAAATTATACAAAAGATTCTATAAAATTTAATAAAGATTGGTATATCACAATTGATAATCAAAAATACTACTACACCTTTGATAAAAATGAAAGAATTGCTAGATACTATAAAAACGGAAAATTAGTAAATCTTGATATTATAAAAGAATACAAAAGAAAACAGCAAACTTTTGAAAATTTAAAAAGTACTGGAAAACATTATGTTTTTAAAACTGAAAAGGAACAAAAAGAAATCGATCAAGAATTTTCAGATTTAGGTGGCATGTATTTTAGAATGTCAAGAGCTGATAAAAATAAAGTTTCACGTCCTATAAATCCCAGAAAACCATATATAACCTTAAGAAAAAACAACAAAGTTTTCTACAAATTAAGAAAAGATTTAACAGAAGAAGATAAATTATTGTTACCACCTCCACCTCCAAAACCCAATGCAACAAAAGAGGAGGTTCTGAAATCCAAAAAAGCTTATAAAGATTGGAAAAAGAGAACTGGAAATGATGGTGCTCCACCGCCACCGAAAACAAATAATAAGCAAGAAAATTCTTTTACTTCTCAATTGAAAAAAATAAGTAAGAAAAGTCAAAATAATGACGGATTCTTGAACAACAAGAATAATTCTGATAATGAATTTTACGTAGCTCAAAATCAATATACAGTTTATGACTATTCTAAACCAACAAATAAAGCAATCTATTATGTGGATGGTAAAGAAATAGCATTTAAAAATTTAATTTCTATAATAAAACCCTACGAAATTGAGAGTACACGAGTAGAGAAAAATAAAGACGGCTCAAAGAATGTTTATATCACTTCAAAACCAGGTGCTGACATAAAAAATAGCACAAATAAGGTGAAAAATGGTTTGAAGGATAATGGAAAATTAAATGAAAAAGTGATAGATTTATCAGCCTTAGAAGTAATAGAAAAAAGAACTGAGAAAGGTGGAATATATTTTCATTACACAATTAAAAATACTGGAAATACGATAATTCCTAAAAAAAGTTATCAGGTATATTTAAAAGTAGATGGTAAAACCATTAGTTTTGATAAGGCAACAGCTAACATAAAACCTGGTCAAGTTATTACCTATAAATCTCAAAAAACTTTTTATGAAAGCAATAAAAAACAATTAAATTACACCCTTAACATAAAATTTAAAGATGATCATCTTGATAACAATATTCTAAAAGGTATTTCTATTTTTGATAAAGATTCAAAAGAAGTTCCATCGGGTTTTTTCATGAAGTATAACGAAAAGGAAAATTTATCATTGACGAGTGTTGCTGAGGTTGAAAGAGAAAAAGAATCAAAAGCAAAATTTAGTGATGAAGAGAAAAAACAGTTTGATTATAGGAAATTGCTTCTTAAAACAACTACCATGAACCCAAGCAAATTCAATTTTAAAATTAATGACAAAAATTACCATATAAATGATGCTTATACATTTATTCATAAACATCCATTTAGTAACATTGATACAAGAGAAAGTCCAGAAGGTATTTTAACCATACTTTTAAACAAAAACTTAAAAAACAAAATGAGTTATGATGATTTACAGAATGTTTACACAAACATATTTCAAAAAATAAAATAAAATTAAAACCTCGAAATTTCGAGGTTTTTTGATGTAACAAATTCTGCTTTAAAGCGTTGTATTCTTAATCGATGTTACTTCGAGTGATTTTCGATTTTATGAGAAAAATGTATCGAGAAGTAATTTTTAGTTCTCGATTGAAATGTATTTTTTCTTCATAAATTTACGCTAACTGACTGAAAACTATATGTATGCTTAAAAATTTCTTCCTAATTTGCTCCGGAGTTGATAAAAACCTAATCAACAATTGTTCTAACGGCGAACAAAATAAATATGTAGGCATAGGAGCTACCGTTTTTTTTACAGCTGTTATGGCAACCATTGCAGGGAGTTATGCTTTGTATACTGTTTTTGATAATTTATATGCTGCTATTTTCTTCGGATTGATTTGGGGATTGTTAATCTTTAATTTAGATCGATTTATAGTTTCTACCATCAAAAAAACGGATTCTAAATTCAAAGAATTTCTGCAAGCAACTCCTAGAATTATTTTAGCGGTTATTATTGCTGTGGTTATTTCTAAACCTCTGGAATTAAAATTGTTTGAGAAAGAAATAAATCAGGTTTTATTGACAGAAAAAAACCAAATGACGTTGGATAATAAAACACAAATTGCACAACAATTTACACCTGAAATTGCAAAACTGAATTCAGAAATTGATAATTTAAAAGGCGAAATAATATCCAAAGAAAATGAAACCAATGCTTTATATGAAACTTATATTACAGAAGCTGAGGGCACAAAAGGAACAAAAAAATTAGGAAAAGGACCCGTTTATCAAGAAAAAAGAGAAAAACACGATGCCTCTTTAGCTACTTTAAATCAACTTAAAAAAGAAAATTCAAAAAAAATTCTCGAAAAAGAAACCGCAATTGCTTCTTTAAAACAAAATCAAAAATTACTAGAAACAAAATCACACCCCATCATCTCTAATTTTGATGGCTTAATGGCAAGAATAACTGCACTTGGCAAATTGCCTGCACTCCCCTCTTTATTTATTTTTCTATTATTTTTAGCCATTGAAACATCACCCATTATTGCAAAATTACTAGCTCCTAAAGGCGAATATGATTTTAAATTAGAAGAAAATGAATCTGCAATAAAAACTTGGGTACAGCAACAAATTCATCAAAGAGAACAAATGTTACAAGCAGATATTTCTATTGACAATAAGGTGTATAAAGATATGACAGAAGATGAAGAATTGTATACGTATAAACAAAAAATGGCAAGAAACTTAATGAAGTTACAAGCAGATTATTTCTACAAAAAGCAACAAAAAATGCTGTAAAACAAAAAAAGCGTCCCATTTAAGGGAAGCTTTCCATTGGTTAACAAAACCAAGGCATTTTTTTAAAAATGCCAAAACAACACAACTATGTTGCTTCAACAAAAAGCAACATACAAATATACGTTGTTTTTGTAAATTCTAAAATAATTATTGATTTTTTTATAATTTTCGCAATTGTGCATTTGTAGTTTGATTGTATCTTTGCGCACTTAATAGTATCAGAAAATTTATACACCCAATGCAATTATCAGAACAAGAAGTTGTACGAAGAGAAAAGCTTACAAAACTAAGAGATTTAGGCATCAATCCATATCCGGCAGATTTATTTCCAATAGATGCTAATTCCAAAGATATAAAAGAAAACTTTACCGAAGGGAAACAGGTCGTTATTGCAGGGCGATTAATGGTAAAAAATATACAAGGAAAAGCTTCTTTTGGTCAGTTGCAAGATGGTGAAGGTAGAATACAATTGTATTTTAATAGAGACGAAATTTGTGCTGGTGAAGATAAAACGCTTTACAATACTGTTTTTAAAACCTTATTAGATTTAGGCGATTTTATTGGGGTTACTGGTACCCTTTTTAAAACAAAAGTTGGCGAAAAAACAGTTTTGGTAAAAGAATTTAAGTTGCTTTCTAAAGCTCTAAAACCTTTACCAATTCCTAAGGTAAAAGATGGTAAAACCTACGATGCTTTTACAGACCCAGAAATGCGTTACAGACAACGTTATGCAGATTTAGTCGTAAATCCGCATGTAAAAGAAGTCTTTATAAAACGTACCAAATTGTTTAATGCAATGCGTACCTTTTTTAATGATGCTGGTTATTTTGAAGTAGAAACTCCGGTTTTACAACCCATTCCTGGAGGTGCAGCAGCAAGACCTTTTATTACGCATCATAATTCTTTAGACATTCCTTTGTATATGAGAATTGCTAACGAATTATATCTAAAAAGATTGATTGTTGGTGGGTTTGATGGTGTGTATGAATTCTCTAAAAACTTCAGAAATGAAGGAATGGACAGAACGCACAATCCTGAATTTACAGCCATGGAAATCTACGTTTCTTACAAAGATTACAATTGGATGATGGATTTTTGCGAGCAACTCCTAGAGCATTGTGCACTAGCTGTAAACGGAACTTCTGAAGCTACTTTTGGCGAGCATAAAATAAACTTTAAAGCGCCTTATAAAAGAATTACCATGCGCGATTCTATTTTAGAATTTACAGGTTTTGATATTTATGATAAAACAGAAGATGAAATTAGAGCCGCCGCAAAATCAATGCATATTGAGGTGGATGAAACCATGGGGAAAGGAAAATTAATTGATGAAATTTTTGGTGAAAAATGTGAAGGAAACTACATTCAGCCTACTTTTATTACCGATTACCCAAAAGAAATGTCTCCTCTTTGTAAAGAGCACAGAACCAACCCAGAATTAACGGAACGTTTTGAATTGATGGTTTGTGGTAAAGAAATTGCAAATGCATATTCAGAATTAAACGATCCTATAGACCAACGTGAGCGTTTTGAACATCAACTAAAATTAGCTAAAAAAGGAGATGATGAAGCTACCGAATTTATTGATGAAGATTTCTTAAGAGCTTTAGAATACGGAATGCCACCAACCTCTGGAATGGGAATTGGAATGGACCGTTTAATTATGTTTTTAACCAACAATCAATCCATTCAAGAAGTATTATTCTTTCCACAGATGCGCCCTGAGCAGCGAATCGCTGCAGATGTAGAACTCACTGTTGAAGAGAAAGATTTACTAGCTATCATTACAAAAGCAGAAAAAATAGATTTAAACGAACTCAAATCACAATCTGGTTTATCCAACAAAAAATGGGATAAAACCATTAAAGGGTTAACTAAAAAAGATGTTGCAAAAGTTTCTAAAACCGATGAAGGTTTGTTTGTAGAAGCTTTGTAAAAATTTCGAATTCTGAAATTGTATTCAGAACGTCTTTAAAATTAAAAAAAGGATCTACAGCAATGTAGTTCCTTTTTGTATGCTGATAAAATTGTTTTTCAAAGTTTAAATCAAAAGAAAAATAAATTTTCAAACCCAAGACAAAAGTCGTATATTTGAAGTCAAATGTATTTGTATTATGAATTATAAAGAAAACACTTCCGATTTTACTGCGGTTAATGAAGCCATAAATGGGTATGCAAAAAATTTAAATACAGCGTCTGTATTTAATTTTAATAAAGAAAATAATTCTTTTTCAGATTTTTTTGACAACAAAATGCTTGTTATTCAAGTTATTAAAAAAGGGTTGCCTCATAAAATATTTAATGCTATTAAAAAAATAATTCCTTTTACGGAAGATGAATGGGCAAACTATTTAAATATTTCTAAAAAATCCTTACAAAGATATAGCAATGACAAAAATCATTTATTTAAACCAATTCATACAGAAAAAATTATAGAATTGGCAGAGGTTACCAATTTTGGTAAAGATGTTTTCGATTCTACAGAACAGTTTTATTTGTGGTTACATACACCATCCTTTATATTCAACAATTTAAAACCTTCAGAACTTTTACAAGATTCTTATGGCAAAGAATTGGTCATGGAAGAATTAAACAGAATAGAGCATGGAATTTTTGCCTAATGAAGCTTTTTAGATTATCAAAGAAAAAATATGCAACTGCATTTAATGGAAAAGGCGCAGCAAAATCTAACAATAGATGGAATTCTAAAGGCACAGAAATTATCTACACAGCAGAAAGCAGAGCTTTAGCAATGGCAGAAGTTGCAGTGCATTTAACAATTGCGACTTTACCAAAAGATTTTGTAATGCTTACTATTGATGTTCCTGACGAAATTGCCATTAAAAAAATTGATTTGAAAGATTTAAATGAAAACTGGAATGCTATGCTACCAAATTCTAAAACTAAAAAAATTGGCGATTTATTTATTGACACCTTAGAGTTTTGTGTTTTAAAAGTGCCTTCTGCGGTTGTTAAAGACGATTTTAATTATTTAATAAATCCTTATCACAAGCAGTTTAAAAAGATTAAAATAGTCGATGTTACAGATTTTCCTTTTGATAAAAGAATGTTTCAATAATACATATTATTTGGTGAAATTTTAAATGATATTTGTATGACAACTAATTTTGAAAAATTATCAATGAAACATTATCAAAAAATAATTGAAGACATTTATGTTGAGGTAAAAAACACAGATGATTCGGGTAAAGTAGCCAATTATATTCCTGAACTTGGTACTATTTCACCTGATAATTTTGGGATAAATATCACAACTATAGACAAGCAATCTTATGGAATTGGAGATTATGAGAAGAAGTTTTCAATTCAAAGTATTTCCAAAATTCTAACCCTAACATTGGCGTATCAATTAGAAAGAGAAAAATTATGGGAACGAGTAGATGTAGAGCCTTCCGGCAATCCGTTTAATTCTTTATTGCAATTAGAAGCCGATTTCGGAAAACCAAGAAACCCCTTTATTAATGCTGGTGCTATTGTAATCTGCGATGTTTTAATTAGTCATTTAAAAAATCCAAAAGAAGATTTTATAGATTTTTGTCGAGAAATTTCTAATAATCCAAATTTAAATTATGATGATAAAATAGCAAAATCAGAAAAAAGTACGGGTTTTAGAAATATTGCTTTGTGTAATTTTATAAAATCGTTTGGCAATATTAAAAATGATGTTGATGTAGTTTTAGATTTCTATTTTTATACCTGTTCTATAGCGATGAGTTGTAAAGAACTCTCTACAATCTTTCTCTTTTTAGCAGACGATAATTTTATCACACATAAAAATAATAAAATCCTAACCGAAAGTCAAGCAAAAAGAATCAATGCTATTCTACTTACCTGTGGTTTTTATGATGAATCTGGCGAATTTGCTTTCCGTGTTGGTTTGCCCGGTAAAAGTGGCGTTGGTGGCGGTATTGTAGCAATTCACCCTGATGAATATTGCATCACTGTTTGGAGTCCGAAATTGAACACAAATGGAAATTCTTACAAAGGAATGCTATTTTTAGAAAAATTCACGACAAAAACAGCCTCTTCTATTTTTTAAAACTTCTTTTGGAATTTTAGTTTAAATTGATGAACTTTCTACTTTCTATAAAAATCTTTTGATACTAAAATAACGCAACATATATTATTTCTATTCTTAACTATGCTCATATCTTCCTGCCCCAAAAAACGAACTACTTTTTCTTATATAGATGCTTATCCTACTTCCAAAGAAAGTCTTTGGCTACATTATACTAAAAAGGAATCTACTTTTAAAATATGGTCTCCAATAGCAACTGCTGTAAACTTGAATTTTTATAAAACAGGAAACAATTCTAGCATTTTGGCAACACATGCTCTAGCTGTTGATGATAACGGAGTTTGGTCTAAAACAATTCAAGGCGATTTGCATGGAATTTATTACACTTATGAAACCTATATAGACAATTATTGGCAAGCCGAAACTCCAGGAATTTATGCAAAAGCAGTGGGCGTAAACGGCCAAAGAGCCATGGTGTTAGATTTTGACACAACGAATCCTATAAATTGGGCGAATGATAATTATGTAAAATTAAATTCACCCAATGATGCTATTATTTATGAGCTACACATTAGAGACCTTACCATTCAAAAAGAGGCAAACTCCTCTTTTGCAGGCAAGTATTTGGGCTTGGTTGAAGAAGGAACAAAAAATCTTCAAAATGTTTCAACTGCCATAGATCATATAAAAGAACTCGGCATAACCCATGTTCATTTATTACCCACGTTCAATCATTATTCCATTGATGAAACTAATTTAGAAAAACCGCAATTTAATTGGGGGTATGATCCACAAAACTATCAGGTTCCCGAAGGATCTTTTTCTACAAATCCTTTTGATGCAAAAGTAAGAATTGTAGAATTTAAAACTATGGTAAAAGCATTTCACGATGCAAATATTGGTGTTATTTTAGATGTTGTTTACAATCATACTGGAAGAACAGAAAACTCAAATTTTAATTTAGAAAATCCCTACTATTATTATCGATTTAATAAAAATGGTACGTATTCTGATGCTGCCGCTTGCGGAAATGAAACAGCATCCGAAAGAGAAATGATGCGAAAATTTATGATTGAATCTCTAAAATATTGGACAATCGAATATCATATAGATGGTTTTAGATTCGATTTAATGGGAATTCATGACCTTAAAACCATGAATCTAATTGCAGATGAAATAAAAAAAATGAACCCAAACGCCCTAATTTATGGCGAAGGATGGACTGCCAATGATTCGCCACTTGCAAAACAACATCAAGCTTTAAAAAAACATACAAATCAAATGCCACACATCGCAGCTTTTTCTGATGATGTAAGAGACGGGATTAAAGGTTCCGTTTTTAAACATAAAGACACTGGTTTTGTAAATGGCGCTAAAAACAAAGAGGAATCCATCAAATTCGGAATTGTAGGCTCCATTGAACATGCACAAATTGATTATAAAAAAGTTAATTACTCTAATAAACCATGGGCAAATGAACCTTGGCAAGCTGTTAATTATGTTTCTTGTCATGATAATCTTACCTTATATGATAAATTAAAAATATCGAAACCAAATGCTTCTGAAAATGAAATTAAAGCAATGCACAAATTGGCAACCGCCATTATTTTAACCTCTCAAGGAACTCCTTTTTTACATGCTGGTTCAGAAATGATGCGCACCAAAAATGGTGACGATAATTCTTATAAATCTCCAGATTCCATCAATCAAATAAATTGGAATTTAAAAGTCAAAAATGCAGATGTTGTTCGCTATTTTCAAAATTTAATTACATTAAGAAAAGAGCATCCTGCTTTTAGAATGCCAACAGCAAAAGAGGTGCAAAAAAATTTAGAATTTAGAGAAGTAGATCATGGATTCATTTCCTTTCAAATTAAAAATAATGCAAATAATGATCCTTGGAAAACTATTTTGGTCATTTATAATGCCCAAAATAAACTAGTACGATATACTTTAAACGAAACTTGGAAGGTTGCTGTTTTAGATGATTATTTTTATTCTGAATCAAAAAAAACAGTTGCTAATTATTTAAACATTCCCGCTATTTCTGTGGCAATTTTATTTAAAAAATAATTACCATTTATATTTACTTTTATGAACTCTAAAATCTATCATCATCCTTTAGAAAAAGATGCTATTTTTTAAAATAATTTAAAAAAATGAGAACACAACCTCAAGGTATAATTTCATATTATTTGAGCAGTTTTCGAAAAGAAAATAGAGCATGATCCTTTTAATTCTATAGATAAGTCATCTTATTTGAAAAGGAAATTCCGTTTTTTAAAATCATGGTTTTGCATTAATTATAAGTGAGATGTTTTTAGTTTAGCTTGTTTCCAAAAGAAAAAAAACAGAAATTCGTAATCTTCTGATAGGCTCTAATGACACCAGGTCATATCATTTTTAAAATTGTAAACCAATATGATGAATTTATATCACACTAAGAATCAAATTCAATGTGTCTCGAATTTTCAAGACCTTGTTTCCACGCCTTTTCATGGAGAAGTTAACGCCATTTGTTGGACTCGAAAACTTACAGGTGATTTTTCTGAAATCGTTAAAAAGATAGAATTAAACGAAAATATAGCGGCACTTGATCCAAAAGAACTTATTGAACTTCAGTTGAGTGAACAAGGCCAGCTTGCCCGTGACATTATTTTAAGTGACTTGAAAATATTAAAAGCTCATGGAGCATCTCCAACTCTAAATCTGATTAAGTGCTATGATAGAGATGATAGCTACCCATTTTTTCCAACCGATGTTTATTCTTTCCATGTAGACAAATCTCCGATACCAACCGACACCTTTTTATGCACTTATCATGGCGATACTAGTGAAATATTACCAAATTCACAAGCCACACAAAAAGTACTTGTTCCGAAAATACGTGCTGAACTCAAAAAACTTTATGGCGCATCGGTTGACGGTTTTGAATCATTTTTAACTGAATATTTTTTTGACCTACACTATCAAGCTGCGCCAAATGCAGAACCCATTAGCCTAGGCCTTGGTCATCTATGCAAGTTGGCTATTGATCATCCGGAAAGTCAAGTTGCCCCGTGCCTTCACCGTGCACCAAAGGAAAAAGCTGGGCAATACCGTTTATTATTAATCTGTTAAAGCACTATCAATGAAACACAAAAAAGTTTCAAGTATTTACGTAAAGTTTGAAAATTATAAAACTTACCCTTTAAATTTCATCCCTAAATGCACCACCTTTTTAGTCTCAAAGAAATCTTCCTCAAAATAATCTGGTAAATCATAAATTGTGGCAGAAGTATACAATTTTAATTCTTCGGATAAATCGCCACCCTTTAAATATAGAATTCCGTTTTTTAAAGCATGATTTTGCTTTTTTGCAATTTTACCTTTATTCCATCTTACAAAAGTTTCCATATGAGCCACTGCTCTACTTACTATAAAATCGTACCTATCTTTTACCTCTTCTACTCTACCGTGCGTAGTTTTTACGTTTTCTAAGCCTAAACCTGCCACAACTTCATCAACAACTTTTATCTTTTTACCGATAGAATCTACCAAATGAAAATTAGTCTCGGGAAATAAAATAGCTAACGGAATACCAGGAAAACCACCACCTGTGCCAACATCCATCACTTTTGCCCGTGGTTTAAAATCAACCACTTTTGCTATTCCTAAAGAATGTAAAACGTGCCGTAAATAAAGCTCGTCAATATCTTTTCTAGAAACAACGTTTATTTTTAAGTTCCAATCTTGATATAATTCTTGCAATTTGGTGAATTGATTGATTTGCGTTTCCGATAAGTTTGTAAAATACTTGTGAATAATTTCCATAAAAAAATAAATATTGACAAAAATAATGTAATTCAAATCAAATTAATACGTTTACAAGAATATCATCTTACAAAAAATAGCTTATTTTTGTAGTCCTTACTATCATATATGAAAAAAATAAATTTCTCAAGAGTAGACAAAGCAAAGTTTTTTAGAACTTTAAACAAAAGAGTAAACACCTATTTCAAAGAAAACGATATTAAAAGAACAGGAAACTGGAAATTGTATACCAAAGCAATTATCATGTTTTCCCTGTTTTTAGTACCTTTTATTATTGTTCTTACCGTTTCTATGCCTCAATGGGCTATGTTTTTATTAATGATTCTTACAGGAATCGGAATGGCAGGCGTGGGCATGAATGTAATGCATGATAGCAATCACGATTCCTTTTCTAGCAAAAAATGGGTAAATAAACTCATGGGCAGCAGTATTTATATCCTTGCAGGAAATGTGTATAACTGGAAAGTACAGCACAATGTTTTGCACCACACCTTCACCAACGTTAAAGACCATGACGAAGATATTGATGCAGGTAGAATTATCCGTTTTTCAATGCATTCTAAATGGTTAAAAATTCATAAACTTCAAAAATATTATTCTGTTTTCTTATACGGATTATTAACCATTAATTGGGCAATTACGACCGATGTGAAACAAATGCACCGGTATTTAAAACGTAAATTATCCTATGGTAAATTTCCAAATCCTGCTACAGAATGGACCAAATTAGTAATTTCTAAAATTGTTTATTATGCACTTTGGATCGTTTTACCACTCTTAGTTTTAGATGTTTCTTGGTGGAAAGTTTTAATTGGATTTTTCATCATGCATTATACCGCTGGTATGATTTTAAGTATTGTTTTTCAATTGGCACATATTGTACCAAAAACAACAATGCCAATTCCTGATAAAGATGGAAATTTAGAACATACTTGGGCAGTCCACCAATTGTATACAACCTCTAACTTTGCACCTAGCAATTGGTTGGTAAACTTCTATACAGGAGGTTTAAATCATCAAGTTGAACATCATATTTTTCCGCATATTTCTCATGTTCATTATGACAAATTAGCTAAAATTGTAAAAGAAACAGCTCAAGAATTTAATTTGCCTTACAATGAATATAAAACTATGAGTAAAGCGCTTGTAGAGCATTTTAGACATTTAGGTGTTTTAGGACAAAAACCAGAATTAGCATAACAAATAAGTTTTTAGAAAAAATGTCACATCCATTATCGGACAGAATTAACAGTTTACCAGTTTCTCAAACCTTAGCAATGGCTGCTAAAGCAAGAGAATTAAGAGCAGAAGGAAAAGATATTATTGGCTTAAGTTTGGGAGAGCCAGACTTTAACACACCTGATTTCATCAAAGATGCTGCTATAGAAGCAATTAATCAGAACTATAACTCCTACTCGCCGGTAGATGGGTATGTAGAATTAAAAGAAGCGATTTGTGTTAAATTTAAACGCGATAATAATTTAGTATATCAACCAAATCAAGTTGTTGTTTCTACAGGCGCAAAGCAATCTATTGCCAATGTTGCACAAGTATTACTAAACCCAGGTGATGAGATTTTACTACCTGCACCTTATTGGGTTAGTTATTCTGCCATCGCAATTTTATGTGAAGCAACGTATGTTGAAATTCCTTCTTCCATTGAGAATGATTTTAAAATTACGCCAGAACAATTAGAAGCCGCAATTACCCCAAAAACAAAAATGATTTTCTTTAACTCACCAAACAATCCTAGTGGAACTATTTATAGTGAAGCAGAATACCGAGCGTTGGCAGCAGTTTTAGAAAAACATCCAAGAATATTTGTTTTATCAGATGAAATCTATGAACATGTTAATTACGATTGCAAACCGTTTAGTTTTGCAGCCATAGAAAGCATGTATCATAGAACCATTACCGTAAACGGGTTAGCAAAGGCATTTGCCATGACAGGTTGGAGAGTCGGTTATATTGGTGCTCCAGATTGGATTGCTAAAGCCTGTACAAAAATGCAAGGTCAAATTACGTCTGGCACCAATTGTATTGCACAAAGAGCAGCAATTACGGCTGTTTTGGCTCCAGTTGAAAAAATACAATATATGGTAGATGAGTTTAAAACTCGTAGAGATATCATTATTGAATTATTAAGGGAGATTAACGGATTTAAAGTAAATGTTCCTGCAGGCGCTTTTTACGTGTTTCCTGATGTTTCTGATTTCTTCGGAAAAACGATTAACGGAATTACGATAAATAACGCAAGCGATTTTTCTTTATTTTTATTAGAAAAAGCAAATGTTGCAACAGTAACTGGAGAGGCTTTTGGCGCACCAAATTGTATTCGTATATCATATGCTGCCTCTGAATTAAAAATTCGTGAGGCCATGAGTAGAATCAAGAAAGCGTTAAACTAACCTTAAAAATATATTAGATTTCAAATCCATCTTTTTTTTAGATGGATTTTTTTTGGGAATATTTTTGAAAAATAAAGCACAGACTTCATGCTGAAATTAGATATACGCATGCCCGCTGCTATATGTTATTTTGTTGTGTACAAAAAATATCGAAACGAGTTTCTCCTAAAAAGGATGTTACCGATATCATGGTTAAAAAACTTATTCTTCACAAAACTGGAAGAACAGATTACTTTCTATATAAAACTAGAAAGTAATCATAAGAATTACCGCAAGAAATAAAGCAACTCTTAAAATAGTACCTGTTTGACTTTCTAAATTACTTTGATTTAAAATCATTGATTTGGTTCTAGCTAAAGAAGCTGCCCTAACTTGTTGTGATTGATATTTAATCTCTCTTTTATAACGAGACGTTAAAATTCCTCTTTCTACCTCAGCTGTTGTTTGTAAATATTTCATGGTGTTTGATTTTAATGATTATATAAAGTAGACGACATCAAAAAAGAATTGTTACAGTACAAAAGTTTACAAAAAATACAAAAACCAAGTTTTTGTAGGTTTCATGGTTTACGAAAACCAAAAAAAAATTACAAAAAGTTGAAAATAAAAAAAATCACATCTTTTTAAGATGTGATTTTTTTTATTTTATAAGGGATTTAAGCACCCGTTAATCTACATTATCATGTAAAAAAGAATTGTTAGATTTAAAACCGAAATTATCTGAATCTTTATTAAGCGCAGTTTCTGTGCTACTTCTAGATGTGTTTCTATCTAAATCTATACCTTGTCTTTTATAGGCTGGCTGACGCTCAATCTCATCTATGTTTTTATTTAAATTTTCATTGAAGCTATAATTAAACTTCTTCATATTTTTTCTTCGCTCTTCTGCCCTTCTTTGTAACTCGCTTATCGTTAAATCTAGCGGAGAAACTTCTTCACTCCTTGTGTTGATTTCATCAACTTCAGCTGCAGGTCTTGTTGTTTTTAATTCAAACTGAACCTCTTCTTCAATTACTTTCTTTGCTGCAATATGAGAACTTTTTCCGATGGTAGGTGCGGCAGCAAAATCTTCTAAAACATACCGTGTTTGCTTTTTTGAAACGATTTCTTCAGCACCAAAAACTTGAATATCATTTGCATGTGTTACCGTTTCATTATTTACTGAATTAAACTGAACATCCTTATTCTCTGTATCTTCTTTAGCAGAATTTAAAGGTAAATCAAACAATAAATCATTCTGAATAGCCTGAGGTTGTTCCATTTTTTCTTCAACTTTTGTTTCGGTAATGATAAAATCAGCTTCTGAAGTATAATTAAGAGAAACTTCTTCATAACTCACAGGCATGCTCGCGATAATCGGATTTGTTGCAACTAAATCCATTTTAGGTTTTGTAGGCGTCACATCACCCTCTAAAACATGGACTACTTTTTGCTCTATGACATTAGAAATTGGCAGATCGATAGTTGGAGATTTCGAGATTGTTTTTTCTTCAAAATTATAGGTTGCCTTCTGCTCATCTTCTAACGTATGAACAATTTTTTTAACCTCTGTATTAGAAATTGTACTTTGTTGATCTTTAGTAAACCCGGTAGCAACAATCGTTACAGCAATAGCATCTCCTAACTCTTCATCTTCACCAACACCCATAATAATATTGGCATCAAACCCCGCTTCATCTTGAATGTATTCGTTAATTTCTCCTATTTCATCTAAAGTAACTTCGTTCGTTCCGGAAACAATTAACAACAACACGTTTTTAGCACCTGTAATTTTATTATCGTTTAATAAAGGAGAATCTAAAGCTTTCATGATAGCATTTTTAGCTCTGTCTTGGCCTTCTTCTTTTGCAGATCCCATAATAGCTGTTCCGCTATTAGAAAGTACAGTTTTAGCATCATGTAAATCAATGTTTTGCTTATAATGATGCGTTATAACCTCTGCAATTCCTTTAGAAGCGGTAGATAAAACTTCATCTGCTTTCGAGAAACCAGCTTTAAAACCAAGGTTTCCGTATACTTCTCTTAATTTATTATTATTGATAACAATTAAAGAATCTACATTTTTGCGTAGTTCATCAATTCCTATTTGTGCTTGTTTTGCTCGTCTTTTTCCTTCAAAAGCAAAAGGCATGGTTACGATACCTACGGTAAGAATATCCATATCTTTTGCTATTTTAGCAATGATTGGAGCAGCTCCCGTACCCGTTCCTCCACCCATCCCGGCAGTAATAAATACCATTTTAGTTTGGGTAGTTAACAATTGCTGAATTTCTTGCAGACTTTCTTTAGCCGCTTGTGCACCAATTTCTGGATTTGCACCCGCACCTAAACCAGATGTTAAGTTGGCTCCTAACTGAATTTTATTAGGAATTGAACTATTCTCTAGTGCTTGCGCATCTGTATTACAGATTACAAAATCTACCCCGTTAATGTGTTGCTGAAACATGTGGTTTACAGCATTACTACCTCCACCACCAACACCAATTACTTTTATGGTATTAGACTTTGTTTTTGGCATTTCAAATGTAATGTTATCGAGTCCTGAGTCCATATCACGTTAATTTTTTTTTGTTTTACACTTATTTGTTCTGTTCTACTAATTTTGTATTGCTGATTTTATTCAGCATTATCTAAAAAATCTTTTAAGCCTTCGGTAAATTTTTCGAAAAAAGATTTCTTTTTTGTTTTTTTTGCTACTTCTATTTTTGGTACTATTTCTTTCTCTACCTCTTCAGGTTCATTTTCCTCTACATCTACAACCTCTTCTACAATTTCTTCTATTGCTTCAACTTTTATCTCTTTTTCTAAACCCTCCATTAACAACCCAACTGCAGTTGCATAAGCAGGACTTGATAATACCTCATCAGAATCACCAGCCAAATGCTCGTTAGGAAAACCAATTCTAGCATCCATCCCAGTAATATATTCTACTAATTGGCGTAAATGCTTTAACTGAGAGCCTCCACCTGTTAACACTATTCCTGCAATTAATTTACCTTTTGCAGTTTCATGTCCATAATTTTTTATTTCTAAATATGCATGTTCAATAATTTCTTGAACCCTTGCATGAATGATTTTTGATAAATTTTTAAGCGTAATTTCTTTTGGCTCTCTTCCTCTTAATCCTGGAATAGAAACAATTTCTGTTTCCTTATTTTCTCCTGGCCAAGCAGAACCAAATTTTATTTTGAGTAATTCAGCTTGCTTTTCAATGATAGAACACCCCTCTTTTATATCATCTGTAATTACGTTTCCTCCAAAAGGGATTACCGCTGTGTGTCTTATAATTCCATCTTTAAAAATCGCTAAATCTGTGGTTCCACCACCTATATCAATAAGGGCAACACCTGCTTCTTTTTCTTCTTGACTTAATACGGCTTGTGCAGATGCCAGAGGTTCTAGTGTAATTTCACTTAAATTTAAACGAGCACTTTTTACACAACGCCCAATATTTCTAATTGATGAAACTTGTCCAACTACCACATGAAAATTGGCCTCTAAACGTCCGCCGTACATTCCTATGGGCTCTTTAATATCCCCTTGAGAATCTACTTTAAATTCTTGTGGTAAAACATGAATAATCTCTTCTCCTGGCAGCATTACTAATTTATGTACTTGGTGTACCAAATCATCAATATCAGTATCTTCAATAACCTCGTCTGCATTACTTCTGGTAATATAATCACTATGATGTAAACTTCTAATATGTTGACCAGCAATCCCTACAACTACATTTTCTATTTTAAATCCAGAAACACTTTCTGCCTCATCTACCGCTTGTTCAATAGATTGTATTGTTTGGGTTATATTACTAACAACCCCACGTTTTACGCCTAAACTCTTTGCTTTACCAATGCCAACAACCTCAATTTTACCGTACTCATTTTTACGACCAATCATGGCTACAATTTTGGTTGTACCAATATCTAAACCAACAGCTAATTTATTGTTCTCCATTCTAGTCTATTTAGTGCACACAACTTGGTTGTGATATTTTACATTTATTGTTTTATAATTTTCAATTGTTTTATCTTCAAATGTTTTATTATAAAACGCTTTTAATTTTTTAAATTTTATATCCATTTCAGATAAATTTCCGAAATCGATTTTATAATCTCCACTTCTTGCAGAAAATTGATATTCACCATCATCAAATTTCTCGATACCCACAATCTCTTTTTGCAGAAAATTATCAGCCAAAATAAAAGATACAAGCGGTAAAACTGCGGTAATATCTTGGTCATTGTTTATACCCGAAATTAAGAGTACTCTCGCAGAATAATTATCTGACAAAGGTACTTTTATTCCTTTTTTATCAATGTAATAAGAATCTTTTTTTTCAAAAATTCTTGCTACCGGAGAACGTTGTTTTACAATTGAGTTTAAAGTACCTCCAATCGTTAAAAAAACAGCAGCTTCTTCAACATATGGATTTTTTAAAACCTTATTTTCTAAATCATATAAATCTATTACAGATTTTGCTTGGTTTACCACGTTTTTATTATTTTGTATTAACAATTTATTAACCATTGCATGTGTTAAAAAATTATTATCTCCTTCTTTAAATTCTACAATAGGAATCCCTATTTTTATATGTTGATTTCTGACGGATGTAAAACTATATAAAAACCCCAAACCTATTGTTAACACTAGAAAAAAAAGGTATTTCAAAACTCTCTTAAACTTCATTTTCTTGGGGTTTTAAGAGTTCATGGGTTACTTCATTTATAGTTATACCAATATCACCAGCACCTAACATAACCACAACTTTGGCTGATGAATTTTTAATATCTTTTACTAAATTATTTTTTTGAGTCAGTTTTTTATGCACGCCTTCAATTTTACTAAAAAGCCAATCAGAAGTTACCCCCACAATTGGAAGCTCTCTTGCAGGATAAATATCTAGCAATAAAACTTCATCAAATTTAGACAAAGATCTTGCAAAATCATTGATAAAATCTCGAGTTCTAGAAAATAAATGTGGCTGAAAAACGACTAGCACTTTTTCGTTAGGATACATTTCTCTGACCGAATTTTCTACTGCATTTATTTCTGTTGGATGATGCGCATAATCATCAATCAACACAAAATTAGGTGTTTTAATCTTATAGGTAAACCTGCGTTTTACTCCTTTAAATGTGGATAAACGATTTTTAATATTTTCTAAAGAAACTCCATATACATCTGCCATTGCTAGCGCTGCCAAAGCATTCATAACATTGTGCTTACCTGGCACATGGAATTTAATATTTTTAATAATTTCTGATGGAGTTTGTACATCAAAAATATAGGCTCCGTTTTCAATTTTTAAATGAAACGCCTTGTAATCTGCCTCTTCATCTATCGCAAAAGTCAATCCTTTTAAAGGCAAACCTTTTGCAACAATTAAAGTATCTGTAACCCTCTGAGAAAAAGCAAAAAAAGATTCATGTAACGCTTCGGCTTCGCCGTAAATATCTAAATGATCTGCATCCATAGAAGTTACACAAGCAATATTTGGGCTTAATTGTAAGAAAGATCTATCAAATTCATCTGCTTCTACTACAGAAACTTTATCCCCACCTAAAATTAAATTTGAGTCGTAATTTTCGGCAATTCCACCTAAAAAAGAAGTGGCTTTTTCATTCTTCATAATATGCCCTAAAATAGCAGAAGTTGTCGTTTTTCCATGGGTCCCTGCCACTGCTAAACAAAACGTACTTTCTGTTATTTTACCTAAAATTGCGGCTCTTTTTAAAATGGTGAACTTATTATTGATAAAATAATTTAATTCGGTATGCCCCGCTGGAACCGCAGGCGTATACACCACCAACGTTTTCTCTTTATTTAAAAATGAAATCGGAATATTTTTTACATTATCTTCAAAATGAATTTCTATCCCAACAGCTTCCAAATCTTTTGTAATTTGAGAAGGCATTTTATCATACCCAGCAACTTGTTTTCCATTGGCAGCGAAGTAACGAGCGATTGCGCTCATTCCGATACCACCAATTCCGATAAAATAAATAAAATCCCATCCTAAATCCTTCTCAAAAGGAAGGACTTTTCGAATCTTGCTGGTATATTTATCTTTTTTATTCATTGTTTTATTACCTGAACTATTTTATTTCTTTTCTCTTTTTCTGAACTCTCTAAAAAATCATTTTTCCCTTATGTATATTTTTCTATATTACATTGATCAACGGAAAATCAATTTCTCAACTTCATTTACAATAGCATTTGTTGCCCCTGGCAATGCCAATTCTTTTATATTTTCTGATAAATGTTCTTGTTTTCCTTTGTCTTTAATTAACGTTTCAAAAACGATCGGAAATGTATCTAAATCGGACTCTCGTAATAAGATTGCAGCGTGTTGATCTGCAATCGATTTTGCATTTTTAGTTTGATGATCTTCGGCAACATTTGGTGACGGAATAAAAATTACAGGTTTCCCAACAATACATAATTCTGAAACCGAACTAGCTCCTGATCTTGAAATAATAATAGTAGCGGCTGCATATGCCAAATCCATTTTATTGATAAACTCATGCACTTGAACATGTTCTAACTTATTATATTTCTTATATTCTTCAAAATAAAGTTGACCACATTGCCAAATCACTTGAACTTCTTGGCTTTTAAAAAACTCTAAATTACTTTCAATTAATTGATTTATTTTTCTAGCGCCTAAACTTCCTCCTAAAACTAAAATAGTCTTTTTTTTAGTATCCAATTTAAAAAAGTCTTTTCCTTCTTTTATTTTAGAATGGATTGATAACAAGTCCTGGCGAACAGGATTACCTGTTTTAACAATTTTATCCAAAGGAAAAAAACGTTCTAAATAATCATAAGCAACACAAACTTTATTTGCTTTCTTGCTCAATAATTTATTGGTAATGCCAGGAAAAGAATTCTGTTCTTGAATTAGAGTCGGAATTCCTTTTCTGCCCGCCATAATTAACGTTGGTCCGCTTGCAAATCCCCCTGTGCCAATAGCAATATCTGGTTTAAATTTATTAATTATGGAATTTGCTTTCCATAAACTACTTATAAACTTAAAGGGAAAAGACAAATTATCTAACGTTAATCGTCTTTGAATTCCTGAAATCCATAATCCTTTTATTTCATACCCTAATTGGGGTACTTTTTCCATTTCCATTCTACCTTTTGCGCCTACAAACAAAAAGTTCGCATCGGGATAACGTAACTTTATCTCATTCGCAATGGCTATTGCAGGATAAATATGACCTCCTGTTCCTCCTCCCGATAAAAGTATATTATATGGTTTCATGTAAAATATCTAAAGGGTTATCGTCTAAAATATCTTCTTCTGTTTCTTGCTTTGATGCGCTTACACTTAAAATCATTCCGAGTGCAAAACAAGTCATCCAAATAGAGGTACCTCCGCTACTAATTAAAGGCAGCGTTTGACCCGTTACCGGGAACAAATTAGAAGCTACAGCCATATTTATGCTGGCTTGAAATACTATAGGAAGACCAGCTCCCAGCACTAATAGCATTCCAAAAATAGTAGTTGTTTTTCTAATAACCACAAAAATTCTGAATAGTAAGAGAAAATAAATCGATAGAATTATAAAACCGCCCAACAAACCGTATTCTTCAATAATAATAGCAAAAATAAAATCTGATGAAGATTGTGGTAAAAAATTTTTCTGAACACTTTTTCCCGGACCAACTCCCACAGGACCGCCTGTTGCTATGGCAATTTTTGCTTTTTCTACTTGATAAGCTTCTTTGCCATCGCCATCAGAAAAACTCTCTATTCTATTTTGCCAAGTTTGCACTCTATTGGGCATAGCTTCAGGAAATGCTTTTGCAGCGAGTATAAAAAAAGCGAGTGCTAAAATACCCACTCCTAATACAAAACCTATATATTTTATGGGGTAACCTCCAATGAATACAACCACCAAAATCATAGAAAAAATAATGGCTGTTGTAGAAAAATTTGCAGGTAGTATCAATATTAAAACAGCGGCTACCGGCAACCAAAGTTGCCATAAACTCTCTTTAAACAGAATTACCTTTTCCTTATTTCTTGCTAAATACCGCGCCACGTAAACCATCAAAACCAAACCTGCTAATGTTGAGGTTTGAAAACCTATGCCTACAAACGGAATATTGATCCATCTACTTGCATTTGCCCCGCCAATAGTAGTTCCTTGTGCCAATGTAAAAATCAATAAAACAATAACAAAAGGTAACATTAAAACAGATCCTCCAGAAAAATATCGATATGGTATTTTATGGACACCGTAAATAATTGCAAAGCCCATAATTAACAAAACCATATGTTTTACCAAATACCCTAAAGTTGAACCCGAACCTACAACATATACCAAGTTTGTGCTTGCGCTATACACGGGCATAAATGAGAATATTGCCAAAGTAGCAACAATTGCCCAAATAGCTTTATCTCCTTTTATATGTTGAAAAATGGTTTTCATACGTCTCTTTTAATCTCTCTTAATCTCTCCGAGGGAGAGCAACATTTTTGTGTTTATTTTTATTTCTATTTTTATATAATCCTATTTTTTATAGTAAAATTGCTAGCTCAATTACAACGGTAAAGTTAGATGAACTTTTTTACAGACTTCTGACTGCTTTTTTAAATTGACGCCCTCTATCTTCATAACTATCAAACAAATCAAAACTTGCACAAGCCGGAGAAAGTAAAACTGTTTCTCCTCTTTCCGCCAATTTATGCGATACTTTTACAGCTTCTTCTGCTCCTGCGGTTTCTACTATAATATCAACCACATTGCCAAACATATTTTTAATCTTATCATTATCCAAACCTAAACAAACAATGGCTTTCACTTTTTCTCTTACCAAAGGCAACAAATCATTGTAATCATTTCCTTTATCCACACCACCTACAATCCAAACGGTTGTTTTATCCATACATTCTAAAGCATAGAAAGTTGCATTTACATTGGTCGCTTTCGAGTCATTAATATATTCTATACCATTAATTTTTGCAACCTCTTCCAAACGATGTTCTGCCCCTTCAAAACTTGACAGACTTTCTTTGATAAACTCTTTTCTTATAGTTAATAATTCAGCAGCCATTGTTGCAGCCATTGCGTTTTTAATATTATGTTTTCCTTTAATTGATAAAGTTGATATTGGCATCTTAATTTTGTCTTTATTAATGTTGATAATAATGTGATGATCTTTGATATACGCTCCATATTCTAATTCTTTTTCAATTGAAAACGGAACTAATTTTGCTTGTGTTTTATTTTCTTTTAACCAATTATTAATGGCTTTATCATCCGCGTCATAAATTAAATAATCAGACGCTGTTTGATTCTTTGTAATTCTAAATTTTGAGGCGATATATTTATTAAAATCGTACTCATATCGATCTAAATGATCTGGCGTAATATTCAATAGAATAGCAATATGACTGTTAAAATTCACAATGCCATCCAACTGAAAACTACTTAATTCTAATACATAACTCGTGTAAGACTTTTCAACAACTTGTTGTGCAAAACTATCTCCTATATTTCCTGCCACTCCAACATTTAACCCTGCTCTTTTTAAAATATGATGGGTTAATAATGTTGTGGTTGTTTTTCCATTTGATCCTGTAATCCCTATAATTGTTGCTTTTGTAAATTGTGCTGCAAATTCTATCTCTGAAATAACAGGAATTGATTTTTTTAACAATTTTTGAACTAACGCTATGGTATCTGGAATACCAGGACTTTTCATCACTACATCGGCCGTTAAAATTTTACTTTCTGTATGCTGATTCTCTTCAAAATCTATCTCGTTATGTACAAGAACTTCTTTATACTTTTTTGATATTTTTCCTTTATCAGAAACAAAAACTTTGTATCCTTTTTGCTTTCCAAGAATTGCGGTTCCAACACCACTTTCTCCTCCACCAAGAATAACAAGAAGCCCCCTTTCCCTCAAAGGGGGAAAAACTGGAATCGTTGTGTTTTTTTCTTGGTTGCTCATTTTTTATTTTGTCTCGTTTCTTTTTTCTTTTCTCTTTTTTCTTTTCTCTTTTCTCTTTTCTCTTTTTTCTTTATTCTAATAACAATATTTCTTTACCCACAAACTTGCTAATTCCCCCTTTGGGGGTTAGGGGGCTATCTCAATTTCAGCGTTACAATTGTAAAAACCGCCAACATAATTCCAACAATCCAAAAACGAACTACAATCTTACTTTCATGATAGTTTAATTTCTGATAATGGTGATGTAAAGGCGCCATTCTAAAAACCCTTTTACCTTCTCCAAATTTCTTTCTTGTATATTTAAACCAAGAAACCTGTAAAATCACAGAAAGATTTTCTACCACAAAAATGCCTGCTAAAATTGGTAACAATAATTCTTTACGAATTGAAATTGCAATTACAGCTATAATTCCGCCAATGGTTAAACTTCCAGTATCTCCCATAAAAACTTGTGCCGGAAAAGTATTGTACCATAAAAAACCAATTAACGCTCCTGCAAAAGCCGCAATGAAAACGGTCATTTCTCCAGAATTAGGGATGTACATTACATCTAAATAATCTGCAAAAATAATATTGCCAGAAACCCACGCAAAAACAGCTAGCGTTATGACAATTATTGCTGATGAACCTGCTGCTAAACCATCAATTCCGTCGGTTAAATTTGCTCCGTTAGAAATCCCTGTGACAATAAATACAGTAATAAAAATAAAAACAATCCATCCATATTTTTCATAACCCTCTCCCAGAAAACTCAAAGCTTTTGAATACTCTAATTCATTATTTTTAAAAAATGGAACGGTCGTTTTGGTCGATTTATGTTCTTCCCCAAAAACTTTTTTCCTCCCGTTTTCTTGCACAATCTGTTGCCCAACGGGTAGTTGCTCTTTAATCGTAACATCATCATTAAAATACAACATAGAACCTACAATAACCCCTAAACCAACTTGACCTAAAACTTTAAACTTACCTTTTAACCCTTGCTTATCTTTCTTAAATACTTTAATATAATCATCTAAAAAACCAATTAAACCCATCCAAACAGTTGTTATAAGCAAAATGACAACATAGATGTTATTTAATTTTGCCAATAGAATTGCGGGAATTAACGTGGCTAAAATGATGATGACGCCACCCATTGTTGGTGTACCCGATTTTTGTTTTTGTCCTTCTAAACCTAAATCTCTAACCGTTTCTCCTACTTGTTGTTTTTGAAGAAAATTAATAATTCTTTTACCATAAATCGTAGATATTAGTAAAGACAAAATAAAGGCCGCTGCTGCTCTAAATGTGATGAATTGAAACACACTTGCTCCCGGAAAGCGAAATTGATTTTCTAAATATTCAAATAAATAATACAGCATATTACTTCTTTTTTAGCTGATTAAAACAATGTTTAATTTCCTCTAAATCATCAAAATGAGAACGAACTCCGTCTATTTCTTGATAATTTTCATGTCCTTTGCCTGCAATCAAAATAATATCTCCCGATTTGGATAATTTATAAGCTGTTTTTATTGCCTGTCTTCTATCTAAAATTGAGAGTGTTTTTCTATAATTTTCTGATGAAACCCCTACTTCCATCTCCTCTAAAATAGCTTGTGGATTCTCAGATCTTGGATTATCCGAAGTAAAAATTGCTTGATTGCTTAATTGAGAAGCAATATGCGCCATTTTTGGTCTTTTTGTAGCATCTCTATCGCCACCGCAACCCACAACCGTAATGACTGTTTCGTTGCCTGTTCTAATATCATTAACGGTTTCTAACACTTTTTTTAAGGCGTCTGGCGTGTGTGCATAATCTATAATTGCTGTAATTCCGTCTTCAGAAACAATATATTGAAAACGACCACTAACACTTTCTAACTGACTTACAATTGTTAAAATTTCTAACTTTTCTAAACCTAATAATTCAGCAGTAGCAATAATTGCCGTTAAATTATAAATATTGAAAACACCAATTAATTTGGTCCAAACCTCAATACCATCAAAAGAAATTAAAGTTCCTGAAAGTTGCTTTTCTAAGATGCGAGCTTTGTAATCTGCTATTGTTTTTAAAGCATATGTTTTTTTACTTGCCTTGGTGTTCTGCAACATAAAGTTGCCGTTTTTATCATCTATATTTGTCAATGCAAAAGCTGTTTTTGGCAAAGCGTCAAAAAATGATTTTTTTACATTTCTGTATTCGGCAAACGTATCATGATAATCTAAATGATCATGCGAAAGATTGGTAAAAATTCCGCCAGCAAACGTTAAACCTGCTGTTCTTTTTTGATGAATTCCATGAGAACTCACTTCCATAAAACAATATTCTACGCCCGCCTCTAACATCAAATCTAAAAACTTATTAATGCTTATTGAATCTGGAGTTGTATGTGTTGCTTTGTATTCAGTTTTATCAACCAAAATTTTAACCGTAGACAACAACCCAACTTTATACCCTGCTTTGTAAAATAGCTGATACAATAGTGATGCAATCGTGGTTTTTCCGTTGGTACCGGTAACCCCTACAACCGGGAATTTTGTTGAAGGATTTTCATAAAAATTAGCAGCCATAATTGCCAAAGCTATATTAGCATCTTCAACTTGAACATAGGTAACACCTTCTTTTTTATCTAAAGGAAGATCTTCACAAATAACAGCAATTGCCCCTAGAGAAATTGCTTTATCGATGTATAAATGACCATTGACGGTAACACCCTTTTGAGCTACAAAAATATCTTTATTTCCAACTTTTCTAGAATCGAAAACAAGCTGATGTATCTCCATATTTGTGTTACCAAAAACTTGTTGGATAGAAACCTTATATAATATGTCTTTTAAATTTTTCAGCTTATGATAATTTTAAAATAATAGTTGCCCCTTTTTCTAATTTTTCTCCTCTTTTTATCGATTGATTTTGTACTTTACCAACTCCTGAAACCTCTACTTTTAAACCAATATTTTCTAACAAAGAAACTGCATCCATACCCGCCATACCTTGTACATTGGGCACTTTTGCATATTCATTATTAACGATCTTATTATAATGACTATACTGATTTTCTATCGATGTAAATTCAATTTTATCATCTACCGATTGATTATCAACAGGAGTCGTGGTATATATTTTTTGCGCTATTTCTTTAAAAATTGGCGCCGCAACGGTTGCACCATAATATCCTTTACTTTTATCTGGATCATGTACAACTACAATACAAGAATATTTTGGGGTATCTGCCGGGAAAAAACCAGCAAAAGAAGCTACATAATGCTTATTAGAGTAATAACCGCCTTCCCATTCGCCACTTTTATTTTTTGTTCTAGGAATGTATTTTTTAGCAGTTCCGGTTTTACCTGCCATCGAAAAGTTAGAGGAATAGATATTACTTGCGGTTCCTTTAATCACAACATTTTCCATTATCTTTCTAATCTTTTTTAAAGTTTCTTGCGATGCAATTCTTGGATTTACAACTTCTGTTTCAAAAATTTTCTCAGTTTTATCTTGTCTTCTTAACTCTTTTACAAAATGAGGCTTTACCATAACTCCATTATTCGCAACTGCGTTATAGAACATTAAAGTTTGCATAGGAGTTACAGAAATCCCATATCCCCAAGACATCCATTCTAAAGAAATTTTACTCCAACTTTTATCTGTTGGTTTTGGCACATAAGGTTTTCCTTCTCCTTTAATCTGAAAACCAATAGGTTTTGCAAATCCGTATTTTTCTATTTTACGAATAAATTTTTCTGGTTGATGGTCATAATGTTTTCGAATTAACTTTACAATACCAACATTTGATGAAACTTCAAAAACTCTCGCTGCCGAAATCTTTCCATACCCACCTTTTCGAGAATCTTCTACTTTTCTATTATTTATATATATTTTTCCTTTTTCGGTATCTACCACAGTAGAAGTATCAATTAGTTTATCGTCTAAAATTGCCATTAAACTAGCTAACTTAAAAGTAGAACCTGGTTCATGACTTTCCCAAACGGCATAATTTCTTTTCTCAAAATATTTTCCTGTAGATGTTCTTCCTAAATTAGAAATTGCTTTAATTTCTCCAGTTGCCGTCTCCATCACCACTGCACAGCCATGATCTGCTTCAAAGTATTCTAGCTGACGCAATAAAGCGTGATGTGTAATATCTTGAATATTTACATCGATTGTAGTGATAACATCATGACCATCAATAGGTTCTTTTTCATTGACATCAGAAATTGGTTTCCATTGATTTTTTGCAATTTTCTGTTTCCATCGCAAACCATTTTCGCCTTGCATAAAATCTGCAAAAGCACCTTCTATTCCTGCCTCTCCTCTAAAATCATCATAACCAATAGTACGCTCTGCAATTTTACCAATTGGATGTGCACGCACCGTTTTATGTTCTGCAATAAAACCACCTTGATACACACCTCTATTAAAAATTGGGAATTTTTTCATTTTTAGATAATCATTGTAGCCCACATTTCTGGCAATTAACAAATACCTATTTTTATGTTTTTTAGCAGATCTTAATTTATTTTGATAGTAGCTCGTAGAATTACCAAACATAGCCGATAACTCTTTAGACAAACCTGCTATATTTTTTTCAAAAACAGCACTATTTACTGCAACAGCATCCATTCTTATGGTGTATTTAGACATTGAAGTTGCCAATAAATTACCATCCGCAGCATATACATTTCCTTTATTTGAACGAATTGTATCTTGCTTAATCGTTAATTCTGTAGAAAGTTTCTTATATTTTTCTCCTTGAGCATACTGAATATGGACAACTTTAATAATAATAGCCACCAAAAAACAAGACATAAAAGCCCCTACAATGTAGAATTTGGTCAAAATGCTTTTTTTGTGAGTTGCCAATTTATTAGTTTTTTATAATTACTTTTATTTTTTCTGGAGGGGATTCTGACGGCTGCAAACCTCTTGCTTTTGCCTTTTCCCTGATACTAGATTCCATTTTCATTCGCATTAAAATAGTGCCTGTATCTACATATTCTGCTCTTAATTCTCTTTTCCTTTTATTCAGTTCAGATATTTTAAATACTTTTTTTTCCGCACTGTGCCCGCTAGAAATCATAATCAACAAAAGCACCACAACAAAAATGATAATTCGCCAATTTTTAAAAGCAGATTCATCTGTAAGAAAACTACCTCTTAAAACATCATAAATACCTTTTTTAACTTTTGTCATGTTTGGGCTTAAAATTTAATACGTTTATGAAAATCGCACTTTCGAACATCTTTTCTTAGCTCATGTTTCTTTTGATATGCTTTTTTTTAACTTTAAATAGCAAACCTTAAACCTTAAGAGTTGCTATTCTCAATTTTGCACTTCTGGCTCTATTATTTATTTTAATTTCTTCGGGTTTCGGAATGATTAATTTCCCGACTCTTTTTAAAGGTTCATTAGATCTGCCAAAAACATCCTTTTCTGGCTCACCTTTAAATAAACCTGTGTGAATAAATCTTTTTACCAATCTATCTTCTAAAGAGTGATACGAAATGACACTCAACCTACCTTCAGGATTCAATAAATTCGGTACTTGTAGCAAAAACTCTTTTAAAACTTCTAATTCCTCATTGACTTCAATTCTTATGGCCTGAAAAATTTGCGCTAATATTTTATGTTCTAGCGCATTTGGCAAATACTTTTTTAAAACCCCTTTTAATTGAAAACTAGTTTCAATCTTTTGAACTTCCCTTTCTTGAACAATCGTTTTTGCAATATTCCTAGAATTTCTTATTTCCCCATACATAAATAAGATGTCCGCTAATTTTTCTTCCGTATAGGTGTTGATAATTTCTTTCGCCGAAATTTTAGATTTTTGATTCATTCTCATATCTAAATCTGCTTCAAAACGCGTTGAAAATCCTCTTTCTGCTTCATCAAATTGATGAGACGAAACGCCTAAATCTGCTAAAATTCCGTCTACTTTTTTAATCCTATGAAATCTTAAAAACCTTGAGATATATCTAAAATTCTCAGGAATCAGTACAAAACGCTCATCATCAATCTTATTTTCTAATGCGTCAGGATCCTGATCAAAGGCAAACAACTTTCCGTTTTTACCCAATCTTTTCAAAATTTCTTTTGAGTGGCCTCCTCCTCCAAAAGTAACATCTACATAAACACCATCTTCTTTGATAGCGAGTGCATCGATACTTTCTTTTAATAAAACTGCGTTATGATAACTCATCGAATTCTGTATTTCCCATTACTTCTTCAGCCAAATCTGCAAAATCGTTTGCAGCATCATCAATTGCTTTTTCATATTTCTCTTTATCCCAAATTTCAATAATACTTACAGAAGAAGACATCACTATTTGTTTCTGTATCCCTGCAAAACCGCACAAATCTTTTGGAATTAAAATTCTACCCGTAGCATCTAATTCTACTAATTTTACGCCTGCGGTAAACCTTCTTATAAAATCGTTATTTTTTTTATTAAATTTATTCAGCTTATTAATTTTACCCATCATCACATTCCATTCTTGCATGGGATATAATTCTAAACAAGGCTGAAAAACGGCTCTTTTTAATACAAAACCTTCTTGCAAAATTGGTTGCATTTGCTTTTTTAGAGCCGATGCAACCATCACTCTACCTTTAGCATCTGCCTTACATTCATATGTACCAATTAGGTTAATCATTAAAAAGCCATTATTAAATATCAAAAATATATAAAATATACCACTTTTTACCACTTATTACCACATTGTTAATAAAAACTTAAAATAACCATTGTTTAAAGGGATAAACTATTGTTAATAACCCTAAACAACTGATTATGAAATCGATTTATATGTAAGAAAAAAGAATTACATTTGCGATTGATAGAAATCAAATTAAAATGAATGACTGACAAGTTAAAAACTGAAGGTAATTTTACGTATGCAGAAGCTGGAGAAGGACCTACAATCATTGTTTTACATGGGTTAATGGGAGCTTTGAGTAATTTTGACGCTACTTTTAACCACTTTTCTAACAATGGTTATCAGGTATTAATTCCGGAATTACCATTATATACGCTGCCCCTGATAAAGACGAATGTTAAAAGTTTGGCGAGTTATTTAAAAGATTTTTTAGAATTCAAAAAAATAGATAGCGCTATTCTTTTAGGAAACTCATTAGGAGGGCACATCGCTTTGTATTTTACAAAACATTACCCAAAAAAAGTAAACACGCTTGTGATTACTGGAAGTTCTGGATTGTATGAAAAAGCGATGGGTGATAGTTTTCCGAAAAGAGGAAATTATGAATACATAGAAGAAAAAGCACAACAAGTGTTTTACGACCCCAAAATAGCCACCAAAGAATTGGTAGATGATGTATATGAGACGGTAAACAATAGAATGAAGGCTTTAAAAACCTTATCGATTGCAAAAAGTGCCATTAGACACAACATGAAAGACGACCTGCCTAAAATGAAACAACCTACCTGCATCATTTGGGGAAAACAAGATAGCGTTACACCTCCTGAAGTTGCCATAGATTTTCATAAGTTACTACCCGATTCAGATTTATTTTGGATTGATAAATGTGGCCATGCCGCCATGATGGAAAGACCAGAAGAATTTAACACGATTCTTCATGATTGGTTAAAATCTAGAAATATTTAAATCTTTTTTCTGTGAAAATTAAGTCTGCTGAATTTGTAATGAGTAACAGTAATGTTATCAATGCTCCTAAAGAAAGGATTCCTGAATATGCTTTTATAGGACGCTCTAATGTTGGTAAATCTTCATTGATTAACATGTTGATGGAACGCAAAGATTTAGCTAAAATTTCTGGAAAACCAGGAAAAACCCAGTTAATTAATCATTTTAAAATAAATGAAGATTGGTTTTTAGTAGATTTACCTGGCTACGGTTATGCGCAAATTTCTAAAAAGAAAAGAACCATTTTTCAGTATTTTATAGAAAACTATTTTAAAGAAAGAGAACAATTAGTCTGCACTTTTGTGTTGATTGATAGCAGACACGATCCTCAAAAAATTGATTTAGAATTCATGCGGTTTTTAGGTGAAAATCAAATTCCTTTCTGCCTTGTTTTTACCAAAGCCGATAAATTAGGGAGTTCTAAATTAAACAAACAAATTACTTCTTACAAAAAGAAATTATTAGATACTTGGGAAACTTTGCCCATGACGTTTTTAACCTCTTCTTCGACAGGTTTAGGGCGTAAAGAATTTTTAGATTTTATTGATGGCGTAAATCAAGATGTTGCTAAAGATTTTAAATAATCGGCTATGCACTCTACCAAAGAAAATTTACAAGTATTATTTGAAGATAATCATATCATGATTGTAAACAAACGCTCTGGAGATATTACGCAAGGTGATAAAACCAGAGATAAACCTTTGAGTGATGTTGCCAAGGAATACATCAAAGAAAAATACAACAAAGCAGGCAATGTTTTTTTAGGGGTTGTTCATCGGCTAGATAGACCTACTTCTGGTGTTATCATTTTTGCCAGAACCTCTAAAGCTCTGGAGCGATTGAACAAAATGTTGCGCGATAAAGTAATTTACAAAACCTATTGGGCGGTTGTAAAAGAGCATCCAAAGAAAGAAAAAGACACCCTTATTAATTTTTTAAAAAAGAATCCCAAAAATAATAAATCATCGGTGTATTCAAAAGAAATTGAAGGGTCTAAAAAAGCCATCTTACACTATAAAATCTTAAAAAAACTAAATAATTATTCCCTTTTAGAAATTGATTTAGAAACCGGAAGACATCACCAAATTAGAGCACAATTATCTGCAATTGGTTTTCCTATAAAAGGCGATTTAAAATACGGTTTTAATAGAAGTAATAAAGACGGAAGTATTCATTTACATGCCAGAAAAATTGAATTTACTCATCCGGTTTCTAAAGAAAATATTCTCATCACTGCTCCTACTCCTAATGAAGTAATTTGGAACGCTTGCAACTAATTGCTATCTTTAGAGAATATATTTTTCTTAATGAAGGCGCTTAAATACTTTTCAATTCTAATTCTCCCTTTGGTTGTCTATATTTCTTTTACAAGTAAAGGATGGCTAACATATATACCCGCACTTGTTTTCTTTGGATTAGTGCCTCTTTTAGAATTTTTCATCAAACCGAACAAACAAAATTTCACGAAAGATGAAGAGAAAATTGAAAAAGAAAATAAATTTTACACGTATTTATTATACCTTACATTACCAATTCAACTGCTGTTTTTAGCATTCTTTTTGTTTGCCATTCAAGAACCAAATCTTACCAATTCAGAAATCTTCGGACGCATTTTTGGTATGGGTATTATGTGCGGAGTTCTCGGCATTAATGTTGGTCACGAATTAGGGCATCGAAACAAAAGAATAGATCAATTGATAGGAGAAATTTTACTGCTAACCTAATTAAACACGCACTTTTTACCTTATCACAATGGTGGTCATCATTTTAATGTTGCCACTCCAAAAGATGCCGCCACTGCCCGAAAAAATGAAATTTTATTTAGTTTTTGGATTCGTTCTCATTTTTCAAGCTATCTAGAAGCTTGGAAATTAGAAAACAAAAGAATGAGAAACGAAGGTAGAGGCTGGTTCCATTCTCAAAACAGAATGGTTATTTACACAATTTGTAATGCGTTGGTAGTAAGTAGTATCTATTTGTTTTTTGGCCAATTCGTACTTTTCGCCTTCTTAGGTTCAGCAATTTCTGGCATTATGCTATTAGAAACCGTAAATTATATAGAACATTATGGTTTGCTCAGAAAACAGCATGAATCTGGGCGCTATGAGCGTGTAAAAAGAATTCATTCTTGGAACTCAGATCATCAAGTTGGGCAAGTATTGTTGTTTAATTTATCACGTCATTCAGACCATCATTATAACGGATCTAAACATTATCAACTGCTAAAATCATTGCCAGAAAGTCCGCAAATGCCAACAGGATATCCTGGCATGATGTTACTTTCCTTTTTTCCTCCTATCTGGTTTTTAGTGATGAACAAAAAATTAAAACAATTCTCATAATCCATCTATGTTAAAAGAAAAAACAGTTTCTGAGGCGATACAATATAGACGCTCTGTAAGAGTATATGATGCAAAAAAGCCAATAGACAAAACCATTGTAAAAAAATGTATTGAGCAAGCTGCCTTAGCACCAAACAGCAGTAATATGCAGTTGTGGGAATTTTATCATGTTACCTCCAAAGATATGATTGCTAAAATTGCACCTTTTTGTTTCCATCAAAATGCAGCAAGAACGGCACAGCAACTCGTAATTTTTGTGACTAGAAAAGATCTCTGGAAACAAAGAGCTCAAGCTAATTTAAAATTTATTGATAAGACTTTTGGCGCGAACAATACGAAATCAGCACAAAGTAAAAGAGAAAAAACAGCGAGGGGATATTATGGAAAAATTATTCCTTTTGCCTATGCCGATTTTTTAGGAATTCTTGGCTTTCTTAAATACATCATGGTTTTAATAATAGGTCTTTTTAAACCGATTTACAGACAAGTTAGACAAAGTGATATGCGCATTGTTGCCCATAAAACTTGTGGCTTGGCTGCCGAAAATTTTATGATTTCTATGGCTGCTGAAAATTATGATACTTGCCCAATGGAAGGCACTTATACTTTGCGCGTAAAAAAATTACTAGGGTTGCCTTATGGTGCCGAAATAAACATGATTGTTTCTTGCGGTATCAGAAAACCTGAGGGTATTTATGGTGAGCGTTTTAGAATTCCTTTTGAGCAGGTATATAAAGAAGTTTAAAAAAATCTTATAAATAATTTGGATGCTTATCTTAAACATCTATCTTTATTAATTATATGGATAAGGTAAAATTTTATAAATCAGTTCTTTTACTGATGATCCCCTTCTTATCAACACAACTAATTTTCTCGCAAAATTATACCGTTGAAGTACAAAAAGTCTTGGGTCTTTATGAAAATATAATCACCGATATTGAGCAAGATATTAAGGGTTTTATTTGGGTATCTGGAAGCAAATACCTCACGAAATACAACAACCAAGATTTTGTAAACTACTCAAAAGAAGATCTGCTTTTAAAACCACAACATGTAGCAATTTCTGCAACATCAGATGCGCAAGGAGATATTTGGTTTTTCCCTTCTAATGATATTATAATTCACATATTAAATACCAAAAACAATAAAACGTATACTTTAAAAGAAAAATTTCCAAATTTACCCTTTCTAGAGTCAGACATCATTAACAAACCTTATCGAGATCAGTTATATAATATATATATTTCAGTAAAAAATAAAGGACTTTATAAGTATGATGGAAAAGAACTAAAGCTGTTTAGGAAGATTATCGAAAAAAATGATAGAGCTATTTCATTTATAAGCACCGAAAAATACAATTGGTATGCCTATAACCAAACAATAATTAAACAAAATAAAGACAATTTATTTGAGGAAATCATTAAAACAGATATAGAAGTAACTGAATTAAACGTTTTTAATAATGAACCTGTTTTAGTAATACATGCATTTGCTAACTCTTATGATAAATTTACTGCCAAATATTTAAAAGGAGATAACTCTATAAGCGTTTTTCCTGATTTACAACTACAGAGTGATAATTTTTCTGACCTCACATTTTTCCAAAAAACTAGTACTAATCATTATTGGATTAATGAAAAAGAATCCCTCAAAAAGATCGATAAAAATAAAAATGTAGTGTATACCATCCGAAAATCTGATTACCCTTTCGGAAAAAGATTTAAAAGATTTTTTGTTGATAAAAATGATATTATTTGGATTCTTACAGAGACTAGTCTATATAAAGTAATCCTAAAAAATAAAAAATTTAAAAAGTACCTAGATGGATTTAGCTTAAAATCTATGTTTAAAAGAGATTCTAATTTGTACATCACAACTTTCTACCATGGGGTTAAAAAATTCATTTCAAATGATAAAATAGTACAATTTAAAAATTTACCTGAAAATGATAGTTTTATTGGAACTTTTCAGGAAAAAGATACTTTATGGATTACAAGATATTCGCAAGTTTTAAAATATAACTTTAAAACAAACAAAATTGTAGTCTATAATAAAACCATTAAACCTTCTCCGAAAAGTAGAGATTTAGCGTCTATTATTCGACATCCGAAGACAAAGTCTATATTTATTGGCAATTCATTTTACTTTACCCAACTAGATGAACAAGAAAAAACTGTAGCGATTGCCCATCATTTAGACAAATATATTGATGAAGAAGAACGATCTGAAATTAATGTAAGGTGTTTAAAAGTGTATGGTGATAGTCTTTGGATTGGTACTGCTAAAGGGCTGTTTTTAATGAACCATCAAGAGAAAATAACCAGAGCATATACTCCAAAAAATGGCTTTCCAAAAGACTTAATTATTCAACATATTTATATTGAAAATGACACCACCTTTTGGCTGGGAACACAAGGTCAAGGCTTAGTGAAATGGAATAGGTTAAAAAATACATTTACCAACTACACCACCAAAGAAGGACTTTCTAACAACAATGTTTATGGGGTTTTTAAAGACCCATATGGTTTTTTATGGCTACCAACTGACTATGGTCTTAATAGGTTTGCCCCAAAAACTTTAAAAAATAACGTCTTTTTACCCGATGAGATTAGTCACCAAGAATTTAACCATTTATCAAATTTTATTGACAAAGAAGGTACCATGCATTTAGGTGGATTAAATGGGTTGAATGTATTTCATCCCAAAGATTTCTTATCCATAGAAAACAAAGAGTTTAACTTGTTACTGACCAATGTAAGAACTACGTATGAAGATAATACGATAACCGAAGATAAAACAATTAGTACTACTGATGTTATAGAACTAAATTCGAATATAAAAAACACTGAACTTGAAGTTCTATTACTAGATTTCAAAAACAACTTACCACTTCAATATCAGTACAAAATAACCCCTTTTCATGAAAATTATGTAGTTGCCAATAAGAATCGGATTACATTACCTAGAAAACTTGAAAAAGGAAACTATCAGTTATTAGTAAAAGCACAAAGTTCTAACGGGAGTTGGTCTCAACTAAAAACACCTATTAAAATTAACAATTCCGGTTCTGATCATTATCTATTTAAACTGGCCATCTTATTTTGTATTGTATTGCTTGGAAGTGGCTCTTTATTCATGATTCAGAAAAAACGAAAAAATAACAAAGTAGCATTTAAAACTGAATTTAAACCAACTGAACCTGAACCAACTGAACCTTTAAAAATAGCTACGGTACCTGACACCAAAGAGAATGAATGGCTAGCTCATTTGAATACAACCATTATACATCACCTTGATTCGAATAATTTTAGCGTAGAATTTTTAGCAGAAAAAATGGAGATGAGTGAACGACAATTGCAACGAAGAGTTAAAAAAAATATCAATACAACGCCTAATAGATACATTACTGAGGTACGATTAAAAGAAGCTTTTAGATTGCTCGAAACAAAACAAGTGTCAAGTGTTAAAGAAGTGTCTAAAAAAGTAGGTTATACAACCTCTGAATATTTCTCGAAATTATTTAAAAATAAATACGGAAAAAACCCTTCAGATTACTTGTAAATTTAGAAATGTCGCTTTTTTAAGTGGTTCCGAAGTTTCTTTTATAGGTTAGAACCCAATATTTCTAGTAAAATGTCGGTTTTGTTAGGGTATATCTGTAGTATATTTACCATACAATACAAAAAAATGGTTTACACATTTTATTTATTGCTATACAAGGTCAATTTTGCTAAAGTCGTTGGGGGACGTCTTAAAGTATTGTTTAAAACTAGTTATTAGTTCAAAGACAGAATTTTTATTGACCTTGTTTATTTTTTCTATTTTAAGAGAAACATTCTTTTAAAACTATTCTTCTTTACTTTTAATTAAGATTAATTTTCTGCCACTTTTTTTAAGTTCATCTATATTCAAAATCATTTTCACGTACTTACCCTCTAAATATTTTTGAGCCTGATCTTTATAATGTTCACTAAAAACATTTCCTGATTGTCCTGTAGGAAGAATTGCCAAACTATTTTCTACATCAGAAAAATCGATAATTCTTCTGGTAGAAGGCCCTGATGTAATTTTATAAATACCTGTACTATCGAGCTTAAAAATTTGATTATTTATCACCTCATTTCCCCCTATAGTTTCAAAAGGTCCAACATTAAAAAATGATCGAAGAATACCACCTGCTTTTCCGATTACATGCTCATGCTCTACAGAAATTACTCTTTTCCAAAACCAAAGATCTATAGAAGACCCCAACTGGCTTTCTAAAAATTTGATTGTATTTTTAAACGAACTTAATATAATTTCTTCTCTATTTTCTACTTTTGATGTGGTATGAATATTGTCCCACCAAACCGATGTTTCTCGATTTATTTGAATAGGTAAAGCTTGGTCTTGTAGTTGAGAATTGATAAATAAAGGAAAACTAGTCCCTAATTCATCTTGATAAGTTGCCCTTAAAAATTCATACAAAAATCGATTATAAATAGTTGCTCCTATAGACGTTTTTAAATATTGTCCATCCCAGTTTTCAAGAACATTAATTGCCTTTTTTTCTAAAATTGATAAATTACGACGATCTAAATTTTTCAATACATCTTCTACAATCTCTGAAACCGTAGAAGATTTTACATCATACATCATTTTTGCAACGTCTTCTTTTGTAAAATCATTTCTTTGATCTAATAATTTGGCGATTCTTTTGGCCCTATCTTCAGGTTGATAATAGCCCGGATATAATTTTCCTCTTACAGAATCTGGCTGATTATTCGCAGAATACACATAATTACGACTCGGATTTATTGCTTTCGGATTTTCATTAAAAGGCAAATATGTTACTATCTCATCTTTTCCAGACGCCCCATTTAAATACGTTTTAGACGACAGACTATCTCTTAATTCATATAATTTTGCAGAGGCAAACCAAGCAATATTTCCTTTCGCATCACCATACATTACATTTAATCCAGGTGCATGAATTTTTGCAACAGCTTGTTTAAAATGAATTAATGATTTTGCGTGAGACATTTCATAAGAAACATCTAATTGTTCGTTATTTAGTTGCGTATAAATCCAATTCATGGCAATAGGCCTCTCATCTTCCAAATGCGAAATGATACCATTCATTATTGGGCCATGCTTGCTTACTTTTACCTGAAATGTAGTGTCTGGCGCATCTTTTATGCGAACTGTTTTATGAATAATTTCATAGTTTTCATATCCCTCAGAAGATTTATATTGATTTATATTCTCAGGATTATTTTCTTCAACATAAAAATTTAAATCATCATTTGCCAACATTGTTAAACCATAGGCATATTCCTTATTATGACCTAACAAAGGGAAAGGCATCAATGCAATATTGAATCCGTACATCTCAAAATCTGGTGTTTTAATATGATTTTGATACCAAACAGAAGGCTGTGAAAAACCGATATGAGGATCATTGGCGAAAATTACTTTTCCGTTTTTGGTTTTTTCTCCCCCAATAACCCAAGAATTACTTCCAATAAAAGTGGCAACTGGCAAATGATCCATAATGGTACTTACAGCTTTTGAGAAACTTCCTTTAATTTCAGAAACTTCAGTTGTGTTTATCGTTAAATATTCATTAGCACTAGTTGTTAATTCGGTAAAATAAGAAGCTCCTAACTTCTCTTTTATTTCCGTTAATATAGGATCGGTTTTATGAGCTACTGCAAAGCTAAAAGCCATATAACCAAAAACATTATAAATATCTTTAATGGTATAATTTTCTTTTTGTATACCTAACAAAGAAAATTCTAAAGGTGTTTTTCCTTCATTTATAAATTGATTTACGCCGTCTAAATAAGATTGAGACAATAGGTATGCTTCCGAAGTTTTATCAAGATTTGCAATTGTTTTTTCAGCGGCTTCTTCGATACCCAATCCTGAAAAAAACACATCGGTTTTTAAAAGTTCGCTTCCTAAAATTTCTGACAATCTCCCAGACGCAATTCTTCTAATCAACTCCATTTGCCACAATCTATCTTGCGCATGCACATAGCCTAAAGCTATATAAGCGTCATTTTGATTTTTAGCATTGATATGCGGAACTCCTGTATCATCAAAATAAATAGTTACTTCATCAGATAAGTTTTTAAGTGCTATCTCTCCTAAATAATTTGGATTGTAGGTTTTTGAATAGGACCAAATTCCAATAATTAAAAGAATTACTACTAAAACTACAATTTTTAAAGATTTTTTAAGATTTTTCATTTGAAAAAATTTGATGAATGCAAAGATAAAATATTAAAGTTGTATTTTTGATACATCAATACTTTCACATTTATGAAGAACATTCAAATGGTTGATTTGCAAGGTCAATATCAACAAATAAAAGAAACTGTAGATCATTCAATCCAAGAAGTTTTAAACTCATCTACCTATATAAACGGACCTTTCGTTAAAGATTTTCAGAAAGATTTAGAGGAGTATCTACAAGTAAAACATGTAATTCCGTGTGCAAACGGAACCGATGCTTTGCAAATTGCAATGATGGGTTTAGGTTTAGAGCAAGGTGATGAAGTAATTACTGTTGATTTTACGTTTGCAGCCACAGTAGAAGTAATTGCATTGTTAAAACTAACACCTGTTTTAATAGATGTTGATGCTGCTACTTTTAACATCGATATTGAGGCTCTTAAAAAAGCAATTACTCCAAAAACGAAAGCAATTGTGCCTGTTCATTTATTCGGACAAGTAGCAAATATGGATGCTATTATGGAAATTGCCAAAGAACATAATTTATTTGTCATCGAAGATAATGCGCAAGCAATTGGTGCTAATTATACTTTTAAAGACGGAAGACAGCAAAAAGCAGGAACCATTGGCAATGTTGGGACCACTTCGTTTTTTCCGTCTAAAAATTTAGGCTGCTATGGAGATGGTGGCGCTATTTTTACCAATGATGACGATTTAGCACACACCATTCGAGGAATTGTAAATCATGGCATGTATGAAAGATATTATCATGATGTTGTGGGCGTAAACTCTAGATTAGATTCTATTCAGGCTGGTGTTTTAAAAGCTAAATTACCTCATTTAAATGCGTACTGTGATGCTCGTAGAAATGCTGCTCGTTTTTACAACAAAGCTTTTGCCAACAATCCTAATATTATAACCCCTACTGCAAAGTCAAATAAAACAGCACAATGCCATCAAATTTGTGATGTTTGTGATTGTCATGTTTTTCATCAATATACCTTACAAATTACAAACGGTAAACGAGATGAATTGCATAAACATTTATTAGAAAACGGAATTCCAAATGCAATTTATTATCCGGTTTCCTTGCATGCGCAAAAAGCTTACAAAGATTCGAGATATAAAGAAGAAGATTTTCCTGTTACCAATCAATTAATTAAAACGGTAATTTCTTTACCCATGCATACAGAATTAGATACCGAGCAGTTAAATTTTATAACAAAAACAATTATTAATTTTTTAGACAAATAACCTGAAATAACAACCAAACATGAAAACAATTTTAGTAACAGGAGGCCTTGGCTTTATAGGCTCTCATACCGTAGTTGAATTACAAAACGAAGGCTTTGAAGTAGTTATTATAGATAATTTAGCAAATACTACCATTTCTGTTTTAGACAGTATCACAGAAATAACAGGCATAAAACCAATTTTTCATAAAGCAGATGTTCGCGTTAAAAGTGATGTAAAAGCAGTATTTGATGCGCATAAAATTGATGGAATAATCCATTTTGCTGCCTATAAAGCAGTAGGAGAAAGCATGGGAAAACCGTTAGAATACTATGAAAACAATATAAATTCTTTGGTTTACATTTTACAAGAAATGAGAGATAGAAAATTAGATAATTTTATTTTCTCTTCCTCTTGTACCGTTTATGGCCAAGCAGATGAATTACCAATAACAGAAGAAGCACCTGTAAAAGAAGCAGAATCTGTTTATGGAAACACAAAACAAATTGGAGAAGAAATCATTAGAGATACCAGTAATGCCCATAATTTAAAATGTATTGCTTTACGATATTTTAATCCCATCGGAGCGCATCCTTCTATAAAAATTGGAGAATTACCTTTGGGTGTTCCTCAAAATTTAATTCCTTTTGTGACCCAAACTGCAGCCGGAATTCGTAAAGAATTGTCTGTTTTTGGTGATGATTATGCGACCGAAGACGGAACAGCGGTGCGAGATTATATTCATGTAGTAGATTTAGCAAAAGCTCATATCGCAGCACTACAAAGACTCATCAACAACAACAATAAAAAAGCTTTTGAATGTTTTAATATTGGTACCGGGAAAGGAAGTTCTGTTTTAGAGATTATTAAAACTTTTGAAAAAGTAAATAATTTAAAATTGAATTATAAAATTGTAGGAAGACGCGAGGGTGATGTCGTTGCCGCTTATGCGGATACCACAACCGCTAATAAAGAACTAAACTGGAACACAGCAATGAGTCTCGAAGATTCTTTAGAATCTGCTTGGAAATGGCAACAGAAACAATCTATTTAAAATAAAAATAAGACCATTTATCGATTAGCATACGAATATAAATTCAATAAAAAAGCTTCATAAAATATAATTTATGAAGCTTTTTTAATAGATATTGCTTTGTAAATCTATCCTTTTACAGGAATAGAAACCACAGTATTTGCCCAACCTAAATGCATCGTAGCGTTATCATCTTCACCCTCAAAAACAATAGAGAAAGCTTCGATTAAATCTTTTGACTGCGATACTGTTCCTTGAACTCTAACCACATCTTCTGCCTTATCATAAAAATAAGAACCCCAAACATTTTTTTGATTACTTAAAATAACCGTCCATTCTGAAGCTGTAGGAATCGTAAATAACGTATAAGTCCCAGCTTTTACCTTTTTACCCCCAAAATTTACGTCTTTATAAAACGTAATTTCTGCAGCTTCGTTTGCACCTGTTCTCCAAACTTTATCATTTGGCGCTAACTTTTCTAAAGTTCTTCCTTTTAATTGTGGTCTACTGTATATCACTTTTACAAGTTTATCAGAATTCCGCCAATTAGAAGGATATGAAGCTGCATCCATAGGACTAACGTCTACTTTTGAAAAGGAAGGAACAACATCTACTTTTGAAGATTCCTGTGCAGATATTTCTGTTGACGAAATCAAGGCAATGGCAAACATTACAATTGAGAGAATAGCTTTTTTCATTTTATAAATTAATTTTATTAGTTAAAATTGAAATCAAAATTAAAAATTTTCAGCGTATTAAGCTATTAATATTCTGTTAAGGTTTTAATGACAACCACAATCTGAACTACATTTTTTTTCTTTTTTAGACGGAATAAAATATTTCTTTATCAAAAAAAATACTGCAGATGCTACTAATAAATAAACAATAATTTCTTGCATTAGCTTAAAATTTGATAGGTTAAAAATGAAGCTACATACGCCAATAACCCCATACCGAATAACTGAATTAATGGCCATTTCCATGTTTTTGTTTCACGTTTTACAATGGCCAAAGTTGCCATACATTGCATGGCAAAAGCGTAGAAAATCATTAAAGACATCCCCACAGGAAAATTAAAAAGCTTACCCCCTGTTTCGTTTACTTCAGACGCCATTTTTTGTTTTATGGTTGTTGTATTTTCATCATCTGCTTGTACACTATAGATGGTGGCTAACGTACCCACAAAAACTTCACGCGCTGCAAACGAAGTAATCAATGCAATTCCTATTTTCCAATCATACCCAAGAGGTTTTATGGCAGGCTCAATAGCTTTTCCCATGCTACCAATATAAGAATTCTCTAGTTTAGCCGATGCTATTTTTTGTTGAAGTTCCACATCACTTAAGTGCTGATAATCCACATTTTCAATAATCAATTTTTCTGAATTTTTATAAGCATCTCCCCCATTTGATGCCAAAAACCACAAGACAATAGAGAGTGCTAAAATAATTTTTCCAGCTCCAAAAACAAAAGCTTTTGTTTTTTCTACAACTTCAAAAAAAACATTTTTAAAGGATGGTAATTTATAATTTGGCATTTCAATGACAAAAAATGATTTCGATTTTATATTTAAGGTTTTATGTAAAATATACGCGGCTAATATTGCCGTTGCAAAACCCAACCCATATAAAAAAAGTAAAACCAGTCCTTGTAAATTTAAAAATCCAAAGATTTTATTATCAGGAATTATCAATCCAATTAAAATAGCATATACTGGCAAACGCGCGGAACAAGTTGTAAAAGGTGTCACTAGAATCGTTATCAAACGTTCTTTCCAGCTGCCAATAGTTCTCGTTGCCATAATTGCAGGAATTGCACAAGCGGTTCCAGAAATTAACGGAATGATACTTTTTCCATTCATTCCATAACGTCTCATAATTTTATCCATTAAAAAAACAACTCTACTCATATAGCCAGTTTCTTCTAAAATAGCAATGAATAAAAATAAAATAGCAATTTGTGGAATAAAAATAATGACACCACCGATTCCAGGAATAATTCCTTCTGTTAATAAATCTGTAAGAACTCCGTTTGGTAAATTACTTTTTGCAAAATCTGCTAATTCTGCAAAAGTACTATCTATAAAATCCATAGGTACAGAAGCTAAATCAAAAATAGACTGAAAAATTACGAGTAAAATCAGAAAGAAAAACACATAACCAAATATTTTATGCGTAAATACTTTATCTAATTTACCTCTTAAATCTGTTGCTTTTGATTTATCAATAAGATATGTTTTCTTTAAAATTTTATTAATTTCTTGGTATCTATAAATAGTTTCTTTGTGCTGGTATTTTTTGAGTTTAAAAGCGTCTTTTTTAAAGGCTACTAAATTTTGTTTTTCTTCTTTTGTAATTGTATCTGGAAAATTGTTTTGAGTAACCATTAACCATAATTGGTATAATGAATAATTTGGACTAATTTCTTTTAGTTTCTTAAAGTAATCTGGATCAATTTGATGATTAATTCCGCATAAAGGAGAAGCTTTTGCTGCTACATGACAGCGAATTATAGCCGCTTTTACATCTTCTATTCCTTCATTTTTTCTTGCACTTACTAGAACAACCTCTGTATTTAATTCTTTTTTTAAGATCGATAAATCAATAGAAATACCTTTTCTAGCCATTTGATCTGCCATATTAATGACCAAAACCGTAGGGATTTCTAAATCTTTAATTTGAGAAAACAACAATAAATTTCTCTTTAAATTTTCTACATCAGCAACCACCAGAATTACATCTGGAGATTCTTTAATGTCTTTTTTAAGTAACGTTTTTAGAACAATACTCTCATCTATAGAAGTAGGATTGATGCTATACGTTCCAGGCAAATCTGTAATAATTGCATTTTGTGTAGCAGACAATTTACTGATTCCTGTTTTTTTATCTACCGTAACACCCGGATAATTTCCTACTTTTTGGTTTAACCCTGTAAGTTGATTAAAAAGTGATGTTTTACCTGTATTTGGATTCCCAATTAAAGCAACTTTTATATCGATTTTAGACATCTATTATTCACTTTTTAGAATTTTAATTTTTGAAGCTGTTTCTTTTCTTATAGCTAAATGACTGTCATTTACGCAGATATATAACGGGTCTTTTAAAGGCGCTATTTGAATCAGCTTTACTTCAGCCCCAGGCAAACAACCCATTTCTAATAATTTTAAAGGAATAGAATCTAGAGATTCTTCAGAAATATATCCTATTTCTCCAACACGTAAAGATGCAATTGTACTCAAAAGACTTTATTTTTTGTGCAGCAAAGATAACCATTTAGAATCATTCTAAACAAGTTATTTTTTGGTATATTCCAATTTCAAAAGAACCATATCTTTCTTTAACTTTTCCATGTCTTTTTTTTCCGTTCCATCGTAAAATCCTCGAATACGTCTTTTTTTATCAACTAAAACAAATTGCTCTGTATGAATAAAATCATTTTCACCTCCATCGCCATCTTCAACAACCGCCATATAACTTTTTCTCGCTAATTCGTAAATATGTTGTTTATTACCAGTCGTTACGTTCCATTTTTTATCGATCACACCTTTATTCAATGCATATTCTTTTAAGACTGAAACGCTATCTATATTCGGTGTCACGGAATGTGATAAAAACATAATATCTTCATCATTTTTATAGTATTCCTGCAATTCACTCATATTATACGCCATGGCGATGCATATATTTGTGCAACGTGTAAAAAAGAAATCGGCTACATATATTTTATTTTCATACTCTTTTTGAGTGATGACTTTCCCATTTTGATTTATTAATTTGAAATCTGCAATGGTATGATCTTTTGTAATGTGTTTTATGGAAGCATCTACCAAACTAGGATTTACATCGGCTGGATTATATACTTTTAACTTTTTATCCACTTTTAATAAGTGATAATAAACCGGTATCGCAATTGCCGAAAACACGATTAAAAAAATGATTGTTATTTTACTCTTTTTAAAGAAATTTACATCCATACCGAAAGTGTTTTTGCAAATTTACGGCTTAAAAAAACCATAGAAAAGTAGGACAAGGCTAAATACTTCTAAAATCTTTGTTAAAATAAAAATCAACTTTCAATAGTTCTTTTTAAACTCTCTTTAAAAACGTACCTTTGTCCCTTTTTTAAATCTGATTGAATACTGAATGGAAATATTAATAAAAGCATCACAATTTATTTTAAGTTTATCACTATTAATTGTTTTGCACGAATTAGGTCACTTTATCCCTGCAAAATTATTTAAAATTAAAGTAGAAAAGTTCTACCTATTTTTTGATTATAAATTTTCTATTTTTAAGAAAAAAATTGGAGATACCGTTTATGGTATTGGCTGGATTCCTTTAGGAGGTTATGTAAAAATAGCCGGAATGATTGATGAAAGCATGGATAAAGAACAAATGGCATTACCACCAAAACCATGGGAATTCCGTTCTAAACCTGCTTGGCAACGACTTATTATAATGTTAGGCGGTGTTTTTGTGAATTTCGTTTTAGGTATTTTTATCTACATCATGTTAATGTGGGGGTATGGTGAAAGCTACTTACCTAATGAAAATGTAAAAGATGGTGTTTGGGTAAGAGACTCCTTAGCTATGAATCTAGGCATTCAAAATGGTGATAAAATTCTAACTGTAGATGGCCAAAAAATAAAGAAATTTTCGGGCTTATCTCTAGAATTTATCAACGGAAATAACTTTCAGATAGAAAGAAATGGACACGTAATTGATAAAGAAATTCCAGAAGATTTTATTTCTCAATTAATGGATCGAGGTAAAGACGCAGGCCCAGTTTTATACCCTAGATACCCTTTTGTAATTGGTCAGATTCCAGAAGATTCTCCCAACCTAAAATCAGGCTTAAAACCGAAAGATATTGTTACTGCCATAAATGGTGTTTCTATGAAATATTATGATGAAGCAGAAGCTATATTATTAAAAGTTAAAGGTCAAAAAGTTACTGCCAACGTTTTACGAGACAACAAAACCAAAAAAATTGATCTACAAATTTCAGAAGATGGAAAAATTGGAGTTATTTCTACTACCATCCCTTTCAAAGATTTAGAGAGGTTGGGTTATTATGAATTGGCAGATCTTGAATATTCTTTCGCCGAAGCAATTCCTGCAGGATGGAACAAATCTTGGAAAACATTAACCGATTATATAAAACAATTAAAAAAGATTTTTAACCCAAGTACGGGTGCTTACAAAGGTTTAGGTGGCTTTATATCTATTGGAAGTATTTTTCCTAATGAATGGAGCGCGGAATCGTTTTGGAACATTACAGCGTTCTTATCTATAATGTTAGGGTTTATGAATTTATTACCGATCCCTGCTTTAGATGGAGGCCATGTAGTATTTACGCTTTGGGAAATGATTACAGGTAAAAAACCAGGAGACAAGTTTCTAGAATATGCCCAAGTTGTAGGTTTTGTGCTTTTAATTGCTTTGCTACTTTTTGCAAATGGTAATGATATTTTTAGATTATTCCAATAATAATGCCAATACTGATAACATAAAAAAAGCCTCATTTGAATTCAAATGAGGCTTTTTTTTTAAATTCTTATGCTTCTGTTCACCATTGGAAACCATGTATACTTGGCACTGCAATTACCGCAACTATAAGCTCTAGATCCTGGAAATAATTTTACAATCACCTTTCTTTTGGTGCGATGTCTGGAAGCGGATTTACATTTTGGACAAGCTTTCATAATTCTACTATTTGTTATTTGTGTACACTAACTTTAGAATCCAGATATTAAAAAAATGTTAGATTTTCGTTTAACTCTTTACTATTATAAATGTAATATATTAATTACAATATTTGAGAAAACAATGTTATATTTAGAATCTTTGTTGTCCGATAAAAGATAAAAAGACCGCTTTCGCTGTTAGAATCAAGAACAAAGACTTGACTTTAACTAATTGAAAAACAATATTACTACGATTTTAAATTTCTCGATACATCATAAATTCTAAAGCGGTTTTAAAAGCAAGGTGTACTACTTAAAGGCTCTTGAAAATCAATACTATCAATACTTTAGCTAATTTTAGTCGGACAACACTAATTTAGCATCAGAGAAAGGTGTTTTTTGTGGTGCACCACAAAGGTAACTTTATGGAACAAATTTCCCTTTCTCTTTTTAAACGTTTAGGACGCTATTGATATCTAATATACAAAAAGAGCCTACTAACTATTGGTAAACTCTTTTAAACGTTTCGAAAATGTCGAAAGTGCAATTAGTAAATACTTTTTTCTGCCACAATTTGCACTTCCCTTTCCAAAGCTAGCTTTACATACTCCCATCTATGATTCATTTCAATGAGTTCGCCTGTTTCTTCGATGGTGTATTCATAAGGTTCTGTGTTTACCTTTTTAACAGTACCTTCAAATTCTGCACCAACAAGGGATAATGTTGTTTGTTCATCGAAGGTACCACTGACAAAGACCGTTTTTGCGGTAAAATACACTTTCCCTGATTGTTTACTTTTAACAGCCATTGCTCCTGTCTGTGCAATTAGACCGTAAAAAACTTTTTCTTTTGAATTCTGAGCCTTTTAAATTTCTTTTACTGTTACCATAATAGTATAATTTTTAGTTAAATGTTGTTTTATTCAAGGGGGATTACCCCACCAACACTAGGAATTAGTGGGATTTTAGTTAGAAGTCCTCTGGCGTGTTTAAAACACTAAATAAAAATAAAACGAAAAAAATATTTTGAAATTTAGGAGAAGGGGGGATGAGGTAAAATGCGTAAAATTTTAATGTTTGTCGCACATACTAAAAAAAAAGAAAATAAAATTAAGAGAATACGGAAACACGTAAACTTATATCATTACTTAATTTTATTTTTATCCAAACAAGTGAAGGTTAGAAATTACTAAAAAAAGAGGTATAACCTAAAAATCTTAAGGTTAGAAATTATAACCAATAATAAGGTTACTGAAAAAAACTGTAAATCGTCAGTAAAAAGCGACATGATTTAGACAAAAACTATGAAAAAAATTATCCTTGTTTTTGGGGTGTTATTTATCACATATTTCCTGAATGCACAATCAACCATTGCGTCTTCTGGAGCTGATGCTTCTGGTGATGGAACCTCTTCTTATACTATTGGACACTTATTTTATACTCCCAATAATCAAAACAATAGCTTAATAGTTCAAGGAGTACAGCAATCTTTTGCATTTCAAGTATTAAGTAATTCTGAGTTTTTACTCGAAAATTTAATATTACTAACGTATCCAAATCCTACTTCAGATAAAATAATAGTAAGTAACTCAAATAATCGTTTTCATGGTAATTTAAAGTATCCCCTTTTTAATATTCAAGGAAAACATATGATTAGCGGACTCATTAAGGAACAAAATACCCAAATCAATATACAACACTTATCAAATGGGATCTATTTTCTAAAAGTCACCAAACAAAACGTATGAATAAAAACAATTAAAATCATTAAAAAATAAATAGCAATGAAAAAGATAATTCTAATTTGTGCAGCAATACTTATAACATCAAGTGTGTTTACTCAAGCACCTGAAAAAATGAGCTACCAAGCCGTTGTAAGAGATGGAAACAAGGCATTACTTACTGAACAATCCGTAAGTATGAAAATTTCTATTTTGCAAGGCTCTTCCAATGGAACGCCTCTTTATGTAGAAACCCAAACACCAACTTCTAACACCAACGGTTTGGTAAGTATAGAAATTGGAGAAGGAATAGTTGTTTTAGGAAACTTCTCTACAATTGACTGGTCTGAAGGCCCTTATTACATAAAAACAGAAACCGACCCAACAGGCGGAACGAGTTATACTATTGCAGGAACAAGCCAGTTATTGAGCATGCCATATGCCTTGCATGCAAAAACTGTTGCTATTGAATCCGATCCGGTTTATAGTTCGTCTGTTGCAAGTGGAATAAGTGTAAATGACACGATTAATTGGAACAATAAATTGAATAGTTATATTGAAAAAGATTCAATATTTATTAATTCTATAGCCGCTGGAATAACAGAGGCTGACACAGCATATTGGAACAATAAAGGAACGGCAATTGAAATAAATGATAGTATATTCATTGGAAAAATATTTGCTGGGGGTAGCAGTTTTGCTGGAGATTCACGACAACCCGGACTTGCAACGATGTCAAATATTGCTCAACCGGAAGATAAAATATTAAGTACTATTTCTTTCTATTCGCTAACCGCAGGAGTACAACGTTTTGGAATAGGTTCATTAGATCAGCGTAATTGGGGAATCATAGGTCAAGAATTTGAACTCGATGTAATAAAAGGGATAAATGAAATAAATGTTCTCAAATATGGATATAAAATACCTGCAAATCAGCAATTATTTGCTTATTATCATTATTCAGATAGGACAGAGCTTTTGTCATGGAATGCATATTCTTCTACAGATGACAATACTTCTTATATGCTATATGGTGGTGTCTCGGGAGTACTTAATCCGATAGCAACTCCATATGGAGGGTATATTAATCTAAAGTATGATTTAGTATCAATTGAATCTCCTTTTATAACAAAAAGTGAATTTGAGCAAGTAAAATCAACAGCTGAAAAAGCATTAAGTTTGGCAACCAAAGCCAATAATAACTTAGGTATTGTTTCAGACCGTAGTGGAAATAATTATAAATTAAAAGTAGTAAACTCTCAATTACAAGTCATTCCGATACAATATAAAAATGTATTGGTAATTTCTCATTCTTATGGAATTCACCATAGGATTTATTCCTATGGATTTGGTGGTATTAGAGGTATGGCATCTTCAGTAAAGAAAAATGATTTTGTGCATTTGTTAGAAACAGGTTTAAAACAAAAAGAGACTTCCTCCGTAACAAAGGTTGTAAATGTAGCTGCATGGGAAAGAAATTTCACGATTGATAAGGGCTCATTACTAGATGCTTTTTTGACATCAGACGTTGATTGTATCATATTTAGAGCGGGAGAGAATGTTGTAGATAATACGGGGTTTTCATCTGCTATCATAGACTTAATGAATTATTGCTTTGATAAAATTCCCTCAGCTGATGGTTATATTTCTTCCATGTTGTTTCCTGTCACAGCCAAAGATCAAGCGTTAGAAGCTGCAGCAGATTCATTGAACTTGACCTATATTAATTTTGGTATCACAAATTCATATGGATACACCTCCAGAATGGGTGATTACATTTGGGGAGATTATACTGCTGATGAGGGTGGCTCTTGGGATGAAAACACGCAAGTTTTGTACCCGATTTCATTTAGTGGCGTGGCTGCACATCCAGGAGATTACGGTATGTTGCATATGGCAAATTCAATACTAGAAGCCATGGGGTATTCTTCTTTAGAGCTCGCTCATAGCATTTCGGTGAATGACAATTCAAATATTGGATACACATGTTTTGACAAATGGGTAGAAGGTGGCGTATTTAATATTCACACAAAATCTACTGCCGTATCTGCAGTTGATGCTAGTGGTAATTCTCTTGAAGTATTAAATCATAATGATGGCGTATTTACTTTTATGATGCCAGATTCAGATGTAGAAATAACTATCTCAAATTAATATTTAGATCATAGCAAAAAATAAACGCCAGCCACTAAAAACTGAGCATATGGTGTGCAGTTAAGCTGGCGCTAGTGGTGTAAGAGACGTGATTTCTGAAAAAAATGAAGGATTAAAAATAACCTCAATTTCGCAAGGTTATTACTATTTATCATCTAAAATTACTATTCGAATTTCTCAAATTCTTTCTAATAAATATTATTTCTATTTTACACTTTAAGCGCTTTTGCTTCTTGTTTCTTTATTTCGTTGCGCTCAATTTTATGACTTGGTCTTGTCCATTTTGGCTTTTCTCCTAAAGCTTTGTATGCAGATTCTGATGCCTCTACCGTTTGCGGTTGTACCTTTTTAGTAAATGGTTTTTGCGGATTTAAACCCAACAATTTAAACATTTTCATATCTTCGTTCACATCAGGATTTGGAGTCGTCAGTAATTTATCACCTGCAAAAATAGAATTTGCACCCGCAAAGAAACACATGGCTTGCCCTTCTCTACTCATTTGCGTTCTCCCTGCAGATAATCTTACTTGTGTTTCTGGCAATACAATTCTTGTGGTAGCAACCATGCGAATCATGTCCCAAATATCAACAGGCGTTTCGTTTTCTAAAGGCGTTCCTTCAACAGCAACTAACGCATTAATGGGTGTAGATTCTGGTTGTGGATTTAAGGTAGATAAGGCAACCAACATTCCTGCTCGGTCTTCTGCCGCTTCACCCATTCCAATAATTCCACCAGAACAAACAGTAACATTTGTTTTCCGAACATTATCAATGGTATCTAATCGATCTTGATATCCTCGGGTAGAAATTACTTCTTTATAATATTCTTCGGAGGAATCTAAATTATGATTGTAAGCATACAAACCTGCTTCTGCCAAACGTTGCGCCTGATTTTCAGTAACCATTCCTAATGTACAACAAACCTCCATATCGAGCTTATTAATGGTTCTCACCATATCTAAAACCTGATCAAATTCTGGCCCATCTTTTACATTGCGCCATGCAGCACCCATACAAACTCTAGAGCTTCCGCTTTCTTTGGCTCTTAATGCTTGTGCTTTTACTTGGTTCACTGTCATTAAATCATTGCCTTCTACATTGGTATGATATCTTGCAGCCTGCGGGCAATAACCGCAATCTTCAGAACACCCACCGGTCTTTATAGATAATAATGTTGACACTTGCACAACATTTGGATCGTGTTGTTTTCTATGGATGGTTGCTGCGTCAAACAGCAAGTCCATTAGAGGTTTATTATAAATCTCTAAAACTTCTTCTTTCGTCCAATTGTGTCTTACTTCGCTCATAAAATCTGCTCTTAATTTCTAGCCCAAAAATACAGTATTTCGTTTATTTCTCTAATCCTTTTTTCAAAACTTCTTGAATTCCTTCTAAATGCTCACTAAACTGCATCATTTGTGCTAAAACTTGCGCCATTTCATTGGTATTACCAAAACCTTTTAGCTTGTTATTTTTCACAAACGTAGTTTTAATAGTTTCCCAACGTTGTTTCTCGTCCGTAGTCAACAAACCTCCTAACTCTTTATATTTTAAAAGATTTGATTCTGCTGCACTCGTTAAAGTTTGCGATTCGTTTTCATAATGAGACAACAACAAGATTTCTAACTCTTTGTTATTCATAATTGGCACCACTTTCGCTACCAATTTATTCATATCTCGGTAAGATCCTTGTAATTTAAAATTAGGTTCTGTACGGTTTTGATTGTCCATAGCAGCAGATTTTATATACGCCGCATTTACTTCCATCACCCGGTCTCTGATAATGATTACTTTCTCTAAAACAGACAAATAATCGTTTAATTCTTGTTTGGTATAATTTCCTTTTAACTCAATTCCTTCTCTATTTCCTGTCTCTACAATTTTTACCAATTGATAAATATCATCGAAATTTGTGTTCGAAACTTGACTTAAAATCGGATTAGAAGTCAACGAGTTTTCTATCAAACTCATCTTAAATAAGGATTCCGTATCGCCAATAATATCACCTAAATTATAAATATCGGCTCTATTGGCAAGCATATCCGGAATTTGAAACTTATCGCCGCTTTCTGTATACGGATTTCCCGCCATAATCACACAGAATTTCTTATCTCTAAAATCATAGGTTTTTGGCTGCCCATTATAGACCCCTTCAATTTTTCGTGTTCCGTCTGCCAAAGAAATAAATTTCTGTAAAAACTCTGGATTACAATGCTGAATATCATCTAAATATAACATCACATTATTCCCCATTTCAAAAGCTAAATTTAGTTTTTTTAATTCTTCTCTAGCCGCAATATTTGAGGCCGATATGGGGTCTACAGAAGTAATATCGTGACCAATGGCAGGACCGTTTATTTTCATAAAGATAAAACCCAATCTGTTTGCCAAATATTCCATCAATGTAGTTTTACCATATCCTGGCGGAGAAATAAGCAACAACATTCCCATTCTATCGGTTCGTTTATTACTGCCCACACTCCCTAATTGTTTCGATAAATTATCGCCAAACAAAGGCAAGTATACTTCATCAATTAATTGATTTCTTACAAAAGAGGTTAAAACTCTTGGTAAAAATTCTTCTAATTTTAAGGCTTCTTTTAACTCTTCTGTAACTTGGTGTTTTTCTTTTTTATATTGATTGAATCCTGAAATCTCCACCGTTGAAAAATGCAATAATTGGGCAGAAAAATGGTGATAATCAAAATTAAATTCTTGGTTTTTAATGGTAGGATGATTCCCCGATAAATCTTTGATAATAACCTCTGCCTCGACATTTACACTATTTTGTAAAGAAGTATTTTCATATAAAAATAAGCAAACTACTTCATACAAATAATCCTCACTATTCGGATGCGTTGCTTTTACAAAAGAGGAAACCCATTCTGTTGCCAAATCAATTTTATAGGGTTCATTTTTTATCAACTGAATTTCAGTTCTCAAATTCTTAATATCATTCTGCTCTTTTAAAATCCTCTTAAATTCTTCAAACAAAGTCAATGCTTTCTGGCTTACAGAAAAAGAGGTTTCATCGCTTAATTCTTCGAATAAGTAGGTGGCAATTTCAACTTGGTCTGCCTCTTGATATGCTGTAATATTGATTAATTCCTTAGAAAAAATAGTGTTAATTGACTTCCCTAAAGCACGAATCAATTGAAAATGACTTTCACTTTTGGGAAACACTTTTAAAACCGCTGCGGATGCCTTGATTTTATCACCATAAAATATTCTTTTTTCTTCGGATAAACAGTGCCAAAATAACTGAGAAAACGCTCTAGTTTTAGGCGAAAACCTCAACAAGCCAAGTGATGTTTCTTTTTCGATAAATGTTTTTAAAATTTTAAAAGCATCCAAGTCATGCACTCCCTTTGTATAGCCTTCAGTATAACTTTTTGAGGCAACACTTTTTACCAAAGTAAGCAAGGCTTCATCATTTAAATTGCATAAATATTGCATAGAATTTTCTTGTGAAATTCGATATGCCAAATAAGCAGCGCGATACACTTCTTCATTTTCAGAAACAAAAGACTGATTCCAATATTTTTCTGATTTCAATAAAACTTCATTATCAATTTCTTGATAAAAATCGGTTCCTGTTAAATGATAAGAAAGCGATTTGTTTTTATAAACAATCGTTAAATCTAAGACTTGCCTGTTAACCCCAAATTTGTGTTTCCCTAGTTTAATAACATTTTCTCCGTCTTCATATAAATCTTGCTTATCTTTTAGTTTTCTTGTAGCATCTTCTTTGGCGGTTTTTAAACCCGTTTCAATCATTTCTGCTTTTCCGCCATCTTGTAAATCATATAACTGTTTAATGATGTCTCGCAGTTTATTAATCATTAAATCGGAAGCGAAATACCCATTAATTTCATTTAAAAATTGAAAACTTTCTGCTTTTTTAACAATGCCGTTTAAAATTCTTTTTGCCGCAGTTTCTAAAGAAATCGCTTTTTTATTTCTAGCTTCGGTAATGCTACTTTTTCGAGCCTGAAAAGCGTTGTATACCTCTTCTCTTTTTTCTAAAATATCTCCAATAAATTCGTCATAATCTGCAAATCTTCCCTCTAAATCCTCTAACTGAATGGCTACTTTATTCAGTAATTCATCTGTTTTTTCTGGTGTAGTAGCGATATCTAAATAATTAACAATACTTTGATCTATCAATTTTATTTTAGATGAAAAATCTGCACTTGCTTCCTCTGAGCTTAAGGCTTTTATTTTATTTTTTATGCCTGCTTTTAATTGATTTATCGTTGAAAAAATCAACGAAATAGCATCAATAATTTTTGTAGAATGTGAGGTATCTTCAATCTCTAAATTAGAAACAATATCTATTAGCAATTCTAAATCAGTTACAATTTGATTGACTTCTTTTTCTAATGCTTTCCCTTTGATTACTTTACTGATATTTTCTAACGCTATTTCTTTTTCCGCAACTCTTTGATGATAAGGCAATAATGCTTTTTCATCCAAAAGAAAAGCAACACATCGTTGTGAAATCGTATCCGTTTGTTTCGCAAGCTCCACTTCTAAATTCTCTAAATAAGCAACATCTACATAGCGAACTTCTTTAAAACCAATAATTTCTCCTCGTAACGTTCTTAATTTAGATAATGCTTGCACAAAATCATCAATAACTTTAAAAGAGGTACTTTTTATTTTTGCAAAAAAAGCATTTGTTTTTTGAGATATTTCTTCAATAATCTTTGCAGCATTTTTGCGAAGCTGCACAACTTTATCAAACTCGTCAATCGCTGAATTTGCTGCTAGATTTATTTCTGTTAACGGAATTGATAATTGGAAGGTTTTTGGCTCTTTTATCCAATAATAACTATCAGAAATATCTAAAGATATTTTTGCAATATCTTCGTACAAGCCGTCGTAATTATCTTCTTTGTTTAATAAAGTTATTAAAACTTGGCATTCTGCCATCGCTTTAACAATGTCTTTATTCCCTATTTTATAAAGTAAGGAATCTTTATACTCTGATGGAATTTCGGTGCCTTGAGTAAAAGGTGTTTGCCAAATCTGAATTACATGATGTCTCGTTTGGTCTTCATTATCTTTAAAATAACACAATTCCCCATTCTTTAAGAAAGTAAATCCGCTGCAAATAATGGGCGTTTTCACTTCTTGCTCAATAACATTGTAAGCCATTAACACATACAAACCTGTTTTTTCTTGATAAAAAACATAGAAAAAATCCTCTCCGTTTTGTGAGGATATTTTATCTTGAAACTTTAAATCCGTTAACTGATTGTCAAAAATTTTAAACGCACCCGACTGCAAATAATATCCGTTAGAAAAGATAATTCCCTGATCATTGGGGAGTAACACAGCCGCATCTTGTATCGCGTTTATTTTCTTAACTTCCTGTATTTTATGATTGTAAACAAAATAACGTGTACGTTCTTGAAAGGGCTTAATTTCTAAAATAATGAGGTTCCCTAAATCAGCAAATCTATATTGACCATCATCTAAAGTTTGGTCTGCCTGGGTTACCGTTTCACTATAAATACCTTGTCCGTCTTCAGTATTATTTTCGATTTTTATGGTTAAATCTCCACCAACAGTTTCTACAAAAACTTTATCTAAAATACCAATATGAGGGTATTTTCCATAAAAATGCATATCTCTAGACACTTCTTGCCATTTGTATTCATGCTGATTAGGAAATACAAATTCGTGCTCACTTCTATTATCAACATACGTTAAAGTGCCATCGTTAATCAACCATTTAAACGTTTTAATATCGCTAGTACTTTCACTTAATTGAAAAACCATGTGTAAGTAATTGCCAATCATGGCAAACTTGCTGAAAATGGTATTTCTGTAATATTTATAAAGATTTGTGAAGTCTGTAATAAAGGCATCATTTTGTAAGAAATCTAATTTTTTGTTTACAAATTGAGTACCATCATAAGAATAAATACTAAAAACATCCTCTAATTTTACTTCAGTTCTTAATCCGAAATGGACATTATAACCAAAAATACTGACATCGCCAATGGTCACAATATCTCTGGCAATACAGTTATTTTCTGTATTGATTCTGTTATTCGCAATCAGTTTGGTTTCTACACTGCCAAATACTTTTGCGCGTTCTTGATTTAGTTGCCCAAGTCTATTTTGAAGTGCTTCTTTTTGTTTTTGAAGACGGCCTTGAATAATTTCATACGTGCCATCTTCTAGAATATTTTTTTGATTTTTTTCTTCTTTTTGCATTCGGATTTTAGATAGATTTTATTGCAGAAATTAATTACCTGTAGTTCTATCCTGCAAGGTTTCAAAAACCTTGTAGGTATTTATAATTCTAAATAATCTTTAATTTTACACCCTACAAGGTCAAAAAAAAAGACCTTGCAGGATACATGGTGGGATTTAAATTACCCCAATTTTTTATCAGACAATCCTAAGCCCTTTGCAAGATTCATTAAATTAGAAAACAAGTTACCTTCTTCTTTGTCAATTGCTTTTGATTTTAAATCCATTAATATACTCGCTACAGAAAGGTTCTTTAAATCTTCGGATGAAACATTGTATTTTGTTGCAAAATCTCTAACTTTTTCTAATAAATTTCCTTTTACATCATTACTACCCAAAATTGCGTCTTTAACATCTTGAATGTTTTCAGAATGTTTTGTCAATCTATCAAAACCTTTAGCTTTGGTAATTTGTCCAATAATTTGATCAAAGAACATCGTTTCTCCGCCAACAATATCAATTTTCGCAGCTTTTAAAGCTTCTCCAATTACACTTGCTTGTGCATCCGCAATTTCTTTCTGAATATTAATTTCTGCTAAATCAACTTGTAATTCTTTATCTAAACGCAATTTAAACTCCTCATGTTCTTTACCGACACCATCTAATTTTTTCATGGCATTTGCTTTCTCTGCTATTCCTGCTGCATCTGAGAATGCTTTTTCTTTAATTACGGCTGCTTCTGCCATACCTTGTTTCTGAATTGCCGTTGCTTTTGCTTCAATTCCCGCTGCTTCTGCTTTTGCTTTTTTCTCAATAATTAATGCCTCTACCAAACCTTCTCGCTCATGAGCATCTGCTTTTGCATGCATTACCTGTGCTTCAGACATTCCGATAGTAGCTTCTTCTTTTGCGGTTGCTTCTGCTAAAATTTTTCTTGCTTCCGCCTCTTTTTCGCTTGCTTGCTTCTTCGCCAAAGCTTCAATATTGATTTCTTCTGCTTGCTGAATTGCTGCTTGTTTTTGTGCTTCTGCAGCCTTAGTAGTTCTTATTAAATCTTCTTCTGCATTTGCCTCTGCAATGGTAATTTTTACTTGTTTATCTCTGTCTGCAGTTTTAAAAGCCTGAATGTCTTTCATATTTTCTTGCTCTTGTACCACTCCTTTTTCTAATACTACACGATCGCGAATTACATCTTGAATATTCTTTTTTTCAACCTCTAAAACTCTTTCTTTTTCAATTTGGGCCAACGTTACAATTCGTTCTCTTTCTGTAGCTTCTAACATTCTGTCTTTTTCAACTCTTTCCGTTTCTACGACATCTGTTCTCAATTTATTCTTGGCGGCAACAATTACTTGCCTTTGCATATTTTCTTCGGCAACTTGTAATTTTTCTTCGGTAGAAATTCTGGCAGTTTCAGATTTTAATCGTTCTTCTTCAGAAACTTTTAAAATACTTGCTTCTTCTCTCGATTTAATATTGGCAATTTCTCTTTTTTGTTGTTCTTCTTTTTCAGCCAACTGCTTGTCTAATTCTAAAATTGCTTCACGTGCCTCAACATCTTGTTTTCTGATGGTTTTTTGTTCATCACGCATAATTAAATTCGACTTTACATTTTGTGCTGCCGTTAATTCTGTGATTTTCTTAATTCCTTCTGAATCTAAAATATTATCTGTTTTTAAGAACGAAACTGGGGTTTGCTCTAGATAATCAATAGCACAATCTTCTAATGTATACCCATTTAAATCTGTACCGATAATATCTACAATTTCATCTCTAAATTCTCTTCGAGCTTCATACAATTCGATAAATTGAAATTTCTTTCCTACAGTTTTTAGCGCTTCAGAAAATTTTGCTTCAAATAAATCTTCTAAGGTTTCAATATCTGATGCCCTTGCACAGCCAATGGTTTGTGCCACTTTTTTAATATAATCGATTTCGTTATTTACACGCACAAAAAAGGCAACTTTAATGTCGGCACGCATGTTGTCTTTACAAATAAGACCCTCATTACCAAGTCTTTCAATTTGAATTTTCTTTACAGAAATATCCATAATTTCTACTCTATGAAAAACAGGAACTACATACAAACCTCTATCTGTGGCCACTTTTGTACCTTTAAACCCTGTCCGCACCAAAGCTTGTCCTTGCGGAATTTTTTTGTAGAACATTGCAATAATTGCAAAATAAACAATAACAAGGAATAAGATTAATCCTAAACCGATTCCAATAATTGGTAATAAGCCTTCTAGCATAATTTTTAGTTGTTTTTAGTTAGTTATATAAGATTGTGCGTAATAATAATTTTTATCTGTACTTTGTTTGATGATTAAAATAGGCTCTCTAAAATTAATTTGTTCGCCATTTAAAGATTTTACATAAATTGATAGCGGTGTATTTTCGACTACAACTTCTGCAGAACCCATTTTATTTTCTTTGATAGTTGATAAACAAACCCCTCTTCTTCCGATTACATCAATAGGGAGATCTCCATCTTTATTTAAATTTCTAAAGAAACCTTTGAAGGGTGTTGTAAAAATTTTAGTTAGTATCAATGCTGGAAAAAAACCGAATAGCATAATTATAAATCCAAAAGTATTTTCATAACTTAAAGTCGCGGTGGTAATCATGGTTGTTAAAATCCACCAAATAAAAATCCAACAGGTAAATGTGAACATAAAAGGCAATCCAACAAAGTTGAAATATACCAAAACCACCTGCCACCATTTTAACGGTTTTCTTCTATTCCTTACAATATCTTCTTTATTGACTTCCGTGCTAGAAATATCCTGAAAATCTACATTTCCACCTTCAATATTGGTATCAAAATCTGCATCGATATCTACATCAATATCCACGTCCACATCAAAATCGAGGTCAAAATCTACTCCAGAAACCATAGTTACCAACCAATACAAAACGAGGATCAGCATCAAAATGGTTAGTGTGATGTTCACCGGAGAAAGTACTATGTCTATTAAGTTGTTCAATATTATAAATTTTTATGGTTAGAAAAACATGACTATTCTTTTAATTTTGCCAAACCATTTTTCGGCGATTTCTACTTTAATGGTATTGGATTATTAATTTTATCATGACTATATTTATTGGCATTGATTACTTTCTCTACAAATAACTCAAGTGTAGCTTTTTATTGATTTGCTTACTATTTATTTTTGATTGTAAAACAGACAATTTTCAAAATGACCTTAAATTTATTGATTCTTAGAATCGAATTTTAACACTATTGCTTGCCCTGTGAATCGTTTAAATGAACTTTAGAAAATTCGAAAAAACAATATTAAATTCAAATTGCAACAAGTAATTTTTGATTTTCATGTGATAATTTTCCATTGTCAGCTTTTTTTGTTTCTTCATGTCAATTGTCATCATCACAAGCACTCAATATTACAAAAAGTTAAACAAAATTGCTACAAGTTTTGCCACAAAAGTAAAAACACACTGCACTAATAAAATCATATTTTTAAAGTTTAAGTTGGTTGATAAAATGCTAATTATATTAGTTTTTTATACTGTAAAATGTTCAAATAAAGTTACGAACATTCTCTTAAGTATCAAAATAGCTAATAATACTGGTGTAAATATACAATTAATTTTAAATATTGCAAATATAATTAGCACTATCGCATTGTTTTTGTTAAAAACTAAACAAAACAAGAATCATCAAGAACTCAAACCCAAAAGCATTTGAGGATATATTTGAGTCAAAAAAAGCCTTACCACAAACTCATTAAGACATAGCACACAAATATAACATAGAAATCACTCTTAAAAGTGCTCATTATTTTAGCAAAAAAATAAATGCCGTTTCATTGATGTAAGCCAAATGAATTATTGAATTTTAGAGAAAACCGAATTAATGACACAAAGGAGCATAAAGAACATTTTACAAAATCGCGTGATTGTAAGATTCTAAAAATGACCGCGAAACTAGACTGCATAATTTCATAAAGATTGTATCAATTTGCTGTTAATAAAATTGAAACTGCATTTCCACCAAATCCGACTGCATTTATGATCACGTTTTTAATTTTCTTTGGATGCGTTTGTTTGACTGCAAACGGAACTTCAATTACTTGTTGATGTTGCAACATGAACAAACCCAATTCTAAACTTAACATTCCAGAGGCACCAAATGTGTGTCCTAACTTCCATTTAGTTGTAGTTAAAAAAGGTTTTTTGTTATCAAAAACTTTTTTTATCGCATTCACTTCAGATTGATCTCCTTTGATAGTTCCTGGAGCATGCATGACAATGACATCAATTTCTTCTTTAGAAATTTGCCCTAAAGCCATTTTCATAGATTTCTGAAAACATTTTGCATCGGCAGATATAGACGTATTATGAACCAAAACTTCGGTTGCAAAACCGACTCCAGCAATCATTGCTAAAGCATTTTTTACAATTCCTTTTTCCAAACAAATTGCAGCTGCACCTTCGCCTAAAACCATGGTGTTTTGTTTCTTTTTTAGATCGAAAGACTTACATGGAAATTGGTTTTTAGTATTAACAGATACTAAATCAAGTTCAGCATTATGCTTTGCATAGACTTTTAATGCTTGCATTTGTGCAATGGTAAAATTGGTTAAAGAAGCTTCACTTCCGCCCACTAAAAACTTTTCTGACATTCCAGAATTTATCCAAGCAACTCCGTTTAATAGTGAATGTAAAGCTGTAGAGCAAGTAACTGAATGCGATATCTCTGGACCCGAAGTTTGTAAATCGTGCGCAACCCAAGAAGAAATATTACCTAGTGTTGTGGTTGGAGAACTTAAGGTGGAAGACTTTTGGGTTTCTAAAAACTCTTGATGATATTTTTCAAATAAAGAGGTAGCCCCTCTTGAGGAGCCAAAATTAATTCCGAAATTATTTTCGGACTTCCAATTAGAATTTTTAACCGCTTCTCTAGCAACAAAGATTGCGAATAAAACAGCATCATCTAAATTTCTATATTTTGAATCTGATTTTCTTAAAAGTGTAATTTTTTGCTGATTTTCCTCAGATAATTGCCCTACAAAAACAGTTTTATAATGCACTTTTTTTTCTACTAAAAAGTGTTTATTTACTAAATAATTTTGCCAGATTTCTTTTTGAGTACTGCCCAATGCAGAAATGGAGGCTATGGATGTTATGGAGATTGGCTGGATCATTAATTGTATACATATCGAAGACCTCACAGGTTTTAAACACCTGTGAGGTCTATAATTTATACAAAGATAAGTTTTGTGTTAAGGATTGGAGCATTGTCGGAGCTCATTTTTGTTTTTTCAACAAAAATAGCGACTGCGGAAAGCCTGACGTTTTTTTTTGGCTAAAAATTTTTATTTCAAAACTTTTAGCCAAAAAAAACGGAACGCCCTAAATAATTTCTAAACTTTGTTCAATGGTATCATACACTTTTTGTAGTTGCTTTTTAGAAATGACATATGGAACTTGAATATAAATTGTGTTTCCTAACGGACGTAAAAAAACACCCCGATCCATAAAAAATTTCAATAATTTATCTCGCAAATTGCCATACCGCTCCATTTTTGTATTGAGATCCAAAGCAAAAATAACTCCTTGAGAACGTGCTGTTTTTACTTTTGGATGTTTTAAAATATGGTTCTCAAACACCTTGTGAGCACTTGAAATTTCTATAATATTTTGCTGAATTTCATCAGATTGCAATAATTCTATCGCAGCAATTGCAGCACTGCAGGCAATCGGATTTCCTGAATATGTATGACAATGAAAAAAACCTTTTGCCATCTCGTCGCTTAAAAAAGCCTCGTAAATTTTTTCTGTGCAAGAAGTAATCGCCAACGGAACCAAACCACCCGTTAACGCTTTACTCAAACAGATGATATCAGGTTTTGTTTCCATAAAATCGGATGCAAAATTGCGTCCAGTTTTCCCAAAACCGGTCATTACCTCATCTGCAATTGTTAAAATATTGTTGATTTTAAAGAAATTTAAAATCTCATTTAAACCTGCTGCGTTGTGAATTTTCATTCCTGCAGCACCTTGAATGATGGGTTCATAAATGAAACCTGCAATTTTATAATTTTCTATGTATTCTTTTAATTTTGCTAAAATTTCTTGATGATTTTTTCCATTCGGTGTCGGAATTCGTTTTACATCCATTAAAAAATCTTCAAAAGGACCGTTGTATACCGACAAACCAGAAACAGACATGGCGCCAAACGTATCGCCGTGAAATCCGTTTTCAAAAGCGATGAATGTTGTGCGCTTTTCATCTAAATTAAAATAATATTGGAGCGCCATTTTAATCCCCGCTTCTACCGCCGTGGAACCATTGTCGTTAAAAAAAATGCGATTCTGATTTTGAGGTAATATTTTAATCAATTCTTCGGATAATTTTACAGCCGGTTCATGGGTGAAATCGCTAAACATTACTTGGTCTAATTGTTGCATTTGTTGGTAAACACGACTCGTTATAAAATCGTTGCAATGCCCAAACATGCACGTATACCAAGAAGAAATCGCATCGATATATTCGTTGCCATTTTCATCTGTTAAAATACATCCTTTCGCTTTTACAATCGCCAAACTATTTGGACTTAATTGGTGTTGTTTTAGCGGGTGCCAAAGGTGTTTTTTATCTCTTTCTTGTAGGGTCATTTTAATTATTTATACAACATTTTTTATATTTTTTACCACTTCCACAAGGACAAAGTTCATTTCTACCTATTTTTTTGATGACTGATATAAGGAGCCTTAAAAAAAGTTCTCAATATGGCAACAGATTTTCTTTGTAAATTCAGAATAAGAATCTGCTCACAAGATGTATTAACAGTATTACCATCTAACAATACAAACAAGCAAGCAAAGATATTGAATTTTGTCTATTTTTGCTTCGATGAATTTGCCAAAAAAGTTAACAAATAAATTAAATATTCGTGAAGAAAATAATTCTTTACGGAAATTATCACCGCAAAATAATTTAGTTGATTTTTCTTCAAATGATTATTTAGGTTTTGCAAAATCTGAAGTTATTTTTGATGAAACACATCAGCTTTTAATTACTAAAAACAGCAAACAAAATGGTGCAACAGGAAGCAGATTATTATCTGGAAATCATTTTTTATATGATGAAGTAGAACTATTTTTAAGCGAATTTCATCAAGCAGAAACTGCTACTATTTTTAACTCGGGTTATGATGCCAATATTGGATTGTTTTCTTGTGTTCCTCAGCGCAATGATGTGATTTTATATGATGAATTTTGTCATGCCTCTATTAGAGATGGAATTCAATTAAGCAATGCAAAATCCTTCAAGTTTTTACATAATAACCTTGCAGATTTAGAAAAACGTGTTTTGGCTATGAAAGCTGACGCTATAACTTATGAATTTGAAATCTATGTTGTTACAGAATCGGTTTTTTCTATGGATGGGGATTCTCCCGATCTTATTTCAATAGCCGAAATTTGTAAAAAATACAATATTTATCTTATTGTGGATGAAGCCCATGCTGTTGGTGTTTTTGGCGTTCAAGGTAGCGGACTTGTGCAAAAACTGCAAATTCAAGATGCTGTTTTTGCACGCATTATCACGTTCGGAAAAGCCCTGGGTTGCCATGGAGCTGCTATTTTAGGAAGTAACGACTTACAAAGTTATTTGGTAAATTTTGGACGAAGTTTTATTTATACTACAGGTTTGTCTCCACATTCTTTGGCGACCATTCAAATTGCTTACCATGCACTCCGAAAGAATTCAACCAAAACCGAAAGTCCATATAAAAAACTAAACCGGAACATTCAATTTTTTAAATCTGAAATCACACAATTACAGTTACCTCTTTTTTATTTGGATGCAACATCTAAAATATCATACGGGTTTATTGAAAGTAATTCTGCCATTCATTCTTGCATTATTCCTGGAAATACTCGTGTAAAAAAAATTGCCGAAAAATTACGAAAAATGGGATTTGAAACCAAAGCAATTTTATCGCCCACGGTTCCGAAACAACAAGAGCGATTGCGTTTTTGTTTGCATAGCTATAACTCTAAAAAAGAAATTCGGGAAGTTTTGTATTTGTTAAGTATTTTTGTCAAAAAGGAACTTTAAATCCATACCAACACCTAAAAAAATGAATCCTAATTTTAAAATTTTAGCAGTTTTTGAGTTTTCAACAGAAGCCCATGTCACCAAATCGAAATTAGATTCAGAGGGTTTTACGACTATGCTCATGGACGAAAAAACCATTGACGCAGATCCTTTAGTGAGCAATGCCATTGGTGGCGTAAAATTATTGGTGCACACGAAAGATTTTGAAAACGCAGTGAACATTTATAACGAGATTCGAGTTTATCAAAAAGACACAAATGGAAAAGATATTTCTTGTCCTAAATGCAACTCCAGCAGGATTTTAATTGCACCCATTCAAAGAAAAAATGTGTTTTATATGTTGTTTCCTTTTTTTGAAAAAACAAGACAAATTTGTAACGATTGTAAAACAATTTTTTAATGCCAAATACATATTTTATCACAGGAATATCAACAGAAGTAGGAAAAACCATTGCCGCAGCCATTGTAACGGAGGCGTTGGAAGCTGATTACTGGAAACCCGTTCAAGCTGGAGAACTTGACAATTCTGACACCCATAAAGTACAAAAGCTCATTTCAAATTCTAAATCCGTTTTTCATGCTAATTCGTATGCTTTAGAAACCCCGATGAGTCCGCATGCCGCCGCAGAAATTGACGGGATTACCATCGAATTAAACAAAATAAAAGCACCAGAAACAAAAAATAACTTGGTCATAGAAGGTGCAGGCGGTTTATTGGTTCCGTTCAATGACACGGATACTATTTTCGATTTAATTCAACCTGAATACAAAGTAATTGTAGTTTCCAGACATTATTTAGGAAGTATCAATCACACTTTATTAACCGTAAACTTGTTAACATCTAAAGGTTTTGAAGTCGCTATTCTTTTCTCTGGTGATGCACATCCTACCACAGAGGCAATCATTAAAAAAATGAGCGGTGTGCAAATTATTGGAAGAATTGACGAGGAACCTTATTTTGATCAAAATGTGATTAAAGAATATGCTGAAAAGTTCAAAGAAAAATTGTAATTTGTGGCGCATGAGAGCAACAGACAATCTTACTTTATTTGCACCGAAAGCTTCTTCGGGAAATGGCGCTATTTTAATTGATGTAGGCATTTCTGCAGGTTACCCATCTCCGTCTGGAGATTTTAACGAAACTAGAATTTCTTTAGATGACGAATTAGTTCAAAATAAAGACAGTACTTTTTACGCGAAAGTAAAAGGCCAATCAATGATTAATGCTGGTTTAGATGACAATGATTTATTAGTTATTGATAGAAGTCTAGAGCCTGCCAACAATAAAATTGCAGTTTGCTTTTTAGACGGAGAGTTTACCGTTAAACGCTTACGTGTAGCAAAAAATGAGGTTTGGTTACAGCCAGAAAATCCGAATTACCCAATTATACATATAACGGAAGAAAACGATTTTATGATTTGGGGTATTGTTACAAACGTGATTAAAAAAGTATAATTTCAATCAATAATAATTATATATCTTGCTTGTTATTTATTAAAATAATAATAAAAAATCAGAGAAATGATTCTCTGATTTTTTTGTCTAAAAACTAAAATATTATCATATTTTAATATTTTATTATTGTTTATCAATAATTTTTATATATTTGTTGTATCAAAATATATACAATGAAAACAATAAAAATTTTAACAACACTTATAAATATATTATTTTTTGGGTTAACCATAGTATTTATAGCGCTACTAATATTCGGGTTTGTTATTTACTTTTTTAGCGAACACTTACCTTTTTATCTTCAAAATTTCGGAATGTTATTTAACTCAAACTTTTTTAGCTGGCACCTTTTCTTAGTTCCAGCAACTACCGTTTTAAATTTTATCTTATTTATTATGGCTATTTTCTACCTTAGAAAAAGTATTACACCTTTTATACAGTCCGACTTCTATAGCGAAAGCGTCACCAAAAATTTATGGAAAGCAGGAAATCTTTTTATTTTTATAGGAGTATCTACTATTATTATCCAATTAATTGCAGCAACTTATATGCAAGTTTTTATGACTAAAATTATACAAATTAATGGATTTATTACTTTCTCTAATATAGTTGCAGCAGCATTTGATTTAAGAAGTATTTTCTTAATTATTGTTGGCTTATTTTTTCTACTCTTTAGTAAAAGTTTCATCAACGCAAGAGCATTAAAACAAGAAAACGATTTAACTATTTAATCATGCGAAAAATTAATATTCTAAAAGCAATTGTAGATTTACTTTGGATATTTTCAATGCCAATAGTATTGTTAATTATTGGATTTTCAATTACAATTTTCTTTGTTGTTTTGAGTGAATTAAATATCAAGATAAACTCAGTGGTTTTGAATACCAACAAGCTAACATCAAAAATATTATTGGCTATTGCTGCTTTAAATTACTTACTAATTATTGCTGCTTTGTATTTTTTCAGAAAAGTATTGCATTATTTTTTAAGAGTTAAAATATTTGAAGAAATGGTTATCACTTCCTTTAAAAAAATTGGTAATTTATTAGTGATTTCTAGTATAATTTCACTCATCACTTCTATGCTAAGTAAAGTTTATTTTGAGCAAAAAGTAGCTTTAGAGTTTGGTCTAAACCAACACTTGATAATTATTTGTTTTGGTCTATTCTTTTTAGTTTTAAGTGAAATATTTAAAATTGCAAAACATCAAAAACAAGAAAACGATTTAACAATTTAATTATGAAAACAGTAAAAATTTTAAAAGTAATGCATATCCTCTCTTGGATTGTTTTTGTTGGCTTATGTATAAAAACAGGAATCATCTTAACATCCTATTTTATTAGTATTGCCAGGCCTGAGTATGCTAAAAACTTGTTTGAGGGTTTAGATTTATCACAATACTATACGCATAGTTTTTGGCAATATTCTAGTATTGTTGGCTACAAAGTACTCTTATTTTCATTAGAAGCCCATATTGCATTTTTAGTAACCCGATTGTTAAATACGCTAAATTTAGAAAAACCATTTCATGAGAGTATGCATCAATTAATGACTAAGATAAGCATTAGTATTTTTTATTTATGGATTTTAGCTATTATACATAATGCTCATGTTCAGTTTTTAGCAAAAAGATATAACTTCTCGATGGAGTTATTTTCTGGTGACTTTATCTTTTTAGCGGGTATTATTTTCATTTTTGCTCAAATTATTAAAAGAGGAATTGAAATTCAACAAGAAAACGATTTAACCATATAATATGGCGATTATTGTAAATCTTGACGTAATGTTGGCAAAGCGCAAAATGCGCAGCAAGGAGTTAGCAGAAATTATTGGAATTACCACCGCCAATCTATCTATCTTAAAATCTGGGAAGGCGAAAGCTGTTCGTTTTTCTACTTTAGAAGCTATTTGTGAAGCTTTAGATTGCCAACCCTCAGATATTTTAGAATATAAAAAAGATTAACTTTTATACTTCTAAAATATTTTATAAGACAGTTATAAAACTAAAAAACTCCGAATTTTAATTCGGAGTTTTACTTTTAATTTTAATGAGTTCTCGACTGCGCTATAACTGACATAATAAAATAACAATTATTTATTCTGTGGTTCATTTAAATTCATGAACATAAAATCTACATCCGTATTTTCTTCTCCTAATAAATATTTGCTAAAATGATCGGCTCTTAACCAAAAAGAGTATTCAGTCATGCTACCAAAACCATGTCTTTGCCCTGGCATCACCATAAATTTAAAACGTTTGTGCGCTTTAATCAATTCGTTTGCCATTCTAATAGTTCCTGCGGGATGCACATTGTTATCCATATCACCATGAATCAACATTAAATGTCCCTTTAAATTTTTTGCTAAAGATTGATTGTAATCAATTTCATATTTATGAGAAATTTTACCTTTTTCGTCAATTTCTTCTTTCACTCCGTGATGGGTTTCACTCCACCAAGAATTATACACTCTGTTATCATGATTTCCTGCGGATGAAACTGCAGCTTTAAAGAAATCTGGATATACTAACATCGCAGCTGTAGACATAAAGCCTCCTCCTGAATGACCATAAATCCCCACTTTTTCAATATCAATATATTGATGTTTGTTGGCTAATTGTTGTGCCACATATTTTTTATCTGCCAAACCATAATCACGTAAATTTCCATATCCATAATTATGGTACCATTTAGATCTATCTGGATGACCACCTCTATTTCCCAGCGTAATAACCACAAAACCAACCTGCGCCATTCTGTCTAAACGATCCATTCTGTATGAAAAAGATTTATTGACTGCCTCTGTTTGTGGTCCAGGATATACATATTCTAACAACGGATATACCTTAGTCGTATCCAAGTCAAAAGGCTTGTACATCACCCCATAAATATCAGTAATTCCGTCATCTGCTTTTACTTTAAAAGTTTCTGGAAACTGATATCCTGATGCAAATAATTGTGATAAATCTGCCGTTTCTAGATCCATTACTTTACGTCCATTTGCATCCCTAACTTCAGATTTTGGAATAGTATTTACTCTAGAATAATTACTAACAAAGTACTCATTAGAATCTGCCATAGAAGCACTTGCCGTAAAATTACCAGGATCTAAAGTTTGCATTCCACTACCGTTTAAATTGATTTTATAGGTGTGTAAATAATACGGATCTTGGTCTTTATGTACGCCATTCGCCGTAAAATAAAGCGTTCTACTTTTCTCGTCTAAACCCGCAAAATTATCTACATGATAATCGCCTTCTGTTACTTGGTTTTTCAAATTCCCATTGACATCATACAAATAAAAATGAGCCCAACCATCGCGTTCTGCCCAATGCAATATTTCGGTTTCATTGTTAAATAGAATTAAGGGTCTCGATTCTATATACGTATTAAATCGTTCCTCAATAATGGTTTTATATTCTCCGGTATTGATGTCTGCTACATGAATATCAAATTTTTTACGATCTCTAGAAATCGTACTGAAATATACTTTTCCTTTTTTTGATAATAGCAAAGAAGGTGTAAAATCATCATCTCTTTGAGACTGTTTTCTTGGTGCTCTGTATACAGAAATACTTTGTTGTTTTACTGTATCTAAAGGAACCATTACATGGCTTTTTGAAGGAATATCAAAAATCATCAATTCAGATTTATAAAATTCTTGTTCACCTGGCATGTGGTATTTGTAAGTTTCTAAAGTAGGCCTTTTTTTACCTGTAGCATTAATTACCCATAAATCTTTGATATGCCTTGAATCTGATTTTTGGAACACAAACTTTTTAGAATCATGAGACCAAGTTCCCCAAACCCCTTTTCTTTTGTCTTTATTTTTTTCTACATCCACATTATCTTGCCCTCGGTTTCCGCCACCATAACCATAATTCTCTTCACCATCTTTTGTCCATTGATTTTCTACAACAGTGCTATCTTTTTCATCTTTAATAAACTTTTTAAAGTTCATTTTATCCATCCAATACATATTGTAGTTTTTAGAATATAGAACTATAGAACTATCTGGAGCAACATTTGCCCAACTTTTCCAAGGTGTTTTCTCTTCTTTTTTAGTATCGATAATGGTTAACCCATTTCCACCTAATCTATATTCTAGATGATAGGTTTTTTTCTCCATTTTAGGCTTCTTCTTTTTAGCCTTTTTGGTAGTTGTAGAGTCTTTCTTAACTTCTTCTTTTGATTCTTTTTTATCCTCTTCAACAACCTCTACTTCTTCTGTAGATTTTACTCTAAAGCGGATTGCATTCTCTGCTTTATTAAATTTGAAATTAAAACGAGGCAAATGTTTGGCGTCATAAGGATCTTTGGTGATTTCTGTTAACCACTTTGCCATTTTTACATTATCAAATAATGGTTTTTTCGTTTTTCTATCTAAATCAACAATATAATGATTGGAACCCTCTGAAGTTTTGTAAGCATACCAAAAACGGTTTCCTTTTTTTAACCAATGTGGGCTTACACTTGTTGAATGCACCATTTTAGCTAAATTTTTTGGAGAATATTTAGCCGCTTGTCTGTAATTTGGTTTGGGAGTTTCTTGCGCAAAACTTACTGAAATAGTAAAAATCAACGCAAAAGAGAAGATGATATTTTTCATGTATAGAGATTGGTTTATTTGTGGGTCAAGTTCCTTAAAACAATCTATATTACAAATTTTTTAAGAAAAATTTGTAATAATTTTAACAGTTAATCATCAATTCAGATTCCTTTTTTCAAAAAAAAATCTTTTTAAAAGTAGTGAACATTCATTTTCTAAAACTCCTGCAACAACTTTTGTTTTAGGATGTAAGGTTGTTTTTAAGTTGATAAAACCTCTCGTAGGTTCAGAAGCTCCAAAAACAATTTTATCAATTTGTGTCCAATAACTTGCGCCTGCACACATTTGACAAGGTTCTAAAGTTACATATAAAACACATTCTTTCAGATATTTACCTCCCAAAAAATCTGCAGCCGCCGTAAAAGCCTGCATTTCTGCATGGGCAGTAACATCATTCAACGTTTCCGTTAAATTATGTGCTCTTGCGATAATCTGATTCTTAAAGACTATCACAGCGCCTACTGGGATTTCTCCCTTATCAAAAGCCAATGCTGCTTCTTGATAAGCTTTTTTCATAAAATAAACATCGTCAAAAGGTAGTATCATATTTTGGAAATAAAAAATCAATATTACAAAAATTGAAATTGTATTTTTGTGATGAAATGAAAAACTTATTAAATCATATTTCAAACCCGTCTGATTTAAGAAAATTAAATCCTAATCAATTACCCCATTTAGCGGAAGAATTAAGGGCGTTTATTATTGATGTTGTGGCCACAAAAGAAGGTCATTTAGGAGCGAGTTTAGGTGTTGTGGAATTAACCATTGCGCTTCATTATTTATTTGACACTCCAAATGATTTATTAGTTTGGGATGTTGGACATCAGGCATACGGACATAAAATTTTAACGGGTAGAAAAGAAATTTTTCATACGAATAGGCAGCTAGGCGGAATTTCAGGATTTCCATCAAGAAAAGAAAGTAAATTCGATGCTTTTGGTGTTGGGCACTCCTCTACTTCTATTTCTGCAGCTTTGGGGATGGCTATTGCCTCAAATTTAAAAGGGGAAACTAACAAACATCATATTGCCGTTATTGGTGATGCCTCGATTGCCAGCGGAATGGCTTTTGAAGCGCTGAATCATGCAGGTGTTTCAAAGGCTAATTTATTAATTATTTTAAATGATAATGCCATTGGTATTGACCCCTCTGTAGGTGCTTTAAAAGAATATCTAACAAAAGTAAAAACCGACAGGAAATTAGCCACTCAAAATAATATTATAAAGGCTTTAAATTTTGATTATTATGGTCCCATTGACGGACATGATTTACCAAAACTAATCACCGAATTAGAACGATTAAAATCTGTAAAAGGTCCTAAATTTTTGCATATTATAACTACGAAAGGTAAAGGTTTAAAAAAAGCAGAAGAAGATCAAATAACGTATCACGCTCCAGGAAAATTTGATAAAATTACAGGTGAAAGAGAAAAAAAAGAAAAAAGTTTATTTACTAAATATCAAGATGTTTTTGGAAAAACTATCTTAGAACTTGCGCAAAAAAATGATAAAATTATAGGAATAACACCTGCAATGTTAACGGGTAGTTCTCTTAAATTGATGTTTCAAGAATTTCCTGAAAGAACTTTTGATGTAGGTATTGCAGAACAACATGCCGTTACTTTGGCGGCCGGCATGGCAACACAAGGTTTCATTCCGTTTTGTAATATTTATTCCACATTTTTACAGCGTGCCTATGACCAGGTCATCCATGATGTTGCTTTGCAAAAATTACCCGTTATTTTTTGTTTAGATAGAGCAGGTTTAGTCGGTGAAGATGGCCCAACGCATCATGGTGCTTTTGATATTGCTTTTTTAAGATGTATCCCTAATTTAATTATTTTTGCACCCAGAAACGAAATTGAGCTGCGTAATATTTTATACACGGCACAACTAGGATTAGAAAATCCGATTGCCATAAGATATCCTAGAGGTTTGGGTAAAATAAAAGAATGGCAGCAGCCTTTTACAAAGATAAAAATCGGAAAAGGCATCTGTCTAAAAGAAGGAACTAAAATAGCTGTTTTATCTTTTGGAACGATTGCAGATACCGTCTCTGAAGCGATTGGATCCTCAGAAAAAAAAGATACAATTGCTCATTATGATTTGCGATTTGTAAAACCTTTAGATGAAAAATTATTACATACTATTTTTAAAAAACATAAAACTATAATTACTATTGAAGATGGTGTTGTTAAAGGTGGTTTTGGAAGTGCTATTCTTGAGTTTGGTTCTAATCATAACTATAAAAATGACATAAAAGTATTAGGAATACCTGATGCATTTATTGAACATGGTAACACCTCTGAACTTCTAACCAAAATTGGATTAGATGCTGCATCTTTAAAAGTACTTGTTGATAATATAAACTAAAAAGAGACGCTTTTTTATAAGCATCTCTTTTATTGCCAATGTTTTAAACGCTAATTTATTATTATTTTTTGACTGTAATTTATGACTTCATTATTTATTTTTAATATATAAATTCCAGTACTTAAATTTTCAGTGTTTATGGTTACAGTTCCTTTTAAATCGGATTTTTGAGCATAAACTTGTCTTCCATTAATATCATATATAGCAGTGGTTGCGTTCTTAACCTCATTCGTTAAAGAAATATTAATCGATGTACTTGCTGGGTTAGGGTATATTTTAAATAATTCTAAAACATCGCCCTCCACACTTAGTGCATTATTGCAACTAAAGGTTGATAAAACATTTTCTGGTGGCATATCAAAAGCAATTGTTTGATCTGTAAAAGAGTCGGTATCTCCAGAGTCTGCGCTGTACCCTAATCCTCTTCTCGCAAATACTTCCCAAATAGCACATTGGTTGGCACCATTATAGAGGAGCTCATCTGCTGCCAAAATAGCATCTCTTGCTCCAATAAATCCAGAACTACAAGGGGTAAGCTTTAAACCTTCTATAACTAAAGCCATGGTTTTATTGTTACCTCCAGTTCCGTTATACATATCTGGATCAAAACCATAAATATTAATCATTTTCCAATGCAAATCCCACAGCATAGTTGCCCAAATAGAACCTACACCATGCACAGAAACTTCTCCATCTGGTAATGCTTGATCTTTAACCTCTTTAAAGGTAAAAGGATTCACTGCCATATCGGTTGTATATGGGTATCTTCTTATTCCATTGCCTGTTATTGCTTGTCCTGATGCAAACGTACCAACTCCTCTAACTCTTGTTTCTGTATCATCAGGATTCATAGTAATTGCCATTCCGAAATAATCAGACCAGCCTTCTCCTAGTTGTTCTTGATTATTCATACAATTAGCATTTGCACCTCCACCTATTAGTCTATTAGAGATTCCATGACCGTATTCGTGAGCTATAATGCCATTATCAAAACTGCCGTCTAAATCAATAGCCGCTAAAAACACATTAATAGTTTCAGAATTTGATAATGCCGAAATTATAAAATTACCTAATTCTTGTGTAATAGAAACTGCAGGAATAGTAATGTTTTCAGTTGCACCACCCATCCTTATAGTACCTCCAGTATTATTTACAACAATAACTCCTACTGCACCGTTATCTTGTGCTAATTTTATTTTACTTACAAAAGAACACTCTCCTCTGCTAATAACCACAATTTTACCTTCTAAATCAGCTATTGGAGCACCACTCTCTGAACAACCATTTATTGGTGTAGGCGTGTCATCGTTCATTAATACCAAATCAGCAGTAACTGGGTTTTCATTTAAAGGAGCTCCTGACCTAGCGGTATCTGACGTTCCATCAATAGTAAAATTACTGTCCGTAATCGGATATTTTCCAGCTAATGTACCTGTAGTGATATCCATTATAGCATCATCCCAAAGATACATTTGCATTCTTGGTGTAAAACCATCTGGGGGTGTTGCAAAGTTTGCATTATTTTTACCTCCAGCGTCTTGAGCGTCCGCTATAACCTCATCTCCATCCGTTGGGGGAAAGGTTAGTGGAGCTTCTCTGCCGTAATTATTTGATTGAAAATTACCAGAAACTTCATCAAATCCGTATTGATACCAGATATCATGCATTACATTATTCAGATAAAATAAATTAGTTATAGAAACATCCTTGTATGAATCTGCTGGTTTATTATTCATGTCTAATAAATAATTAAAAACTAATTCATTCCCTCCATCTGGGGCATACCCTTGGGTATCATTATCATTATCATCGTCTAATTGCGCATATACATTATTACCTCTTGTTATCGTATGCTCAGGCCCTATAACTCCATCTGTATCATGCCAGCCAAAAGGAGACGCCAATGTATTGTGAGATGCCGAAATAAGGCTTCTAGACCCATGGTTTGGACTTTCTACTGGAAGGCCAAAAACGTTATATTGTGCTCCTTCATAAAAATTTACGTTTTTTTTTATAGCTATGACTGGGCTTTGAATTGGTTGCTTAACTAGTTTTGATTCGTGATAATGTGTCCCCGTGGCGATATCAAAATTACAACTTACACCCCAATCATTTTTATCTAAAATAACACCTTTAATCGCATCAATTCTTACATTCCACCAATGAATACCATCTAATTGATAGATATTTAACAACCAAGATAATTTTACTGACCCATCTTTTAATGGTTGATACACTAATTCTACAGGAATTTTTTCTTGGGAAATACCACTTTTTGAGAAAACATAGGCACTATTTCCTTTTTCTTCTATTAATTCTAAACCTATTGGTGTTCCGAGATGCAATGCGCTAGCTACTTGAGTAATTGCTGTTTTAGGCTGTAATACTGGCGATACTGTATTAATTTTTGAAGCAAGATTTTTTACAAAAGAGTTTCTTGCAAAAATAACTTTATTATCTTTTAATGTAAAATTAGAAACTGCATTATACACCGGAATTCCTTTAAATGTCTGTTGTATGTATACATGTGTGACATTCGTTTGTTTAGAATACACTTCATTCGTTATCTTCCATTCTGTTGCATCGGCTGGGGTCAAGTTAAACTTTTCCAAATTATTAGAAAGGTATGTTTTTATAATCTTATTATGCTGTCCGAAACCTATGAAGGATAAAAAGAATACAGAAGACAATAAAAGACTCTTGATGTTATTTCTTTTAAGAATATTAAAAGTAAAGTATACTAATTGTTTTTTCATTTTTTTAAAATAAAAGTTTATAAATATTGTCTTGTAACTATTTTTGTCGTTCAATTATATCTAAAGATTCTTTTTGCTTTTTTTAAAATAAAACCTTTCAAAGTTCATACCAATAAAACTTCCTAGTTTTAATATTTTAAAACGAGACTATTTTTAAGTTCTTAAAAACAGTATTATTTTCATTCTTGAACCTCTATTCGATTTGCAAAAAAAAGTCAGTATTAAAAAAGAAAGTGAGCATAAAGCTATCGCCCTTTTTAATTCATATTTTGCTTATTCTGTTTTGTTATTCGTAAAATAAAAATATCATTGTGATTTTTAAGCTATGTTTCGAATTAATTTTTTTAAAAAGAATACAATAGCAATCACTTTTAAAGATTTGACATTATGTCTAATCGTTTTCACGATGCCTTTTATGTTTTATTGCTACATTCTTGTATGCAACGATAGCTATATAATTTTAATAATGTTTAGCGTAATTACAACTATTTCAAACAAAAATAACTAAATTACAACTTGTTTAGACTAAATTTCCTGTTAATTTTTTGTGCATTCTTATCGCGTAACTATCAGACATTCTTGCCACATACGTAGAAACTTGCATGACGCGATTATACAAACTATTGGTTTCTACCTGATATTCTTGAGGTAGTAAATTAAGGATTAGCGTATCAAAATTAGATTCAATACCTTCAAATTTATGATTGATTGCTTTTATAAAAACATCTAATAAATCTGCTATTATTTTATAACCCGCTACTTCTTTTTCTATAACCTCCTTACTTTTATAAATTTTATCAATACTTATTTTGATAATGTCGTTTATTTGTGCTTCATAGGCACATTTCTCTAACAAAGATCTATCAAAAGCACCTTCTAAAATTGATTTTTCATTCGCAAGAAAAATTTTAACGGCTTCGTCAATTAACGAGTTGATTGCAATTGCCCTCAAATAGGCAGTTCTGTCTTTGGTATGTTTTAAGGCGTAATATTTCTCTCTGTTGATACGATAAATTAATTTAGACATATACTCCAAAGCATAATCCTCATCAATTAAACCTAGATTAATGCCATCTTCAAAATCGATGATCGTGTAGCAAATATCATCCGCAGCTTCTACCAAATAAGCCAATGGATGCCTGTAAAAAGAATTGTTTTCTATAGATTTAGGTTTCATTCCTAATTCTTGAACAACATCTAAAAAGGCTTCTTTTTCTGATTGAAAAAATCCATATTTTTTATCTGCAACATGGTTGGTGGGTTTTTGGGGTAAGCTTTCTTTCGGATACTTTAAAAACGCCCCCAGCGTGGCATAACTTAAGCGCAAACCGCCAAAAATACCTTCTCTATTTTCTGTTAAAATTTTGAATCCGTTTGCATTTCCTTCAAATTCAATTAAATCTTGATATTCTTTATCTGATAATTGGTCTTTGTATTTTGCTCCATTTCCAGATTTAAAATACTCGCCAATAGCCTTTTCTCCAGAATGCCCAAAAGGCGGGTTTCCAATGTCATGTGCTACCGATGCGGTTGCAACAATGGCTCCAAAATCGTTAAAAGTATATCCCAATGCTACTAAATCAGGATGACGTTCTAACAATACTTTACCAACTCTTCTACCCAAAGTTCTACCGACCACAGAGACTTCTAAACTGTGTGTTAAACGTGTATGAACAAAATCAGTTTCTGAAAGCGGAATTACTTGTGTTTTATCTTGCAAACTTCTAAAGGCTGTTGAAAATATAATCCGATCAAAATCTACGTCAAAGCCCAAACGTGTTTCATCTTGTGCTATTCTTGGTCGTTTTTCGGTATCGCCAAAACGTTTTAAAGAGAGCAGTTGTTCCCAGTTCATTATGAATCGTTATTTTTAATTTCGTTTTCAAAGATTACATCTTTTTCTGAATATAACAATTCTGCGACCTGAATTAATTTTTTAATTAAATCACTCACATTATAATTATCGTTTACCAAAGAAGATGCCACGGCCGGAGAAATTAAATTTTTACGAATTAAATTGTCTATTGTTTTATTATTTCTATTTTTTGATAATTTTGCTTGGTGTTTTAGTGTTTTTAGCTCATTGAAATACACTTCTTTTTGATCGTGTTTTCTAAACAAGTAAATAACTCTTAAAACTGTCGCCACTTTTTTTCTAAATTTATTGTATTCCTTTTTAACCTCTTTATTTTCAGAATCTAAAAAAGCAGTAATGTTTTTCGACAAATCTCTTGTGTCTCTAATAATCTCTACCATTCTTCTATTTGCCAATTTTAATTCTGTTAAACGAATCTCTTGGGCTTGTGTCAATTTTAAAGTACTCTGCCCCAAAACAATATAATTTATTATGTCTCCGTAAATATGTTTTACTTTGCTATAATATAATTCGTTAATATCTGTTACTATTGCAGTATTTGACAATTTAACTACTTTACTAATTTTTATATTTGACTTAATATCTGTCCGATGAATACTCATACCATGGGCTACAATTTCAAAAATTGAATTTTTATACAGGTATTTTGTTTCTTCTGTTAATGATTCTATTAACGTATCAGGAAATTTTAAAACAGCTTCATTTAAATACTTTGCTTCATGAATATCTTTTATTTGTTTTTCTTTGAACAAAGTCAATAAAAAAGCTTCTAGTTTTTTTATAAAAGGAATCATCAAGAGCACACCCATAAAATTAAAAATAGTGTGAAATATGGCTAATTTTAAAGTATAATTATTTGATAAAATCCCCATTAAATCAGATAAAATATCCACAAAATTTCCTAATGGCACAATAAGAAGTAAGGCAATGATTCCTGTTGAAAAGTTAAAAATTAAATGGGCAATAGACAGTCGTTTGCCAGAGGCATTTGAGTTTATAGAGCCTAATATTGCGGTAATGGTTGTCCCTATATTTGCGCCAATCGCAATAGCTAGTGCATTTTCATATTCAATTTGACCCGCTGCTAAAGCTGTTAGAATTAAAGCCAAAGTTGCACTACTAGATTGTAAGATGGTCGTGATAACAATTCCTAAAAAGGTAAAAATGATAGCCCCTAAAAAACCCGTAACTGCAAACTGAGTTAAATCTATATGGTCTTTAAACACATCAAAACCTTCTTTCATATAATAAATCCCAAGAAAGAAGAACCCAAGACCTGCCAGCACATTTCCGATTCCTTTTAATTGATCATTCTTTTTAAAGGAAAAAACAAAACCAAATATAATCATTGGCATTGCCAAAGCAGAAATCTTTATTTTAAGTCCGAATGCAGCAATTAACCAAGCCGTGGCGGTGGTTCCTAAATTAGCACCAAAAACTAGCCCAATTCCCCCTGATAAAGAAATTAAACCCGCACTTATAAAAGAAATCGTTATAACCGTTACTAAAGAGCTAGATTGTATAAATGCTGTCACAAAAGCACCTGCAGCAATACTTTTGTATAGTTTGTTTGTTGCTTTTTTTAAAATTTTTTGCAGCGGCCCTTTCGTAAAAACTCTAAAGCCATCCTCTAACATAATCATACCAAAAAGCAAAATAGCAATCCCAGCAATTACTGTTTTCATATTCGGATTTATGAATAGAACTATTCCTAAAACGATTAAAAACAATATGAATGCGGCTTTTTTAAACATCTGTTTTGTGCTAGAATTTTAACAACAGGTCAATATATTAATTTAAAATCAAACAAAAGAGAAATCTTTCGACTTCTCTTTTTATTCAACTTTTAATTTAGTTAGGCAACATTCCAAAAATGTTTCACTTCATCACAAATCTTATACATTTTTGAAAGAATCTTTTCTGGTTTTTTTGATGCTGATACAATTGTTTCACCAAAAACATCAATTGAAAAACAAATATCTGTCAATGGCTTTGCATTATACTTTGAAGCTATTTCAGTGATATGCTTATGCAAAATTGTTGCTACCATTTTTGACTCATTTAGATCAAAAATACTTCCTTTAGACAAATGAATTTTAACACCTCCAATATATTTTTCTCCCTTGTAGTCAATTGTAAAAACAATATCTGGAGAAACTAAAACCTCAACACCATTTATAAATGTAGATTTTATAGTTCTCTTTTTAATTAAGGTTAAATCGTGATTCTTGAGAATTTCAGGGATTTCCACATTCAAAAATTTCCTCATTGCTTCCAAAGAAGACAGTTTGTTATTTATTTGTTGTGGCTTACTAACAATTCTATTTTTAAGTTTTTCAAGTCCTTGAATTATTGGCTGGTTATTTCCATTCTCTGACAAGGATTTTTTAATACATGCCCTTGGTGTCTGATACCAGCCTACTCTTAAAACAGGTGGATTTTTCGAGTCCTTAACTATTCTTCTTTTTTTCGCATCTGTTCCCTTAGAAAAATCTACTAAAGGATTAATTGAAATTTTATATTTCATTATCTTCTTTGTTTTTTGAATTATTAACTTTCAGTTTTTATTGTTAACAACTCCGTTAGCAAGTCTGAAATTAGGCAATAAGCCCAATTCTGACTTGTGATAAAATTTAGAAAAATAACTTGGCGAAGAGAATCCTATTTTGTAGTTTTGAAGCACAAAAGGGAGAGTGAGTAATCTCAAAATTCTTTTAACAAACTTTAATTTTAGCCCGGTCAGGAAAAAATTAAAAAAATTACCAAGAAGCGATATGTCCAGTATCGCTTTTTTTTATGCGTATTAGTTTTATCTCAAATAAAATATTTTAATCCATTTATATTAAAGAGAGGCATTTCTACCTCTCTCTTAATTTTTTAATTTAAAATTCTATCCTTCACAATTTAAACAATCTTTCTTTTGCTTAAATTTTTGTGCTGCATTCATACTATGTTGGTAATACATCGATTTTACTCCTAGTTTCCAAGCTGTGATGTATACATCATTTACTTGTTTTATTGGCATATCTGGGTGCACCATGATATTGATAGATTGTCCTTGATCGATATGATTTTGTCTATTTGCTGCTTGATAAACAATTACTTTTTGATCTATTTCTGAATAGGTTTTAAACACCTCTTTTTCTGCTTCTGTTAAGCAATCTAAGTGCAATACGGAACCATCATTATCTCGAATACTTCTCCAAACATCCCCTGTATTAAATCCTTTTTGTTCTAATAACTTTTCTAATATAGGGTTCTTAATCGTAGTTTTTATCTTTGCAATATCCTTCACATAAATATTAGACCAAATTGGCTCAATACCCTGAGAAACTTGACCTAAAATAAATGCTGAAGATGTTGTTGGAGCTATCGCATTTAGCGTTGTATTGCGTCTTCCGTATCCTTTTAATACGGCTGGTTCACCATACATTTTCGCCATTTCTTCGGATGCTTTGTATGATTTTTCTTTGATCAACTTAAAAATCTCCGTGTTTAGTGAATATGCCTCTTGGCTATCGAATGCAAGCATTTTAGACTGTAATAATGAGTGCCAACCCAAAGCTCCTAAACCTAATGCTCTGTTCTCTTTTGCAAAATTATAAGCTTTTTCCATAAAACGAAATGTAAACTGATCGTCTCTGTCTGGTGATTCTTTAAATACTTCTAATTTTGTAATAAATTCCTGCATTACAGCATCTAAAAAGTAAGCAAGGGTTTCTACTGCATCCGTATCTTTCCAAGCATCGTAATGCATCAAATTAATTGAAGATAAACAACAAACAAAAGACCAATCTTCATTAGAAGGCAACATGATTTCAGTACACAAGTTACTTGCGTAAATTTCATGCTTTTTATCTTTGTAAACATCTACTGTTCCGTTATTTGCATTGTCTCTAAAAAGAATATACGGATAGCCTATTTCTCCTCTTCGTTGTAATATTTTTGCCCAAATACTTCTTTTTTCTACATCACCATCAATCATTTCCTGCATCCACTGGTCACCTACCGTAACACCATGTGTTAATTCTTGAATTGGATTCCCCTCTGTTCCTATTTCTAAAAACTCCTTAATATCTGCGTGATCTATTGGCAAATATGGAGAAAAACGGCCTCTTCTTACAGAACCCTGACTCACAACATCCACCATTTTTTCAAACAATTGCATAATATGAACAGACCCAGATGATGAACCATTATTTTTAACATCTGCACCTCTTTGACGTAATTTACCAAAATAACCAGAAGTTCCTCCACCTAGTTTAGACATCATGCCAACTTCTGATTGTGAGAATAAAATATCTCCCATATCATCTGCTACATGTGAACCAAAACAACTAATAGGCAACCCTCTTTTTTTACCAAAATTAGACCATACTGGTGAGGCTAAAGAGTAATAACCCGCGGCCATATATTTATAAAACTTATCAGAAAACCCTTTAATTTTTAAAATATCTTCCGCATTATCCGCTATTTCACGAATTCTTTCTTCTGGAGTTGTTTTCCCTGTTAAATAACCAGATTCTAAAAATTTGCGACTATTTTCTGTTAGCCAGGTCATTTCAGGTTCTTTCTTTTTTTCAAGCATTTCTTTCCTGGCTGCATTGGCTGCTTGAATTAATCTTTCGTGTTCGGTAAGCGCTGTGGTATCTAAAATGTTCTGGTTCATAATTTAAAATAAGTCATCACTAGTTATACTTTTGGTTCTTTTACTGTAATTAATAGATCTTTTTACAAAGAAATCTCCGTGTTTGGTGCCTATAATTTCATCATCAAACCAATCTGTTTGCGATAATAAGGCTTGATCAACCTCGAATATTTTTGCAAGACCGATGCTTGATAAAGAGTTATTAAATCTATTTTTTATAAATTCTTTGATGACGTTTTTTGGTAAGAAATCTAATTCTCCTTTTTCAAATATCCAGTCGATTATTTTACTTTCAGAGAGAAAAGCTTCTTTACAGGTTTCTTGAATCATTAAACCATGATCTTCATCAAACCAATCTGGATTTTCTTCTTTTATAATTTTGATAACATCAATACCAAAATCACCATGAATTTGCTCTTCTTTAGATGTTGCTTCCACAACATTTGAAATTCCTTTTAATACATTTTTATGCTTATTAAAGGCCATGATAATTAAGAACTGAGAAAACAAAGAAACATGTTCTATAAATAAAGAAAATAGAATAATAGATTCCGAAAAATCTTTATTTTCTTCGCTTCGTACGTTTTTTAATGCGCCTTCTAAATAATTAACACGTCGCATCATAACTGGATTCTTCTTCAAGTTTTTAAACTCGTTATTCAATCCCAAAATTTCTAACAAATGAGAATATGCATCGTGATGGCGTACTTCACTTTCAGAAAAGGTAGCACCTACAGCGCCTATTTCTGGTTTTGGCATTCTTTTATGAATATCACCCCAAAAAGTCTTTACAGCTACCTCTATTTGAGAGATTGCTAACATGGTGTTTTTTATAGCACTTCTTTCTACATCACTTAAATGCGCCTTAAAATCTTGAATATCACTAGTATAATTGAATTCTGTATGAATCCAATACGAATGCCTAATTGCATCTACATATTCATGCAAAGCAGGATAATCATAAGGTTTTAAATTTACTCTTTTTTCAAAAATATTCTTTTTTCTATTTCTTGTTTGCTCATTTCTATATAAAATATAAGCTTTCGCCACATCATGAAAAGGGCTGTCCATTAACTTGTACTCTACGATATCTTGAACTTGTTCAACTGTGGGAATATAATCAGGTTCATTCAATTTCCTTTCTAATAAAGTACCATTCACAATGTTCGTAATTGCAATTGCATCTCGCTTTGTGCCATTATTTACAGAAAGCATGGCTTTTTCAATGGCTTTTGTAATTTTGTCTAATTCGAAAGGGCTCGTTTCGGAGTCTCTTTTTATGATTTGAGTAATTTCCACAGTAGTCTAAGGTTATTTAAATGTTAATAATCGGGGTTAACAAAGATTGGTTTTTTTACTAGAAAAAGCAATCCATACTTATTCACAAAACCCTTGAAGTTTTTAACAAAATGGTGATTTACCCGAATTTTACCTTGAAAATAAAAAATTTTAAACACCTAATTGTCAATTACTTAAAATTAAAAAAACGCTACAACCACCATTTTCATTGACATTCCTAAAACACGGATTTACATTTTTTATTCCTCCATTTATTTTTTTTGATATCGCTTCTTTTAATAATAGGAGTTATCATCGATGCGTTAAACAAAACTGAATTTTTAAATAATTTATCAAAAGAAATCACTTTTTATATCCTTCTATACAATTGTAAACTTTGATTATATATCAGCATAAAAAAGTTGATGAGATTATTCAACAAGTCTAAATAATTCAATTTTACATCAAAATAGGATTTAAAAACGTTTTATTTCACAACCAAATCAACTATAATTAACCTTCCTAGAGAGACGAAAAAAAGTTAGAGCGCAGAGATTATTATGATCCTTTAATACTATTTAGATTTTTTTTACATAACAACAAGTCATTTAAAATATTTTAAGCGACTTTTTTTTGCCGTATTTTTGCAAAAAGTTTATTTCGGATGAAAAAAAGGTTTCCAAAAATTGTTCAGTATGCAATTATTTCTCTTTATTTAATTTTTTTAGCAGGTGCAATTGTTAGAATGACGGGTTCTGGAATGGGTTGTCCCGATTGGCCTAAATGTTTCGGCTATTACATTCCGCCAACATCCGAAGATCAAATAACATGGAAACCGAATACTGAATTTAAAAAAGGCTTTATCATTATAAAAGACGAAGTGCTATTTGTTGCTGAAAAAGATGTAAAAACTTCTATTGAATTTAATGCAAAAAATTGGAAAGAATATACCAAACACGATTATAACAAATTTAATAAATTCCATACTTGGACAGAGTACATCAATCGGTTAGTTTCTGTACTAGCTGGATTTGTATTTTTGTTCTTAATCTATGCATCCACGAAATTTTGGAGTGAAAATAAAACGATTCCACTGCTCTCTTTTGGTGCATTTCTCTTAATGCTTTTTGAAGCTTGGTTAGGAAAAACAGTTGTTGACACCAATTTAACCCCAGAAATTATTACCATTCACATGGTGGTTGGTTTAATTATTATTGGAATTTTATTAAAGTTAAAGTTTATCGTTACTGACCACAAAAAAATATTCAGGTACAATTCACTTTTTAATAAATTACTCATTATTTCCGTTATCTTTTCTTTAGTGCAAATTGCAATGGGAACTCAGGTAAGACAATTTATAGATGAACAAGTAAAACAATTTGGTTTTGAAAATAAAAACTATAGCTTGATGAATCCTAGTTTTAAATTCTACTTTCATAGATCTTTTACCATTGCTATAGTGCTGGTAAACTTCGGATTGTTTTACATCAATCAAATTAAGAATTTGGGCTATAAACTAGTAAATTGGATTGTTTTCTTGATATTTTTAGAGACCATTACTGGAATTTTAATGTATTATGCAGAGTTTCCGATAGGAACACAAGCCATCCATTTATTATCTGGAGCTCTTTTATTCGGCCTACAATTTTATTTATGGTTGCAAAATCGTTCTGCCAAATAAGTACACCATTTATCATTTGAAAGTACTCTAATCATTAAAGAGTCGAGAAAATTAAGACACACCTTTAAGTAGCAACGAAAAAGATACTTTTTAAGATAATTTATGTGATTTGATAAAAAGGTGTTTGTTCCTGATTTTTCATCTAAATGACAAAAAATTGAAGTTAAAAAATAAAACTACGGATGTGCATTTACCCAAATTTCACCATCCGAAAAATGTTCTTTTTTCCAGATAGGAACTGTTTTCTTTAAAGTGTCTATTGCGAATTCACAAGCCAAAAAAGCTGCTTTTCTATGTTTTGCAGATGCCGTAATAATCACCGGAATTGCTCCAATTTTCAGCATTCCTTCTGCATGATGAATTGCTATTTTTTTAATATCGAATTGTTCTAAAGCTAGGTGCGCAATTTTTTCCATTTCTTTCATAGCCATCGGTTTGTAAGTAGAGAAATCTAACCGCGTAACTTTTTTTCCTTGGGTATCGTTTCTTACGGTACCTATAAAGGCAGAAATTCCGCCACAAGCATCATCTTCTACAAAATGGTAACACTCTTGCAAGTCGAGTTTTTCTGATGTAATTTTTATAAAAGTTCTTTGCATAACTCAACAAAAATAGTGAAACATATTTGTATTTTTGCAAAAATAAATAAAACGTCTTTACAAGGAGTTTTAGTAGAAATAATCTCTGTTTATAATTAGATTGTTTGGTAAACTAGCAAAGGCAAAAATCAATTTTATGAAAAATATCTTTAGGATTATTAGCTTTTTAGAAGGAATTTCTTATTTACTCTTACTTTTTATTGCAGTGCCAATTAAATACCTTCAAGGAGATGCCTCATATGTAAAAATGTTAGGGATGCCGCACGGAATTTTATTTATGCTCTATATTGTTTTGGCAATTGTTATTCAAAAACAAATGTCATGGAATCTAAAAACTATAGGAATTGTTTTTCTTGCTTCCATTATACCTTTGGGCACTTTTTATGTTGATAAAAAATATTTACAAGATTAGTTGATAAGCCAATCAAATAGATTCGCACACAAAGCCCAAAAATAGTATTCAACCGACATTCTTAGAAAAAGTTTCAATACATTTTTTCATAAAAAGAAGATCACTAATGCTTTTTTCTCAACATGCTTTTTTGAGAATAGTTTGTAAATAAATGATTAAGGTAAACTTTTTAACCACCACTTACAGGCGGAATTATAGCCACTACATCACTTTCTTTTAAAATACTTGCAGCAGTTGCATATTCTTCATTTATAGCAATTGCATAGGAGTTGATCTTTTCTAATTGTGAAAATTTATCTTTTAAAACGGTTTTAAAACTTGCTATTGAGCAGTTTTGCTCAACTTCCATTTGCAATTGAGAAGCCCCTACTAAATCTGTTGTAATTCCGAAAAACAAAACGCTTATTTTCATAGTTCAAAAATAGTTAAAACAAACTTGCTCTAAAGACAAATCCGGTTTCTTTTATATCACCATAATGCGCATTTACATATTCGAAACGTAAAAATCGATATTTACCAAAACCTATGTTTGCCAGACCGATAGAATATTCTGTGTAGGGTTTGTTATCTGCCATAAACAGTACTTTTCCGCCACCAACTAAATGAAAATTCAACTTATTTATGAACGGAATTTTACCCAAAAGTGCACCTCTAAAATTATGTTCGACATGCATTTCTGCATATTTATCATTTGTATAATATTTATAATACTCTAACAAATTAAAGCTATTTAAGTCAATATCTATTGGAAACCATAACTGATTTCCATTCGGTTGAATATTATCCATAAACGCAATATTTTTCTTTTCTAAAAAAGCACCTCCACGAATATGGTATGCGAAATCACCATAATTCCCGGCTTTTAAATTTTGTCGAATATTCACAATGAACAAATCTGAATTTAATTCTGATCTATCGGCACCAAACCTTTTTCTATAATTTACATTTATTGTTGGATATTTATTATTTCCATTAGTAGATTTTCTATCGGGATAAGACAAATATTTTTGACCAAACACAAAAGTAGCTCCTATATTTAAAGTTGCAATGGAATGTTCTGTAAAAGCACTGGTTGTAAAATTTTCTGGATCTAAAGGATTGTTAGACCAATAACCCGTACTACCCTCTTTTATAAAAGCATAGTTTGTAGTATTAAAAAGTGGTGTTCTTTTTGCATATTCTAAAGAACTTGTAAAATATACACCATTTCTAATTTCTTCAGAATACTGAATTTTAGCAAAAGTTCTATCAAAAATTTTCATGTAATTATTTCTATAAAGTAAAGAAGCGATGGTATTATTCAACTTAAAAATCGGTTCTCTCTCATTAAATTGTGTTGTTTCCACTCCTCCTGAAATATATAATCTTGGTCTTGAGAAATTATTCCATTTTTTTGAAAAGAAAAAAGTAGGTCTTAAGCGTTTATCAGAAAACCCATAATTCGCATTAATTCCTGCATTCCACCATTTACCTACTTCATTAATTTGTTTAAAATAACTAAAACCAGCAGAAGTATTTACTCCTTGAACCGTATTAAAACCAGTTTTTAACAAAGGACCATTATAAGAAAAAGATTTTTTTTCATAAGAATTTCTATAAGTATAGCCCTTTATAGGATCTAACCATTTAAATTTATTTCCTTTTGCATCTACAGAATCTAAATATTTTTTAGATTTCCGAATCACTTTAATACTATCTTTTACTTGATAATCTGTAATTTCTTCTTGGGTAAGTGGCACGGGCCTTAATTCATTCCAGAAAACAGAATCTTTTTTTGTTGCATTTTTTTCAAAAGACAGCACTTCATTGGTAAAAGTATCCTCTGTAAAGTTAGGTTTAAAATTATAATCTGAATAGACATAAGAAAACTTTCCATTGGGTTTAAAACCTAAAAACTTCACATCGAAATCTATGGTTTGACTTATTAAAACCCAACCTGCTATTTCTTCAGAATAATTATACCCCTGTTTTAACTTTAAAGAATTTACAACAGGTATATTTACCTGAACACCCGTGGTTGTAACATCCGCCCCGTACAACGCCCAGTCATCTTCTACGATGTAAATAAAACCATCAAAAACTCTATCATTTTTCCGTTTCGGAATTAATTTAATTTTATTAATTAGCTTACCATTCTTCTCATAAAATGTTCCAACTAATTTATACTTGTAATAACTAAATGCATTGGTAGAAATTGGCGAAACCAAATCGTTAAAAACAGGCAAACTATTTTCATACAAATCTAAATTAGAATCTTCTGCTCTATTAAAACTGACACCATTATCTTCACCAGAAACTTTAGAAGCGACTATTTTTTCTTTGAATTTTTTAGGTTTTTTTTGAAAAGAAATATTAGAAAATGTTTCCGATAAATAAATAATACCTGTTCTGGTAGAATCTAAACCTCCACCAAAATCTCCAGTACTTTGTCCCAAAAAACTCTCAGGGGCATCCTTAATTCTTGTTAATCCTCTAGAGTAAAATTTAGCCGTATAATTGGCTAATTTGTCTGTATTTTTATCTTTGTTGGCAATTACATTTCTAATAATATTATTTGCAGGATTATCTTTTGTAGAAATAGAAATCCCATCCAATTTTATATTTTCTTCTTCCAATTCTGCATTTAACTCAAAAGGAAAAGAAGTAATATTTATTTCTTTTTTTAGCGTTTTAAAGCCTAAAAACTGAAAAACAATGGTGTGTAAACCTTTTTTTTTCAATTCTAAAAAATAATCACCATTATCATTAGACGTAGTACCTGTAACCGTTTTATCTAAATAAACACTCACAAACGAAAGTGGATCACCATTTTTATCTGTAATTCTCCCTTTTACTTGTGCTAAAATTGATGTAGATATTAGAATTAATAATAGAAAAATATTTCTTCTCATAATTTGGGTTTCCTTTTTTATACGCAAACATAAAGTTTATGTTACAAGTAAATGTTTAATATTTGTTAAACAGATTACGATACTCTTTGCTTTAAGACGATACAAACTTAAAAACGTTACTTAGATAAAAAAAGTTACACTTACTATTTTAATTTTTAAATAAAAACGAAATACCATTGATAAAAACTAATTCGTATTACTAAATTTACAATTAAAAAAAAACAATACCCATATCCATTTTTGATGAACCAAACACTCCTATCTTCTCCTCTGCAAGGATTTACAGATTATAAATTTAGAAATGCTTTTAATCAATTCTTTGGAGGAATCGACACTTTTTATTCGCCGTATATTCGACTTAATGGAAAATTAATCATTAAAAACTCGTATCAAAAAGATATTCTTCCAGAAAACAATACCGAATTAGAGGTGATTCCTCAAATTATCACCAATGATGTGGATGAATTTTTATTTGTTTCTAAATATGTGCAAGAATTAGGATACAAAGAATTAAATTGGAATTTAGGTTGTCCCTACCCGATGGTTACGAAACGCGGAATGGGTTCTGGATTGATCAGCGATTCCGAAAAAATAAATAGTATTCTTCATAAAATTCATAACGAATCTGATATTCTCGTTTCTATGAAAATGAGGATGGGTTATGATACTCCTGAAGAAATTTTGGATGTATTACCCATTTTAGACACCTATCCTTTAAAAAATATTGCCATTCACGCTAGGATAGGAAAACAATTGTACAAAGGAGGTACAAATTTAGAAGCATTTCAAAAGTGTTTAGACAACACCAAACACAAACTGTATTATAACGGTGATATTACTTCCGTGGCAGCTTTTAAAAAACTACAAGAACAATTTACTACGATAGATCATTGGATGATTGGAAGAGGATTAATTGCAGATCCTTTTTTACCAAGCATGATAAAAAATAACACCACTGAATATCCACAAAACAGATTTGATATTTTTCAAGAATTTCATGAACGAATCTATACGGAATACGATGCAGCGCTTTCTGGACCAACACCAATTAAAATGAAAATGCTTGGTTTTTGGGAATACTTTTCTAAAAGCTTTTCAAATCCTCAAAAAACCTATAAAAAAATAAAAAAAGCACAAAATGCAAAAGTATATGCCATTGCCGTTCAAGAGATTTTTAAAGAAGCAAAGAATGGTTAATTTACTTCAATTTAAACTCCATAAAAACAGGCAAATGATCTGAAGCTTGCTCAAAATCATTCAACACTTTTCCTGAAATATATTCAATAGAATTTTTGGTATAAAAAATATAATCTATCCTTTCATAAGGATCTTTTGTATCGAAGGTATTACTTAGATTACGGATATCAAAAGCCGCATTTCCAATATCTTTCATGGCAAATATTTTTTGAACAACTGCATTTTCGTCCCGAGCTTTTGCATTAAAATCGCCTAATAAAATAGTGGGATACTTGTCTTTATACTGATTAAAAATCTTTAATACTTCTTGAAATTGCCGCACTCTTGTTTCTTTTTCAAAAGCTTCTAAATGAATATTTATCAACACAACATCTTTACCATTTAAAACAACCTTTACAACTTGGGCTAAACGATCTAAATAAAAAGCATCTCTATAAAAAGGAGCATCTGCAACTCTTGGTAAAACAATTCTTTGCTGCTCTTTTAAAGGATATTTGCTAATAATAGATTGGCCAGAAACCACTTTACCAAAATGCATACTTACAGGCCAATAAGGAAAAGGTAAATAACGCTCATCCCAATTAATGGCTTTTGCTCTAAAAGGATAGCCTAAATTAGCAATTTCTTCTTCTTGATTTATATGATAACTTCTAGATGCATCATAATCTATTTCTTGAAAAGAAATAATATCTGGATGTATTTCTTTCGTTTCTTCTAAAACTTTTTGTAGATTTTTATCAAATAATTCTTTTGATTTTGCGACGGGAAGATTATTTGTCATCCCACTTAAATAACCAATATTATACGTTACAATACTAAAGATCGAATCATTTTCTAGCAGTATATCATTTTCAACAATTGTTAGTTTGGTATATTCATTTTCTTTTAAAGTTGATGAGGAAGCCCAAAAAAAGAAAATCAGAAAGGCAACTGCCAATAATAAAAAAAATTGAGAAAGGTATTTTAAGAAGCGTTTCATAAGTTCTTTTTTTTGCTTGTATTTACTAAATTCTACTATTCTATTTTGAACAGAAATATCTATTTTTAAGGATCTGAATGATTCTTTAAATCTAATGATTTTTTTGAGAAATCCAGTATTTCTAGTGCAAATAAATAATTATAAATTGAAGTAAAATCACCCAAGTTTTTACTTTAATTTATAATTCATATCGGCTACCTAATTTTTATTTTAAATTAAAATTCCCTGATAACTTCGGGTGTATTTTATGAATTAAGAAATGTTAAAAAACCGTTAATCAGACATATAATTTAAACCTTTTTCTTTTTTAAATGTCAAAGAAGCGTAAACAATTAACAATAATAATTTATATCATGAAAAAAGTAGCAAGCATTTTAGTATTCATATTCGTATGTACTTTAACCACTCAAGCACAGAAAAAAAGAAGAGATAATAGACCTCAATTATCCGTTAAGCAGCAAACGGAATTGGCTGTAAAACAAATGACTTTAGCTTTAGATTTATCGGAAAAACAACAGGATCAAGTAGCGCCTTTAATTCAGGCACAAGTAGCTGCGAAAAAAGAGGCTATGACTAAAAGGAAAGCGATGCAAGAAAGCAATACGAAACCTTCATCTGACGAAATTTATGAAATGAGAAGCAAAATGTTAGACAATCAAATTGCTTTTAAGAACAAGATGAAAGATATCTTAAATAAAGAACAATTTGAGCAGTTTCAAAAAATGAAAAAAGCAAGAAAAATGAGAGGGATGAGAGGAATTAGAGAAATAAAGAAAAGAAAAATAGCTAAAGAAGAAAAAAAATGGTAACATAAATACTACCTTTTATACTCTTGGTTATTTGAAATAAAAGGCATTTGTTTTGGTTGATTAATTTTTTTAAAAAAATCCGATTTCTTAATTGATATCGGATTTTTGTATAAATGACGAATTTGCGTTAGCGATTGAACGGCATGTTTGAGCTCTTTTTTGTTTTTTAAAAAAAGCGAGTAGTGAAAGCGCGACCTTGTGTAACGCCCAAATTTTACTCTTTAAACCAACTAGAATATTTTACATAATTATTCGCGATTCTGTCTATTTCCCCAGAAATTAATGCTTGTGAAATGTCTTTAACTTTTTTAGCAGGAACTCCTGCATAAATGCTTCCGCTTTCTACTTTGGTATTTTTGGTGACCACGGCTCCGGCTGCAATAATTGAGTTCGATTCAATAATACAATCATCCATAATGATAGACCCCATTCCTACCAAAACATTGTCATGAATTGTGCAACCATGTACAATTGCATTGTGCCCAATAGAAACATTATTACCAATGGTTGTGGGCGATTTTAAGTAGGTTGCGTGAATTACAGCACCATCTTGAATGTTTACTTTATTGCCAATTTTAATATAATGCACATCGCCTCTAATGACCGCATTATACCAAATACTGCATTCTTTACCCAAGGAAACTTCTCCAAGAATAGTTGCGTTTTCTGCCACAAAACAATCTTCTGGAATTTGTGGATGTTTTCCGTTTACCTGCTTAATAATTGGCATCTTTTTTAATTTTTTAAGTGAAATTTATTACTCAGTAAATGTAAAGATTAAATAAAAACATTTTCATAAAATTGGTTTAAAAAATATTCCATTCGAGGTACCATTTTATTTTATTAGAACTCAAAACATCAACTACATTGAATGAATTTACGGGTAATTTCGGTCAAATGTTTCTTTTCTTTTCTTTTCTTTTCTTTTCTTTTCCAAAGGCTCCGTTTGCGACGCTCTAGTTAAAAACACTTATTTTAAAAGTAATTTTTGTCCGATAGAAATAGTATTGTCTTTTAAATTGTTGCGTTTTTTTAAAAGATCTATAGAAATTCCGAATTTTCTACTAATAGCATATAAAGTATCACCTTTTTGAACATTATAATATTTTATGTTCGTAGGCTCTGATATTCCTTCTGTAAAACCTTTATTTTTCACTATATCAAATTCATATAATTTATAATCATTGATAATTTTCAATAATTTTTCTGGATACTTTCTATCGGTTGCATACCCAGCTTTTCGCAGTCCATAAGCCCATTTTCGGTAATCTTTTATATTGTATTCAAATAAAAAAGCATAGCGTTTTCTTTGGGTTAAAAACAAGGAATGATCCTTGTAAGAAGTTTCTGGATATTGATATTTTCTAAAACATTCTCCTTTTTCATCATCATCATGATATACTCTTTCACCTTTCCATTGTGTGTGACATTTTATACCAAAATGATTGTTAGATTTTAATGCCAATTCTCCTCTCCCCGTGCCAGATTCTAAAATTCCTTGCGCCAAAGTAATGCTAGCCGGAATCTTATATTCATGCATTTCAAGCACAGCTATTGGAGCATATTTTCTAATATAAGCAAGTTTATATTTGTCAAGTTTCGGGTTTTTCTTGGCTAATTCTTTTGTAAGTTCTTTTTCATTTACAGAGGGTAATTCTATGGGTGCTGGCTCTGAAATTACCACTTCAGAATTTTTCTTTTGAATCACTCTTTTTTTAGAACCACAAGCCGTTAGAAAAAATATCGCCGATAAAAAAAATAAAACCCTTAATTTCATAGTACATTAATTATTTGTTCTTCTTTACTTTTCAATTTTTTATTAAAACCATCTATTCCTTGAATTCCTCCCGTATGAATTGCCAAAATTTTAGTACCTTCTGGAAATGTATCTTTTTTAATTAAATCAATGATTCCGAAAATCATTTTTCCCGTATAAATAGGATCTAACAAAACATTGGTTTCGGTTTTAAACTCATTGATAAAACGAATTAGTTCTTCATTATATTTAGCATATCCTCCAAAATGATAGGTTTTTTGTAATTTCCAATTTTTTCTATTGATGGTATATTTTTTAATTTCTTCGGATAAAAAATTCCCCTTCAGAGCAGGAAATCCGATAACTTTTTGCTTCTTTCCTATAGAATTTATCAACCCAGAAATTGTGCCACCTGTTCCTAAAGCAGCACAAATATAATGGAACTCTTTGTCTTCTTCTGTTAATATTTCTTCACAGCCTTTAACTGCCAAAATATTTGTACCTCCTTCAGGAATTAAATAAAAATCGCCCCATTTATTTTTTAGCTTTTCTATTAAACCAAAAGAAGTTTTTTGCCTATACTCTTCTCTAGAAACAAAATGTAACTTCATTCCGTTATTATGAGCTTCTCTTAGAGTTGCATTCTCCTCTAAGGTTTTTGTGAGGTTTTTACCTAATTCATCACCTCTAATGATTCCAAAAGTTTTTAATCCGGCTAATTTACCTGCTACGGCAGTTGCTACCACATGATTAGAATATGCACCACCAAAAGTAAGTATCGCCTTCTTTTTTAATTTTTTAGCTTCTTTCAGATTGTATTTTAGTTTTCTAAATTTATTACCCGAAACAAAAGGGTGAATTAAATCTTCTCTTTTAATTGATAGTTGTACTTTTTTTTCTTCCAAAACTGGGAGCGATATTTCTTGATTTTGAGTTGCTAAAATTTCATTAAAATTCATACTATATAATAGATATTGGGGAGTTAAATGCTATTTTAATTTCCGTAATAGAAGCGAACAGCTCTTTTTTAAGAAAATTTAGAAATCTGCTCTTCAACTTTTTCCCAATCTTCCATCAAAGCATCTATTTTTGCTTTTTTAGCTTTGTATTTTTGAAAAAAATTAGGTCTCGCAGAAACCTCTTCATAATTTTTGGCTAGTTCTAAATCTATTCTTTCAATTTCTTTTTCTAAATCAGCAATATCAGTTTCTATACTAGATAATTTATTATTTAATTTCTTCAACTCTTTTTCTTGTTCTCTAGAGAGTTGGTGTGCTTCATTTTTAGAAGTATCTTTTTGCTCTTTTACGATGGTTCTTTTTTCCGCTTCCCGTAAATTTTCCATTTTATGCTGATCCAAGAAATAATCGATATCTCCTAAATACTCTTTAATTTCTTTATCTTTAAATCCGTAAACAGTAGATGTTAACCCTTGTAAAAACTCTCTATCGTGAGAAACCACAATTAACGTTCCTGTAAACTGATTTAAAGCTTCTTTTAAAACAGTTTTAGACGCAATATCTAAATGATTTGTTGGCTCATCCATAATTAAGACATTAAATGGCTGTAATAATAATTTACACAAAGCCAATCTATTTCTTTCACCTCCAGAAAGCACTTTGGCTTTTTTATCTACGGCATCTCCACCAAACAAAAAAGACCCCAACATATCTCTAACCCGCATTCTGTTAGAGTCTGTAGCCGCATCTTCCATAATTTCTAAAACTGTTTTTTCTGGTGGTAAATATTCAGATTGATTTTGAGCAAAATATCCCACTTCTACATTATGACCGAGTTTTAAAAAGCCTTTAAACGGAATTTCACCAACCATCATTTTAGCTAAAGTTGATTTACCTTGTCCGTTTTGACCTACAAAAGCAATTTTACTATTCCGTTCAATTAATAAATCAACACCTTCTAAAACATGTTTATCGCCATAACTTTTACTTAAATTTTCGGCTTCGACAATAATTTTACCAGGTTCTTTAGAAATTGCAAAACGCACATTCATCGATGCATTATCGTCTTGATCTACCTCTATCAATTCAACTTTATCTAATTGTTTCATTAACGATTGCGCCATAGACGCCTTGCTCGCCTTTGCCTTAAATTTGTTAATTAAATGCTGTTTTTGCTTAATTTCTTTCTCTTGATTTTTCTGAGCTTGTAATTGCTTTTCTTTAATTTCTCCTCTTAATAACAAAAATTGAGAATATGGTTTTTTATAATCGTAAATTTGTCCTAAAGAAATTTCAATAGTTCTATTGGTTACATTATCTAAAAACATCTTATCATGAGAAACCAACACAATAGCGCCAGAATATCCCTTTAAAAAGTTTTCTAACCAAATAATCGATTCAATATCTAAGTGGTTTGTTGGCTCATCTAACAGTAAAATATCGTTATTCTGTAATAATAATTTTGCCAATTCTATGCGCATTCTCCATCCTCCAGAAAAGGTGTCTGTAAGTTTGTTAAAATCTTCTCTTTGAAAGCCTAAACCCTGTAATATTTTCTCGGTATCTCCTTGATAGTTATAACCTCCTAACAATTCATAACGCTCTGTTTTTTCTGTTAAGTCGATGATTAATTGACTATAAAAATCACTTTCATAATCTGTTCTTTGGGCAAGTTGCTCGTTAATTTCATCTAACTGCAACTCTATTTCTTTAATTTCCTCAAAAGCTTGGTAAGCCTCTTCTAAAATAGTTCTACCCGCAACAAAATCAATATCTTGTCGTAAAAAACCAATTTGTACATCTTTGTCAAATGCCATGGAACCAGCGCTGCTATCTATATCTTTTGATAAAACTTTTAAAAGTGTAGATTTTCCTGCACCATTTTTACCAATCAAGCCAATTCTATCTCCTTTATTGAGTTTAAAAGTGATTCCCTGAAACAACTCCGTTCCCATAAAGGAAACCGTTAAGTTATGTACGTTTAACATAAATTTTTGCGTAAATTTGTAGGTGCAAAACTACTTAAAAAATACAGTTTATCATGTTTAAAAAGGGCACAAAATTATACAGTATTTTAAATGGAAAATGTCCTAGATGTCATCAAGGCGATTTTTTCACGAACACCTTTACTTTTAATCCTTCAAAAGTTACTAAAATACACAATAATTGCTCAAAATGCAATTTAAAATATATGCTAGAACCTTCCTTTTTTTATGGTGCCATGTATATAAATTACGGCATTACAGTAGCAATTTCTATTATCGTTTTTGTAATTACTAAATTAGGATTTGAATTAAATTTATTAGAATCTTTTTTAAGTGTTTTAGCGGCTCTTCTTGTTTTGGCTCCTGTCAATTTAAGATTGGCAAGAATTATATGGATTAATATGTTTATTTCTTATGATGAAAAAGCATCAACTACAAAAAACGTTTAATATCTGTTTCTGGATCTAAATTTCCATTATTTTCTATATGATGAAACAATTCTTTTGCCAAAGTTGGCGCAATCATAACTCCGCGGGTTCCTAAACCGTTTAAAACTGCTAAATTTTTATGTGTTTTATGAATCCCTACTAAAGGTCTTCGGTCTTTTACGGCAGGTCTTATCCCTGCAGCTTGTGCTATAATTTTATAAGGGACATCAATTACCTTTTTTAACTTTTCTACTAATTCTTGTTTTCCTTCGTCAGAAGGATTTGAGGTTTTATCCTTGTGATTAAAAGTTGCACCCACTTTATACATCTCCCCTCCTAATGGCATCACAAATACCGTTGACTTTAAAAGAAAATCAATTTTTAACTTTGGAGCATAGATCGTTATGGTTTCCCCTTTCACTTCGTCTAATGGTAAATGTTTAAAATAAGGATTCTCTTTGACACCGAATCCTTCCGAAAATACAATTTTATTGGCCTCTAAATCTTGATATTGAATTAAATTATTTTCAAAGGCAATTTCTGAATAGTTAAATTTCTCAAACCGAATTAAATTATGATCTTTTAAATAGTCTCTATACGTTTTTATTAAAAGCAGCGTATCTATTCTCCCCCCTTCCTTTACATTGCCATAGTGATACGCTTCTAAAATACCAGGATACTTCTGTTTATCTAAAGTAGCATCTAAAAATGGTGCTACTTTTGGTTTGTCGAAGGCAGAAAACCAATTATTTTGATCTTCTATTGATTTAAATACTTTTTTAATGACAAATTTTTCATCAAACTTTAATTTCAATTTTTTTTCTAATCTTTCATAAAAAGGAAGTGCTACTGCCAACTGCTCTTTTGCATTCCATACGGGTGAAAATCGCTTTAATATAACAGGATTGTAAACACCTCCTGCCACCAATGAAGAAGTTTGAGAGTTATTTTCAAAAACTACAAAAGTTTTCTTTGCTACTAATAATTCCTCGGCAAATGCCAAACCTGCCAACCCTAAACCAACAATAATATAATCAACTTTCATGGTACAAAAATACTTAAGTTTTCATTAAAATTATGTATTTCATTAAAGTAACAGAAAACCTTTATCCTTTAATTTTATTTTTACTTTCTAAGCTTGAAATAGACCATTCTAATTCTAAACCTATGACTAAAACGATTTTTTCTAAAAACCAAAATCGTCAAATTAGAATTTAAAAGGAAGCTGTTAAAGGCAACAAAACCGTTCCATAAAAAAAACGCTTACTTTCGTAAACGTTTTTCTTTATTCTCTTAACATTAAAATTTAGTTATAAATTAAAACTAACTTAGCGTAGGTTGGAAAAATCTAATACTTAATAGTTCCACATATCAATTTCTCTATTTCTAATATCTTCTTTTATTTTATCGGCTTCTAAAAGCTGAAATAAAGAATTACCACGAACATATTTACTAATTTCTCTGTTACCATAAATGTTTTCTTCTCTGGTAATTACAGAACTAAATCTACGGGCATTTAATAAATGATCGTAAGAAATAGGATTAGAGTTATTCATCGGATTAAACACCTTTGATTCGTGTAAAACATCTCTAGCAGAAGGATAAAAAACCCAAAATATAGGCAAGTATTCATCAGATTCAGCATCTGAACCCAGAGTTTTCACATCTCTTCCTAGAGGTGCTATTCCTAATAATCGATACTTCATCTCTCCTTGGCGCTTATCAAAATACCACATTCCTTTTAACAAATAGGCCTTAATATCAGCAGCTCCAATATTGTATGGAATAGATCCAAACTCATCCTCTCTTACAAATTTTAAACGTTCTTCGATTAACTCGCTAGTAAACTTAGTTATAAAAAAAGTGTCGTCATAAACTTCTGTTATTTTTCCTTGCCTAATACCTTTCACTAAAACATCAAATAAAGATCTTCTATCGGATGACACATTACTAGTATCTGTAGGGAAATAAAATGGTAAATTTATTTTTTGATTTAAATCTATCTTTTCCCACACAACTTTAGACCACATCACATCTCTATCATCTACATAACCGTAAGGTATAGGTCCGTCATTATCTGAATCCAATTGTTGTTCATTTTCTTGACCTATTTGTGCTACTTTTTTTGCATTTAAAATATTAGTTTGGGCATTTATAAAGCCTGAAAACAATAAAAGTAAAAAAAAATTAAAATAGTTTTTAATCATAATCTTATCCTTTAATAATCTAATTAGTTATTTCTATAGTAACTGCCGATACCTTTTTCAGCTGATAGTTGCTACCAACAACAGTGGCCTTGATATCAAAAATAGTGATGTTATCCCCTCTTTTAGCTTTATTTAGTGCCTTTTTGGCTGCTGCGTCTAGTGATGATCCTTTAACTTCAACAGCAAATTGATTAGGCACTTTTATTTTAAAGCCGGTTACTTGTAATTTCAAATCGAACATAAAGTCTTGCATACCTGCTCCTACAGGAGAGTTTGCTAACGCTGCCTTTGGTAATTTTACTACATCGTATTGACCACGAAAGGAACCTTGTGCTGGTGGTATATCTTTTACTCTAAAAGGACTTTTAGAATTCACAATTTTACCACTACTTAATTTTGCACTTACATTAATCTCTGCGATGTCAGCTTTCCCCGGTCTTAACATATAAGATTCGCCAGAACCTGATAAAGCACCTCCAGTTGCACTAACTTTTAAATTATTAGCACTAACTCCTGGCAATGATACTGAAATTGGATTATCTATACCTCGGTATACCACGTTCATTTTTGATGCCGCAACAACAGCAGAGTTTGGTTCTGCAATTACAGAATATTTACTTTCAAATTTAACTGGAATCTCTACTCCCTTTTCAGTAAAAAAGATTGTACCTTTAATATCTTTTTCACCAACACTACCCGCTGGCATGTCTATAATTACCTGACCAGATTTTACGGTATTCGTTACATCCCTTCCGTTTAGAACGACCTTGTTAGGCACTAAAGTTTGATCATATCGTCCAAGAACCACTTGACCTGTTACCTTTTCCCCAGCAAAATAAGCTGATTTATCTAAACGTACAATACCTTGATAGTTGCTTAAAGATAAAGATTCTTCTAATTTACCACCTAACAAGTCTGTTACGATATCTGCTTCTGTATTTTTAATATCAGCCTGCATTTGTGTTAAATTCGTTAATGATGCTATCAAAGGAAAACCCTCATATCTATATTTTAACCAAGGCACAGTTTTACCATCTTTATTTATGGCATCTTCGGTATTAAATCTATCATTTAAAACAGATTCAAACTTATTTCCTGCGCCTAAAGTAGCAGATACATTTGTTCTGTACGAATTAATTTTCGCTAAAAACTCATCACCTTCTGGAGTATATTTATCACCTTTAAAGAAATATGTATCTAAGAAATCTGTTTTATCCATAGATTCATAATCGGTTTTATTTTCAACATCTGTAGTCATCTTTGTTTTTAATTCACCTATATAGGAATAAAACTCAGATGAATATTTCTTTATAACATTCGCTTTTTTATTTAGCTCGCCAAACTTTGCCGCTTGCTCTTTTGCTTTGGTTGCTAAATTGTTATAGGCATTATTATTCTTTTCTGTAGTAGAAACATTATTAGTTTCTATTTTTTCGTTCATGAAGCCAAAAGCTGATAGCACTTCTTTACTCATGTTCATTGCTAACATTGCAATAAAAACAAGGTACATTAAGTTAATCATCTTTTGTCTTGCAGACATTTTTCCTCCTGCCATATCTTAATTAGTTTTTTAAAGTTTATATTTTATTGAACTAATTATTTGCTAGACATTGCAGATAGCATATTACCATACACTCCGTTTAAAGAAGACAAGTTTTTTGCTAATGATTCCATTTGGTCTTTAAGTCTTTCCGTATTTTCTACAACAGAATTGTTTAATTCCGTTTGTTTGTTTGTACTTTCTAATTGCACTTTATACAAACCGTTAAGAGATTCCATCTGCACCGCTGCTAATGAAACTTGTTCATTGTATTTATTCGTTGAAGAAATAGATTCTGATGCAGCAGATAAACCTTCTGCAGCTCCTTGAAAGTTTTTCATACTTGTCCCTAAGCCTTCCATTAAGGCAGAATCAATTTTAGCTTCTTGTAGTAAATTATCTAATTTCTGAGATAACATCCCTTCAGCACCTAATTTTCTTTCTTGTTTAAACTCACCACTATTATCTAATTCTGGATATACTTTAGACCAGTCTAATTCTTCTTCTGGGGCATCGAAAGCAGATATTGCAAAAACCAATGCTTCTACAACCAACCCGATTGTTAGCATTACTCCACCTGTTATAATTCCAATAGAAAAGTGTTGAATTTTGAATAAGGCTCCGACGATTACTACTGCCGCTCCCATTCCGTATACGAAATTCATTGTTTTTTTGTACGCTCTTGATTGTGCCATTTTTTTCTTTTTTTTTAATTATTATTTATTTAGCAATATTTATTTTTCTAATTATTTGCTGTGCCCACATAGTTTTGAACTGTTCTAAAACCAATGTAACTTCTTGCCGTATCTGCATATTCATAATCTCTAGAACCTACTTCTAAAAAATATGCAACATCTTTCCATGATCCTCCTCTAATTATTTTTCTTTTATTCCTTCTATCTTCTACATTCGGATTCATTGTTGATGCCATATAGTATGAAGATAAATTATATGCCGTATTTGTCCATTCAGAAACATTACCCGCCATATTATACAAACCGTAATCATTGGCATTAAAAGACTTGGCTTCCATGGTGTATAAAGCCCCATCTACTGAATAATTACCCCTTACTGGTTTAAAGTTCGCTAAAAAACATCCACGATCGCTTGTTGTACCACCCGATCCCCATGGATATGTTGCAAACTCTAAACCACCTCTAGCAGCATATTCCCATTCAGCTTCTGTAGGTAATCTAAAATCTGGTACGCGCATTACTCCTTTTTTCTTTCTACTTAAAAAAGTATTTTTCTTTTTTGTTCTCCAATTACAAAAAGCAGTTGCTTGTCCCCAAGTAACCCCAACAACTGGATAATCTCCATAAGATTGATGTTGAAAATAATCTTGGTGCATAGGATCGTTATAAGAATAATTAAAATCTCTTACCCATACGGTAGTATCTGGATAGATATTTAAAACTTCTGTTTGCACAAAATCTTTTCTATTCCCACCTTTTCTAGCTGCATTATCTCTATCAAACCAAGAATACGAATAATTTAAAAACTTTGTATTAAATGTTCTGAGTCCATCTACAGCATCTTCCTTACTTATAAATAAAGAGTCCATAACTTCTACATAATCTACGTCCGGGAAATCTTCCTTTTTCCAAATAATCTCTTCATCCCAGTTTAAAGGTTGAATCGTATCGAAACTATAGTAGTTATCATACATATATTTTTGATATGCACTTGCTTTAACTGTATCTGATGCCTTAAATGCGTAATTCTGAATTCCAGAAGTTCGATTTTTTCCATTAGTTTCTGCAGTTCCTTCTCCTAAAGACGAAAATTCTGCCTGCTTCGCTAATCTATTTCTTACCACAGAATCTCTAACCCAAAAAACAAACTCTTTATATTCGTTGTTTGTAATTTCTGTTTCATCCATAAAGTAAGGTCTAACAGTTACTGTTTTGGTTGGTGAATTCATATTACCCAAAATGTCTTGATCCTGTTTACCCATTGTAAAAGAGCCACCTGGAATTAAAGTCATACCATAAGGTTTTTCTGAAAACCATTGTTTTTTAGACTTTACACCTACTAATTCACCTCTATCATTAGAACCACAACTGTAAAATAAGGTCATTAAAAGTGCAAAAATTGCTGCTTTTTTCATATATTTTTTTTGTCTTTACTAAAAGCTGTAAACTTATTATTTTTTTTGCGAAAATACAATGTTAAATTTGTTTTTCACCAAATAAGCATTTTTTTTTAATCAATTACATCATTTTTTGCATCGCTTTAAACCATCTTTCTGGGATAATTTGTCTCGTTGCCTCCAAATAATCTTGGTATGTACATGGTATTAACGCATGCCTTTTATATTTATTATCTGATAAAATATTTATCTCTATCCACCATCTACCTGTTTTGTTGCTCTTATAGAAAATTAAAGGATCATCATGCTCTAATAGAACTGTAAATTTTTGATAATTCTCTTTCCCTGAAAACGGATAGTCTTTTACCCTAAAATTTACACCTTCAATAAAATACCAAAGCATCTGCGCTATTAAGCTAGCTGTTTGATGGTTGTTATCGTACCGGGAATTATACTCGTAAATTCCGAAGGAAGAAACTTTATCGCTAATTCCTGCATATCTTGCAATAGCACAAATCTCTTCGCCATAAAAACCATTTGGAGAAGCATTGTTGTTCGCTGGAGCCTCACTTTGGCGCACTGCACCGATATCTATAGAAACAAGATCTGCATTTCTAAAAGCGGGTTCAATAATTTGTAAATCTTTTGCTTTCCCCAATCGGCAAGTATCAAAAAAAAGCGAATCAAACAATTCTATTTCTTCTTGCGCATTAAAATAAGTTTGATAACCAACATTGCTATAATTAAATAGATTATTGGGTTTTTGCATGATTATTTTACTCAAATAAGACTGCGAAGTTAGTTCATCTTCTAAACCACCCAAATCAAAACGACTATCAACGGCAGTAATATTTATAGTCTGCTCTAACGAATCGTATGCCCTATAATTTACATAGGTAATGTCTTGACCGCCCCCAATAATAATAGGTATAATATTTTGTTTCAATAAATCTGTAATGATTTCAGAAACAGCAAAATATGTATCTGCAACCGTATCTCCTTTCAGAACGTTTCCTAAATCGGCAATTTCTGTTTGCCATTTTCCAGGAAAAAGTTCATATAATTTTCTTCGGATAAAATATAAATTATCTCCACAACCCGCATTATTCTCGGAATTACGATCTTCTTCTACTCCGAAAATTGCTAATTTAACATTCGTTAACTCAGGAAACCCCTCTTCTAGAGAGTGAATTCTTATTGTATTTCCTATACAATGTACAGAATGGAACAATAAATCTGCTAAGGCAGCTTCTTTTACAGGAGATAAAAAATCTTGATTCATCAATTTGACTGGTTTCTTTATGCTACAAAATTTTATTTCTTTTTTACAGTTCTACTAACTGCAGTTTTCTTTTTTGGTATCGTTTTCTTTTTTGTTGCGGTCTTCTTTTTAGCTACTTTTTTCTTAGGAGTTTTGGCTTCAATCATCTTAATAGCTTCCTCCTTTGAAAGTTTTTCAATTTCTGTAGTTTTAGGTAATTCAATTTTAATTTTACCTTTAATTACATTAAACCTACCCCATCTTGCTTTTTCTACACGAATGCCCTCATCTTCCCAATTATGAATAACCTTCTCTATTTCTTTTTGTTTCTTAGCCTCTATTAACTCAATGATATCCTCATCAGAAAGATTCTCAAAATCATACTTTTTGTTTACGTTGATAAACATAGAATTCCATTTGATAAAAGGACCAAAACGACCAACTCCTTTTTGCACAGGCATATCTTCATAATAATAAATAGGTGCGTCCGCTTTTTGTTTGGCAACAATTAATTCTTTTGCTCTTGGCAAATCAACTTCCATTGGGTTTTCTCCTTTATCCAAAGAAACGAACATGGTTCCAAATCGGATGTAAGGACCAAAACGACCGTTGGAAACAATCACTTCTTCTCCTTCATAAGACCCTAAAGTTTTTGGCAGCAAAAACAACTCTAAAGCCTCCTCTAAAGTAATCATTCCTAAATGTTGATCCTTGTTTAAACTTGCAAATATCTTTTCTTCATCTTCTGGAGCCCCTATTTGCGCAATAGGTCCAAACTTCCCTAAACGAACTAAAACTGTTTTTCCTGAATCTGGATGTTTTCCTAAAATTCTTTCTCCCGATTCTCTTTCTGCATTTTCTTTAACATCTTCTACATTATTATGAAAATTAGTATAAAAAGATCTGATCATTTCTATCCAATTTTCATCACCTTCAGAAATATCATCAAAAGAAGATTCTACTTTTGCTGTAAAATTAAAATCTAAAATATTAGAAAAATTAGCCACTAAGAAGTCATTCACAATATTCCCAATATCCGTAGGAATTAATTTATTTTTATCGGAACCCGTTTTCTCTGACAACGTCTGACTTTTAATCAATCCGTTAGACAAAATCATTTGTTCATAAGCTCTTTCAACACCTTCGTTTTGGCCTTTTTCTACATACCCTCTTCTTTGCACCGTAGAAATTGTTGGTGCGTAGGTAGACGGGCGTCCAATTCCTAATTCTTCTAATTGTTTTACCAAAGAGGCTTCTGTAAATCTATATGGCGGACTTGTAAAACGTTGTGTTGCGTTGATAAAAGTATAGTCTAAATTTTCATTTACCTTTAAATTTGGCAACATGCCTGCTTGCTCTTCATCCTCATTGTCATTCCCTTCTAAATAGACTTTTAAAAAACCTTCAAACTTAATCATTTCACCATTCGCAGTAAAAATTTTAGAATTCTCTGAATTCTCAATTTTAATATTGGTTCTTTCTAATTGGGCATCACTCATTTGAGAAGCCAAGGTTCTTTTCCAAATTAAATCATACAATCTATTTTGATCGTATTCCGTATTAATGGAGTGCATTTTCATATTGGTTGGTCTAATTGCTTCGTGTGCCTCTTGTGCCCCTTTTGCTTTCGACTTAAAAATACGTTGTTTGCTATATTCTTTGCCGTAATAATTACTTATTTCTTCTTCTGCTGCATCTCTTGCATCTACGGATAAATTTACACTATCTGTTCTCATATAAGTAATTAAACCTGCCTCATACAATCGTTGTGCAACTTGCATGGTTTTTCCTACTGGGAAGCCTAATTTTCTTGAAGCCTCTTGTTGTAATGTTGACGTTGTAAAAGGCGCAGCTGGTGATTTTTTTGCTGGCTTCTTTGTTAAATCAGCAATTTTAAAATTAGCTTTTGCGCATGATTTTAAGAAATTTTCTGCAGATTTTTTAGATTCAAAATTCTTTGGAATCGTCGCTTTAAAAGTTTTTCCTTCATTATTAGAGAATTCAGCAACTACCTTATAATGTGTATCTGCCTTAAATTCTTGAATACTTCTTTCTTTTTCTACAATTAAGCGCACAGCAACAGATTGCACTCTACCTGCAGACAAGCCTCCTTTTACTTTTCGCCATAAAACAGGCGACAACTCGTACCCAACAAGTCTGTCTAAAACCCTACGTGCTTGTTGTGCATTTACCATATTATAATCGATATCTCTCGGATTTTCGACTGCCTTTAAAATAGCTTTCTTCGTTATTTCATGAAAAACAATACGTTTTGTATTTTCTTCTTTTAACGCTAATTGCTCTTTTAAATGCCATGCAATAGCTTCTCCTTCTCGATCCTCATCACTCGCTAACCAAACCGTTTTTGCTTTCTTTGCTAATGTTTTTAATTTTTTTACGATCGCTTTTTTATCATCAGAAACTATATATTTAGGACTAAAATCTCCCTCTACATCAATACCTAATTCCTTTGAGGGTAAATCTGCAATATGACCATAACTAGATTCTACTTGAAAATCTTTTCCAAGAAACTTCTCGATGGTTTTTGCCTTTGCTGGTGACTCTACAATTACTAAATTCTTTGCCATATCTCTCTTTTTATTACCTAAAACACAACATTAACTGCCTGTGTAAAGATTGCAAAAGTATGTAGTTTTTTTTTATAAAAAATTTTTTGTTTGATTTTCTACTTATATTTAACAGAAATACATTAGATTTTTTCTGCCAATTTGTCATAAAAATTCAAATTTGGTTGTACCTTTGTAGTTCTTGAAATGATACAATATTTGATGGAACACGTAGAAAAAATTATCGACGAAAAAATACAAGGAAAAGCCCTTGTAACCGAAAATAAAAAAGAAAACACTAAAAAATTATTTATAGAAAGCTATGGCTGTCAAATGAATATGAACGATAGTGAAATAGTTGCCGCTATTTTAGACAAAGAAGGTTACAACACTACACAGATACTTGAAGAAGCAGATTTAGTTTTGGTAAACACCTGCTCTATTCGTGAAAAAGCAGAAACTTCGGTTCGTAAAAGATTGCAAAAATACAATGCTGTAAAACAAGTTAATAAAAAAATGAAAGTAGGCGTTTTAGGCTGCATGGCAGAACGTTTAAAAGAAAAATTTTTAGAAGAAGAAAAAATTGTTGATCTGGTTGTAGGACCGGATGCCTATAAAGATTTACCAAATTTATTAGAGGAGGTGTATGAAGGCAGAGATGCGGTTAATGTTATTTTATCTAAAGATGAAACTTATGGTGATATTTCTCCTGTTCGCTTAAATTCTAATGGCGTTACTGCATTTGTTTCGATTACACGTGGCTGTGATAATATGTGTACGTTTTGTGTTGTTCCTTTTACACGTGGGCGAGAAAGAAGCAGAGATCCGAAAAGTATTTTAGAAGAAATTCAATCGATGGTGGATAAAAACTTCAAAGAAATTACATTATTAGGTCAGAATGTAGATAGCTTTTTATGGTATGGTGGCGGTCTAAAAAAAGATTTTAAGAAAGCTTCCGAAATGGCGCAAGCCACTGCTGTTGGTTTTGCAGAGTTGTTAGATATGTGTGCCACAAAGTTCCCAAAAACACGTTTTCGCTTTTCAACATCTAATCCACAAGATATGAGTTTAGAGGTGATTCACGTCATGGCAAAACATAAAAATATTTGTAAATATTTACATCTACCTGTTCAGAGTGGCAGTAATGCCATGCTAAAAGCAATGAATAGACAACATACCCGTGAAGAATACAAAACATTAGTAGATAATATTTTTAAGATTGTTCCAGAAATGTCTTTATCGCAAGATATGATTGTTGGTTTTTGCGGAGAAACAGAAGAAGATCATCAAGATACTTTAGAGTTAATGAAATATGTAAAATATGATTTTGGTTTTATGTTTGCCTATTCTGAAAGACCAGGAACTTTAGCCGGAAAAAAGATGAAAGATGATGTGCCTTTTGCGGTAAAAAAACGCAGACTGCAAGAAGTTATCGATTTACAACAAGAGCACGCATTGTATAGAACACAACAACATTTAGGGAAAATAGAAGAATTTTTAATCGAAGGTACTTCAAAGAAAAATCCGAATGAATGGAAAGGCAGAAACACACAAAATACAGTTGCTGTTTTTGCAAAAGACGAGTATCAATTAGGAGATTTTGTAATGGTAAAAATTGAAGATTGTACTTCTGCTACTTTAAAAGGAACTGTTGTTGGGTATTCAGATAATAATTAAAACCCCATCCTTAATCCTTCCCTAGAAAAGGAAGCGATTATGAAATAAAATAAAAAGGAGGCAAGACGTCTTAGATTTAGGGAAAATTAAAACATAAAGTAGATAACACAAGAGTATTTTCCCCTTTGGGGAAATTAAAAGGGGGAATATGGAAAACATACAAGCAATAAAACAACGTTTCGGAATTATCGGTAACGATATTCATCTTAATAGAGCTTTAGAAAAAGCGGTAAGAGTTGCTCCTACAGATATTTCTGTGTTAGTTACCGGAGAAAGTGGTGTTGGTAAAGAGAGTATTCCTAAAATTATACATTCTTTATCTCACAGAAAACATGCAAAATATATTGCTGTAAACTGTGGAGCCATTCCTGAAGGAACGATTGATAGTGAATTATTTGGCCACGAAAAAGGTGCTTTTACGGGCGCAACCCAAGACCGAAAAGGATATTTTGAAGTTACAGACGGTGGTACCATTTTTTTAGATGAGGTAGGCGAATTACCTTTAACCACCCAAGTACGTTTATTGCGGGTTTTAGAAAACGGAGAATTTATAAAAGTAGGTTCATCAAAAGTCATCAAAACAAATGTTAGAATTGTAGCGGCAACCAATGTTAATATGCAAACTGCCATTGAAAAGGAAAAATTTAGAGAAGATTTATACTATAGATTGAGTACTGTAGAAATTCATTTACCTCCTTTAAGAGAACGAAATGAAGATATTCATTTATTGTTTCGAAAATTCGCATCCGATTTTGCTCAAAAATACAGAATGCCTTCTATTCGATTGGATGAAAACGCTGTGAGCATCTTATTAAATTATCGTTTTCCGGGGAATATTCGTCAATTAAAAAATTTAGCAGAACAAATTTCTGTGATTGAAGAAACGAGAGTAGTTTCTGCATTAAAACTGCAACAATATTTACCAAATAATAAAGGAAATTTTCCGGCAGTAATTGGTGGTAAAAAAGAAAATGATTTTTCTACAGAGCGCGATATCATGTATAAAATTTTATTTGATATGCGAAATGACATTAATGATCTAAAAAAACTGACGTTAGATTTAATGAAAAACGGAAATACCGAAGAAGTGCAAGAAGAAAATCATCAGTTGTTAGAAAAAATTTATAGCAATCAAGAATTAAAAGATAACGATATTGAAGTTTTAAAAATTCCACAAAATTCATCCGCAGAAAAAGAATACGATTTTATAGAAACCATTGAAGAAGATGAATCTTTATCTTTACAAGACAAGGAAATTGAAATGATTAAAAAGTCGCTCGAAAAAAATAATAATAAACGTAAATTAGCGGCAAAAGAGTTAGGGATTTCTGAAAGAACTCTTTACAGAAAAATTAAACAATACGATTTATAAACGAATATAATTGTTAACTCTAGTATCCGTTCAAATGATTTCGATTTTTCATCGAAATTGTAACCAGAACTTTGTAAAAACTATTGAAATACTGAATTACAAATAATTAAAAATGAAAAAAATAATTTTATCACTACTAATTATGACAACTTTAATTGGTTGCGGAGCATATTCCTTTACAGGCGGAAATACAGGTGATGCAAAAACAATTCAAATTGATTTTTTTCCGAACCAAGCACCCTTAGTAGAACCTGTTTTAACGCAACGTTTTACAAATGATTTACAAGATTTATTTACACGTCAAACCAATTTAACCTTAACGCCTTCTAATGGCGATTTATATTTCAGCGGAGAAATAACCGGTTTTAGAGTAACGCCAATGAGCGGAACCTCTGATCAAACTGCGGCGCAAAACAGATTAACCGTTACCGTTAATGTTCGTTTTGTAAATAAACTAGTAGAAAAAGATGATTTTGAAAAAACATTTTCTTTCTATTCTGATTTTGATGCCAATGCTCAATTAACAGGGGGTGTTTTAGACGCTGCTTTAGATGAAATTGTAGAACGACTTACGCAAGATATTTTTAATGCATCGGTTGCAAAGTGGTAAAATAATTCAAAATTTATTATTTAAAAGTACAAGTTGAAAACAGCTAATTTTATCAATCTATTAAAAAACGAATCTAAAATTGAGCACGAAACTACGGCTGAATTGAGATCGATTGTTGAAAATTTTCCATATTTTCAGAGCGCGAGAGCCCTGTATATAAAAGGATTAAACAATCAAGATAGTTTTAAATACAATAAAGAATTAAAAGTAACAGCGGCGTGCACAACAGACAGAGCTGTTTTGTTTGATTTTATTACATCCAAAGAATTTAAGAATTCAGAAGTTATTCAAAAACCCACTGTGCAAACAGTTTCTCAAGAAAAAGTAATTCCTGTTGAAATAGAAACTGAACCAGTTTTAACACCGATTAAAAATACTGAAGAAACTGAACAAGTTTTAGAAGTTGGCAAACCTATTCCTTTTTCAGAATCAGAAAATTATTCTTTTAATCAATGGCTGCAACTTTCTACAAAAAAAACAATCAACAGAAAAGTATCGCACGAAAATAAAAAAGAAAAAGTTAATGATACTATAGAAATTATTGAAAAGTTTATTCAAAATAACCCAAAAATAAAACCCCTTTCTAAAGACAAAAGTATTGCTATTTCAATTACGAAAAACAAACAAGATTCTTCTTTAATGACAGAGACTTTAGCCAAAGTGTATCTAGAGCAAAAGAAGTACGAAAACGCTAAGCAAGCATACCGAATATTAAGTTTGAAATATCCAGAAAAAAGTGGTTTCTTTGCAGACCAAATTAAAAGAATACAAATTTTACAAAAAAATAAATTATGAGTTATACAGCATTTTTAATCCTAATCTTGGTTGTAGCAGTCGCTTTAATATTAATCGTTATGGTACAAAATCCAAAAGGAGGAGGCTTATCCTCTTCATTTGGTGGTGGTGGAGCACAGTCTTTAGGAGGTGTACAAAACACAAACAATTTTTTAGACAGAACAACCTGGACATTGGCTATAGCTATGTTTGCTTTAATTTTATTAGCAAATTTTGCAATTCCTAGAGAAGGTGATAACAATGTTAATTTAGACAACACTTTAGAAGGAACGGCTCCGATAGAAAACACAGTTCCCGCAGGAAACGATAGCATTCAATAATACCATAGTATACAAATTACAAAATGCCAACGTAAATGACACGTTGGCATTTTTTTATGCAGTAATTTTAGCTTAAAAAATCAATGAAAGCAAAATTGTCAGTTTTAAACTATTGGCATAATTACTGTTTATTTGAACTAAAAATTATTAATTAATCAATCTATTATATATAGGTTAAAATTTATAAATAAACATGGGATTAAACATTAAGCCTTTAGCAGACAGAGTTCTTGTAGAACCTGCACCAGCAGAAACAACAACAGCATCTGGATTAATCATACCAGACAACGCAAAAGAGAAACCTCAAAAAGGAACTGTTGTAGCTGTAGGAAGTGGTAAAATAGATGAACCATTAACGGTTAAAGTCGGTGATACCGTACTATATGGTAAATATGCAGGTACAGACTTAAAATTAGAAGGAAAGGATTATTTAATGATGCGTGAATCTGATATTTTAGCGATTATCTAGCCCATCCTAACCTTCCTGAAGGGAAGGAAAACTAACCGAAAAAAAATAAAAACAAATATTTGTTCCGAGCGAAAAACTTTAAACTTTAAACTTGGAACCTTAAACTTAAACTAAAAAGTATGGCAAAAGATATAAAATTTGATATAGAAGCTAGAGATGGCTTAAAAAGAGGAGTTGACGCTCTTGCAAATGCAGTAAAAGTAACATTAGGACCTAAAGGAAGAAATGTAATTATTTCTAAGTCTTTTGGAGCACCAACTGTAACTAAAGACGGAGTTTCTGTTGCTAAAGAGGTTGAGTTAGCCGATGAGCTAGAAAACATGGGCGCTCAAATGGTAAAAGAAGTAGCGTCTAAAACCAACGATTTAGCAGGTGATGGAACAACCACTGCAACTGTTTTAGCACAAGCAATTGTAAAAGAAGGATTAAAAAACGTTGCCGCAGGAGCCAATCCGATGGATTTAAAACGTGGTATTGATAAAGCTGTAGCTGCAATTGTTGCCGATTTAGAAAAACAAGCTCAAGAAGTTGGAAATTCCTCAGAAAAAATAAAACAAGTTGCAGCAATTTCTGCAAATAACGATGACATTATTGGCGACTTAATTGCAACTGCTTTTACCAAAGTAGGTAAAGAAGGTGTTATTACTGTGGAAGAGGCTAAAGGAATGGAAACGTATGTGGACGTTGTGGAAGGTATGCAATTTGACAGAGGTTATTTATCGCCTTATTTTGTTACCGATGCAGATAAAATGATTGCAGATTTAGAAAATCCTTATGTATTGTTATTCGACAAAAAGATTTCTAACTTGCAAGAAATTTTACCAATTTTAGAGCCAGTTTCTCAATCTGGTAGACCTTTATTAATTATTGCAGAAGATGTAGATGGCCAAGCATTAGCCACCTTAGTCGTGAATAAATTAAGAGGTGGTTTAAAAATTGCTGCTGTAAAAGCTCCTGGTTTTGGAGACAGAAGAAAAGCAATGTTAGAAGACATCGCAATTTTAACTGGAGGTACTGTAATTTCTGAAGAAAGAGGATTCTCTTTAGAAAATGCAACCTTAGATTTATTAGGAACTGCAGAAGGAATTACAATTGATAAAGACAACACAACTATCGTAAATGGTTCTGGAGATGCAGAGGCTATTAAAGCAAGAGTAAACCAAATTAAAGCCCAAATAGAAACAACAACTTCTGATTACGATAAAGAAAAACTACAAGAACGTTTGGCTAAATTAGCTGGTGGTGTTGCCGTTTTATATGTAGGTGCTGCTTCTGAAGTAGAAATGAAAGAAAAGAAAGATAGAGTTGATGATGCTTTACATGCAACAAGAGCGGCCGTTGAAGAAGGTATTGTTGCTGGTGGTGGTGTTGCTTTTGTTCGTGCTAAAAAAGTACTAGAAAAATTAGTTACAGATAATTTAGATGAAACAACAGGTGTACAAATCATTAATAAAGCCATTGAAGCACCTTTGCGAATTATCGTTGAAAATGCTGGTGGTGAAGGATCTGTAGTATTAAACAAGGTTCTAGAAGGTGAAAATAATTTTGGTTATAATGCTAAGACAGACGAATATGTAGACATGCTTGAAGCTGGAATTATAGATCCTAAAAAAGTAACTAGAGTTGCTTTAGAAAATGCAGCTTCTGTTGCTGGTATGATTTTAACTACAGAATGCGCTTTAATAGATATTAAAGAAGACGCTTCTGGTGGTGGAATGCCTCCAATGGGTGGTGGAATGCCAGGGATGATGTAGTGGATAATCGCTATAAATAATTAGCTTACTCTTGTTTTTTAAATGTAAGTTGATCTTCTTTTTAGAATTATAAAAGTCCGTTAGAATTAATTTTCTAACGGATTTTTAATTTCTTGAATCTAGCAATTATAAAAATTATTTAATGGTATAATTACAATCAGATATTTTAACTTTGTACTATAATATTTTTAGTCAATTTTTGAGTAAAAAATAAATTAATTCGAGTTTAAAATTATGAATATACCAGTTTTATCAAAAGAAATAGATCAAATTATAGCTAGTTCATCCCATAAAAAAGAAAAACTACAAGCTATTTGCGATTATTTAGAAAGTGAAATATCGTATTATGATTGGGTAGGGTTTTATTTTAAAAATGGTGAGAAAGATGAACTAAAATTAGCACAATATACTGGCGAAGAAACCGAACATACCATCATTCCTTTTGGTAAGGGCATTTGCGGACAAGTTGCCGTTAGTAATAAAAATTTTGTGGTTCAAGATGTTGCTGAACAAGACAATTATATTTCTTGTGGTTGGAAAGTAAAATCTGAAATTGTGATTCCCATTTTTGTGAATGGAGAAAATATTGGGCAAATAGATATTGATTCGCATACTGCCAATACTTTTACAGATAATGACACTGTTTTATTGGAATATGTTTGCAAAAAAGTGGCTACCATTTTACAATAAATTGCAATGAATTATCGAATTAAAAGAGAATAAAACGTAAAGAATACTTTAAATTATAAATGAATACTTATTTTTTTGTTAATTACTCTCTTATTTTGTTACTATCTTTTTATTGTAGTTCTTTTAATGTTTGTTTAGTTTTGCATGCTTAACAAGACAATAACTAATGAGCACTTCCAAAACTATTAAATCTGCCTTAATTTCTGTATTTCACAAAGATGGTTTAGCACCAATTGTACAAAAATTAAATGAACTTAATGTAACAATTTATTCTACAGGTGGAACCGAAAAATTTATCAAAGAACTAGGTATTGATGTTGTTCCTGTAGAAGACGTTACTTCGTATCCTTCTATTTTAGGCGGAAGAGTAAAAACATTACACCCAAAAGTTTTTGGAGGAATTTTAAACAGACAAGATCATCCAGGTGATGTTGCTGAAATGGAAGAATATAATATTCCACAGTTAGATTTGGTAATTGTTGACTTATATCCGTTTGAAAAAACAGTTGCTTCTGGAGCTGCAGAACAAGATATTGTTGAGAAAATTGATATTGGTGGTATTTCTTTAATTAGAGCATCTGCCAAAAATTTTAAAGATACATTTACAGTTTCTTCTATGGAACAATATGATGAGTTTTTAGAAATTTTATCAGAAAACAATGGAGAAACATCTTTAGAACAAAGAAAGAAATTTGCTGCAAAATCTTTTAATGTTTCCTCTCATTACGATACGGCCATTTTTAATTATTTTAATGAAGACGAGGTTGTGTATAAAGCGAGTGAAACTACTTCTAAAGTTTTACGTTACGGAGAAAACCCGCATCAAAAAGGATATTTCTTTGGCGATTTAGAAGCTATGTTCGATAAATTACATGGTAAAGAATTAAGCTACAATAACTTATTAGATGTTGATGCTGCTGTAAACCTAATGAACGAGTTTATTGGTGAAGACCCAACATTTGCCGTTTTAAAGCACAATAATGCTTGCGGATTTGCGCAAAGAGATACCATAAAACAAGCATATCTAGATGCATTAGCCGGAGATCCTGTTTCTGCTTTTGGAGGCGTTTTAATTTCTAATAAAGAGATTAATGCAGAAACTGCTGCTGAAATTCATAAATTATTTTGTGAAGTAGTTATTGCTCCTTCGTATTCTGATGATGCTTTATCAACTTTAAAAGGAAAGAAAAATAGAGTTATTTTAGTTCAGAAATCTACAGAATTACCGGTTCAAAATGTAAGAACTGCATTAAACGGATTGTTGGTACAAGACAAAGATTCTAAAACGGACACTTTAGAAGACTTGACTTACGTTACCGACAGGCAACCATCTGAAAGTGAGATTAAAGATTTACTGTTTGCTTCTAAAATATGTAAGCATACAAAATCTAACACCATTGTTTTTACAAAAAATAATCAGCTTTTAGCTAGTGGAACTGGGCAAACTAGTAGAGTTGATGCTTTAAACCAAGCGATAGAAAAAGCTAATAACTTTGGGTTTGATTTAAACGGCGCTGTAATGGCAAGCGATGCCTTTTTCCCTTTTCCTGACTGTGTAGAAATTGCAGATAAAGCTGGTATAAAAAGTGTTATTCAGCCTGGTGGATCCATCAAAGATCAATTAAGCATAGACTACTGTAATGCCAATAATTTATCGATGGTAATGACAGGAACAAGACATTTTAAACATTAATAAAATAAACAGATTTACAAGATTAATTTTAGTAGCTTTGTAGATATTGAATTGCTTCAAATTAAGATAGATATTTTATGGGTTTTTTTGATTTTATGACAGAAGATATTGCGATCGATTTAGGTACCGCAAATACTTTGATAATTCACAACGGAAAAGTTGTGATCGATGCACCCTCTATTGTTGCTAGAAATAGATTGACTGGTAAAATTATTGCTATTGGACAAGAAGCGAATTTAATGCAGGGGAAAACGCACGAAAACATAAAAACAATTCGTCCTTTAAAAGACGGCGTAATTGCAGATTTTCAAGCGTCAGAAGAAATGATAAAGGAGTTTGTAAAGCAAATTCCATCGATTAAAAAGAAACTATTTCCACCAGCTTTAAGAATGGTTATTTGCATTCCATCAGGAATTACAGAGGTAGAAAAACGTGCTGTAAGAGATTCTGCCAAACACATGAATGCAAAAGAAATATACTTAATTTATGAACCAATGGCTGCTGCTATTGGCGTTGGTATTGATATTATGGAACCAAAAGGAAACATGATTATCGATATAGGTGGTGGTACAACTGAAATCGCTGTTATTGCGCTAGCGGGCATTGTTTGTGATCAATCTGTAAAAGTTGCCGGAGATTTATTTACTAGCGATATTATGTATTATATGCGTACTCAACACAATTTACATGTTGGGGAAACTACTGCAGAGAAAATAAAAATTACCATTGGGGCTGCTACAGAAGATTTAGATTCGCCTCCAGAAGAAATGTTGGTTCAAGGTAGAGATTTATTGAGCGGTAAACCAAAACAAGTGCAGGTTTCTTTTAGAGAAATAGCAAAAGCTTTAGACAAATCTATTTTAAGAATAGAAGACGCTGTAATGGAAACACTCTCTAAAACACCTCCAGAATTGGCTGCCGATATTTACAATACAGGCATTTATTTAGCAGGTGGTGGCTCTATGTTAAGAGGTTTGGATAAACGTTTATCTCGTAAAACAGACTTACCTGTCTACGTAACCGAAGATCCTTTAAGAGCTGTAGTTCGTGGAACAGGAATTGCCTTAAAAGAATTAAAAAAATACAAAAATGTTTTAATGAACTAACATTTTTAATGCGCTAATAATGCAGCAACTCATCTTTTTTTTTCAAAAGTTTAGGTACTTTCTGTTTTTTTTATGCTTACAAGGCATAGCACTCACCTTAACATTTAACAATCTTGCCTTTCAGAAAAGTAAATTTGTAAACTCTGCCAATTTAGTTACTGGAAGAATTTATGATGCATCTTCTTATTTTTCAGAATATCTAAATTTAAAATCTGAAAACATTTTATTATCCCAAGAAAACACTCGGCTAAAAAATATTTTAGAAAAAAATATTGCCACTCATTCTAATATGGACTCTGTGGTTGTTGATTCTTTAAAATATCATCAAAAGTATACTTTTACAGATGCTAAAGTCATCAATAATACGTATACAAAACAATTTAATTTTCTAACAATTAATAAAGGTAAAAACCAAGGAGTTTCTAAAGAAATGGCAGTTATAAACAGTAAAGGAATTATCGGTATTACTGATAATTCTTCGAAAAATTACACTCGAGTGCAATCCATTTTAAATAGAAATAGTAAAATTAATGCGCGCTTAAAAAACAGTAATTATTTTGGTTCTTTAGGCTGGAATGGACTAAATTATAGCATCGCACAGCTTTCTGATTTACCAAGACAAGCCCCTATAAAAGTTGGAGATACAATTGAAACTGGAGGGAAATCGACTATTTTTCCTGAAGGAGTTTTAATCGGTACTATTTCTAAAATTAACAAAGAAAATACTGCAGATAATGAAGTAGATATTACATTATTTAATGATATGAGTAATTTAGGATTTGTATATGTTATTAAGAATTTAGACAAAGAAGAAATAAAATTACTAGAAACTATTGACAATGAATAAACCTACTAACTTATTGTTTTTATTTTTTTTCTTGCTTTTTTTACAAGTATTTGTTTTAAATAATATTTTATTTCTCGGTTATATTAATCCATACTCATATATTGCCTTTGTCTTTATTTACCCATTAAAAGAAAAAAGAATTCCGTTTCTTTTTTTTAGTTTCTTATTAGGTCTCTTTGTCGATTTTTTTTCTGATTCTGGAGGCATCCATGCTTTTTCAATTTTGTCAATAGCTTATATGAGACTCTTTTTTATAAAGTTGTATTTCAGAAAAGAAACTGCAGATTTTCCTTTTTTTAATTTAAAATCAGAATCTTTTGGTAAAGTTTTTAACTATACAGTAACTTTAACAATAATTCATCACCTTATCTACTTTTCTTTTGCTAATTTTAGCCTACAAAATTTTTCTAACGTACTTTTAAATGTACTTTATTCAAGTATTTTTACGTTAACTTTATATTTTTCAGGAACCTATATTTTTACGACAAGCAAATAATGCAAAGAAGTTTTTTACTCTATTTTTTAATCACCCTCGTTGGTCTTATTTTTATCGGGCGATTATATCAACTTCAAATTATTAGAAGCGATAACTACGATCCCATTCATAATTCTGCTGTAAAAATTGAATATGATTACCCAGAGCGCGGCTATATTTACGATAGAAATGGAAAACTATTAGTAGCCAATCAACTTTCGTATGATGTAATGGTACAACCCAATAAAGTAACCCCATTAGATACTTTAGAGTTTTGTAAGCTTTTAAAAATTGAGACCACAGATTTTAAAAAGAGATTTAAAAAAGCGGAAGGATACGCTACCTATTTGCCTTCTGTTTTTTTAAAACAATTAGCAAAAGAGGATTATGCTTATCTTCAAGAAAAACTACATAAATATGCAGGATTCTACATTCAAAAGAGAACTATAAGAAATTACCCAATAAAAGCGGCCGCAAATGTTTTAGGTTATATTGGCGAAGTAAATGAAGAAAGAGCAAGAAAAAGCGACTATTACGAACAAGGAGAATTAGAAGGAAAAGACGGTGTAGAAAAACAGTATGAAAATGTTTTAAGAGGTAAAAAAGGTAAAAAATATTTAAAAAGAAATAATCTTAATAAAGTTACGGGTACTTATAAAAATGGCACTTATGATACACTTCCAGAAGATGGAAAGGACTTAACATTAACATTAGACATCGATTTACAAGTATATGCCCAACTATTAATGAAAGGAAAACGTGGTGGAATCGTTGCTATTGAACCCACTACTGGAGAAATATTAGCATTAGTGACCGCCCCAACGTACGATCCAAATATGTTAGTTGGTAGAAAACGTTCTAAAAATTCGGTTTTACTATTTAATGATACTATTAGTAAACCTTCTTATGACCGCGGGTTATTAGCTGCTTATTCACCTGGTTCTCCTTTTAAGATGATGAATGCTTTAATTGGTTTGCAAGAAAATGTAATTAATCAGCAAACCTCTTTTAAATGTTATAACGGCTTTAGATATGGCGGTAGATCAGGAGCTTTTATGGGATGCCATTGTGGTATTTACGGTAAACCTATTCAATTAAAAACAGCTATTTCTAAATCCTGCAACAGCTACTTTTCCAACACCTATAAGAGAATCATAGAAAAAAATAATAACCCTACAGAGGGCTTAAATACATGGCATGATCACGCAGCTAGCTTTGGTTTAGGTAATTTTTTAGGATATGATTTACCTGCGGGTCAAAAAGGTTTAATTCCTGACGGAGAATACTATAATCAAAGATTAAATTATAGATGGAATGGTTCTTCCACCATCTCTAATGCCATTGGTCAGGGCGAAATATTAACAACACCTATTCAATTAGCAAATTTCACCACCGCAATTTCGAATAGAGGTTATTTTTATACACCACATATTGTAAAGAAAATTGGTCAAAAAAACATTGATAATCCTGAATACACAAACCCCAAAAAAACGACAATAAACCAAGAACATTTTGAACCTGTTATTGAAGCTATGCATGAAGTTTTTAAAACAGGTACAGGAAGATGGAGTCAAGTAAAAGGAATTGAAATTTGCGGAAAAACAGGAACCGCAGAAAATTTTATTATTGTTGATGGTTTTAAAGAACAGCTTGCAGATCATTCTATTTTAGTAGCTTTTGCACCAAAAGATAACCCTAAAATTGCGCTCGCCGTTTTCGTTGAAAATGGAGGATATGGCTCTACAATTGCAGCTCCGATTACAAGTTTATTGATTGAGAAATACATCAATGGTAAAATTTCTAAACAAAGCAAATACAGAGAATCAAGCATGTTAAACATGAGCTTACAAGAAATTTACAACAAACAAATTCAAAAACCATTAGAAGAAATTGCGTCAGGAACAAAATAATATTTTTGCTGGTATCGATTGGATTCTAGTACTTATCTATATAATTTTAATTGGTTTCGGTTGGTTAAACATTTTTGCTGCTTCTAAAACCGAAGATAATGTTGAAATTTTAGACTTTTCCACAAAATATGGTAAACAATTAATCTGGATCGGTTTAAGCATTCCTTTAATCATTATTATTCTATTTTTTAATTCTAAATTTTACGAACAATTTGCTACCATTTTATACCTGATTTCTATTGTTAGCTTAGTATTATTGTTTCCTTTTGGAAAAGAAATTAATGGAGCAAAATCTTGGTTTAATTTCGGACCCATGAGTTTGCAGCCTTCAGAATTTGTAAAAGCTTTTACAGCCTTAGCCGTTGCCAAATTATTAAGTGATAGACAATATAATTTTAAACTTATAAAAAATCAAATAAAAGCATTTATTATAGTCTTTTTTCCTGCTTTTTTAATTTTTTTACAACCCGACGCAGGTTCTGCCGTCATTTATTTATCATTCTTTTTTGTGCTAAATAGAGAAGGTTTAACCTTAAACTATATTATATTAGGTACTACATTTATTGCCCTGTTTATACTAACCATATTTTTTGGTCCTAAATGGATGTTTATTTCAACGTTTCTTTTTATTTCGATGCTAGTTTCTTATCTTCTTTACCGAGGAGGAAAACTTTTTTTACGTTTTAATTGGCATAAGATGTTAGGTATTTATTTAGTTGTAGGGGTATTTATTTTTGGTACGAGTTACACTTATGAGAATATTTTAGCTTCGCATCAAAAAGATCGGTTTGACATTTTATTGGGAATAAAAACAGATAATAGAGGTATCGGATACAATTCCTATCAATCAGAATTAACGATTAGTTCAGGAGGATTTAACGGTAAAGGGTTTCTAAAAGGAGATTTAACGCAAGGAGATTTTGTACCAGAGCAACATACTGATTATATTTTTAGTACTGTAGGAGAAGAATGGGGCTTTTTAGGCAGCAGCTTGGTAATTATTCTATTTATGCTCTTAATGTATAGAATAATTTATTTAGCAGAAACACATACTAATAAATTTGGTAGAATTTATGGCTATGGTTTGGCTTCTATTTTATTCTTTCATGTAATCGTAAACATTGGCATGGTTATAGGCTTATTACCAACCGTAGGAATACCTCTACCTTTTTTTAGTTATGGAGGCTCTTCTTTGTGGGGTTTTACAATCTTACTTTTTATCTTTATTCGACTAGATGCCCATAAGGACTATGATTTATAAAATTCAGTAAAATAGTAAACAATAAAAAACTCTGAATTTTTATTCAGAGTTTTTAAATTTTATAGGTCTTTAAAATATTACAATGCTGCAACGTGCTTTGTTAATTTAGATTTTAAGTTGGCAGCTTTATTTTTATGTATAATATTATTTTTAGCTAACTTATCTAACATTGAGATTACATTACCTAATTTACCTTCTGCATCTTTTTTATCTTCTACTGAACGTAAATCTCTAACAGCATTACGAGTTGTTTTATGCTGATACTTGTTGAGTAACCTTTTAGATTCGTTACTTCTAATTCTCTTTAATGCTGACTTGTGATTTGCCATAACTTTATTTTCTTCGTTTTTTAATTAAAACTTTTGTAGTCCGTACGGGAATCGAACCCGTGTTACATGGATGAAAACCATGCGTCCTAACCCCTAGACGAACGGACCATAACAATTAAATACTTCTTAATTGCGGGTGCAAATATACAACGTTTTTTAAGTTGTGCAATAATTTTTGAAAAAAAATTACTTTTTTTTTCAAATTAATATGCTTTCGCAAAAAGCACTCGTTTAGCAGATGGTTTTCCTGTTAAAACACAAACTCCAAATTCTTCTTTTGCGTCATTCGGTATGCATCGAATTGTGGCTTTTGTATATTCTTTTATTTTGTCTTCTGTTTCTTCTGTTCCATCCCAATGAGCAGATACAAAACCACCTGTATTTTTAATGGCTTTTTTAAATTCTTTAAAATCGTTTACTTCTGTAGTATGTTCCTTTCTAAAATTGATAGCTTTTCGAAATAAATTCTCCTGTATTTGTTCTAAAAGATTTTCAATAAATACAACTACTTCATCTTGATTTACTATTTGTTTTTCTAGGGTATCTCTTCGGGCAATTTCTAATGTTCCATTTTCTAAATCTCGATTTCCAATAGCAATTCTAATCGGAACTCCCTTTAATTCATATTCTGCGAATTTTGCACCAGGTCTATAGGTATCTCTATCATCATACTTCACCGAAATTGCTTTTTTACGTAACTCCTTTACAATTTCATTTACTTTCTGTGATATAGCGTCTAATTGCTCCTCATTTTTATAAATTGGAACAATTACCACTTGAATTGGTGCTAATTTAGGAGGTAAAACCAAACCAAAATCATCAGAGTGGGTCATGATTAACCCTCCTATTAGACGTGTAGAGACTCCCCAAGAAGTTGCCCAAACATATTCTTGCTTTCCTTCTTTAGAAGTAAATTTTACATCAAAAGCTTTGGCAAAATTCTGACCTAAAAAATGACTTGTTCCTGCTTGTAATGCTTTTCCATCTTGCATTAAAGCTTCAATAGTAAAAGTTTCCTCTGCCCCAGCAAAACGCTCGCTATCAGATTTAACACCTCTAATAACCGGCATCGCCATAAAATTTTCTGCAAATTCAGCATATACTTCTTGCATTTGTTTTGCTTCTGCTACTGCTTCTGTTTTTGTAGCATGTGCTGTATGACCTTCTTGCCATAAAAATTCTGCAGTTCTTAAAAATAAACGAGTTCGCATTTCCCAACGTACCACATTTGCCCATTGATTTATTAATAAAGGTAAATCTCTATAAGATTCAATCCATCCTTTATAAGTGCTCCAAATAATAGCTTCAGAAGTTGGTCTTACCACTAATTCCTCTTCTAATTTTGCTTCAGGATCTACTCTTAACTTCCCTGGTTTATCAGGATCATTTTGCAGTCTGTAATGAGTTACAACCGCGCATTCTTTGGCAAATCCTTCCGCATTTTTTTCTTCAGCTTCAAATAAACTTTTAGGAACGAACAATGGAAAATATGCATTTTGATGACCGGTTTCTTTAAACATTCTGTCCAACTCTGCTTGCATTTTTTCCCAAATAGCAAATCCATAAGGCTTTATAACCATACAGCCTCGCACAGCAGAATTTTCTGCTAAATCAGCTTTCACCACCAATTCATTATACCATTTAGAATAATCTTCTGCTCTTTTCGTTAACTTCTTGCTCATAATCTATTAGTTTGGCATAGATGTTGTATTAATTTAGTTGAAAAATTTTGTTAAAAACAACACATCGCTATTAAAATCGACACAAAATTACTATATTTAAGTGTTTTTAAAGCAAAAATTTCTATTAAAAAGTATTCACTTAAAATTATAATATTATGAAACTACATTATAAAAATTCAAAGCTAAAACACGTAATTTTATTTACAGTGGTTAATTTATTTTTGATTTCATGTGGAACTTATCAAAGTGTCTATAATGAAGACGGAATTTACGGTGAAGTTTCTCCTAAACAAGAAGAAAAAAAGGTAATCGTTGTAGATGAAAAGGAATATGATGAATATGAAGATAATTACTTTACAAAATCCTTAGAAAACCTGCAAAGAATTGAAGCGACCCAAATTTTTACGGATGTAAATTCTTATAACACTGATGCCCCTTTCGTAGAAGATGAAATTATTGATGAAAGTCTAAATTATAATGCAAATCAGCCTTGGGGATATGAAGATAATAATGTAGTTGTTCATATTAATTTAATGAACGATCCTTTTATGTTTGGCAATAATTGGGGAATGGGCTTTTACAACGGTTGGGGTTTCAACAATGGCTGGGGTTTCAACAATGGCTGGGGTTTCAATAACGGTTGGGGATTCAATAACGGTTGGGGATTCAATAATGGCTGGGGCTTTAACAGCGGCTGGGGTTTCAATTACGGTTGGGGTTATAATAGATGGGGTTTTAGAGGACGATTCTTCAATAATTCGAGATGGGCCAATCAATGGGGAGGCTTCAACAACCATTACTGGGGTAATAATAACTTTCAAAGAAATATTCGCTATGGTAGAAGAACCTCGAATAATAACTTAACTAGAATTAACACGGTAAATTCAAGAAATAGAACGAATTCAGGCGTAAGAAATAATAGTACAGTTTCAAACAGAAGGTTATCAAATACAACTAGAAGAAATTCTTCAACAAGATATAGTAGTGCAAACATTGCTAGTAGAGAGGGCTCAAGCACGAATCCTACAAGAAGAATTTCTTCAGAAAGACGGAGCTCTTCGACCATAAGAAGAAGCACTACGCCCACTAGGAGAACCTCTTCTGCCAGAAGAAATAACACAAGTTCTAGAAGTAGTAATGCTAACACAAGAAGATCATCATCTAACAACAGTAGAACTAAATCTTCATCTAATAACACTAGAACAAGTTCATCCTCTACGAGAAGTAGTCGTAGTTCCTCATCTTCAAGAAGTTCGGGATCTAAAAGTTCAAGAAGTAGCGGATCTTCTAGAAGAGGTAATTAATATAATATTCTTAAATAAAAATCTCAAAATATGAAACGATTTTTTATTGTAGCGACCTTGCTCGCACTTACACATACGTCTTTTTCTCAATCTTTAGGCTACCAAGATTTAGGGATTTTATTTTCTCAAAATGATAACAATGGTTCGGCACGTTTTACTGCAATGGGTGGTGCTTTTGGAGCATTAGGTGGCGATATCTCATCAATCAATATAAATCCTGCAGGTTTATCTGTTTTTAATAATAGTATATTTACGGGTAGTTTTAATGTTAGAAGTTCAGATATTGCTTCTAATTATTATGGTAACATCCTAAACACGCAAGATCAATTTATAAATTTATCGCAGGCGGGCGCTGTATTAGTTTTTGATAGTGCTTTCAGTTCAGATTGGAATAAATTTGCTATCGGTTTTAATTACAGAATTACAAAAGATTTTAACGATGGCTTTTTAGCAGAAGGTAACAGTGGTTTTGCCACCTTTACAAATTTTCCTTTAGATATTAATGACCCTGCTTTGGTGTATGATTTTGCTGACGGACAAAATTTTAACAATAGATACAATGGTAAATTAAACGAAATAAATATTGGATTTTCTTCTGTGTATCAACAAAAACTTCATCTAGGTTTGAGTCTTAATTTTTACGATTTAAACTTTAATCAAATATCGACGCTAAGTGAATTTAATAGTGATATAGATGGGAATGAATTAGATGCTTTTTTGTACCAAGAAAATTATACAACAGGAACGGGATTCTCTGCAAATCTTGGATTTATTTACAGGGTACATCAAAATTTTAGATTTGGTATGTCTTATCAAACTCCTACTTGGTTTTCAGAAATTGCTGAAGACAGTAATATTACAAATAATGAAGGTTTTTTTGGAGATACAGAAATTATAGTGAGTAATGACAACCTAATATATGATAATACTTCAGGTGGATTTTTCCCATCCCAAGCATTAATTTATCAGTTGAGAACACCTAGCGTATTCACAGCTAGCTCGGCACTCATATTTGGTAAAAATGGTTTGATTAGTTTTGATTATATCAATAAAAATTTTCAAAGAATAAAACTTTCTGGCGATAACTTTTCTAATGAAAATCAATTTTTTCAAAATGAATTAAAAAACACACACAATTTTAATATTGGTACAGAATGGCGTTTTGATCGTTTTAGCATTAGAGGTGGATATAGTTTTGAACAAACGCCGAATACTACAATTGGCTTAAATAATAACAGCATTCTTAATTTTAGTGATGTTGAAGGTTATTCCTTCGGTGGAGGTTATAACTTTGGGAATTTTAAATTAGATTTTGCCTACACCAACAATAATAGAACGGCCGCCTACAATTTTTATTCAGGTTATAACGCCAATCCAACAAATTTAACCATAGATAATAGGGTATTTACAGCCTCATTAAGTTTAAGCTTGTAAATGAAAATCGTTTATAAAAAAGACCTTGTATTTGTAAAACATACAAGGTCTTTTTTATTACAATTCAGTTTTTTTCTCGTAATTTTGCATCTTATTTTAAGATTATGCAAGAGACAAAAATTACAATTCAAGAAACCACAAACGACACCATATTAAAATTTAATAGTTCTACAGTTTTAATAAATGGAGGTAGTTACGAATATACCAATATCGATGAGGCAAAAGAATCACCTTTAGCACAACAATTATTCTATTTACCTTTTGTAAAAAAGATTTTTGTAACCGCTAATTTTATTGCCATTCAGCGTTTTGATATTGTTCAATGGCTCGATGTGCAAGAAGAAGTTGCAGAACAAATTGAAGCCTATTTAAATGATGGAAATGTGGTAGTTACTGAAAAAACTACGTCAGGCAAAAAGGAAGCAATAGAAGTTTATGCTGAAGTTACTCCGAATCCAGCAGTAATGAAATTCGGTTCTAATAAAGCATTAACGCAAACTGATGTTGAGTTTAAAAATATTGATGAAGCCAGTAAATCATCACCATTAGCACAAGCAATTTTTACATTTCCTTTTGTAAAAGAAGTATTTATATCTGATAACTATATTTCTGTGACCAAATATGATATGGTAGAATGGAATGAGGTTTTTGCAGAATTAAGAACTTTTATTCGTGAATATTTAGTAGCAGGAAAAACCATCATTAAAGAATTACCAAGTAAAACAGTAGCAACCGAAACTGAAGATGTAGCACCTGTTGTTGCTTTAGAAGGTATTCCTGGACAAATTGTAGATATTTTAGATGAATATATAAAACCTGCAGTTGCTGGTGATGGAGGTAACATTGCGTTTAGGTCTTATGATGAAGTTAACAAAGTAGTGAGTGTTGTTTTACAAGGCGCTTGCAGTGGTTGCCCATCCTCTACTGCTACTTTAAAAAACGGAATCGAAACTTTGTTAAAAGATATGTTGCCAAATCAAATTAATGAGGTGATTGCAATTAACGGATAAGAAAGCCCGTTGTAAATCAAACATTTTTTTTTGAAAAAGAAAAATAATAATTGATATTAAAAAAAATACCATTTTCGATATATCATGTTTTGTAAATACATTAAAATGGTTCTTAATTCATTAAAATTAAAAAGAAGCACCTTCGTTAAGGTTATCTTTTAAATAGGATTAAAGAAAAACAAAACCATTTACAACAACATGATATCGCTAATTGGTTTAAAAAACAATTAATTTATACAAACCATAAAAAATAGTTACTCACGCTATGCGTTTCTTCCGAAGTTCTTTCATATTGAACTTATTTAAATAAGGAAGATTAAGGTGGGCTCATTTATGTCAGCAGAAAAAATAAATCCATATAAAGATTCTCAATTAGGAAAAAAAGAGCAAGTTGCTCAAATGTTTGATAATATCTCTGGTAATTATGATGGATTAAACCGTGTTATTTCTCTAGGAATTGATGTAAAATGGCGTAAAAAAGTTGTAGCAATTGTGGGTAAAAATAATCCGAAGCAAATTTTAGATATTGCTACAGGTACCGGAGATTTAGCTTTAATGATGGCCGCCTTAAAACCAGATAGAATTGTGGGTTTAGATATTTCTGCAGGAATGTTAGATGTTGGTAAACAAAAAATTGCCAAAGCTAATTTATCAAATAAAATAGAAATGATTGTAGGTGATTCTGAAGATATGCCTTTTGATGATGCTACTTTTGATGCTATTACAGTTTCTTTTGGTGTTAGAAATTTTGCCAATTTAGCAAAAGGTCTTCAAGAAATTGCAAGAGTTTTAAAACCTACAGGAGTTTTAGTAATTTTAGAAACGTCGAATCCTGTAAAATTTCCTTTTAAGCAAGGATATAAACTTTACACAAATTTATTCTTACCGGTTGTGGGTAAATTGTTTTCCAAAGACAAGGTTGCATACTCGTACTTATCAGAATCTGCAAATTCTTTTCCTTTTGGAGAAGCTTTCAACAATATTTTACAAAAAAATGGGTTTAAACATACAACAGACACTCCAGTAACATTTGGAGTTGCCACAATTTATACCGCAAGTAAGTAAAATGAATCAAAAAATTCTTCTTTTTATTTTTTTCGTAATGATTTCTAAAGTGTTTTTAGCACAAAGAGATCGCGTAGAAAACTTACCTAGCTTCGATAAGAGAAAAATACATTATGGTTTTTACTTGGGTTTAAATCAAAATGATTTTAAACTTAATTATAAAAATAGTGTCATAGCTGAACCCGATATTTCTATTGAACCTGCTGTAGGTTTTAACGTAGGTTTAATTGCAGAATTGCGCCTACATAAAAACTTAAGTTTACGCTTCGAACCAGGCTTAATGAGCAATACGAAAGTAATTTCATTCAATCATTTAGACATCTCTAACCCGGCACAAAGTATTAGAGAAGTTAGTTCTACTTTTTTACATGCTCCTTTGGTCTTTAAATTTAGTACCGACCGATACAAAAATATGCGTCCTTATTTGTTAGGTGGCATTTCTTACGACTACAACTTCTCAAGCAATGAAGACAATCAAGATGATAATTCTGCTGGACAATTTAGAATGAAAACGCACAACTTTATGTACGAGTTAGGCGTGGGCGTTGATATCTATTTATATTTCTTCAAATTTTCACCATCAATTCGTGGTGTTTTTGCTATTAATAATGAGACAAAATACGATGATGACCCTAATAGCCAATGGACTGCTCCTATTAATTTTATGGGAACTCGCGGTGTTTTCTTGAATTTTGCTTTTGAATAATATAATCCTTATCATTTAAAATTACGAAAATAAAAGCTGCTTCACAGCCTTTTACAACCCCATTTTGATTAGTTTAACTAGATAAAAACGACATTTTATAGGTTAGTAAATGAACCGAGTAATTTAGCTTTATCTGTGGTAAAATCAGTAAAAATTTAGGCTTCCAAGAAAAATGTAAAATTTCTAAAAAATTAAAAACTTGTTCACTCTTTCATTGAAAAGCATATATTTGTAAGCTTAAACAAGCAAACAACTATTTTATGAGCGATTCTAGAAAAAGACACGAAGCACTACTCTATCACGCAAAACCAAAACCTGGAAAAATAGCAGTTGTTCCTACCAAAAAATATGCAACTCAACACGATTTAGCATTGGCATATTCTCCTGGTGTGGCAGAACCTTGTTTAGAAATAGCAAAAGACAGAAACAATGTTTATAAATATACAGCGAAAGGCAATTTAGTTGCTGTAATTTCTAACGGAACAGCAGTTTTAGGCTTGGGTGATATTGGCCCAGAAGCTTCAAAACCTGTCATGGAAGGAAAAGGTTTACTTTTCAAAATTTTTGCTGATATCGATGTTTTTGACATTGAAGTTGATACAACTGATGTTGAGCAATTTATAGCTACTGTAAAAGCAATTGCACCTACTTTTGGGGGCATCAATTTAGAAGATATAAAAGCTCCGGAAGCTTTCGAAATAGAAAGACGTTTAAAAGAAGAATTAGACATCCCAGTAATGCATGATGATCAGCATGGAACCGCTATTATATCTGCTGCTGCATTAAAAAATGCCATAGAAATTACAAAAAAAGATATTTCTAAAGTGAATATCGTTGTAAATGGTGCGGGTGCTGCGGCAATTTCTTGTACACGTTTGTATTTAGAATTGGGCGCTGTAAGAGAAAATATTGTAATGTGCGATAGCAAAGGGGTTATCAGAAAAGATAGAGAAACTTTAACTTCTCAAAAAGCAGAATTTGCAACCTCAAAAGATATACATACACTTGAAGAAGCCATGCAAAATGCTGATGTTTTTATCGGCTTGTCTACGGGGAATGTTGTAACACCAGAAATGCTGTTAGCAATGGGTAAAGACCCTATTGTTTTTGCCATGGCAAACCCAGTTCCTGAGATAGATTATGATTTAGCAATAGCAACACGAGATGATCTTGTAATGGCAACGGGTAGATCAGACCATCCTAATCAAGTAAATAACGTACTTGGTTTTCCATTTATTTTTAGAGGTGCTTTAGATGTTAGAGCTACTAAAATAAATGAGGAAATGAAAATGGCTGCCGTGCATGCTTTGGCTAATTTGGCAAAAAAATCGGTTCCTGAACAAGTAAATATTGTATATGATGAAGTAAGCTTAACTTTTGGTAGAGAATACATCATTCCGAAACCTTTTGATCCTCGTTTAATTTATGAAATTCCACCAGCAATTGCAAAAGCAGCGATGGAATCTGGTGTGGCTTTAGAACCTATTACCGATTGGAATAAATATAGAGAAGAACTCATGGAACGTTCTGGATCTGGAAGCAAAGAAATTAGACTTATTCATAACCGTGCAAAAAGTAATCTAAAACGAATTGTGTTTGCAGAAGCAGATCATTTAGATGTCTTAAAGGCAGCACAAAGAGTGCATGAAGAAAAATTAGGACACCCTATTTTATTAGGAAGAAAAGAGGTTATTTTAGAATTAAAAGAAGAAATTGGTTTTACTGATGATGTGCCCATCTTTGACCCAAAAACAGATGAAGAAAGAGAAAGAAGAAGTCGTTTTGGGCATGCATACTGGAAAACAAGACAACGAAAAGGAAGAACATTGTCTGAAGCGAAAAAATTAATGCGTGAGCGTAATTATTTTGCAGCCATGATGGTCAATGAAAATGAAGCAGATGCCTTAATTACTGGATACTCGAGACCTTATCCTTCAGTAGTAAAACCTATTTTAGAATTGATTTCAAAGGATAAAGGAATTTCTAAAGTTGCCGCTTGTAATTTAATGCTCACAAAACAAGGTCCTATATTTTTAGCAGACACCACAATTAATATCAACCCTTCTGCAAAAGATTTAGTAAAAATTACTCAAATGACTGCTAGCCTGGCAAAAATGTTTGGTATGAAACCAAATGTTGCGATGCTTTCTTTTTCTAATTTTGGATCGTCTAACACAGAAACTTCTAAAAAAATTAGAGAATCTGTTGCGCACATGCATCGTCATTTTCCTGATTTGGTTGTTGATGGAGAAATTCAAGCAGATTTTGCTTTGAATCCAGAAATGTTAGCAAAAGAATTTCCGTTTTCTAAATTAAACGGAAAAAAAGTAAATGTCTTAATTTTTCCAAATTTAGAATCGGCAAATATCACTTATAAACTATTAAAACAATTAGAAGGCGCTGAATCTATTGGACCTGTAATTTTAGGTTTAAGTAAAGCTGTACATGTTTTACAGTTAGGAGCTAGTGTAGATGAAATGGTAAATATGGCCGCTTTAGCAGCTGTAGATGCACAGCAAAGAGAAAAAAACAGAAATTAGAAAAATAAATTAGTGCCATAAGCTACAAGAAAAATAAAAGATGATTACACAAGTTAGAGGTAGATTAATTGAAAAAAGTCCGACAGAGGTCGTTGTAGATTGCGCCGGTGTTGGCTATTTATTGCATATTTCTTTAAACACTTTTTCTAGTTTGCCTGCAGATGAAAATGTAGTTTTATTCACGCATCTATCTATCAGAGAAGATGCACACACGCTTTTTGGTTTCATTAATAAAACAGAAAGAGAAATTTTTAAATTATTAATTTCTGTTTCTGGCGTTGGCCCAAGTATTGCAAGAACCATGTTATCTTCTATGACTTGGGAAGAAATACAAAATGCCATTGCATCAGAAAATGTATCGTTAATTCAGTCTGTAAAAGGGATTGGTATAAAAACGGCACAAAGAGTTATTGTAGATTTAAAAGATAAAATTTTAAAAACCTACGAGATTGATGAAGTTTCTTTTGCAAAAAGCAATACTAATAAAGATGAAGCGTTATCTGCTTTAGAGGTTTTAGGTTTTAATAGAAGACAATCAGATAAAATTGTAAGTGCTATTTTAAAAGAAAATGCTGATGCCTCAGTAGAAAAAATCATAAAATTAGCTTTAAAAAATTTATAATCAATTGATTAGATTATTAAAAAACACATTTTTAGTACTCCTTTTTACATTTTCGGTAAACTTCTCATTAGATGCTCAAACAAAGACAACCAAAGATTCTACAGAGATTAAAAAAGATACTTTAAACTTAAGATACAATTTTAAAAACACGCAAAAAGGAGGTCTTTTTTTGGATGATTTGGCGCAAAAAGAAGTCATTTTTGATAAAGCATTGAACCAATATATTATTCTAGAGAAAATAGGTGATTATCAGATTAAAACTCCTATTTATTTAACACAAAAAGAATACCAACAATATCGTTTAAAACGAGATATGTTGCAATACTTTAAAGATAAAGTAAGTGCTACAAATAGTAAAAAGAAAGGTTCTGCAGCAGCACAAAAAGATTTATTACCTACCTATTATGTAAATAATAAGTTTTTTGAATCTATTTTTGGAGGCAACACGGTAAAGGTTACGCCTACGGGAAACTTAAATTTAAAGCTTGGTTTTATTTATCAAAACACAGAAAATCCTCAAATTTCTGAAGAGAATAGAAGTAGTCTTGTTTTTGATTTCGATCAGCAAATAAACGCTAGTATTCGTGCAAAAATTGGTGAACGTTTAGAATTTACTGCAAATTACGATACCCAAGCAAGTTTCGATTTTCAAAATTTAGTAAAAATCGATTATACGCCCACAGAAGATGATATCTTGCAAGGTATTGAAGCTGGTAATGTTGCAATGCCCATTAAAAATTCTTTGATCAATGGTGCACAAAGTTTGTTCGGAGTAAAAACGGAACTACAATTCGGAAACACGAATGTTACTGCAGTGTTTTCTCAACAAAATTCTGAAAGTAAAACCGTGGTATCAGAAGCGGGTGCTTCTATTCAAGAATTTGAATTAAGAACAACGGACTATGATAATGACCGTCATTTTTTTTTATCCCAATTTTTTATAGATAATTATGCCAATTCCTTAAAGCAATATCCTTTAATAAGCAGCCAGGTTAGTATTACAAGAATTGAAGTTTGGATTACCAATAGAAATGCCGCTACTGAAGATTTTAGAAGTATTGTAGCGCTGGCAGATCTTGGTGAATCTAACAATGCAAACGCAAATAATTCTTATAAAAATTTAGTTGATGATAATGGTGCCGTACTGCCCGTAAATCCTATTAGTATCAATACCAATGGCCAACAATTAAATTTGCCTCAAAATAACGCAAACAACATCTATGACCCAACTGTTTTAAACGGAATTAGAGATATTTCTACGGTTGACAATACCTTACAAAATCGTTTTCAAATGCAACAAGGAACTGACTATTCTATTCTTGAAAATGCAAGAAAATTGGATGTAAATGAGTATAAATTAAATTCTCAATTAGGTTATATTTCATTAAATAGAAGATTAAATGATGGTGAGGTTTTAGCAGTTGCTTATGAATATACAGTTGCCGGAACGATCAATGGCGGCGGTACTCAAAAATCTTTTAAAGTTGGTGAATTTTCTAATGATGGAGTTCAAGCTCCTCAAAACTTAGCCGTTAAATTATTGCGTTCAGAAATTTTACAAACAAAGCGTACAAATGCTATTACAGGTAACGATGAATCTTTTCCTACATGGCGTTTAATGATGAAAAACATCTATGCTTTAGGCGCTTACCCGTTAACACAAGATGGTTTTCGTTTTGAAATATTGTACAGAGATGATAATACCGGAATTGCATCTAACGTATTACAAAACTCAAATACTGAAAACATACCAAATGTGCCGTTAATTCAGGTTTTTAAACTAGATCAACTAGATCAAAGTCAGTTTAGAACGGCAGACGGTTTCTTTGATTATGTAGAAGGAATTACAGTAAATTCTCAAAATGGTTATGTTATTTTTCCAGAACCAGAACCTTTTGGTAATGATTTAGTTTTAAATCAAAATGATCCTACTGATATTGGTTTAAATGAAACTCTAGATGAACAATTTTTGTTTAAAGAGCTCTACTTAAACACAAAAATTAACATTAAGAATAATTTTCAAAATAAGGATAAATATTTTTTAAAGGGCTATTTTAGATCAGAAAGTGCTAGCGGAATTCCTATTGGAGCATTTAACGTACCTAGAGGTTCGGTGAGAGTTAGTGCAGGCGGAAGACAATTGGCAGAGGGCGTAGATTATGTTGTAGATTACATGGCAGGTAGAGTACAAATTATTGATCCAGGTTTACAAGCTTCTGGAACACCAATAAGCGTTTCTACAGAAAATAATGCCGTTTTTAATCAACAAAGAAAAACTTTTATGGGGGTTGATGTTGAACATACATTTTCCGAAGATTTTGTAGTTGGCGCAACTATTTTAAATATCATGGAAAGGCCTTTAACGCCTAAAGTTAATTTTGGTGCAGACCCTATAAACAATACGATGTTTGGATTAAATGTAGATTATGCCACAGAAGTTCCTTATTTTACAAAACTAGCCAACAAGCTACCTTTTGTAGATACAGATGTTCCTTCTAACTTGTCATTAAGAGCAGATATGGCTTATTTATTACCAGGAACGCCAAGTGGAATTGATGTCGCAGGTGCTGCCACATCTTATATTGATGATTTTGAAGCTTCTCAAATACCAATCAGTTTATTATCTGCTTTAGATTGGTATGAAGCTAGTACCCCAAAATATTATCCTGGTTTTTTTGGAGATCAAAATGATTTATCTTACAATTACAAAAGAGGAAAATTAGCTTGGTATAGCATTGATCAAGTTTTTTACGGAATTGGGCAAACACCCGCTAGTATTAATGCTGATGAACTCTCTAGAGCAGAAACGAGACAAATAAATTTTAACGAAATATTCCCGAATCAACAATTTGATGTTACCCAAAATAGACAAGCAAGAACTTTAGATTTGGCCTATTTTCCAGAAGAAAGAGGTTCTTATAACTTTAACACAACAAATGTTGACGTAAATGATGACGGTACTTTTAGAAATCCTCAAGAAAACTGGGGAGGAATTATGCGTGCCTTGAATACGAATAATTTTGACCAAGCCAATGTTGAATTTATTCAGTTTTGGGTCATGGATCCTTATGAAAACTACTCGATCACCAATGAAGAAGGCTTGCCGCAAGGCATAAACCCCAATGATGTTTCTAATCAAGTAGGAGATTTATACATCAATCTTGGTAATATTTCTGAAGATATTGTAAAGGATAATCGTAAAATGTTCGAAAACGGTTTGCCAGAAGATGGTTTAAAACTAAATGGATCTAATGTAAACACAACAATTTGGGGAGATGTTCCTAGAAATCCTTCTATTATTTATGCCTTTAGTGAAGAGGATGCCGCACGAACAAACCAAGATCTTGGATTTGATGGTTTAAATGATCTTGAAGAACAACAAAATTTACAAAAACTATCAGACTCTTTAAATTTAAATATTAATTTTAGTCGTTTAAATGCAGATGATATCGCCTCGGATAACTTTCAATTTTTTAGAGGCGGCTCTTTAGACGCAATGAATGCTTCTATTATAAAAAGATATAAAGATTTTAATAATACACAAGGCAATTCGCCTACACTAAATCAATCTACTGAAACTTTTCCGACTTCCTCTACAACCTATCCAGATGTAGAAGACATCAACAGAGATCAAACCATGAATACTGTTGAAAGTTATTATGAGTATAGAATTTCTATGAACAAAAATGATTTACAGAAAGGAAGAAATTTTATTGTTGATGAAAAAACTACTTCCGTTACTTTAGAAAACGGAAATACTCAGCAAACTAAATGGTATCAATTTAGAGTGCCTATTAGAAACGGAACCCCGATAAACGGAATTTCTGATTTTAACAGCATTCGTTTTGTAAGAATGTTTTTAACCAATTTTAAAATGCCAGTAGTACTTCGGTTTGGCGAATTAGATTTGGTTCGCGGAGACTGGAGGCGTTATATTAGAACTATAGATCCTGCAATTAACCCTGATAGAGAATTAAATCAGGCAGAATTAGAAAGTTTTGAAGTTGGAGTTGTAAGTATTGAACAAAATAATGGTAGCTACATTCAACCTCCAGGAATTGAACGCGAGCGTTTACAAGGAACTACTTCTGTGCAACTGCAAAATGAACAAGCTGTTACTCTAAAAGTGAACAACCTAGAACCTAATGAGGCAAGAGCTATTTATAAAAATATAAGCATCGATTTAAGACGTTTTAAAACCCTTAAAATGTTTATGCACCTGCAGCCTACTGGAGATGCACCCGTGAGCGATAATGACTTTTCTGCAATTATTAGGTTAGGTACAGATTTAAATGATAATTTTTATCAAATAGAAGTGCCTTTAAAAGTATCTACAAGTGGTGCTACTGCTCTTGACATTTGGCCAGAAGAAAACAATCTAGATGCACTCTTAGAAACATTTGGACGTTTAAAAGTAGAAAGAGATGCCATTGCTAACGTACTGCCTAACGAAATATATCCGGCAGTTGTGCCCGGTGAAGTCCCTGAATTTAAAATTCGAGTAAAAGGAAACCCTACTTTAGCGCAATTAAGAACGGTAACTTTAGGCTTAAAAAACAACGCTCCTTTAAATAAAAGTGCTGAAGTTTGGTTTAATGAATTGCGTTCTGCTGGCTTTGACAATGAAGGTGGTTGGGCAGCAGTGATGAATGCTGATGCTAATTTTGCTGATGTTGCCAATGTATCCCTATCAGGAAGCATGCAAACCATAGGTTTTGGGAATGTAGAAGACCGTGTAAATCAGCGTAGTTTAGATGAAACAAAACAATATGATATTGCCACTAGTGTAAATCTTGGTAAAGTATTAACGCCACAAGAATGGGGAATTCAATTGCCCATGAGTTATAGTGTTGGAGAAAAATTTATTGACCCAAAGTTTGATCCACAATATCAAGATGTTACTTTACAAGATGCTTTAGAACAAAACCCAAATAGTGAGTTTTCTAGAGATTATACGAAACGAACCAGCATTAGTTTTATCAATGTTAAAAAGAATAGAAGTCCAAATACAACTAAAAAACCAAAATTTTATGATGTAGAAAATTTAGCGGTTTCTTATTCTCATAACAAGGAATTTCATAGAGACTATAATATTGAAAAATACATCAACGAAAATGTAATGGCTTCTGCCGCTTATAATTTTAGCTTTGATTCAAAATCTATAGAGCTCTTTAAAAATTCTGAGCGTTTTAAAAGTAAATACTGGAAATTTATCAAGGATTTAAATTTTAATCCGGTTCCAAGCACACTCGCTATCAACTCTCGTATCAATAGAAACTATAATGAACAGCAATCAAGAAACTTAATAGAAGGCTTACTAAATCAACCAGAACTAAAACAACGTAGGTTTTTATTTGATTGGGATTATACAGTTGGTTTTAGTTTAACAAAATCATTAGAATTAAACTTTAATGCCACAAATAATTACATTTATGATGCCTTTGGAAATGGAGAAGAATTACAAATCTTTGATAATTTCTTCAATACAGGTAGACCGAATCAATACCATCAAAAATTAAACACAACGTATGCAATCCCTTTAAGTAAATTTCCTTTTTTAAGTTTTATTCAAGCTGACTACGCATATACCGCAGACTTTGATTGGCAAGTATCATCACAAGACGAAACGATTGCAGAAAAAATTGGGAATGTAATTCAAAATGCCAATACACATAATTTAAACACCACTTTTTCTTTTGATAAAATTTACAAAAAAATTGGTTTTGAAAAATTACTTTTAACAAAATCACAACGTAAAAATGCAAAAGGTAAAAACGTTTCAAGAATACAGCTGAAGAAAAATTTACCTGTAGGAAAGAAAATTTTAAAGGGTGCTTGGGAAGTTCTTACAGCCGTTAAACAAGGTAAAATAAGCTACACAGAAAACAACGGACAATATTTACAAGGGTATGATGAAGGGATTGGTTTTTTAGGAGGATCGCCCACTGCATTTGCTTTTGGTAGTCAAGTAGACATTAGAAATAAAGCACTTACAAATGGTTGGCTAGTAAACCCTAGAGCACTCATTGATAACCCAAATACACCCGATGACGAAAGTGCTTTTTATAACAAAACCTATAGCAGAACACATTATAATAAACTTGATTATACATTTACATTAAAACCATTTAATGATTTAAATATTGATGTAAGAGGTAATAAAATTAAGACTTCAGATTTATCTCAACAATTAGATATTATAGAAGATGGTTCTGAAAACGGAGCAATTGACTTCGGAATAGATGCTTTTGAAACAGGAAACTTTAGCTCAAGTCACTCTATGTTTTCTACGGCATTTACCGATGGAGATGCTTTGTTTCAGAAAATGAAAGATTATAGAAGTATTATTTCCAATAGATTTGCTTCAGAAAACCCATCTGTAGATCCGGCAGGTTTTGGTGCAAATAGCCAACAAGTGCTGCTACCCGCTTTTATGGCTGCTTATTCAGGCAAAAATCCAAATAAAGTAAATACAAGTTTGTTTAGAAATATTCCGATACCAAACTGGACCTTGCGTTACAATGGTTTTATGAAAATGAAGTGGTTTAAAAAGAATTTTTCTTCTTTTGTTGTCTCTCATGGGTACAGATCTTCTTACACCATTTCTAGCTTTACCAATAATTTAGCCTTTCAAGAAGGTGAGAATATTATCAATGCAAATTCTGGCAGTTTTGAGCCACAAAGATTAGTAGCAAGTGCTACTTTAGTTGATGAATTTTCACCGTTGATAAAAGTAGACATGAAAATGAAAAACTCGTTTTCTTTAAGAGGCGAAGTAAAAAGAGACCGAACATTAACGATGAATTTTAATAATAGTACTTTAACCGATATTGCCGGAACCGAATATATTTTTGGACTAGGGTATGTTTTTAAAGATGTAAAAATGAATACCCGTTTTACAGGTAAAAAAACAACCTTAAGAGGCGATGTTAATTTAAGAGCAGACATCTCTTTGAGAGATAATTTAACACAAATTAGATATGTAGAAGAAGATAATAATCAAATTAGTGGTGGCCAAAGATTATTTTCTATTAAATTTGTTGCCGATTATAGATTGAGCGGTAATTTAACAGCATCTTTCTATTATAATCATCAAACATCTAAATACGCTATTTCTACCACATTCCCAAGACAAGCAATTAATGGTGGTATTAACATAGTCTATAATTTAGGAGGAAATTAAATACGAACAATAAATAAATAAATATAAATATCATGAATATTCCATCTGAATTAAAGTACACAAAAGACCACGAGTGGATCAAAATTGAAGGAAATATAGCAACTGTAGGAATTACAGATTTTGCTCAAGGAGAGTTAGGCGATATTGTCTATGTTGATGTGGACACCTTAGATGATACCGTAGAAGAAGGAGAAGTTTTTGGATCTGTTGAAGCCGTAAAAACAGTTTCAGATTTATTTATGCCTTTAACAGGCGAAGTAATTGAATTTAATGAAACCTTAGAAGATGACCCAGAATTGGTAAATACAGATCCCTACCAAAAAGGTTGGATGATAAAAATTGAATTCTCTGATAGCTCACAAATAGAAAACTTATTAGATGCTGAAGCATATCACCAACTTATTAAAGGATAAAATAATTATTATTGCAATCCTAGTTTCAGTTGGTATTCTTTGCTTAAGCCTAATAAAAATGCCTGAAACGGGCATTAAAGTCGCGAATATAGATAAAGGATATCATAGCATTGCTTATTTTATTCTAACAATTACTTGGTTGCTTTCATTTTATAAAAAACCTCAAAAAAAATATATAATAGCAATTAGCTGTATTATATTTGGCATAATAATTGAACTACTTCAAGCAAGTTTAACGGTTTACCGAGAAGGAGATTATTTTGATGTTTTGGCAAATTCGTTAGGAGTTCTTTTAGCATTAAGTACTTTTAGTCTCTTTTTTAAAAAAAATGACATTAATTAATGGTAAGAGTTGTAATTAAAACAATAATTTATTTAAATTAGCAATCTATAAAAACTCTTTATAATGGAAATTAAGAAAAACCCTAAATCAAATTTAGAAAATTTCAGCAAAATTTTTATGCAAATAGGGCTAGTTCTAGCGCTTTTCGTAACATATGCTGCAATAGAACAAAAAACATACGAAAAAACCTATGGAGACCTAGGAGTTGTTAGTATGAATGCAGAAATGGAAGAAGAAATTCCGATTACTGAAAGAGTTGAACCGGTAAAGCCAAAAACTCCACCACCACCAACTCCTGAAAAAATTGAAATTGTTGAGGATGAAAAAGAAATTGAGGAAACAGTTATAGAATCAACGGAAACAGATGAATCTGAAGCTGTAGAAGTTGAAGAAATTGTAGAAGTTGCAGAAGCGGAAGAAGTAATCGAAGATGTTAGTTTCATGATTATTGAGGATGTTCCTGTTTTTCCTGGATGTAAAGGAAACAAAGAAGAATTAAAAGCTTGTTTCAGTGCAATGGTTCAAAAACATTTTTCTAGAAAATTCGATGCCGATTTACCGAACGAATTAGGATTATCTCCTGGAAGAAAAAGAGTATTTATTGGTTTTAAAATTGATAGAACTGGTAAAATTGTGAACATTCAAGCAAGAGCTCCTCACCCTAAAATTAAAAGTGAGGTTTTAAAAGTGATGAGCCAACTACCAACGATGAAACCTGGAAGACAAAGAGGAAAACCAGTTGGAGTAAAATATAGTATTCCATTTACTCTAATTGTAGAGTAACTAAAGTTTCAAAATATGTATATAAAAACCGTTTAGAAAATTTCTAAACGGTTTTTTTTTTGAACACTAAGTGTATGAAATCGATCAATGTCACCTTCTGAATACTTCTATTCTTAAACCAATTCTTTTTTATTCCCTCCAATAGAGTAATATTAAATCAAAAAACATTACTACCTAGGTATGTCTTTGGGTAAATTTCTTATTTCATAATTATTTTAAATGACCGTAACGATCATATGAAATTACTAAAATAAAAGTGCCATTTGCAGTTCTATTTCAACTAAAAAAAGCACAACCTATAGTTCCCTATAGTTCCATCTTTTGTGTAAGAAGAAAAATTATCGTTTTCTTCAACAGTATTTTGAACCGATAACTAGTATAAAATAGCCAAAACATCACCTAAAAGAACGATAGATTTACACTCGAACCCCATAACCAAACTTAATAATTCGGATTTAAAACCAACAAAAAACCCATTAAAAATTTCAAATTTCAATGGGTTTTTAATAAAAATAGAATTCTATTAATCGTTATTTAATGCTACTTTAGATTCTTGTTTCCAAATATTTACCGAAGCCAATGTATTGTCCTCATAATTAATTTCTTTAAGTGCCTCTTTTGTCCAAAGAAACCACTTTCCTACTTTTTTACCACTATTGTAGTATGCTAACTGTACTTTATTGCCAGATTTATCAAATCGCGTCCATTCTCCAGTTAACTTTTTATCCTTAAAGAATCCTTGGGTTTTAATAGCACCATTTTCATAATAATAGGTAGCTTTAACTAAATCGCCTTCAGCCTTATAAGTTGGTTTATTTTCTTGAGAAAATCCTATAGTTGCTATGCTTAGCAACAAGATTGTAATAATTTTTTTCGTGCCCATTTTACTTTATTTTTAACATTACCTTTACAAATATAAAACTAAAATTACAATTACACAACATTTTGGTAACATTAAATTAACATTGGGATTAATCAATACCGTGTTCACAACGCAATGTTTGGCTACTAGGTTATCAAAGATTGTAAATTACCACCACTTAATTTATTATATTGCATTCATCATTTACATGTTAAAACTCTATACAAATTAATAAACCTATCTATTAAAATTATAAAAATGAACTACCTGCAAATTATATTAATCACGCTTGTTTCAATGATACATATTTACATTGTTTATTTAGAGACGGCTCTTTGGACTACGCAAAAAGGAATGAAGATTTTTGGCATTAAAGACAAACAATTTGCCGAACAAACTAAAGTTATGGCCGCAAACCAAGGATTGTATAATGGCTTTTTAGCGGCTGGTTTAATCTGGTCACTTTTTTCAACTAAAATAGATGTTGCGTTATTCTTTTTAATCTGCGTTTCTATTGCAGGTGCTTTTGGCGCTTATTCTACAAAAAAAATTATCATTTTATACATTCAAACGCTACCTGCAACCATTGGTATCCTATCAATCATATTATTTTAACAAACATTTTAGGTTTAAAGTCTAATCCTTTATTTTTGCCAATAAATTTTAACAAAGAATCAAATGGAAGAATACATCGAAACATCAAAAGCCATATTATTTGAATATGTACCAAAAGTTATTACAGCAATACTAATCCTTGTTGTTGGGCTATTTTTAATTAAATTAATTATTAAATCATCAAAAAAAATAATGGAAAAAAGAAGTGTAGATGTTACGCTTCAAAAATTTTTAGAAAATCTTGTAGGCTGGATTTTAAAAATTTTATTATTTATTACAGTGATCTCTCAATTAGGAGTTGCAACTACTTCCTTTGCTGCAATTATAGCTGCTGCAGGTTTAGCAATAGGTCTAGCACTGCAAGGTTCTTTAGGCAATTTTGCAGGTGGAGTTTTAATAATGATTTTTAAACCTTTTAAAATTGGTGATTTAGTTGAGGCTCAGGGTGAAATTGGAGTTGTTAAAGAAATTGAAATATTTACAACGAAACTTACTGGACTTTCTAATAAAGAAATTATTATACCGAATGGTTCACTATCTAATGGTACTATCATTAATTATACCACAGAGGGTACAAGACGTGTAGATTTGGTAATTGGGGTTTCTTATGATGCAGATATTAAAAAGACCAAAGAGGTTTTAATGAATGTTTTAGCCTCCCATCCTAAAGTTTTAAAAAATCCTACACCAGGGGTTACCGTTTTGGAATTAGCCGATAGTTCTGTAAATTTTGCAGTTAGACCTTGGTGTCTGACAGCAGATTATTGGGACGTATATTTTCAAATTACAGAAAATACTAAACTGGCATTAGATGAAGCTGGAATTGAAATACCTTATCCGCACAGAGTAAATATTAATAAGTAAAATTAAAAGGTAGGTTTCTTTTTCTTTTCAGGAATCACAACAAAATCTTTTAAATAAAAGGGTTCAAAGTAAGCGACATTTTCTATGTCGCTTTTTTTGTATTTGCGATAAGACAATACTGCCATTTCTTTTGCTGAAGGTAATTTATCATCTACAAAAACAGCATTTTTATGTCTTATAATTCCTTTGCATTTTTGAGCACCATCTCCTAAAAAATAAACTTTATCTTTTTCTAAATACTCTAAAAAGGAATTTTCATCAATAATCTCTGCCCTAATATCCCTTAATTCTTCATGTTTATGATTGTAAACGGATGCATACACTTCCATTCTCCTAGCATCTATCATAGGCACTATACAACCACTATTTACGGATATCGAATGAGCGAGGGATGTTAACGTATCTATAGAAATTAAGGGCTTTTGCAGTGCAAAACATAATCCTTTTGCAGCAGAAACACCAATTCTGAGTCCTGTATAAGAACCAGGTCCCTTACTTACGGCAATAGCATCTATTTTATGTATTGGTAGGTTTGCTGCTTTTAAAATGTCCGTAATAAAAGAATGTAGTACCTCTGCATGGGAATAATTCCCATTATTTAATTCTTTGATTTTTAAAATCTTCCCATTTTCTGCAATACTAACAGAGCAGTTTTTAGTAGATGTTTCTATATTTAAAATAAAAGCCAAGTCTATAAATTTTACACAAAGATACTTTAAAAAGAAACCCTCACTAAAAATAGTGAGGGCATATACTTGTTAATTTGTTAAATTTTATTCTAAAATTAAGTCTCCGGCATAAAACTGTAACACTTTTGTCTTAAAAACATAATCATATTTTGACCGAATTAAAGAAGCTTGTGCATTTACAAGCCGTGTTCTAACCTGATCAAAATCAAACTGAGTCATTGCTCCAAAATTATAACGTTCTTGCGCATTTTTAAATGCTTCTTCCTGTGCATCCAAAGAAATTTTCGAGGCCTCAAAAGTTTTTAGAGCAGTTTTAACATCTAAAAACGATTGCTCTATAGTTTGTTTTAAGCTTAACTTTTCACTCTCTAATCTTGTTTCAAAAATTTCTTTATTTATAACAGATTGTGCTACTCTATTTCTAGTCTGAAAACGATTAAAAATAGGAATACTAACATTAAATCCTAGACCGTAACCAAAATTATCCTCGAGCTGACTAAATAAATTAGAATTAGAAAAACCAGCAGGTAAATTTAAATTATATCCATAATTGGTGGATAATCCTGCAGACGCTGAAATCGATGGTAATAAAGAAGCTTTGGCTATTTCAATGCTTAGTTCTGAATTTTCTATAGCTAATTGAGCTCTCGCAATTTCTGGCATTCTACTTACAGACTTTTCATATACGCTTGATGAATTATTATAGAATAAATTAACAGAAGGTCTACCCACATCGATACTTGCTACATCAAAATTTTCTGATGGAACTTGTAATAATTGAGACAAATTTAAGAGCGCTAAGTCTAATGCATTCTCTTGCGTAATCACTGTTTGAAGATTTGTTGCTGCAGTAGATTCTGTATTTAATAAATCTCCTTTAGGAATAACCCCAGATTCAAATCTACTTTTGGCTGCGATAATTTGTTTCTTGCTAATTTCATATTGAACTTGTGCGGCACTTAAGTTTTCTTTCGCAAACAAAATATTCAAATACCCATTCACCACAAATAATGAAACATCATTTTCCATTTTTTTTAAGTCTAACAGACTAGATTCCACGCCTAACTGAGCCTGCTTAAAAATATTTGTATTTCTAAAACCGTTAAATACAGTAACACCAGAACTAACACCTACCGAACCTCCAAAGAAACTTGTGTTTACTCGATCTTGTGATACTGGGTCAAACCCCGTACCAAAATTTAGGTTACCTCCGGTATTCGCGTTTAAATTTGGTAAAAAGTTTCCTTTAGATATATCAACATCCTTTTTTGCTACCTCTACACTGAGCCTATTTTGCTGTATAGAAATATTTCTTTTTAAGGCCTCGTCAACACATTCTTTAAGTGTCCATTTTTTTTGTGAAAATGTAGCTATAGAAACAAAGAAAGCTACTAATACTATAAGTTTAGTTTTCAAAACGTATTTATTTTTGGTTGATTTATGTTTATCTATCATAATTAAGAAGCAAAACTTTCTATATTATGTTAGTAAGACGACGGAAAGTAAATAATGTTACATGAATTTACTCCTATAAAAATGTTAATTTTTTATTTGATTTTTTCTATACCGATATAAAGTAAAAAATAAAACTCCAACCAACAAATAAGGAAATACCATTAAATAAGAAATTCCGTTATTAACACCCTCTGCCATATCAACATCGCCATTTTCTACTACTGCCTTACACATGGCACATTGCGCATACGATGATATCGTTGAAAAAATCATCAAAAAGAGAAAATTTAAAAATATTTTTTTACACATAATAAGGAGAAATCATTAAATACACAACAACACCCGTTATTGCGACATACAACCAAATTGGAAAAGTTTTTTTTGCTATTTTTTTATGTGCTTCAAAATCGCCTAATTTAGCTTTCATATAGGTTAAAAGCACTAAAGGAATTACTATGATGGATAAAATTATATGCGTAATCAAAATAAAATAATACATATATTTTATAGCGCCTTCTCCACCAAACTTTGTAGAGTCTGAAGTCATATGATACGCAATGTACATCAATAAAAAAACAAGAGAACAAATAATTGCGAAGGTGTTTAATTGTTCGTGTAACTTTTTATTTCCATTTTTTATGGCAATGACAGCAGCGATTAATACCATAGCGGTTAAACCATTTATAGAAGCATAAATTGGAGGTAAAAAGGTAAGAGGTTCTACATCAAAACCTAACGCTCTTAAATTAACCCCAAATAATATGGCGACCGCAATAGGAATAATAATAGATAACGCAGTAATTATCTTTTTATATTTTTTTTCTTGTGCTAGTTTATTCATTTAATAATAATTTAATATCCTCTTTTAATTCTTTAATCTGATCTGGAAAAGATTGTTCTTCTAAAGCTCTATAATACATAATCGGATTGCCAAACTCATCTTTTCTAGAACGTATATAGCCATTTTTATCAACCAAAGCAAATAAGCCTGAATGCTCAAAACCTCCGTGGTCTTCCTCTCCTTTACCAACATATAGCTTAAACCCTTTATTCGACAGATCGTATACAATGTCTTTGGATTTCCCTGTTAATAAATGCCAATTTTTATGAGTGATTCCCATATTTTTAGCATATTGCCGCAAAACTTCTGGAGTATCAATTTCTGGAGTAATAGAAATAGATGCAATTCCGAATTCTGGATTTCCAAAAAAAGCATCCTGAATAGTCAGCATTTTTTGATTCATGATCGGACAAATGGATGGACAAGTAGAAAAGAAAAATTCTACTACAAATACTTTACCCTCGTACGTTTTATTGGTTATTGTTTTTCCTTCTTGATTTATAAATTCAAAAGCAGGAACTTTATCAAATTTCACTAAGCTCGAGTCTTGAAAATAACTGACTACTTTTGGAACGGTATAAATACCAAACAATAATATAATAAATGAAATGCCTATATAAGAATTCTTTTTTTTCATGAACCTACTTCTTTTCTATCTGCTTTGTTCTTATTTCTTACTTTAAAGGCGGCGTAATATTCGTAGAACAACACCTTTACATCATCTTGTAATTTGCTGTTCAGTTCAGCAACAGAATTCATATTGTACCCGTATAATTTACCATCTTTGGTATCTTCATCATTTAATCTTCCTCTTAAGTTTACAGCTTTATCTACTAAAAATGCTTTTGTCGAGGATAAATTTACAAGAGATTCGTTTACCGAGAAAGCCTTGTAAAAGGCTTCAATCTCCTCCGGAGAACTAGCAACAAACACCCATTTCTGCATATCTGTAAAAGTTCCTATTTCTTCTTTCAGTTGTTCTACTTGTCGTTGAGATCCTGTGGGGTAGATTGCTAAAATTTGAAACTTTTTATAATCTAAAAATTTTTTATAAATTTTTTCATTCAAATTTAAAAGTCCTGTTTTATTGGTATTTACATCTTCCCCTAGAAAACAAACAATAGAGACATGATCTTTTAATTCTGCTGAATTACTTGCATCAATTTCAGAAATATCAATAATATTTTCTGTAACAATAGGCAATTTTTTAAAGTTGTTCTCTCCGGTAGATAAAATTAGAAAACAAATTAAAGGAAATATAAAAAGTAAAAATAATACGACTCTTTTTTTTGTAAATATATTCATGAATCTAAAATTAATTTAGTGTACAAATAAAATTTAAGTATATAAAAAAAGGTGGTTAAAACCACCTTTTTATTTTTTAATTACCATTTTACGAGTGGCGATAATGTTTCATATAAATAGCCTCCTTCTATTAAAAGTAAGGTTACAAGATAACAGATCAAAAAGACCGACGTCCAAACAACAGCTCGTCGAAACCATTTCTTTTCCTCATCCATGTGCATGAATGCCCATGTTATTCCGTATGCTTTTGCTAACGTTAAGATGATAAATATCCAGTTTAACGGACTTGTTCCTAAAAAATTAGTAAGATGCAATACATCAGGCTTTATAATACCTAGAGCTACTTCTACAATTGTTATTGCTGATAAAATCCAAAATACATTCCAGATTTTCTTTGTATGCGATTGTGCGTGTGCCATTTTTTTAAAACAATTTTACAAATTAAACTAAATAGAAGAAAGTAAATACAAATACCCAAACTAAATCTACAAAGTGCCAATATAAACCTACTTTTTCTACCATTTCATAATGACCTCTTTTTTCATAAGTTCCAAGAAGTACATTAAAGAAAATAATAATATTGATAGCAATACCTGATACAACGTGAAAACCGTGAAAACCTGTAATAAAGAAAAAGAAATCTGCAAAAATAGTATTTCCGTATTCGTTAACTTTTAAATTAGCACCTTCCACAACCATTTTACCCTTCGATAATTCAGCTAGACCTTTTTCTCTAGAGAGTATAATTTTCTGTTTTTCTTCTAAATTAATCTGTTCGCTTCTAATTTTAATGGATGGATCTGCTTTATAAGAAGCTAACACTTGAGCCACAGAATATTCTGGTACCGTTTCCGAACCGCTTTCAAACCAAAGACCATTTTTTCTAGTATGTTGCACTTTAGCATCCATTCTATCGCCGACTACAAAGTCTGATAACGCTATTTGTTCACCATCTTTTACAAATTGCAACACTTTACCTTCTGTAGTTTTCACTGCTCCATAAGAGCCATTGATAAACGTGTTCCATTCCCAAGCTTGAGAACCCACAAAGATTAAACCTCCAATAATAGTGGCAAACATATACCAAGCTACTTTATTTTTTTTCATTTGATGACCTGCATCTACTGCCAAAACCATAGTTACGGAAGAAAATATAAGTACAAACGTCATAAAAGCAACATAATACATAGGATAAACTCCATGTATAAAAGGGATATGTGTAAAAACCTCATCTGCAATTGGCCATGAATCGATAAACTTAAAACGAGTTAAACCATAGGCAGCTAAAAAAGCCGAGAAAGTTAATGCATCCGATAGGATGAAAAACCACATCATCATTTTACCATAACTGGCATTAAACGGTCTTACCCCTCCACCATTCCAAGTGTTCTTTCCGTCTGAAGGTATAGCAATATTTGCTTCCATAAATAATTTTTAATTAAGTCTTATAAGTTTGTCAAAATTAAACATTTTTCATCATCTAATAAAATAGAAAAAGAAAAATAGATAAATCCATAATAAATCTACGAAATGCCAAAATATTGCACCTAGTTCAAAACCAAGCATATCATCTGATTTATACTTGTATTTAAAATGATTATAAATAACAATAAGAAGTACAATAATACCCGCAATCAAGTGAATAACATGCATAAAAGTAATGCCTATTATAAATGATGTAGATACTGTACTCTCTGGTCCTGTAAAAAATAACCCTACACTTTTAAGTTGATTGAACCCAACATATTGTTGCCAGACGAAACCAATTCCTAAAAGAAATGTAATAATTAATAAAAATAATGATGCGTTTCTATTCTCTTTTTTTAAAAATCGTTGAGATAAAAGTAATGTAATACTACTTGCAACAATCAAAAATGTACTTACGGTAAATGCTGATGGTAAATCAAAAGCTACCCAATCGTCACGCTTCATACTAATAACATACGCACTTGTTAAGCCTGCAAAAAACATGACCATGCTAATCATCGAAATCCATAACATGGGTTTTGCTGATTTCTTTTTAGCTATTTTGTACTCCTCTTCTAAAGTTTGTTCTATTATCATTTTTAATGTAAAAATTTATCAACTACATATACAATTTGTACCACGGTAATATACAAAACACTCGATAACATTAGCTTTCTTGCATCTATATTCTCTTCAGATTTATGCAACTGAATGGCATAATACAACATCACAAAACCCAACAGCGCAATAATAACTGCCGTTAACGGATAAATATAAAATGCTCCAGACACTTTTAAAACAGGTGCTATCGAAACTAAAATCATGATAACCGTGTAAAATATAATTTGCTTTACCGCTCCTTTATCCTTTTTATTCATTGGCAACATACTAAACCCTGCCTTGTTGTATTCTTCGAATTGTAACCAACCAATTGCCCAAAAATGCGGGAATTGCCAAAAAAACTGAATCATAAATAAAAAACCTGCTTCGATACCAAAATGATCTGTTGCCGCGACCCAACCTAACATAAACGGAATTGCTCCAGGAATTGCCCCAACAAAAACCGTTAAAGGTGTGACTGCTTTTAACGGTGTATACACCGATGTATATAAAAATATGGAAATTGCTCCAAATAAAGCTGTTTTAGGATTGATGCTGTACAATATAGAAAGCCCTGAAATTGTAAAGAATATCGCAATAAACATCGCCAAATTAACAGACATCCTTCCTGTTGGTAAAGGTCTATTTTTTGTGCGTTTCATTAATGCATCTGTATCTTTTTCTATAATTTGATTAAATGCGTTCGAGGCACCAACCATTAAAAAACCGCCAATTGCTAATAAGATAAGTGTTGTATAATTAACAAAATCGATGGCTAATAAATAACCAGCAACGGAAGAAAAAACGACACTTAAAGACAGGCCAACTTTAGTAAGTTGTTTTAAGTCGGATAAAAGTGTATTCATTGATGTTTTGTTCTCTAAAATTACTGTTGAATTCATATCTCCACTAATGATGCGCAAAGATATTTGATAATTATCAATTTACCATATATTTATAGCCTTTTGTTCGTTAAAATACTCAAAAAACCAATTATAACAAGCGTATAGAAATTATCATGAAAAAGAAAAAATATGGCCTATTTAAAAACCAGAACTAAAGATGAGCATTGATTTTAAATACAACATAGACATACAAATTATTTTTTAGAATAAAAGTTTAAAAATATCATTTATTTTGAATTCTGAATTTAGTTAACAAATTATTCTTTGGATTTAAGAAATTAGTAGTTCGGTTCAAAATATAGACACTATCTAAATGATTTTCCTTTTCACTTTTATGGGTTCTATTTAAGAAAAGAGAATCTTTCTTATAAAAATAAGTCCCTTTTTTTACACAATTGTAATTGGAAAATGCTGTTATAAATTCGAACGTAGTATCTTCAAATAATTTAATTTCATAAAACTTACCATCTTTTTTTTCAGATTTAAAAACCTGAACTTCATTTTTAAACAAACTCTTTTCATGAAATTTTAACCCGAACAATAAGCAAAAAGTAAAAACTCCTGCTATAATTATAGGCCTAAAATTAAACAATTCTTTTCTTAGAGAAATTCCGTATAAATTATTAAAAACCACAACTATAAAAGCAATTACAAATATAATGGTAAGCCCAGCAATCAATAGTAAATCTTTATCACCAAAACAATAATCATCAAAATGAAATAATCTATAAAAAGGTATTATTGCTAGTGCTATAAGTAAAAAATATCTTTTTCTTAACTTCTTCATAACAACCCTTTTTCTTTTTTTCTACGGACTAATAAATTTGCAATTGTTGGATTTTCAGGACAACTTTTAATTTGATTAAACTCATCGCCTACCTTTACAAGACCTGTTTTTATCACTTTAAAATAAACTCCACACATCGTTGTGTTCCAAAATTGTTTTACGATGTTCATATTTTTAAAACGAATTCCTAATTTATGACAAGGACTTCTTTGCAATGTTGCTTCTAAAATAGTTTCTCCAACTTTAAAAGTATCACCTACATGAATATTTGTTTCATCGATATCATCAACCGTAAGATTTTCTCCAAACATCCCCAACTGCCAATCTAAATTAGGGTATAAAGGTTTCCAAAAATCATAATATTTTAAAGAATAAGCATATACTGCCTGCTGAATTCCTCCGTGATATTTTCTATCCGAAATCTCATCGCCTTTTACCTCTTCGAGATCTAAAAAAATAGGTTTATCTGTTGGATACTTATAAATACCTGTAATTATTTTTTCACCGTTCCAAACAACTTCTTTGCGTTCGCCAATATTTGTAGAAACAATTTTCATTGCATTATTTTTTAGAAAATTTAGCTAATGCTTTTTTTGTAAACTCTGATAAAACTAATTCTCCCGAAATTTTAGCTCTTTCTAATAATAATTGATCCCAATGCTCGGTGTTTTCCCATAATACTTTTTTCATTTCTGTTAAAGCGGACGGATTATAAGAGGCTAATTTTGATGCTAAAATTGCTACTTCTTCATCTAATTCTTTTATGGTTTCAAAAACTCTTGCGTACAACCCTTTTTCTTTAGCCCAATATCCATTTTTCCATGCGGTTGCCTCTAAAGTTAACTCAGATAAAGCAGCTAGTCCAATTTTACGCTTTACAGCAGGCTCTATGACAAAAGGACCAATACCAATGGTAAATTCTGATAATTTTATAGCCGCCTGTTCGGTTGCCAACACATAATCGCATGCCGCAGCCAAACCAACACCACCTCCAACTGCTTTTCCTTGAACACGCCCTACTATAATTTTTCCACAAGTTCTCATGGCATTAATTACATTTGCAAAACCCGCAAAAAATTGTTTTCCTTCCTCCAGATTTGAAACGGCCACTAATTCATCAAAAGAAGCGCCTGCACAAAATGCTTTTTCTCCCTCAGATTTTAGAACGATTACCGATACGGTATCTTTTTTTGAAATTAAATTAAATTCTTTTGTAAGTCTTCCTAGCAATTCACTCGGAAAGGAATTACTTGCAGGATGACCAAATTCTATAGTTGCAATATTGCTTTGAATATTGGTATATAAACTTCCATTTAATCTTGAAGTAGTCATAAAATATAAGTTTTATCAAAAATAGGTTTTTCTATGAAGAATATCAATAGAATGAATCTAATATATATCTAAAAGGATTACTTATGCTTCATCTTCATAAAAAGTATATAAACAGTCAAAATTAAAGTTATCGCATTTGCAATAATCATTGGCAGGCTTTTTAAATGAATCCCATAAATTAGCCACATTAAAATCCCCAATGAAAATACCACATACATGGTCAAAGAAATAGATTTTGTTTCTTTTGATTTGTATATTTTAATTACTTGAGGTAAAAAGGATATTGTAGTTAAAATAGCTGCTAAAAAACCTATAATTTCATATACATCCATTTTGTTATTCAGCTTTACCCTACAATATTTACGATTTTACCTGGCACAACAATTACTTTTTTAGGAGTTCTACCTTCTAATTGCGCTACTGTTTTTTCGTTTTCTAAAACTGCCTTTTCAATTTCCTCTTTTGATAAATCCAAAGAAAGTTCTAAAGTAAAACGCATTTTACCATTGAAAGAAATCGGATAGTTCTTTGAACTTTCTACTAAATGTTTCTCATCAAAAACTGGAAAAGGTGCTGTTGAAATGCTTTCTGTATGCCCCAATTTACGCCATAATTCTTCAGAAATATGCGGTGCATAAGGTGATAATAAAACTAATAAAGGTTCTAAAATTTCACGTTTGTTACATTTTAAAGCCGTTAACTCGTTTACAGCAATCATAAAGGTAGAAACCGATGTATTAAAAGAGAAATTCTCAATATCTTCTTCTACTTTTTTAATTGTTTTATGCAACGTTTTTAATTCCTCTTTTGATGGTTTCTCTTCTGAAACTTCAAAAGTTTCTCCGTTGAAATATAATTTCCATAATTTCTTTAAGAAAGAATACACTCCAGAAATTCCAGACGTTTTCCAAGGTTTTGTTTGTTCTAAAGGCCCTAAAAACATTTCGAACATACGCAAAGCATCTGCCCCATATTCTTCTACAATATCATCAGGATTTACGACATTGTATTTGGATTTAGACATTTTTTCTACTTCGCGTCCTACTTTATAAGAATCCTCTCCAAAGGAGAGAACTTTGCCACTCTCTCCTATAAAAACAGCATTTTTATATTCTGTATTTAATGCGTGATTTTTAAAACCTTCAACATCCAACTCATCAGAATTGTTTACCAAAGAAACATCTGCGTGCAAAGGTGTTTTGGTGATTATTACTAAGTCTACGTTAATTGGATTCAGTAATTTATTATCTAACAAGTAATTCTTAACAACGGTTTCAAATTCATCATCCGAAGAAAATAAATTTTTAGAAACAAAAAGAGTTGGAATCTTTTCTATTACATCATCATTAGATTTATCAATTGCACAGCCATTTTTAACAAATGGTGTTGCCTTGTAAACAAAAGCACTCGTGCCCAAAATCATTCCTTGGTTGATCAGTTTTTTTGCAAACTCATCCACAGGAACAATTCCTTTGTCAAACAAGAATTTTTGCCAAAAACGAGCATATAATAAATGACCAGTTGCATGTTCTGATCCTCCAATATACAAATCTACTTCTTTCCAATAATCTAGATTTTCTTTCGAAGCAATTTCGCTATCATTATGCGGATCCATATAACGATTAAAGTAATATGAACTTCCTGCCCAACCTGGCATGGTATTTAATTCTAAAGGAAAAACGGTTTTATTTTTTAACTTTTCATTGCTAACTACTTTCTTTCCACGAGAATCCCAAGCCCATTCCGTCGCATTCCCTAAAGGTGGTTTTCCATCTTCGGTTGGTAAGTATTTTTCAACTTCGGGTAACACAATTGGCAAATACTGCTCGTCAATCATTTGTGGCATTCCGTCTTTATAATACACCGGAAAAGGTTCTCCCCAGTAACGTTGTCTGCTAAAAACGGCGTCTCTTAATCTGTAATTTATTTTACCATAACCAAAACCTCTTTTTTCTAATTCGAAAATGGCAAGTTTTAGTGCTTTTTTATATTCTAATCCATTAAGAAAATCTGAATTTTTTAATATAAATCCAGTTTTTTCTGTGTATGCTTGGTTTTCTATTAAATTTTCAGAACTTTCTGTTCCCCCTTTGGGGGTTAGGGGGCTAAAAATATTCGGAATCGGAATTCCAAACTTTTTAGCGAAGTCATAATCACGTTGATCTCCACAAGGAACTGCCATTACGGCTCCAGTTCCATATCCTGCTAATACATAATCTCCAATCCAAATTTGAACTTTTTCGCCAGAAAAAGGATGAATTGCATATGCCCCAGTAAACACGCCCGAAATGGTTTTTACATCTGCCATTCTATCACGTTCAGAACGTTTTGCCGTTGCAGCTATGTAAGCATTTACTTCATCTTTTTGTTTATCTGTAACGATTCGTGACACTAATTCGTGTTCTGGAGCTAAAGTCATAAACGAAACTCCGAAAATTGTATCAGGTCTTGTTGTAAAAACACTAATCCTATCCCTGACTTCCTTTCCTAAGGAAAGAGACACTGTTGTGTTATCAACTGTGTTTGAAATCTTTTGTGTTTGCTGTTCCTTCTCTAGCTTTTGTAATTTATAAAATTGATTGTTTAATTCTATTTCAATTTTTGAAATTACATTATCAAGATCTCCAATTACCTCTTCGTTTGTAAAACGAATCACTTTAAAACCACTTTTTTGCTCTAATTCTAAAGTTCTTGCCTCGTCTTTTTCTAATTGATAATCGTGAATTTTACCATCAATCTCAACAATTAACTTACGTGTTAAACACACAAAATCAACAATAAAATCATTAATTAAATGTTGTTGTCTAAATTTAGATTTTAATTTTTTTCCTTTTAAAAATTTCCATAAAACAGCTTCTGCAGGAGTTGGATTCGCTCTCATTTCTTTTGCATATTCCAAAAGTAAATAAGAATTTTTTCCGCCAGTCATATACCCAGGTAGTTTTTTTGAGTCAGCTTTCTCTTCCCCTTTGGGGAAGGATAGGATGGGGAAACTAACCATTGCTCCTTGACTTCTTCCAATCCAATTGGTTTGAGAATCTTTAAGCGGTTGAGGCCAATCAATGGTTTCTAAACCATCTAGTAGCCTTTGCGCATAGGCAGAAATTCGCATAGACCATTGTGTCATTTTTTTTCTAACAACAGGATGCCCTCCACGTTCTGAAACGCCATTTACAATTTCATCATTTGCCAAAACTGTTCCTAAAGCCGGACACCAGTTTACTTCTGTATCAGACAAAAACGTTAAACGATAGTTTAGTAAAATTTCTTGTTTTTTTGTTGATGAAAAATTATTCCATTCCTCTGCAGAAAAAACATTTTCTTGCTTCCCTTTCCCTTGGAAAGGGATTGAGGGATAGGATTCATCACAAACGGCATTTACAGTTGTATTTCCATCTTTTTGAAAGATTTTTTCTAATTCAGAAATATCTTCTGCTTTGTCTGCATCTTTATTATACCAAGAATTGAATAATTGGATAAAAATCCACTGTGTCCATTTGTAATATTCTGGATTTGAAGTTCTTACTTCACGAGACCAATCAAAAGAAAAACCAATTTGATCCAATTGTCTTCTGTAGGTTTTTATATTTTCTTCAGTGGTTTTTGCAGGGTGCTGTCCTGTTTGAATAGCATATTGTTCTGCCGGTAAACCAAAAGAATCATACCCTTGTGGGTGCAACACATTAAAGCCTTTATGTCTTTTGTATCTTGCATAAATATCACTTGCAATATACCCTAAAGGATGCCCAACATGCAATCCTGCCCCACTTGGATAAGGAAACATATCTAACACATAATATTTAGGCTTTTCACTTTCATTACTAGCTTTAAAAGTTTGGTTGTCAGCCCAAAATTTTTGCCAGTTCTTTTCTATTTCTTGATGGTTATATTGCATTATTTCTGCTTTTAAGGGTGCAAATTTACGTTTATTATCGCAAAGTGCGAATTGGAATTTTGAATAAAAAAAACAAGCACATCGTTTCAACTATTTTTAATGTATATTTAACAAAATACCTTTTAATACTAATCATCATTTTAGTACTTTTCAACATTAAATTCAACTCACATGAAAAAACTATTTATTCTTTTTTTAATCTCAACTTTTTTAGCCAGTTGTCACAATTCATCCGAAGAAAAAACCCCAGAACTAAGTATCAATTACAAAAAAATTGAACTTGAAAATGGTTTAGATGTAGTTTTTCATGTAGATACATCAGACCCTGTTGTTGCCGTAGAATTGATGGTTCACGTGGGTTCTGCAAGAGAAGTTGAGGGTAGAACAGGTTTTGCCCATTTGTTTGAACACTTACTCTTTTTAGAATCTGAAAATTTAGGAAAAGGTGGTTTAGATAAAATGAGTGCAAGAATCGGTGGTTCTGGTGCCAATGGTTCAACCTCAAGAGATCGAACAAACTACTTACAAACAGTGCCCAAAGACGGTTTAGAAAAAATGATTTGGGCAGAAGCCGATAAATTAGGTTGGTTTATAAATACTGTTACAGAGCCCGTATTAGCGAAAGAAAAACAAGTGGTAAAAAACGAAAAAAGACAGAGTTATGACAATAGACCTTATGGTCATAATCAATATGTGATTGACAAAAACTTGTATCCAAAAGACCATCCGTATAATTGGCAAGTCATTGGTTCTTTAGAAGATTTACAAAATGCTACCTTAGAGGATGTGAAAACATTTTTCAGAAAATGGTATGTCCCTAATAATTCTACCTTAGTGTTATCTGGAGATATTGATATTGCACAAGCTACGGCATGGGTTCATAAATATTTTGATGAAATCCCTAAAGGGGATGAAATTCCTGTGCAAGAAAAAAGACCAGGAATCGTTTCAGAAACCAAGTCTTTCTATTACGAAGATAATTTTGCAAGAGTGCCGCAATTAACCATGGCTTGGCCAACGGTTGCCTCTTATCACCAAGACGCTTATCCCTTAGAAGTTTTAACAGAATACCTATCTAGCGGAAAATCTGCTCCATTGAATGAAGTTTTAGTAGATGAATTAAAATTGACATCAAATACAAATATGGGAGGTTATGTTTCTGAATTAGCCGGACAAATACAACTCTCTGTAAGAGCTTTTAATGGTATTCCTTTGGATAAAGTAAAAGAAGGAATTGCTCAAGCATTTGCAAAATTCGAAGCGGAAGGAATTTCTGAAAAAGATTTAAACAGAATAAAAGCAGGACAAGAAACGAGGTTTTATGGAAGTTTATCGAGTGTTTTAGGAAAAGGAACTGGTTTAGCCTCTTATAATACGTATACTGGAGATCCTGGTTTTGTAACCGAAGATATTAAAAGAACATTAGCGGTTACTGCCGAAGATGTAATGCGTGTTTATAACCAATACATTAAAAATAAAAATTATATTGCTACTAGCTTTGTGCCTAAAAACTTTGCTGATTTAGCTTTAAAAGGTGCAGTTTTAGCAGATGTTGTCGAAGAAAAAATTGTGATTGGCGCTGAAGAAAAGTTCGATCCTAAAATTGCAGCAACGTATCAAAAAACACCTTCTACTTTTGATAGAAGTTTAGAACCTCCTTATGGAGAAACTCCTTCTTTAGCGGTTCCGGAAGTATATGAAAGTAGTTTAGAAAATGGTTTAAAAATATACGGAATTGAAAATGACGAAGTTCCTCTTGTACGTTTTAATCTTACAATAGATGGCGGACAATTACTAGAATCCATGGATAAATTAGGGGTTGCTAATTTAACTGCAGGATTGCTCAATAAAGGGACTAAAAACAAAACCGTACAAGAATTGCAAGAAGCTATTCAAGAATTAGGGGCTAGAATTAGCATCTACGCGGATACAGAAAACATCACTTTAAGCGGAACTACTTTGGCAAAAAATTACGATAAAACACTCGCTTTAGCACAAGAAATGTTATTAGAACCAAAGTTTGATGCTCAAGAATTCGAATTGTTAAAAAAAGCAACGATGGCAAGTTTGCGCCAGCAAGAAGCAAGTCCGAATGCCGTAGCCAGAAATACCTACAATGAACTGATTTATGGAAAAGACAATATTCGTTCAAAAAATATTTTAGGAACTTTAGCTTCTTTAGAAAATAGTACCCTCGAAGATATTAAGACATATTATACGAATTACTTTTCGCCTTCTGTATCAAAAATTTTAGTTGTTGGAGATATTTCAGAAGAAAAAGTAACTTCTTCTTTAAAGAGTTTAAATGAAAACTGGACTGCTAAAAAAGTAACCATTCCTGAATATAAAACTCCAGAAGCTCCCACAAAACCTGTTGTTTATTTTTACGACATTCCAAATGCAAAACAGTCTGTTTTACAATTTGGTACACCGGCTTTAGCTGCCAACGATAAAGATTTTTACGCAGCTTCTGTCATGAATTATATTTTAGGTGGCGGCGGTTTTGCCTCTAGATTAACCCAAGAATTAAGAGAAGGAAAAGGATATACTTATGGTATTCGTTCTGGTTTTTCTGGCACAAAAGCAAAAGGAGCTTTTACCATTTCTAGCGGCGTAAGAAGTAACGTTACCTTAGAATCTGCACAAGCTGTCAAGAAAATTTTAGAAGATTATCCGAATACTTTTTCTGATAAAGATCTGGAAACCACAAAAAGTTTCTTGATTAAGAGTAACGCTAGAGCTTTTGAAACTTCGAGAGCAAAATTAAATATGCTATCGAATATGAGTGCTTATGGTTGGAAATCTGATTATGTAAAGGACAGAGAAAATATAGTAAATACTATGACTAAAGAGCGTATTGCTGAACTAGCCAATCAATATATAAACCCTAATAAAATGATTTGGTTGGTTGTGGGTGATGCCGAAACACAATTAGAAAGAATGAAAGAATTGGGATATGGAGAACCAATATTATTAAACAAAAGACAAAAACAAATTAAAAATTAAAAAAGGATATTTTTTAAAAGATCCTTTGCTATAAAAAATCGGCTTCCAAAATAATTTGGAAGCCGGTTTTTTATTTTTATGAAGCTTCAATACCAATTATGATTTGAAATTACTGGACCAAAAAATAAAGCATAACATACGCTACGATTTCTCATCTAGTTGAAACATAAGGATAAAAGGCGCATTTATTACGATAATTTCAATTGATAAATAGCATAAAACTCCTATAAACATTGCTCATAATTAGAGTCTTTTTTATACATCGTAGTATGTAATGCGCCATCTTCATAAAATTCTGCAATGTTGTGATCACAAGAAAATTGTAATTCATAGGTTTTAATATTACCAAAATTCAGATCCAAAATTAAAAAATCTCCTGAAATACTGTAATCTTCTGTTCCTGGAATCGCTTTATCTGCAAAAACACTATCGGCACCGTAAAATGTAAAACGTTGTCCGTTTTTAAAAGTATACATTACCCGATTTTCAAAACCTTTTAAAAGCCATTCCCCATTTTCTAATAGTGATACCTTATCATGAATGGTTAGTTCTCCTGTAAATTCTTCATTTGAGTCTTCACAACTTATAAATCCGATTGCAATGATTAAAGTGATAAAAAATGTTACCTTTTTAGAATTAGTTTTCATAATAAATAATTTTTTCGTTTATATTTTAGATTCCTTAAATAAACTACTATTCAACTTTTTTTGACTACAAAACCTTATTGAACAAGAAAATTCACCCTTAAAAAGGAAAAAAACCTTTAAAAGATTCTTTAATATTACACTGTTGCTCCACTAGCGGTAACACCTCTATCAATTTTACGCATTAAGCCACGTAAAACTTTTCCTGGACCAACTTCAATAAATTCTGTTCCACCATCCGCAATCATTTGTTGTATAGATTGCGTCCATTTTACAGGCGCGGTTAATTGACTCATTAAGTTTTTCTTAATTTCAGCAGGATCTATAACAGCACTTGCCGTTACGTTTTGATATACTGGGCAACTAGGCGCTTTAAATTCAGTTGCCGCAATTGCAGCTGCTAATTCTTCTCTTGCGGGCTCCATCATCGGGGAATGAAATGCTCCACCAACAGGCAATATTACCGCCATTTTAGCACCTTTTTCTTTTAAAATTTCACAAGCTTTTTCGACCGCTTCAATCTCTCCAGAAATTACCAATTGTCCTGGACAGTTATAATTTGCAGCAACAACAATTCCATCAATCTCAGCACAAACATCTTCTACAACTGCATCTTCTAAACCAATAATTGCTGCCATGGTAGAAGGTGCAATTTCACATGCTTTTTGCATGGCTAAAGCACGTTTAGAAACTAATTTTAATCCATCTTGAAAAGATAAAACTCCATTGGCAACCAAAGCCGAAAGCTCTCCTAGAGAATGTCCTGCCACCATTTCTGGTTGAAAAGAATCCCCTAAAACTTTGGCTAAAATTACCGAATGTAAGAAAATTGCAGGCTGGGTAACTTTCGTTTCTTTTAATTGCTCTGCGGTTCCTTCAAACATAATATCTGTAATATGAAACCCTAAAATAGTATTTGCTTTTTCAAAATATTCTTGAGCTAACGGATACTTTTCGTATAAATCCAATCCCATTCCTGGAAATTGCGCTCCTTGTCCTGGAAAAATATATGCCTTCATTGTCTAGTATTTAAATATTAATTTGTTTAATTCTATAAAATTGTAAGCAAAAATAATCATTTTTTATTTGAAGCTATTTCCTGCTTTCCACTATATCTTTTTGTGAAAAAACAAAAAGGATGCCGTTTCAATCAGGGCTAAAATTGTTTAATAACTCAGATCATTTGTGAAACAAAAATAATATTTATTAACTTCGTACCATGAATCAAAAAGACAAACTTGTTGCCAATAGAATTTATCTTATTCTGGCAGCCCTTTTTATCGCTTCGTTGGTTACCTCCAACTTAATTTTTCAAAAATTCTTTTATTGGTATCCTTTTGAAATTGAAATTTTTGAGGTAAAACTTTTTGAAGTTTCGGTAGGATTGTTACCTTATCCATTAACCTTTTTAATCACAGATATTTTATCCGAAATTTACGGAAAAAGAAAAGCGAACGAAGTTGTGATTGCAGGAATTTTTGCCTCATTTTTCTCACTATTAATAATTTACATCTCCAAAGTTGTTCCTGCTACTTCTTGGTCTCAGGTACAAGATGATACTTTTTTAAACGTTTTTGGCGCAGCTCCTTTAGCTGTATTTGCCTCTATGGCAGCCTATTTATTTGCACAATTTATAGACATTAGAGTCTATCATTTTTGGAAAAAACTCACCAAAGGAAAACATTTATGGTTGCGGAACAACTTCTCTACATTTTCTTCTCAATTTATTGACACGTTAACAGTTTTGATTTTGCTTTGTTCTTTTGAAATTATCAATTGGGATAAATTTTGGGGATTATTACTTAGTGGCGTCATTTTTAAAATATTAATTGCGCTTATAGATACTCCTTTTTTATATATCGTTGTCTATGCTTTTAGAAAACGATTCCGCTTAAAAGTGCAAGATGAAATTACAGACGATATATTACTAAACACAAAAGATGATGTTGCTCATATAAAATTATAAAAAAAATTTTGGTCTCTGTAATTTAAAAGAAAAATTATCGTCTAAAGAAAAAATAATTGATTCATTCATGAAAAACAAAAGCTGTCTTCTCCTTATTTTTTTAGTTTTTTATCAAACAAATGCTCAAACTTCTATTTTTAATGATTTATTACAAAAACATGTTACTAAAAACGGAATTGTAGATTACGCATCATTGAAAACTGACGAACGTAAATTAGATTCTTATATTTCTTATTTAGAAAAAATAGCTCCTGAAAAATCTTGGTCAAAAAACAAGCAAAAAGCTTTTTGGATTAATGTATACAATGCGTATACCATCAAAATAATTTTAAAAAATTATCCTCTTAAAAGTATTCTAGACATTCAAGAAAACGGCAAAAGTGCTTGGAAAATTCCTTTTGTAAAAGTGGGTGGTAAACTTTACACATTAGACCATATAGAACATCAAATTTTACGAAAAACTTTATTTGACCCAAGAATTCATGTGGGTGTAAATTGTGCCTCTAGTTCTTGTCCTAAATTAGGAAACAAGGCTTTTACCGAAGAAAATATAGAAAGAAACTTAGAAAAATTAATGAGAGAATTTGTAAACGATTCTTCCAGAAATAAATTCTTAGAAAATGAGATTCAAATTTCTTCTATTTTCGATTGGTTTCAAGAAGATTTCACAAAAAATGGTTCTTTAATTGAGTATGTAAACACGTATTCCGAAACTAAAATAAACGCAAATGCTAAAATCTCTTTTTTGAAATACGATTGGAGTTTGAACAGTAAATAAATTATTACCTTTCGCTTTTAAAATAAAAAAACACATGTCTAAAACATATTATGATGCTTCCGATTTAAGAAAATTCGGAAAAATAACAGAATGGAGTGAAGAACTTGGCAACAAGTTTTTTGATTATTACGGTAAAGTATTCGAAGAAGGTGCTTTAACAGCGCGCGAAAAAAGCTTGATTGCATTGGCAGTTGCTCACACCGAGCAATGTCCATATTGTATTGATGCGTATACAAAAGACGGATTGCAACGAGGGATTACCAAACCAGAAATGATGGAAGCAATTCATGTGGGTGCAGCCATTAAAAGTGGAGCAACTTTGGTACATGGAGTTCAAATGATGAACAAGGTTAATAAATTAGAAATGTAAGCAGAGAACCAATTTTGTTTTTACAAAATTGTGTGAATCGCTTATCCTGAGTTTTTACGAAGGATCTTTTGAATCAAAATTGTGTGAATCGCTTATCCTGAGTTTTTGCGAAGGATCTCATAAAACAAAATTGTGTGAATCGCTTATCCTGAGTTTTTGCGAAGAATCTTTTGAATCAAAATTGTGTGAATCGCTTATCCTGAGTTTTTACGAAGGATCTTTTGAATCAAAATTGTGTGAAGCGCTTATCCTGAGGAACCAAGAATTTCAAGAAAATAGGGTAAATTCCTTTGAGTTTTTATTGGCTTTTTAATCAAAAGTAAAAACCCAATCTAGAAAATTTATGTATATAAAGTAAAAAACCAAAATAGATACTGAAAAATTCAGCAGAATATATGGCTACAAAATCACTAAAAGCAAGAAATAACGACATTGCAAATACATCTCGGCAAATGGAAATTCTCTCAAACGGGATTTTCGCAAATGGAGAATTACCAACCTTTGCTGAAAAAATTAAAGAAACCAATCAGTTTCCTTTAAGACCTAAAAAATTAGAGATTCTACAGATTAATTTAGGATACATGTGCAACCAAGTTTGTGAGCATTGTCATGTAGATGCTGGTCCAGACAGAAAAGAAATCATGACCATAGAAACGATGAAACAATGTTTAGAGGTCATTAAAAAAACGGAAGCGCATACCTTAGATTTAACAGGAGGTGCACCAGAGATGAACCCTAATTTTAGGTGGTTTGTAGAAGAAGCATCCAAAGCCGGAATTCAAGATTTTATCGTTCGGTCTAATCTAACCATCATTAGAGCCAATAAAAAATACTATCATTTACCAGACTTTTTTAAAAAACATGGGGTTCATGTAGTTTCTTCGATGCCGCATTGGACGCGTGGAAAAACAGATAAGCAACGTGGTGATGGTGTTTTTGATAAATCTATCAAAGCCTTGCAAGAATTAAATGCCATTGGTTATGGTAAAGAAGGTTCTGATTTAAAATTAGATTTAGTGTACAATCCTTCGGGAGCATTTTTACCTGGCGATCAAAAAGCTTTAGAAAACGATTTTAAAAAAGCCTTAAAAAATGATTTCGACATTGATTTTCATAGCCTTTTTGCCATTACTAATTTACCCATTAGTCGATTTTTAGATTATTTAATTGCGTCCGATAATTATGAAGACTATATGTATTCTTTGCTAGACGCCTACAATCCATCTGCAGTTGCGAATGTAATGTGCACCAATACACTTTCTATCAGTTGGGATGGTTGGTTGTATGATTGCGATTTTAACCAGATGTTAAATTTAAAAGTTGCCAGCAAAGTAAAACACGTTTCAGATTATAATGAGGAACTTTTACAAGATCGAAATATCATTATCAATCAACACTGCTATGGTTGCACTGCAGGTGCAGGAAGCAGTTGTCAAGGAGTAGTTGCATAGGCCCCATTGTCCTTTGGACATTTCCCCAAAGGGGAAAATTGAGCTTGTTTGACAAAAAAATTAATAAAATTAGAATTACAAGGGGTTTAAACCCTTTGCAAAAAAAAATGAAAAAAAATACTGCCATATTAATTTTTGCGAATTCTGCTGAAAAAGATGCTGAAAGAAAACCGTTTCTTTCTTCGGATATTTTTTCGGTATTGAATTCCCAAACTTTAAAAACGGTGGAAAGATCAGGAACTGAATATTTTCATTTCTCTGAGAAAAATCAAATTGGTAGTTCGTTTGGTGAACGTTTTTCGAATGCTATTGAAGCTATTTTTAACAAGGGTTTTGAAAACGTTATTACTATTGGTAATGATACTCCACATTTAAAAACACATCATTTACTAGATACGTTACAGCAACTCAAAAAAAATGATTTGGTTTTAGGACCTTCAAAAGATGGTGGTTTTTATTTAATGGGGATTAAAAAAGCGCATTTTAACAAAGAAACTTTTTTAAAATTACCTTGGCAAACCCATCATTTACAAAAATGTATTATTTCAATTTCATCTACCAAAAAGTTACAAATTTCTTTTTTAGAGCCTTTAAGTGATTTGGATTCTAAAGAAGATATTCAACATATTGTGCATAGTTTTAAAGCGATTTCAAAATCAATTTTAAAACTACTTGTTGCGTTTTATATAATTGATAAAAAAGGTTTTATCAATCAAAAAATAGGATTTTACTCGGCACCATTTTCTCAATACTTCAACAAAGGTTCTCCATTAATTTTTGCGTAATTAATTTTCGAAAACTAAGTTTAAAATAACAAATATCTCCTGACGCAGTAAAAAGGTTTTAATGTTATAAAACATAGTTCTCGACTGCGCTCGAACAGCTTCGAGTTATAGAAAATCAATTCATTTTACACAAAAATCATTTTTTAATGAAACACATTTCAATGTGGCTTTTACTGTTGGTAACGAGCATCAGTTTTTCACAAATTAAAATTTCGGGAACAATTTCCGATAAGAACACAGGCATAGGAATTCCTGCTGTCTCCATTTCATCATCCACAGAAAATGGAACTACTTCTAATATGGATGGCAATTATTCCATTGAAGTTTTAGACCAAAATCAAATTTTAACCTTCTCCTATTTGGGGTATAAAACTCAAAAAATAAAAGTAGGAAATCAAACTTCCATCAACATTCAATTAGAAGAAATTGAAACGAATTTAGATGAAATTGTCGTCACTGCTTTAGGACTCAATAGAAAAACAAAAGAATTAGGGTATGTGGTTCAAGAACTCAAAGCAAAAGATGTTACGGAAGTAAAAACTGTCAATTTTTTAGATAATCTCTCTGGTAAATTAGCGGGTGTTACCATTTCTCAAGGAGCCACAGGCGTGGGTTCTTCTTCAAAAATAACCATTCGTGGAGAAGCTTCTTTTTCGAATAACAATCCGCTTTTTGTGGTCGATGGAACTCCAATTAGCAACAACACAATTTTTAATTTCACCAATGAAGCAGCCGCTGGTTTTCAAGAAATAGATTTTGGAAACGGCGCAATGGAAGTAAATCCAGATGATATACAATCTATTACTGTTTTAAAAGGTCCTAGTGCGGCGGCATTATACGGAACTCGCGCTTCTAACGGAGTTATTGTGATTAAAACCAAAGACGGTTCTAAGAAAAAAGGATTAGGAATTAGTATAAATTCATCCATAACGTTTGATAGCGCTTTTCGTTTGCCTGATTTTCAAAATGAATTCGGACAAGGAAATTCAGGGGATTTTGAATATGTTGATGGCTTAGGTGCTGGTGTAAATGATGTGATTACCTATTCTTGGGGACCCAGATTAGATGCTGGAAATTTCATTCCGCAATTTGATTCTCCTGTTACCTTACCCAACGGCACAGTCTTTCGTGGTGGAGACACTTCTTTGTATTCTGGTTTTCCCATTACCCCAACTTTATTCAAATCGAATCCAGATAATTTAAAAGATTTTTATCAAACAGGAATTACAACCATCAATAATATTGCGATCAATGATGCTTTTGAACGCGGTTCTTACCGATTGTCTTTTACGAATTTAGATAGCGAATCTATCATTCCAGGAGTAAATTTAGAGCGAAAAACAGTTGCTTTAAAATTGAATTTTAACCCCACAGAAAAAACAAAAATCATCTCTAATATCAATTATATAAATTCTAGTAGCGATAACCGACCATCGAATGGATATGGAAGCGAAAACGTAAATTATTCTTTAGTAGCCTGGGGGCCAAGATCTTTAAACATCGATAGTTTGCGAGATTACTGGCAACCGGGTTTAGAAGGTGTGCAACAATATTCTTTTAACTATACCTATTTCGATAATCCTTTTTTCATTTTGCATGAAAACACCAACTCTTTTAACAGAGATCGTCTTTTTGGTAACATCACATTCAACCATCAATTTACAGAAAAATTAAGCCTTTCTTTGCGCTCAGGAATGGATTATTCTTCAGAAAAAAGGAGGTTTAAACGAAATTATAGTAGCAATCGTTTTCAAAACGGAGCCTATGCAGAACATGATGTTTTTTACAGAGAAGTGAACACTGATTTTTTACTCAATTACAAAGATACTTTTGGTAATTTTTCTTTGGATGCTTCTTTTGGCGGAAATCGTTTGGATCAAACAGCGTCTACAAAACAATCTCAAACCACCAATTTAGCACAACCTAGAATTTTCAGTTTAAATAATGCAGCATCACCCATAGAAGTTTTTCAATTCGATACTGAAAAACGAATTAACTCTTTATACGGAATTGTAAAATTTGGCTATCAGGACTTTTTATATGTTGATATTACAGGAAGAAATGATTGGTCTAGCGCCTTGGCAACGCCGTTTTCCGTAGAAGGAACCTCCTTCTTTTATCCTTCTATTTCCACTAGTTTTCTACTTTCCAATTATACAGAATTACCCGAAAATATTTCATTTGCTCAGTTAAGAGCCAGTGTGGCACAAGTTGGGAACGACACAAATCCATATCAAACGTCAGGCGCCTTTGTGGCACAAACGAACTTTAACGGGCAACCTACCTTTAGCAATCAAGATTTTATTCCGAATGCAAATTTAAAACCAGAAGTTACTACTTCTTATGAGTTGGGTGCAGATGTCCGATTTTTTAAAGACCGATTGAGCATTGATTTCACGTACTACAATGCCACAACCAAAGATCAAATTATTTCGTTACCCATTGCTATTTCATCGGGCTATAATCAGCAAGTTGTCAATGGTGGGGCAGTAAATACTTCGGGGGTAGAAATTATTTTAGGTGGTACTCCAATCAAAAATAACAATTTTACCTGGAATACCACTTTTAACTTTGCTACCAATAAATCCATCATTAAAAATTTACCGCAAGAAAATGGAAGATTAACTTTAGCGTATAGCAGAATTTATGATAGCGCAAACCAAACGGTTTGGTTTCAAGTGGAAGAAGGCGGGCAAGTTGGTGACATGTATGGAACAGGATATCAAAAAAACGCAGAAGGCCAATTTCTATTGGATGATAACGGGCGTTATATTGCTGATAATAATTTGATTAAAATCGGGAATTACAATCCTGATTTCACCTTGGGATGGAACAACACTTTCCAATATAAAAACTGGAATGCTAGCTTTTTATTCGATTGGCGGCAAGGCGGCGAAATTGTTTCTAGAACCCGAGCTTTGGGAAATGTTGGTGGCCAATTGGCAGAAACAGCTTATAGACCGGATGCAGGAATTATAGCGCAAGGTCTTAACGTAAATACGGGTCAACCCAATACGGTTGCCGTTTCATCGGAAAGTTATTACCGCCAATTTTACGACAGAAATCACGAAGAAAACAATGTTTATGATGCCTCCTTTTTAAAATTACGTCAGTTTTCAATCGGTTATACTTTGCTTTTAACCGAGGGTTTTTTAGGATTGAAAGATGATGCGAACATCAACTTTTCGTTTGTTGGCAATAACTTGTTTGTGCTTACTGAAAATCCGCATTTCGATCCAGAACAATTAGCCGTGCAAGGAAACGGATTTGTAAGTGGCGTTGAAGATATGAGTTATGCAACGAGCAGAAGTTTAGGTTTTAAAGTGGGGTTTAATTTTTAACCTGCAAAATAAATCCGAGGAACAAGGATTCCTTATAGATTTAGATAGCATGAACCGATTATAATAAAATTAAATATCCACAAGGTTTTTGAAACCCTGCAAAAAATAATAAAAATGAAAAAATTTATATATATCATCGTAATTTCTACAATAATAATGACCAGTTGTACCAAAGACTTTGAGGACATCAATACCAATCCGAATGCACCTGTTTCTGTGCAACCTAGCTTGTTACTGCGCCAAGTTATGTATGATTTTGGCGAGCAAATGAGCTACGAAGGTTTTGTTGCTGGAGATTTATTAGCACAACACAGAACAGCCTTAGATTTTAATTTATTTGATCGGCACGATTTAAAAAGTCCGCAGTTAGGTGGCAATCCTTGGCCTATATTTTACACCAATTTACGGGATAATGAAATCCTTTTAAAACAAAGTAGAACAACAACTGCATTTGCAGTGTATGAAGGACCTGCCTTAATTTTAAAAGCCTATATGGCCGCTGGTTTAACAGATTTATTTGGTGATGTACCGTATTTTGATGCCTTTAATGGTGTCGATGGAACGGTAACGCCCAAATACAATCTACAAGAAGATATTTACCAAAATGAAAACGGAATTTTAGATAATTTAGACAAAGGCATTGCTGCTATTCAGAAGTATACAGGTTCTATTCCTTTAGATGGTGATATTTTATACAACGGAAATTTAGAGGCTTGGGTAAAATTTGCCAACTCTTTAAAAATAAAATACCTCATTAGAATTTCTGCTAAAGTTGATGTTGCTAATGCACTACAAACTTTATTTAATGAAGGAAACTACATCCAAAATAATGCTGAAAACGCTGTTTTTGATTTCACAAATTCAGAACCAAATAGTTTTAGATTGGCACAATTAAGAGTCGGAGATTTCAATAATTTTGTGCTATCAGAAACTATGGAAGAAATTTTAATTGATTTAAACGACACTAGAATTTATAAATTATTTAGACCTTTTGCCAATTCTAATTCCAACGAATTTAAAGGTTTAATCAACGGAATTAATTCTTCTACAACCTCCATTGCCATATCCGATTATTCTTTGGCAGGAACCGCTTTTAGAGAAGACACCTCAACCCTAGACGCCAATTTTATGACGGCTTGGGAAACAAGTTTTTTATTGGCAGAAGCCGCCGAAAAGGGGTTTATCAACACAAATTCTGAAACCTTATACACAACTGGAGTTACACAAGCTTTTGCATATTGGAACACTAATTTACCAGCAACCTATTTAACTGGAAATGCTAATTTTAACGCTGTTGGAAAAACTCCTTTAGAACAAATTATTACACAAAAATGGATTGCTTCCATTATCAATGGATATGAAGGTTGGGTTGAGTTTAGAAGAACCGGTTTTCCTGCTTTGAAGAATGTTTCAGCAAGTTTAAATAACGAATTAATTCCTGTTAGAATGCCATATCCTGCGGAAGCTGCTTCTTTAAATCAAGACAACTATAAAATTGCAGAAGCTGCAACCAATGGAAATAGTTTAGACGTAAAAGTTTGGTGGAATGAGTAAAATTAGACCTCACAGGTTTTTAAAACCTGTGAGGTCTTCTATATAAATTTATGGAAGTAATAAATTATCAATGGGGATTAATTTTAGTGTCAAGTTTGATATTATTTTTCTTGTCTCCTTTAGCAAAAACTACAGATCAGTTTTTTAAAGCTGTGAATAAGAAAAAAGCACCAAATACTTTGGTCTTAACAGGAAGCTTAATCATTTCTTGGATTTTTGCCAAAAGTATTACCAATGCCGCCAATTTAGGACTGGATTTTGGTTTAGTCGGTGGCGTTGCTTACGCGGGTTATTATGTGTCTTTTGCCGTTGCCGGAATCATTATTTACCAGTTAAGAACCCAAGGAAATTATAAAAGCATCCATGAGTTTTTAATTTCAAAATTCGGAAAAAATGCAATGGCAATCTTCTCGATTCTGATTGCTTTTCGATTATTTAATGAAGTTTGGAGCAATACCATGGTAATTGGTAGTTATTTTGGCGCACAAGGAAGCAACTCTTATTATTGGGCTATTATTGTGTTTACCCTATTGACTTTAGCTTATGCCATTAAAGGTGGTTTGAGTAGTTCTATTTTTACAGATATCATTCAAATGGTTTTATTTTCTGTATTATTGAGCATCATTTTAGGAACTATTTTTTCGACGGATGATTTTTCTACACAGCAAATAATTTCGTCTGGAACTTGGAGTTTTGAGCTTGGTTTAAATTTATTTTTCGCCGCAATTCTGCAATCTTTTAGTTATCCTTTTCACGATCCTGTTTTAACCGATAGAGGTTTTATTTCATCACCCAAAGTAACACGAAAAAGTTTTTTATGGGCAAGTGTTTTGGGAGCCATTTGTATTGTTTTATTTAGTTTAATTGGAGTCTATGCCCAAACAAAAGGCATGCAAGGGCAAGCGGCGGTTGAAGTGGGTAAAGCTTTCGGCGTTGTTCTATTATTGATTATCAATTTTATTATGATTACTTCCGCAGCCTCTACCTTAGATTCCACTTTTTCATCTTTTTCAAAACTACTAGCCGTAGATTTAAATTTAGGAAAATCAGTTTCCTTTGGAAGAATTGTTATGGTTTTAATTGCTGTTTTAGGTACTTTACCCGTGTTTTTTGGAGCAGAAATTTTATCCGCCACTACTATTTCTGGCACGATGGTGATTGGTTTAACACCAGTCTTTATTTTTTGGAAGATTTCAGTACCAAAAATTAGCTTTTACCTAAGTGTCATTTGCGGATTGTTCTTTGGATTTTTACTAGTTTTAGATGTAGTTCCAGAGATATTCATTTTTACCAAAGGAAAGTATGCCTCTTTATTATGGGTCAATATATGGGGATTATTAAGTTGTATCATTTTATATTTTATTCCGAAATGGATCAGAAAATAACAGATTTAGGAAAAGTAACAGATTTAGGAAAAGTAACAGGAAAAATACTGCTTTTTGGCGGAGTTTACAGCAATTTACAAGCTTTAGAAGCTTTGAAAAAAATTGCTGAAAAAGAAAATATTGCGCCCGAAAATTGTATTTGCACAGGAGATATCGTTGGGTATTGCGCACAACCCGAAGAAACGGTGCAATTATTTAAATTGTGGGGAGCAAAAAGTATTGTTGGCAATGTAGAAATTCAGTTACGAGAACATGCAAATGATTGCGGTTGCGATTTTAAAGAAGGCTCTCGCTGCGATAATTTCTCTCAAATTTGGTATCCGTATGCGCAAAGTAAATTGTCAGAAAATTCATTAAATTTCTTAAAAAAATTGCCAAATCAAATCACTTTTACATACACCGATAAAAAAGTAACTTTTGTACATGGGTCCTATTTTCATATCTCAGAATTTATTTTTAAATCTACAAACTGGTCTAAAAAACAACCTAACTTTGAAGCTACAAAAAGTGATGTAATTATTGCAGGCCATTGTGGTTTGCCTTTTTTTCATCAAAAAGAAGATAAACTATGGCTTAATCCCGGTGTGATTGGAATGCCTGCAAACGATGGAAATCCGGATGTTTGGTATGCTGTACTAGAAGATTCAGATAATAATTTTAACTTTACTCACAAAACCTTACGATACAATTATAAATTAACGAGTAAATTAATGCAAAACGGATTACTTCCTGAAGAATATTCTAGAACGATTGTAACCGGAATTTGGGATAACACAGAAATTTTACCCCCTTTAGAAAGTAGTTTGCAAGGATTTGAAATTCAACTATAAAATCAATTTAAATGAAGAAAATTTTACTACTTTTTTTACTGATCTCATCCACAGTTGCTGCACAAAAAACATTAGACAAATTGCTTGATAAATGGAACACAAGAAACGTACCTTATATGTCTGTAGAAACCTTAGCATTACCCAAAACAAAAGCAATTTTACTGGATGCAAGACAAGAAAAAGAGTATAATGTGAGTCATTTGCAAAACGCCATTCGTGTGGGTTATGATGATTTTAAAATTAAAGAAACTTTAAAAAAATTACCAAAAAACAAGGATACTAAAATTGTAGTGTATTGTTCTTTGGGGATTCGCTCAGAAACGGTAGCGTATAAATTAATTCAAAAAGGATATACCAACGTTTATAATTTATATGGTGGTATTTTTGAATGGAAAAACGCTAATTTTCAAGTAAAAGATACCTTGGGAAATACCACAGAAAAAGTACATACCTTTAATAAAAATTGGAGTAAATGGCTAAAAAAAGGAGAGAAAGTTTATTAGTGTTTAATGGGTTGTGGGTTGTGGAAAAAATAAAAACAACTCTGTATTCAATTTAAAATTTAGTAATTTTTATGAGTAAAAACGTATTGTTAATTTTTACCAGAAACCCTGAATTGGGTAAGACAAAAACACGTTTGGCAAAAACGGTGGGCGATGAAATTGCTTTAGAAATTTATAAATTCTTATTAGAAAGAACTCGTGATGTTTCCTCTAAAGTGAGTGCTGACAAAGCTGTTTATTACTCTGTTAAAATTAGAAAAAATGATATTTGGGATGAAAATATATATCAAAAACATCAACAAATTGGTGAAGATTTAGGAGTCAGAATGCTCAATGCTTTTAAACATGGGTTTGATGCTGGTTATGAAAAAGTAATGATTATTGGTAGCGATTTATATGATTTATCAGCAGAGATTATTGAAAACGCATTTGTTGCCTTAGATAAAAATGACGCAGTTTTGGGTCCGGCGAAAGATGGCGGTTACTACCTATTAGGGATGAATGCTTTGCAAGAAAAAGTATTTAAAGGAAAAGAATGGGGCACAGAAACCGTTCAAAAAGAGACCTTAAAAGATTTAAAAGATAAAAAAGTATTTTTACTCAAAGAATTAAACGATGTTGATGTTTTTGAAGATATTCATGGGCATCCGGCATTTCAAAAATTTTTAAAATGAAACAACAACAATTACAAGAAACCATTGATTTTTTAAAATCCAAAGGAATTACCAAGCCCAGTATTGGTATTGTTTTAGGAACTGGTTTAGGGAAATTAGTCGAAGAAATTTCGATTGAAAAAGAGATTTCATATGCAGATATTCCTAATTTCCCAATAGCAACCGTAGAGTTCCATTCTGGTAAATTAATTTACGGGGATTTATCAGGAAAAAAAGTACTGGTAATGGCAGGTCGTTTTCATTTATATGAAGGATATAACGCTTGGGAAGTTACCTATGGCATCAGAACCATGCACGGTTTAGGAATTGAAAACTTATTGATTTCGAATGCTGCCGGAGCGATCAATTTATCCTATAAAAAAGGTGATTTAATGCTTATTGAAGACCACATAAATTTGCAAGGAACCTCTCCTTTAGCGTTTCAAGGTGCCAATGCTTTTGGGAATATTTTTGCAGATATGCTAGCGCCTTACTCTGAAAGTATGAATACTAAAATTACAGAAATAGCGAAAAGCAAAAACATACAATTGCATCTCGGAGTTTATGCTAGCGTTTTAGGACCGCAATTAGAAACCAGAGCAGAATACAGAATGTTGCAAATTATAGAAGCAGACGCTGTAGGTATGAGTACCGTGCCAGAAGTAATTGTAGCCAAACAACTAAACTTGCCTTGTGCGGCTATTTCTGTACTCACGGATGAATGTGATCCTAAAAACCTACAACCTGTAAACATTGCAGAAATTATAGCTACTGCTGGTGAAGCCGAGCCAAAAATGATTACTTTGTTTAAAAAGGTTATTGAGAAATTATAAGGCAAGAAAATGAGTACCACAGACCTTTCAGGTTTATAAAATCTGAAAGGTCTAAAAATTTACAAAAACTTAATTTTTATGTATCCATCAAGAAAATGCTTTATGTTTTAAAGTGAGGATGCGATAATTATTCCCTTTTGTAAAAACCTTTCTCTTTCAATTGATGAGCTTCCTTTAAAATAGAAATTAAAATTTCTTGGTTAATATCTTCTAAACTATAATAGCGAAGCGACTTTATAACTTTCCTGTTTTCAGAAATTAAATGCTCATTATATGCTGTTAAATGTGCGGAAAGCCAAAAAGCAACATCTACATAGCTTTTTTTTTAGACGCATTTAAATAACAAAAAGGTTTATCTTTTAAATAGTAAAAGGGAATTTTCCATTAAAATTTGTAAATGCATCAACATAGACTTCAAAGGTTCTGGTTGATTTAAAATATACGCCTCTGCTGGTTTCATTTTTTTGTATATTAGCGAAAGTTATAAATTTTTATGAATACACAGAATCATTTTAAAGTAAATTTTTCATTGCAAGGATTTGCAAGCGTTCAAATAGGCATTTATTTTATGCTTGCTGGATATTTAATTAAGAATATTTTAGACGGTTTTTTAATTGATGACAATACAATGGGTATGTTATCCGCAGAAATTATTGAAGTACTTCTAATTGTTATCGCAGTTTTAACCTTTATGTTTTCATCTTTGGCAATTTACTTTAAAAGTAGAAGGCGCTCCAAAAAACTTAATGATACCCTATGGAACCCTAAAACAAAAACCACTTTTTGGATTTATATATTGAGTTCGTTACTGATATTCCTAATTTTAATATTTTTAATGAATCAAGGTTTTATTGATTATATCGCGCCCGTATTTTTAATCCTTTATGCCATTTTAGTATTCGTTCTAAGAAATAAAGACAATAAAAGTATCTTAATTATTTCTAGTATTTGTTTGTTGCTTGCTACGCTTTGCTTTCTAATCCCTTCTTATTGGTACTCTTCATTGATAATTCTTGGTCTAACGCACATTACATTTGGAATTGTAAAAAAAACTGATTCTATTGCTTAACTCCAAACTTTACAAAATATTTTAGCGTATTTACTGAAATTACTTTGCATTTTTGCGTTGTATGCACGTAAAGACAACCGCAAAAATAAATATTGATTACTTGCTACAAATTATAAATTGATCAACTTTTAAAAACGAATTGAATATAATTCATCAACCTATGCTTTTCAGCTTTTAAGAAAACTCTTTTTGTATTTTTCTAACAATATCCTCTAAACCATTTAGTTGCAACTCATAAACAAGACTCATTTGTTGCCCAAGCTTCCCTTTCGGGAAACCTTTATTGTGGTACCAAACGATGTAATGTTCAGGTAAATCAATTAAAAATCTACCTTTAAACTTACCAAAAGGCATTTTCATTTTTGATACTTCTATCAAAAATTGTCGATTTAATACATTATTATTTTCCATCGACATAATCTTGCAAGTAAGAAAAACGTTCTGTCAGTTTTCCGTTTTCAGTCATTTTGGCACGTTCAAGAACCCCATCTTTATCATCATTAAAAAAAGCTGGAATTACATGTTTTAGAAACAATTCTCCAAAACCTTCGCTAGCATCCTTTGGCAACTCGCAAGGTAAATTATCAACAGCCATCACTACGATTGCTTTTTCATCCTTAAAATCAACTTCAGATTCAGTTTCTGGGTTATAACCGTAAATAGGATCTTCAATTGTTGATGCTCTTAACGTAGAAGCAACGGGACCATCTACATCACAAGAAATATCTGCGACAAATTTTATCTTAAAATCTTTTAATTTTGCATCTTCTCGAGTAAATAAATAGGGAGCACCATTTCCGTAAAAATGCCCTGCGATAAAGAAATCTGTAACCATTGCAAAACGCATAAAATCAGACTCATACTTTTCTGGATGGTTGTAAAAATCGATATTATTAAGTATTTGTGAGTCTTTGCGTTTGTTGTAATCTAAAACATCTACCAAGCAATACACAGGTTCCTTATAATTTTTAGTCAAATAATCATCAACAGAAACTTTCTGAATCTCCATGGCATCTAGCATTTCTTTAGCACCATAAGCAACTTTTCCGTTTCCGGTTAAGAGTATTTTAAGATTCCCTAATTTAATTTTTTTCAATTCTGAAATTAGTTCTTTTTGGCTGTCTAAAGTTTCTGCTTTTGGTAAATTGAAAGATTCGTTCGTCAATCCGATAGCTCTAAAACCATTATAAGCACCCACAATACCTGCATAACGTCCAAAACCAATGAGTCTTGCTCCGTTTTTTTTAACAATCGTTTCGTGATCGTAAAGTTCTATATTCTTATCTAAAATAGCCTTTAGTAACGCTCTGTTATACGGTTGCTTTTTGATGGTATGACTAAAGAAAAAATATTTCTTATTCGGTATTAAAGCATCGATAGGCACTTCTTTTACCCCCAATAAAACATCACAACTTGCCATATCATTGGTAACTTCGAATCCTGCTTTTCGATAGGCTTCATCTGAAAAAACTCGAATAGCAGAACTTTCAATCAACAAGGATGCCTTTGGAAACCTCTCTTGAAGTTCTTGCAACTTTTCTGGTGAAAAAACAACTCTTCTGTCTGGTGGATTTTTGCGCTCTTTTATAATTCCGAATTTCATTTTTTTTGTTTTTAAGTGACACTGAAATACTGAAAGAAATTCAGTTTTTAAAAGTTTTATAAAGATTGGTATAAAATTTGCTCGAAGATATTAGAATTTAAAGAGATTACCAACTGTATTTTTTATACTTTTGCAATCCATATTTTTATTTTTAGAAATATTTCTTGTACAAAATTAAATGAAAGATTGAGATGCTGATATATATATGTAGCATAAATTCAATTACGCAAATTAAAAATTTGCTATTTCATTGAGGGGACGACTGGTTTTGACAGCAAGGACAGTGAATTTGTAAGCATATCGAGTTATGAAATAACACTCGTAAAACCTAATTTCAACTTTTTAAACGGCGAAGATAACTACGCTTTAGCTGCATAATCCGAATTACAGTAGGATTTGCCTAGGCACACAAGGTGTGCAAGCTTTATGTCCACGAACAGCCTTGGTTTACGGCGTTTCACTTTTGGATATCGTAAAAGTAAACATAGAAAACTTGGTACTTTGACGAGTTTTTGAAACTAAAGAAGTTAAGTTAAAAGTGGATTGTTCTTAATCAGCTTTTGATCGAAAATTAAGAAAGAACTATATATGTAGAAAGCATTTTGGCTGCTTGTTTGGACCCGAGTTCGATTCTCGGCGTCTCCACAACTTAAAACCTCAACTAATTGATTTTAATTTAGTTGAGGTTTTATTATTATATTTTTAGTCAGCATTTAGTCATCTTTTGGATTTAAACACTACTTTAATTTTTTAGGAACAGTTGACAATTCACTCCGTTTATAATAAACCCTACCACCAATAGCATGCTTTATTAAATCTCCGTTATCTGTCCAGTTTCTAACAGAACCTCTTGATATATTTAAAATTTCCATGGTTTGTTTTACTGTAACTAAATCCGTATCAATTTCTGAGTTGTCAACTTTCTTGAACGGAAAATCAATTTTATCTTGTTTTTCGATTTTAATTCTTTTTTTCAAAAGCTTAAGAGCATGTGTTTTGACCCCTATAAAACAAGAGTAATCTTTTAAATTTCGATTATTAATTAAGCGGTTAATTTTTTCATCATAATTAGGTGTTTATCTGCATTCCATTTTTCCATTGGTGTTATGCGTCCCAATAAGCCATGAAGCCTTCTATTGTTATAAAATTTCACGTAACGTTTTAATATTTGTTCTATTTCTCCAAAGTATTGATAGTCGAACCTTTTTAATACTTCTGACTTTAGTAACCAAAACAAAAAATCGTTATAAGACGTTTTTAAACCTAAAGCTAAATCAAAACCATTACCAATTAAGATTAGTTTATTGTAGACTTTTGCTACATTCTTCATTATTTTTTGTTTTTAAGCAATTTTTCTATTTCTTCTAACTCTATTGCATCTTCTCTTTTGGCTTCCTCAATTTTTCTATTGGTGTCGTATTCTACGTATATTTCTCTTACTTTTTCTTCCATTTGCTTGTTAGAAATAGACCCCAATCCTTTTAAAACTTTTTGATCGTTAAACTCTAAAACGCTGTCTACATTTTCTTTCCAGAAATTCATTGTAATATCGATGCGATTTTTCACTCTTAATTCTGCTGTTTCTAAAAAGATGACTACTAATCTGTTTAAGGAATCTAGTTCATCTTCATTTAGATAGTTTTTTGCAATAAAAATATCTTGTTTTCTTACTGTATTGCCTTTCCATGTTGTTAGTGCCATAGTAGGGTCTGATGCATTGGCTCTTGCTACTACTAATTCTGCAGCTGTTTTATGTGTAACTGCAAATAGTAATTTGTTTTGTGTTTCGGCAAAAAACATTTGTGTGGCTTTGTCTGTTGGGTCGTAATCGCTGCATAATGCAAATAGGTCTCTTACTTTTTGATAGAATCTTTTTTCTGATGCTCTAACGTTTCTAATACGTGCGAGTAATTCATCAAAATAATCTGGTCTGCCATCTGGGTTTTTCAGACGTTCATCATCCATAACAAACCCTTTAATCATGTATTGTTTTAGGTTTTGGTTTGCCCAAATTCTAAATTGTGTACCTCTTTTGCTACGCACTCTAAAGCCGATTGCCAAAATCATATCTAAGGCATAAAAAGTAACGTTGTATTCTTTACCATCTTGGGCAGTTGTTAAGTAATCCTTAATAACTGAATTTGACGATAACTCTTTTTCTTTCAGTATATTAGATATATGTATACTGATGTTTGGTATAGAGGTGTCAAAAAGTTCTGCTAGCTGACTTTGGTTCATCCAAATAGTACCTTCTTTGGTATATAAACTTACAGATGCTTTGCCATCTGCAGTGTTATAAATAATGATGTTCTGTTGGTTGTTTTGCATTTTAATTCTTTTTAACTTTATTTCTTAATTGGTAAGTTGCGGCATTATATCTTTAGGATTAAAGTTTACAATTTTTTTTCTCATTGAGTTATTATCTTTAAAATGCCTTGAAATTTCCATTGTCTTATTGTTAAAATCATTTTCATCTTTATAGAAGTAGATTTTAATCGATTTACAATTTTCATTTTCAAAGATTTCATTAAGCATAACTCTATCAGATAAGCCACAACTATGACCATAAATACAGACCTGATATTCATTTGAGCTTACAAAACGTAATAAACTCCTGTAATTTGGACTTCTGAAATATTGAAACGACTTTATGTTTTCCAAATATAAATTATCATTCAAATCTTGTATTTCCTTGTATTTATCATCCATTTCATCACCATAACCAAAAATCATTTTTTCTTCTGTTGAATTTAATTTACCGTGAATATGATTGATTGTATAATTTATTTTTGGCTGATACTTATCTTCTACATTCTTTAATAATTGAGACAATGAATTTGTATAATTAAAATTTAATAAAAGTATATCTTTTCTGCCTATGGAATCTTCTGGACTTGCATCAATCATTTCTTCGTGAGTTACACCACCAAAAAATTGTTCAGAAAATAAAGTGCTTTTTCCACTATCTGCAAAAGCTGGTATCTCTAATGAAATTAAATAAATTTCTAATTGGTTTTTTAAGAAACTAAAATTATTATTTAATTTTTCGACTTCCTTTTTTTCTTTAAGATTTGATTTTAAAATATCATAATATGTTCTTTCAATATCTACCCAAGAATTTAAAGATGAATCATATATCGACTTAAACAATAAAGAATTACACGCAATATTTACAGGAGAATTTTCATTTAATAACTTTTGAAGCTTTTCAAGAGTGTCATGTCTATCTATAAATTCTAATAATTTATCTTGGTGATTAAAAGATTTCCAATAAGTAGTTGTTAGTTCATCTTTGTAATAGAAATATTTTGTACTCATATTTCTATCATCAAAACGCTGGTTTTTCTTAACTGATGTAATCAATAGATTTTTTAAATACCAAAACAAAAAGTCATTATAAGAAGTTTTCATACCTAAAGCTAAATCAAAACCATTACCTACTAATATTAGGCGATTATAAATTCTTTCTTTTTTACTCATTCTTTTCTTTTTCAATTAAGAGATTGCTTCGTGCTTTGCAATGACCTGTGTGATGGCAATATTTAACTATTCTCAACAATCTTAATTTCATCCTCAGTTAAACCATACAACTCATACACCATAGCATCTATTTCTTTGTCTGTTTGGGTTATTTGGGTTTGTAATGTTTGTGCTTTTTGTTTGTTTTCTTCAAAGAGGTCTAACCACTCAAACTCGTCTTTTTTGGTTAGTGCTGGTAATTCTTGTAAACCATCTTTTACAAGTAGTTTATTATTTGTTTTTACAGCTTTATTTAGTTCTTTTATAAAATCTCCAAATGCTAAATCGTGCAAATTTTGTAGTTTTTTTGATAGTTTTTCTAATTGGAATTTTTGTTTAAGATAGTTTTGGAATTTATTAGAAAGTTTTATAAAATCATCATTAAATTTTAGTATACTTTCTGCTTTTTCTATAAATGGTATTTGTTCTTTTTCAGCTATTTCTTTGATTGGAAATTTTCTTAAATCATTTAAAATAATTTTAGGAAACATCTTTCTAACTGACTTTGCAGTATTTTTTACAAAATAATAAGCTATTAATTTGCTGTTCAAAATAGGCAAAACATACTTCAAGGATAATGTACTTTCTGTTTTGGGGGTAATCGCTATATTACTCATATTAAACAGATAATCAACATCTGTAAAAGTGGCATTTATACTTTTAGGATAAGGACTAGTAATTTCTCTTACGATAATTTTTTTTCCTAAAAACTGTCTTGGCTCTGCTAAAAAAGAACCAAATTTTAAGTATGAGCCAGACCAATTGATATAATTCCGACCTAAATCTCTTCCTTCGAGATATGGAAAAGTATCAACATCAAATTTATAGTTATAATCATAAGGTCTATCTTTAACATCTTGTGCAGTTTGCTTTGGTTTTCCTTTACCTTTTTGATATGCTTTTAAACCAGATTTTATATAAACTAAATCATTTAAAATTTTTGAGCCATTTTTTAACTTTTTTATAAGGTTAACACTAATTTCATTTGAAAAAACCCTAAATTCAAATCCATCATTATTGGCAAAATCAATTTGTTTTCTTTTATGAGCAAACTTAAATTCTTTACCAGAACTTAATAAAACATCAACATTATTATCAATTTTAATTTCTTTTGATTTTGTAGCTATGATTATAATAGTTTCAACATTAACCCCTTCAAATGAATAACCCGCTAAATTAATGATTTGATTAACCTCACAATTCTGTAAAATATAATTCCTCAAACCTTTTGCAGACTCAACCATTAGCCAAGCATTGGGTATAATCAAGCCATAATTTGCTTTATCACAAATAATGTTTATGGTTCTTTCTATAAAAAGTAAGTATAAATTTATTTGATATTCAGCAGAAACATATTTGTCAGAATAATAGTCTTTAATTTCTTTTGAAAAATTATCTCTAGCGAACACGTAAGGAGGATTTCCAATAATCACATCAAAACCACCTTTTTCAAAAACTTTAGGAAACTGTGTTTCCCAAGTAAAAGCTTTATCACCAGCAACTGCTTTGCTATCTATTAAAGAATTACCACATTTAATATTACTGCTTAAATCGTTTAATTTACGTCTTGGTAGTGCAGTTCTCAACCACAAAGAAAGTTTGGCAATTTCCACAGATTCCTCGTTTAAATCTACCCCAAAAATATTGTTTTCTAAAATGGTATTTTCAATATCAGAAAACTGTAAACCACCACCTAATACTTTTGTTTTTAGCTCATCAATATAGGTGTGTTCTGCTATTAAAAAGTTTAAGGCTTGGTTTAAAAATGCGCCAGAACCACAAGCAGGGTCGCAAATTGTTAGTTGTAACAACCAATCTCTATACGTATCTAATAAACCTACTAAATTGGTAATGGTTGTTTTATTTCGGTTTTTACGTCCTTTAAAATACTCTTCTTCTTTAATGCCTAAGTCTGCCTTCTTTTCTGTACATAGTTTGCCTACTGTATTTTCTACAATGTACTTGGTAATGTATTTTGGAGTGTAAAAAACTCCGTCTTTTTTTCGTTTGCTGGTTTGTTTATCAAAATCTGCCCCTTCTATTTCTGCATTTACACTTTCAATTTCATTTAAAGAGTTTTCGAAAATGTGCCCTAAAATATTAACATCAACCTGACTTTCAAAATCGTAGCCTGCTAACTTTTTTGTGTGTTTGTAAAGTAAATCATTGTCTATTAACAAACCATCTAATAAAGTATCTTCTTTAAAAAGCCCTCCATTATACGCATAAATTTCGCCTCTACTTTTTGTACCTTGTCTTCCTTGGTCTAAAAAATGAAAGTATTGTTTAAAGAGATTGTAGAGTGGTCTTTCATCTCCAAAATCGTTATCTGCTTTCCATTTTTTTAAAATGAGTTCTGTGCTGTTGGCAGGCAATAAACTGCGGTCTTCTGCAAAAAATATAAATAAGAAACGATCTATTAATTTTTGAGATTTTTTAAATAAAGCGAGTTTTGTTGTTTTTTCATTTCCCAACAAGGGAGCATGCTCCCTTGCCATATTCTGTTTTACTAAATCTCTATATAATTCTCTTTTAAAAAGTGAATAATCTTTGTAAAATTCTTTGGTAATTTTTTCTTCTACAACAATAGAGGCTTCTTTAATTTTTAAAGGAGTGTTATTTAAAATATTGTCTTTTTGTAGACATAAATAAAAGAGTTGAAAACGTTCTTTTGTGAGTTCGAATAAATTAAATTCTTCAAACTCTGTAGCATCATTTATGTAGAAACGCAACTTCTCGAAATTAGAGGTTATTACATATACGCATCCTTTTTGGTTGGCTTTGTAATCAAAAGCTTGTTTTCTGATACTTTCTAAATCTTTAGTATTTGTGCCTTTTAATTCTATGACACCAACTGCAATATCTTGATGTAAAATTGCTCCATCTGCTTTACGTGCGTTTTTTTGGTTTTTATATTCTGCTACTAAATTAAAAGCTACATTAGGTTTTAATGTGTAGTCTAAAATATTGACAAACAATTCTGTTAAAAAAATACCCTGATACTCTTCTTCTTTAGAACTTCTAATGTTTTCTTGAATGGTGGGATTTAAAAAATACTTTACGTACTTTTTGTATGCTTTTTCTATAACAGCGCTATCTAGTAAATTGATGTAATTTTTTAATACCGAGGTTTGATATAATGACATAAATAGCTTGCAATTTTTTTGAACCTTAAAAATAGAATATTAATTGAAAACTAACTTATTATTTCTTCGCTAAATATTGAAAGTTTTAATTTAGCGTTTCATTTTTGTTGATTTTCTGGATATAAACTTGTTGCAATTTTGCAATGTTGTTGTAAATTATTTACTACATAATATATGAGATTAATTAAATACAATAAAAGCCCAATAATTGGGCTTTTATCAGTTAGATATATTTTTATCTTTTTTATATCGTTTTGTAAAAAAATAATTTTATAACACATACTCGTTATACTTATTTAGTACCTTTTGGGCGCCTAACCCTTATATGCTATCCAAACGCAGGTTCTACGAAACAGTATAAAACTTATCTTATTACAAATTACCAAGAAGATTTATACAGCTCTTAAAATGTTATGAGAGTCTAAATTTTTTAAATGCACCCAACAAATAGACTGCGTTTACACTTTTAACCCTTTAAAATATTGTTTTAAAGGGTTTTATATCTTAATATATCAGTTAAAAATAGTAGCTTACCATCTATTTTAGACTTCAAAACGTCTATAAAATGGCAAACCCTTTCGAAATTATAAATCAAAGATTAGATTGTATTGAAACTTTACTTGAAAATCTAAATTGAATTATTGGCAATAAAAGTAGTATTGGTGCATATCCAGATGTAGTTTTAATCAATGCAAAAAAGATTAGAAGAAAAATAAAAGTGAATTTCGGATTTAGAAAGTTTATAGATTAAGCTTGTCGAAAAATCTTCTTTAGGATAATTTAAAAATGAGGGGGAAATTTAAAAATAAATAATTAAACGTATATTATTTTATACATAATAGATATATTTGTATAATTATATATACATTATGGTATTATGGCAAAGAAAAAACAAATACTATTTCCAAAGCACTTAGTCATTCTAGAGCAGTTAGGTGAAAACATCAAATTAGCAAGAAAGCGACGTAAATTAACAGCAGTTCAAGTTTCTGAAAGAGCTAATATTGTCAGAATGACTTTATATCAAATAGAAAAAGGCAACCCAAGCGTTGCTATAGGAGCCTATTTCAATGTATTAAGGGTATTAGGCTTGCAAGACGATTTCTTAAAACTAGCAGCTGACGATGAATTTGGAAGAAAATTACAAGACTTAGATTTATTATAATATGGCTACTAAAAAACGGGACATTTACGTATTTGCACATTGGAAACCAATGGAAGCACCTAAATTAATAGGTATACTTTCAGCATTGTATGCGAAAGGTAAAAAGGCCTTTAGTTTTGAGTATGATAAAAACTGGATCAAATCTAAAAACCAAATGATATTAGATCCAGATATTCAGTTTTATGGTGGCCCACAATATCCAAATAACAAAGAAAACTTTGGTGTCTTTTTAGATAGTATGCCAGATACTTGGGGGCGTACTTTAATGAAAAGGAGAGCTTCACATGAAGCGGCTAAAACAGGAGAAAAAGCAAAAACACTATATGATATCGATTATTTGTTAGGGGTCTATGACGAAAGCAGAATGGGAGCATTAAGATTTAAAACAGATCCAAATGGTCCGTTTTTAGATAATAACAATCTGTCTCCAACACCACCATGGTCCTCAATACGAGAACTTCAAAATGCTGCTCAAAACTTTGAAAATGACACCAATAATGAGGAAGCAAGACAATGGTTAGCCATTTTAATGGCACCGGGTTCCTCTCTTGGAGGTGCCAGACCCAAAGCCAACATTCTTGATCATGATAAAAATTTATGGATCGCAAAATTCCCTGCAAAAAATGATACTATAGACAAAGCTGCTTGTGAATACCTTGCCTATCAATTAGCATTAAAAGCGGGCATAACCATGTCTGAATGTAAAATCCAAAAGGTTAACGGGATCTACAATACCTTTTTTACAAAACGTTTCGATAGAGAAAATGGAGAAAGAATTCATTTTGTGTCGGCGATGACCATGACAGGTAATAACGAAGAAACCATCAGAGATAATACATCTAGCTATTTGGAGTTAGCAGAGTTTATTCAAAATCAAGGTTGTAACATAGAGGAGAATTTAGAACAATTATGGAGAAGAATTGTTTTTAACATTGCCATTTCAAATACCGACGACCATTTACGTAATCATGGGTTTATACTAACAAAAGAAGGTTGGATATTATCTCCTGCTTACGACCTCAATCCATCTATAGATAAGGATGGTTTGGCGTTAAACATAGATATGGATGATAATGCATTAAACTTCAATTTAGCAAAAAGTGTAGGCATCTATTTTCGTCTTCGTGAGAATCAAATGGATGCAATTTTAGAGGAGGTGATTACAGCGGTTACTTCCTGGAAAGAAATCGCAACTAAAATCGGTATTCCTAATAAAGAAATTCAACTCATGGAAAAAGCATTTAATATATAATCTAAGAATTGCAAAGCCAGCTTCTTTATATTACATGGCTGTAAAAATTAACCCAAAAGTTGGTGTTAAATGAAAGCTTAACAAATAAAACAATATATACCAAAAGCCTGATGCATGATACATTGTCTTTATAAATTAAATTATTCCAAAGGAATAAATTGTCTGTAATGGTCATAGCGCTCAAAAATTTGCTCAATATAATTAGCGGGCTCTTCACCTCTTACATATCCATATTTTATAAAAGGTTTATTGTAATTTTTAGGCAAACTTAACGCTAAGATCATCTTTTCTACATTATCCGACCAAACAGTTGAATCTAAATTATTTTCTTTAGCCAATCGTTGTGCATCTCTAACATGACTATACCCGCAATTGTAAGATGCTAAAGAAAATTTAATTCTATTGATAGAGTCATTAATATCTGTAAATCGGTTGTATAGTTTATCTAAATAATCGGTTCCTCCTCGAATACTTTCATGAGGATCAGAAACATCTTTTATCCCTAAAGATACCGCTGTAGCTGGCATTACTTGCATTAAACCGCTTGCACCTGCCCACGATTTTGCAACAGGATCAAAGCGAGATTCTTGATATACTTGTGAAGCTAGCAATCTCCAATCCCAACCAATTTTAGTGGCATGTTGCTTTATCAAATCATCATATTTACTAATTTGATTATTTTTTAAACTGTAATAATCACTTCTTATTCGTTGTCTAAAAGTGCGTTTATTTTTAAAGTATTTGTTATAAATAACATTAAAATTCATTTTCCGTCTTTGAGACACAATCCAATCATCAACAACAGCTCTAAATTTTGATGACTTTTTTCTGGTTACCCAACCTATTTTTTGAGAAAAAGAAATAGGAATATCAATCTTAAGATTAGGATTGAAAGAAGCATTTATTTGCGCCAGGTTTTCATCGGCTATAGTGTATTTTATTTCTCCAGAAGCGACCATATCGATAATTTCATCTGTAGACAATTTACTGTCTAAGGTATCAATAACAATATTTCCTCCCATTTCATTTGATAAACTTAACAAACGCTCTATGTATGCTGAATTTTTTCTAATGGACACAGTTTTACCAATTAGTTCAATAGGATCATGAATAAGCTCCTTCTGAGTAGCGCTCCAGGTCATATTTAAATAATTATCTGGCATCTTCTGCACAAGTACTTGCCTTGTTAAATATAAATGTTCTGTAAAATCAACTTCCCACTTTCGTTGATTTGTAATCGTCATACCGTGTGCTATTAAATCAACATCTCCCCTATTTAATACTTCAAATTGTGTATCGAGATCTTTAGAGACTACAATCTCTAATTTTAAATCAAGATGCTTTGCCAATTGTTTTAAAAGTTCATATTCAAAACCCATAGCTTGACCTCTGTATAAAAAATAACTCGTACTGCTGTACACAACCAAAGCTCTTAAAACACCATCTTTCTTAATATCTTCTAAATCTCTATCTACAGAATTGGCAACAAAAGGATTTATTATTTTTTCCTGCTGACTAAGCGTATCTTCTTTTTTCTGCTTACAGGAAGCTAAGTTCAAGAAAAGGGTTGCAATGATTAAAATTATGAATGTGTATAGCCTATTTATTTTCTTGTTTTTCATTTTGTTGTATTTAATTAGAACTTCTTTCTGGCAAAAAGTCAAATTGAATTCCCCTAAATTAATAAAAAAATAATAAATCTAAAATTTTACAGATTTTGTAAGTGAATATTCGTTCGAAAAATAGCATTCCAATGAAACTAGTTTAAAGCCACAACCCCGTGTAAATACCTGTAATTAAACATGTTAGTTATTAAGTGGACTTAAATTACAATCTTTAAATGCCTTAAAGCATGTTGTTTTGTAAGATATTGTTTGTCAGTTACAGAGTAGTTGAGAACTATACGAATGCTTTTAATAGGTTTCGATAGTGCACAACTTGACATTCGTTAAACTTATATATTTCATGCGAAGGAACTAGCGACTAACCTCTATGGAATTATTTTTTCTCAATTCAAAATAACTAGAATTGCCTTAATTGTGGTACTTAGTTTTCAGAAAAACTAAGTAAAAAGGAAACGAGTTACTCCTGAATTATCAAGCAATATAGATGTAAACTATTAATAATTGTTTTCAATACTATAACCAAAGCCATTTAAACAAATCTTTAGAAATAGTATCGGCGTATCTACTTCTAGTTTTTTAAAAGCAATTTCTAACTTCTCATGAAGGAGTCGTTTTTTATTTTTTATATTGCGATAAAGAAATCGACTTGAAAAAAATAATAGTTTCTGTAACGAATGATATATCTACAGACCAAAGAGTAGAAAAAGTTTGTAATACCTTATATAATGCTGGCTATGAAATTCTTTTAATTGGCAAAAAAGAGACAAACAGCAAACCCATTCAAAGAACTTATAGCACAAAAAGAATTGCTGTGTTTTTTAAAAAAGGTTTTTTGTTTTATGCGGAATTCAATTTAAAACTATTTCTTTTGATTCTTTTTACGAAAAAGGATCTACTTTTAGCCAACGATTTAGATACACTTTTACCAAATTACATGGTTAGTTTACTGCAAAAAAAGAACCTAATTTATGACAGTCATGAATTATTTCCAGAAATTCCAGAACTCGTAAACCGTCCTTTTGCTAAAAATTTTTGGACTCGTATGGAGTCAACAATACTCCCAAATTTAGAAAACACCTATACAGTTTGTGGCAGTATAGCAAACTTTTATAACTCAAAATACCATACAAATTTTAAGACTATCCTTAATTTACCTACTAAAAAACAACTTATTACTAGCAAATTTCCATTTAATCATACTGATAAAAAAATAATTTTATATCAAGGAGCCGTTAATATGGGTAGGGGTTTAGAATTGATGCTTAACGTGCTTCCATTTCTTGAAAACTGTATTTTTGTTATTATTGGTCATGGTGATATTTTTGATTTTTTAAAAGAAGAAGTTGCTCAAAAAAATCTAGCACATAAAATTTATTTTTTAGGAAAAATTAGTCCGAATGAACTACATCAATTAACGCCGTTAGCAGATTTAGGAATTAGTATTGAAGAAGATTTAGGCTTAAATTACAGATATGCACTTCCCAATAAAATTTTCGATTACATACAAGCAGAAGTACCCATTCTGGTTTCTAACTTACCTGAAATGAAAAAAATTGTAATCGACTATCAAGTTGGAGAAATTGTTGAGGATAGAGCACCTAAAAAATTGGCAAATCAAATTAAGCTAGCTTTAGCAAAAGATTTTTCGGATGCACTCAAAAATGCAAAAGAACGATTAATTTGGGAACATCAAGAAGCACAATTATTAACCATTTTTAAGGATTACAAATAGCTATTTTTTATATTGATGAGGATTTTCTCGAACTCCTTTTTTAAATATTTTTCGCAAACCCGAGCGTAAGCTATTATCAATCTGCAATAAAACATCTTTTACTTTTTCTGAAGATCGACCTCTAAAAGTAGTAATATGAAATTCATCCGATTTTAAAAGAGGCTCCTCAGAAAAATAATAATTAGACACACAGCACCGAATCGCATCCTTTTGCACTTTACTAACAGAGTGCCAAGATTTCTGATGCGTCGTCATGACCACTAATCTATTAAATTTACTTTCTATGATAGTTTGCGGTTGTTTTAATCCCCTTGGCCAAATTTCTAAATTACCACCATGCTCTAAACTCCAATTTGGTGTTACATAATACAACAAATTTAGCACTCGCCATCTGCTCCTTTCTTTATCGTGAGAATTATCTAAATGCGGATTCAAAAAATTATCTTTTTTCATCAGTGATAATCCACCTGCATATAAAAACTCATCACCAAAAACTTGCTTTAAACCACAAATTTCAGCAACTAATTCAATTACATTTTTATCTTGAAAGGCATAAATTACTTCTTCTAAAAGGGCATCATAAGCATCCATTTGATAAGCTGTAAACTTATATTCCCTCAAGCTTTTTCTTTTAACCGTTTTCTCTAGCTCTGGAAATTTACTATGAATTTCTAGCGCCAACGCTTCTGGTAAAAGATCATCCAAATAAAAAAAACCAATACTTTCTTTTGATTTTAAAAATTGATCTTTTAAAATTTCTTTATTTTTTTCTAATTGATGGCAGATAAATTTCGCGATTTCTACGCTATTCATTTTTTAATTTTAAGTGACATAAATAGGAAACTTTTAGAACATTTAAAAAGAAAACAGAGGCTTTTTTGATGACTAATTTTTCTAAAAAAGGATAAAAACTAGCCGCTATTTTAGTCATTTTAATTTTTTCTATTTTTTTTGTAAAATTTAATAAGGTAATCCCTTTTTCATCAATCAAATTCTGATTGCATAAAAATATAAGATTTTCCATGGCTTTTTTTGTTTTAGACACAAAAGCAGCATTTTCTTCGATACCTAAATGATATACTTCATTGGCAATATGCTCAATTTTATATCCTGCTTTATGCACATCTAAAGAGAATAAAAAATCTTCTCTTCCATATTTTTTTAATTTTTCTTCAAAACGAACAGTCTTAAAAATTTCCTTTTTAATTAAAAAATTAGAACTAAAAAAGTATTTTTTCGGACTTTTCTTCCTGATTTCCAAGGGAATTTCTTCATGCTTTTTGCCATATTTATAGCGCAACAGCTTTAAATTTTCTTTTTTATTTTGATACAATAAGCCACCACAAAAAACAGTTTTCGTTTGGTAGAAACAAGCGCTATACTTTGTAATGAAATTAGCATGCACAGGCGCAACATCTGCATCTAAAAAAAGTAGCCATTGATATTGGGCGCTTTCAGCAAGTAAATTTCTAATAGCACTTCTTCCAATATTCTTGGGTAAACTTTTAAAAAGAGCACAATGCAGCAAATTAATTTTTTCGTTTTCAGTGTTTAAGGTCGATTTAGAACCATCATCAAAACAAATAATTTCAAAAATAAAATTTTCTAACAGTAATTGCCTATGCAATTCTTGCACCAATAAAAGCGCATTATAGTGATATGTTGGTATTAAAACAGAAAGCATTAAACCGTAGTTTGTTGCGCTACTTCAAACAGCTCGCCTCCTTCACATTTTAAAGTTTTTTGCTTAAACTTTACAATTAATTGATAATCGTGTGTTGCCATTAAAATAGTTTTACCACTTTTATGAATGTCGTTTAAAAGCTCCATTACCTCTAAAGATGTTTTTGGATCTAAATTCCCCGTAGGCTCATCTGCTAAAATCAATTCCGGATCATTGAGCAAAGCTCTTGCTATGGCGATTCTTTGTTGCTCACCGCCAGACAATTCAAAAGTTTTTTTATAGTGTTGTGCTTGTAAACCAACTTTCTCTAAAACTTCATTTATTTTTTGCTTTATTTCCTCCTTGTTTTTCCAACCTGTAGCTTTTAAAACAAATTCTAAATTACCAAACACAGTTCGATCATTTAATAATTTAAAATCTTGAAAAACGATACCAATTTTTCTTCTTAAAAACGGAATTTCTTTTTCCTTCAATTTTTTCAAATCAAAATCTACAATGTTTCCGATACCTCGTTGCAATGGTAAATCGCCGTAAAGTGTTTTCATCAAACTACTTTTACCGCTCCCTGTTTTACCAATTAAATAATAAAAGTCACCTTTATTGATTGTTAAATTTACCTTGGTTAACACCAAATTTTCTCTTTGATAGATATCTGCATTTTCTAAATACAAAACTGGTTTCTCCATAAAATACTAGTTTTTACAAACTTATTAGTTTCTAATGATTCTATGGCATGAAAATTAAATAATTCTTAATTTTCATCCAAATTATTTTTAAAAATTCCCTTCTTTTTATCCAACAAATTGAAAAATTCTTCGTTAATTGAAACATAATATAAAACTATGGTATGAAATTTCGTTTTAACTTAAAACACTTTTTGTTATGCACACTTTTTGTTTCTTCTTTTGCGATGTTTTCGCAGGAATCTATCGTGGATACAAGTGTGCTTTCAGACTTTAATAATGGTATAGAATTATACAATAACAAAGCATATGCAGCGGCTCAAAAGACTTTTGAAAAAGTACGAATAAATTCGCAAAAAAACTCGACTCTAAAAGCAGATGCCTCTTATTACGATGCCATGTGTGCTGTAAAATTAAATCAGACAGATGCCGATAAAAAGGTTTTAAGCTTTGTAGAAAACAACCCGATTAGTAACAAAAAAAACAAGGCCTTTTTTAATGTGGGTAATTACTATTTTGCCAATAAAAAAGCGGCATATGCTCTAAAATGGTTTCAGAAAGTAAATGCAGATGTACTTTCTGAAGAAGATACAAAAGAGCTTAATTTTAAAATGGGGTATAGTTTTTTGGTTTCTAAAAATTTAACACTCGCTAAAGATAAATTTTTACCTTTAATGAATGATGCTAAATACGGAAACGATTCTAGATATTATTATGGCTATATCGCCTATAAACAAGAAGATTATGGCATCGCAGAATCTACCTTAAAAGAAATTGCAGATAACAAATCTTACAAATCAGAAATTTCTTATTATTTATTAGACATCAGTTTTAAAGCCGGTCAATTTGAACGTTGTGTAAAAGTTGGTCAAGAACTTTTAAAAACTGCTCGAAAAAGAGATATTTCTGAAATCTCTAAAATTGTTGGTGAAAGTTATTTCAATTTAAAACAATATGAGGAATCCATACCTTTTTTAAAAGCCTATAAAGGTAAAAATGGCAAATGGAATAATACGGATTATTATCAATTAGGCTATGCCTATTATCAACAAAATACTTTTGAAAATGCCATTAGTTATTTTAATAAAATTATTGATCAAAAAAATACAGTTTCACAAAATGCTTATTACCATTTAGCAGAATGTTACCTAAATATTGATAAAAAAAATGAAGCTTTAAATGCTTTTAAAGCCGCTAGTGAAATGCCTTTTAATCCAGAAATTCAGGAAGATGCCGCTTTAAATTATGCAAAATTGAGTTATGAAGAAGGAAATCCTTTTGAAAACATTTCTGATGTGTTGCAGAATTACTTAAAAAAGTATCCAAACTCGGCATCCTACAGCGAAATTAATGAATTGGTGGTGTCTTCATTTATACATCAACAAGATTATGAAGGCGCATTAGCGTTTTTAAGAAAGAAGAAAAGTGCAGAAAATATAACCTTATCTTTTGAGGTTTCTTTATATCGCGGCATTCAGTTATTTAACGAGCAAAAATTAGAAAAATCCCTACCTTTTTTTACCGAAGCAAAAAAAGCTAGCAATGAAAATATAAAACAAAAAGCGCATTACTGGGAAGCAGAAACCTTGTATCGATTAGAAAAATATGTAGATGCCCTTGCTAAATTTAATCAAGTAAAAAGAATAATCGATTCAAGAAATCAACAAGAATTTTCTTTAATTGATTATAATATTGGTTACACCCATTTTAAGTTGAAAGCATATGATAAAGCAATCACTTTCTTTCATCAATTTTTAAAATTGAACATAGAAGAGGATGCTATAAAAAATGATGCTTCGATTCGTTTAGGAGACAGCTATTTTGCTACTAAGGAGTATGATAATGCCATAAAAATATACAAAAATGTAATTAACGAATTTGGTTCTGAAGCAGATTATGCACAATACCAAATAGGAATGAGCTATGGATTTAGAGATAACGATGATGCTAAAATTAGCGCATTAATTAAGGTCATTAATGAGTATGAAACATCTAGCCTAAAAGATGATGCTTGGTATCAATTAGCAAGCACGTATACGCAAATAAAAAACAATAGAAAAGCACACGAAGCTTATGATCAATTGCTAAGTAAGCATACAAAAAGTGTATTTATACCCAAAGCTTTAGTTAGACAAGGTTTGCTGTATTATAATGAAAATGAGAATAAAAAAGCTTTAGAAAAATTTAAATTAACCGTGAGCAAATTCCCGAATTCTGCAGACGCCTTAGAAGCTGTAAGAAATGCAAAAAACATTTATGTAGATGAAGATAATTTAGATGGTTATGTGGCTTGGACCAAAACCTTAAAATTTGTGAATGTTTCTGACACAGAATTAGAAAACTCGAGTTTTGCTATTGCTGAAAGAAAATACTTTGAAGGTAAAAACAATAAAAGCCTTTTAAGTTTAAGAAAATATTTAACAAGTTTTCCAAATGGTAAAAATAAATTAAAAGCAACCTACTATTTAGCAGACATTTTATTTAACGATCAATTGTATGCAGAGGCGGCCGAAAACTATAAGATTGTTTTAGATGCCGGTCAGAGCGAATTAAGCGAGGATGTTTTAGCAAAGCTATCTCAAATATATTTGCAACAGGAAAATTTCTCTAGCGCTTTACCTTTACTCGAAAGATTAGAGCAAGAAGCCTATAGCACCGAAAATATTTTATTTGCACAAAGTAACTTAATGAAAGGTTATTCTGAAACCAAAGCATACGATTTAGCCTTAGAATATGCTAAAAAATTATTGGCAAAAGACAAAATTGATACCAATTTAAGATTAGATGCCATTACCATCATTGCTAAAACTTCTTTTATAAATGATGATTTTGCTACAGCAGAAGAATATTATAAACAAATAGAAAACGAGGCAACAGGAGTATTAAAAGCAGAATCTTTGTATTATAATGCTTATTTTAAAAATCGTAATAAAGAGTATGAATCTTCTAATAAAGTAGTTCAAGAATTAATTGCAGATTATTCTGCTTACAAATATTGGGGTGTAAAAAGCTATGTAATCATGGCTAAAAATTATTACAGCTTAAAAGACGCCTATCAAGCAACCTTCATTTTAGAAAATGTTATTAAAAATTTTAAGCAATTTGATGATATTGTAAAAGAAGCGCAAACTGAACTGAATAAGATAAAAGAAAACGAAGCCAAAACGAATAATTCTATAACTCCACAAAATAAAAACTAATGAAAAAAGGCTTTCTCCTATTTTTAATTTTCTTTAGTTATTTGAGCACTTTCGCCCAAGTAAAGCCCAAAGAAAAAGTGACACCTGTAAAATTAAAAGACACAGTAAAAACGGAAGTTGTAGAAGTTATAACGACCTACAATCCTAAAATTGCAGATGCGAGTAAAATTAAAAAAAACCCAACCCTACAGCTGTTAGAAAAAAGCAAGAGAAAAAAGTTATCTTACAACATTTTTTCAGCGCCCGTTGCCTCTACTTTTATTCCAAAAAGTGGCGTTGTAAAAGGAATTGATGTGGGTGTAAAAGAACGAATTTACGACAACTATATTGCTGCTGGTTTTGGTAATTATACATCTCCATACGGTGAAGCTTTTATTCATAAACAAACCCGTTTTCGAAGTGAATTTGGCTTGTCTGCAAAATATAACGCCTCTTTAGAGAATATAGAAAACACACCTTTAGATAGTGATTTTTCTAATTTATCAGCAAGCCTTTTTTACAAAATGGAAGCCCGTTATTTCGATTGGAAGGTTGTTTTAAACGCTGAAAATAATAATTATAATTGGTATGGCTTAAAAGAAGATACTTTCACTGATTTTGCTATCGGTAATATTCAAGAAAATCAAACTTACAATCTTTTGAATATAAATGGCGAAATTGATTTTTTAGACGCATACATCGATAAAAGTAACCTATCGCTTTCTTACTTTACAGATGATTATAATAGTAGCGAATTACTCATTAATTTTAATACTAATTTAGATATACCCTTATACTTTACAGAAAATAATCTACAAGTAAAAACTTCTTTAGAATTTTTAACTGGAAATTTTGAAACTGATTATGCTACTCAAAATGAATTAAATTATTCCATTTTTACAGCAAAAATAAATCCAGAATACAAAACGAATCTTGGAGGGTTCTCTCTAAAAATAGGAACAAAATTATTTGCTTCTATGGATACTGAAAATAGCGTAAATTATTTTTTAGCCTATCCAGACATTAAAGTTCAAAAAGCGATTATTCAAGAACAATTAAATATTTACGGAGGAGTTTTTGGTGATTTTCATACCAATACTTACAAAAACCTTGTAGACGAAAACCCTTTTGTTTCTCCCACGCAATTTATCACACAAACTGCAGAAAAATATAACGCTTTTATAGGCTTCAATGGCGTTATTAACAATAATTTTAGCTTTAATATTTCTGCAAGCATTAAAGAGGAACAAGACAAAGCTTTATTTATTAGAAACAACTCAAAATCTGATGGGGTTAGCAATTTTGCAAATGACATTGAACTAAAAGGATTTGAATACGGGAACTCTTTTAGCATCCTTTATGATGACGCTAAAACTACTTCTATTTTTGCCGAATTAGAATATGATCTTACAAAAAGAATTACACTTTCTACCAATATTCAAGTTGATGATTTTAAGATGGCAACGCAAGCCGAAGCTTGGAATTTACCAACTTTTCAAACCGCTATTGTTGGTACTTACGAGAGTGCTAAATGGTATGCCATTACAAATGTTTTTTATGTCGGTGAAAGAAAAGATATTTTATATACTACTACATTTCCATCGGGCACAAACGGCATTCAAGCGTTAGATGCCTATATCGACATCAACCTAAATGGAGGATATCACTTAAATGATAAATTTTCGGCATTTTTAAAACTAAATAACATTTTAAACACTAATTATCAGCGTTTTGCGAATTTCAACGTACAAGGTTTTCAGGTTTTAGGTGGTATTACTTACAAGTTCGATTTATAAAACAACTACCATTCAGCGATTACAATAGTAAACTAGACGAAAAAACAGCAGTAAAAATCATTTTGTATTACCTTTACACTCTATGCTTTACTATGTATTAATCGTTTTTCAGGCTTTTTGCCTTTTCCATGTTTACAAAAGCAGAAATGAGTATTTTTGGTATATCATTGTATTTTTTATTCCTGTAATTGGTGGTTTGTTTTACATTTTTACACAAGTAATTACCAAACGTAATTTAACACAGCTACAGAACCAAATAACCGCCGTTTTAGATCCTACTAAAAAAATTAGAGATTTAGAAAAAAAATTATCTTTTTCAGATACATTTCAGAATAAAATAAATTTAGCAGATGCTCACTTCGAAAATAAAAATTTCAAAAAAGCCATTATATATTACGAAAAAGCTTTAACCGGAAAATTTAAAAATGATCCTAGCACTTTAAATAAAGCGTTAAAATGTTATTTTAAAGAAGAACAATATGAGAAAGTTTTAGTGTGCGCTAGCAAAATAAACATAGATAAAAATTTTAGAAATTCTATTTGTATTTATGCCATTGCCCTAGATAAATGTAATTTTTTTGATGAAGCTGAAATTCAATTTAGAAAAACAGACAAACGATATTGTAATTATGCAGAACGTTTAGAGTTTTCACATTTTTTTATGAGAAGAGGAAAAAATGATTGCGCTGAAATAATTTTGAAAGAAATCATTTCTGAAATAGAAAATATGACTGAAATAAACAAAAGAAAATATACATTCATTTATAAAGAATCAACTAAATTAATGAATAAAATGTAAATTAAACAAACCCTCTAATTCTTACTTTTATTAGCCGTGTATATTTTATTTCGATTGATTAAAGCCAAAAAAAATCTCTTAAAAATCGTTATCAATTATCCTAAAATAAGATATTCCATTTTCAAAACACTCCGTTTTAAAGGCAACATTCATTTATAAATATCATAATTTCTCATTTCGTTTTTGTAGTTTTATAAAATTAAATAATAAACGACAACCATGAGAAAATTACGCTTTCTATTTTTAATTTCTTTCAGTATTTTTGCCTGTAATCAGCAACAAGAAACCAAAACGACGTCCAATGAATTATCTGCAGAAGAAAAAACAGATTCTACAAACATTAAAACATTATTCAATGCTGCTCTAACCCAAGGTAAATCTTATGAATGGCTTAAAGATTTAACGCAAAATATTGGAGGTAGATTATCAGGTTCTCCAGAAGCTGCAAAAGCAGTTATTTGGGGAGAGCAATTGATGAAAGAAGTAGGTTTAGATTCCGTTTGGCTACAACCCGTTATGGTACCTCATTGGGTTCGTGGCGAAAAAGAAATTGCAAACTATACAACTAATGGTACTCAAAAAAATGTTCCAATTTGTGCTTTAGGCTTCTCTGTTGCAACACCAGCATCTGGAGTTTTGGCTGAAGTTATCGAAGTAAAAAGTTTGGAGGAAGCAAAAGCTTTAGGAACCAAAATGAAAGGTAAAATTATGTTTTTTAACCGCCCTTTTGATGACACCTTAATCAATACTTTTAGTGCTTATGGTGGTTGTGTAGATCAACGAGTTGCAGGAGCCATTATTTGTGGAGAATTCGGAGCTAAAGGAGTAATTGTGCGTTCTATGACAAATTCTGTGGATGATTATCCGCATACAGGAACCATGAGTTATGGAGATTTACCCGAAGAAAAATACATTCCTGCTGCCGCAATTAGCGCAAAAGCTGCCAATATTTTAAGCGATGATTTAAAACAAAATCCGAATTTAAAATTCTACTTTAAACAAAGCTGTGAAACCTTACCAGATGCTCCTTCTTTTAACGTGGTTGGCGAAATAAAAGGATCAGAAACTCCAGAAAATATTTTTGTTGTGGGTGGTCATTTAGATTCTTGGGATTTAGGTGAAGGTGCTCATGATGATGGTTCAGGAATTGTGCAATCTTTAGAAGTTGCCTATCTATTTAAAAAAAATAACATCCAACCTAAAAACACCATCAGAATTGTGTTTTTTATGAATGAAGAAAATGGCACAAGAGGTGCAAAGAAATATGCTGAATTAGCAAAACTAAATAAAGAAAACCATATTGGTGGGTTAGAATCTGATTCTGGCGGACATACACCAAGAGGTTTTTCTATAGATGCCAATACTGCCAATAGCACCTTATTACAAAGCTGGAAAAAACTACTAGCTCCTTATGGATTGCATGATCTTAAAAAAGGTGGTTCTGGTGCAGATATCTCACCCTTAAAAGCAGAAAACGTTACATTAGTTGGCTATAAACCAGATTCTCAGCGTTATTTTGATTATCATCATACTAGTAGAGATACTTTTGACAAAGTAAATAAACGTGAGTTAGCCTTAGGAAGTGCATCGATGGCTAGTATGGTTTATTTAATGGATAAGTATTTATATGCAGATGCCCCAGTAAAGCCTTAATTTGTGAATATTTTAGTACTTATTTTAACAATAGTTTATGGTGCTTTTTTCTGCTTTGCAGGAATCATGCACTTTATAAAACCACAGTTTTTTAAGGATTTTATTCCTAATTTTTTCCCTAAGAAACTAGTGAATTATGGAGTGGGTTTTGTAGAATTTACATTAGGACTTGGACTTTTTTTTAATCCAACAACTAAATATGCATCCTTAGGTATTTTTATTTTACTCATCATTCTATTGCCCATTCATTTATGGGATTTTACAAAGAAAAAACCAGCGATTGGTTCCAAAAAATTAGCTATGATTAGAATCCCAATTCAATTTTTATTCATGTACGGTATTTATATTGTATATCAAAACCACTCTTAAATATGAAAAATTACCTTTTTATTGTTTTACTCTTTTTATTTTCTTGCGATAAAGAAAAAGCAGATCTAATTATTATCAATTCAAACACCTATACGGTAAACGAAAAATTTGACACTGCGGAAGCATTCGCCATTAAAGATGGAAAGTTTATTGGCGTTGGTACCAATGAAGAAATTCAGGAAGCTTATGCAGCTACCTCTGTAATGGATGCTAAAAACCAAACAATTGTTCCCGGTTTTATTGATGCGCATTGCCATTTCTATAGAATGGGCTTACAACAACAAAAAGTTTCTTTAGAAGGCACTAAAAGTTATGAGGAAGTTCTTGAAAAGATTGTTGCCTTTCAAAAGGAAAAAAATGTAGATTTTATCTCAGGACGTGGTTGGGACCAAAATGATTGGGAAGTAAAAGAATTTCCTACAAAAGAAAAACTAGACCTCTTATTTCCGACAACTCCGGTTGCTGTAGGCCGAGTAGATGGGCATGCTTTATTAGTAAATCAGGCTGCCATCGATATGGCAGGAATTACAAAAGACACGAAAGTTTCTGGTGGAGAAATTATTCTAAAAAATGGAGAAATGACGGGAGTTTTAATTGATGCCGCTATGGGTTTCATTAAATTCCCTAAAGCCTCAAAACAAGAATCAATTCAAGGTTTATTAGATGCACAAAAAATTTGTTTTTCTTATGGTTTAACCACTGTAGATGATGCGGGTTTAGATAGAAATACCATCGAATTAATTAACGATTTACAGCAGTCAAATAAATTAAAAATGCGCATCTATGCGATGGTTTCTGGTGATAATCAAGAACAAATTGATTACTACATCAACAAAGGAATTACGAAAACCGATCGATTAAATGTACGTTCTTTTAAAGTATATGGAGACGGTGCTTTAGGCTCTAGAGGTGCTGCCATGCGCACGCCTTATTCAGATAGAGAAAATCATTTTGGCGCACTCATTTATCCTCCAGAAAGATACCAAGAAATTGCGCAACAAATTGCTGCGTCAGAATTTCAAATGAATACACATGCCATCGGCGATTCTACAAACACCTGGTTATTAAAAACGTATAAAGAAGTTTTAAAAAACAAAAAAGATAGACGTTGGAGAATTGAACATGCACAAATAATATCTGCAACAGACTTTCAGAATTTTGATAATATTTTACCCTCTGTGCAACCTACACACGCTACCTCCGATATGTATTGGGCAGAAGATAGAATCGGAAAAGAAAGAATGCAAGGTGCTTATGCCTTTAAAAATTTACTAAACAGGTACGGAAAAATTGCTTTGGGTACAGATTTTCCTGTAGAACAAGTAAATCCGTTTTTAACTTTTTATGCTGCAACTTCCAGAAGAGATTTAGAAAATTTCCCTGAAGGCGGTTTCCAAATGGAGCATGCTTTAACAAGAGAGCAAACTTTAAGAGGAATGACTATTTGGGGAGCTTATTCTAATTTTGAAGAGGATGAAAAGGGTTCTATTGAAGTTGGTAAATTTGCAGATTTCATCATTTTAGATCAAAACATTATGCAAGCACATGATACTATTATACCAAAAACCAACGTAGTTTCTACGTATTTAAATGGAGAAAAGGTATATTAAAAATTAACAAAATCTTACATAGTTTATTTCGGAAATAACTCAGATTTTTATTAATTTTAAAAAAGTAAAAAATGGCATTAATTTTGCTGCTGATTTGATAAATATACCTAATATGAAATCCATAAAAACACTATTTTTTTTACTCGCAGTTGTATTTTCTGTGAATATTTTTTCTCAAAAAAAATCGACAAAAAACGAAACTACTAAATTAACGATATTAGTAAAAGACGGTAATAACAAACCTATTCCTGGTGCGGTTATTTTATTCGATAATGTAAAACAAAAAAGAGTTGCTAACGCATCGGGTTATTTTAAGATTAAATTAAAAAAAGCGCCAAAAGAAATTAGTGCGTTCTCCTCCTTAATAGGTGTTAAAACAATTACTTACAAAGGCGAAGACTCTATTGTTATTAAAATCAGAAGAAACAATGACGATTATTTCGAGGATACGAGCGATGAGAAAATAGCTAGTGCAATACAATTTAGAGACATTTATGATTATTTAAGAGGTAAAGTTTCTGGTGTGAATATCTCAACATCTAACAGCATAACAATAAGGGGGAATTCAACTTTTAGTGGTGGTAGAGGTCCTTTATTAATTTTGAACGGGGTTCAAATCGACGAAAGTAGTTTTGCACAAATTGTACCCACAACAATCAGAAGTGTAAAAATTTTAAAAGGACCAGAGGCTGCTATCTATGGCGTACGCGGAGCAAATGGCGTTATTGAAGTAGTTACTGCAATCAATTAGGATTAAAGCTAAAATATTTAAGACCTGTTATTGTTTGAAATTTATTGTGAAATAAAGCATAGATTTTAAGATTTCTTTTTGAACTGAAATAGAAACTGAAAAAGGTGCATTTCATCAAAGTAATTTCCGATTAAAAATGATATGTGAAGCTTTTTAAAGTTATAAATCAAAAAAACCAGTGAACATAAAATCACTGGTTTTTTTTTTAATTTCATGCAGCGCTATCGCAACCTAAAGAAGTATAAAGTTGAAACAAGACCGAATACCTTTTATCACTTGTAATTACTGGTTATAAACACTTTTATTGAACAGCCAAGCAAGTTTTAGCTCTTTAAGTGTGCATATAAGGTATACTAATTTTTTTAGGTTTATACGCTACGAACACGATATCTAAGGATTGATAACCATAATATTTTCTTTAAAAAACATATAAGATTTGTTAGCTTATAATTGGTGTTATAAAGTTATTGATGTTTTCGACGCCATTCTCCCCTAAATCTTTAATAAAAGCAGAACCAATAATGGCGCCATTTGCATATTGACAAGCGGTATTAAAAGTCGATTTATCTGAAATACCAAAACCAATAATCAATTTATTTTTTAAATTCATCGCTTTAATTCTTTCAAAATAAGCAACTTGATGATTTGAGATTTCCCCTTTTGCACCTGTAATTGAAGAAGACGCTACTACATAAATAAATGCTTTTGTATACGAATCTATCTTTCTAATTCTTTCTTCGGATGTGTGCGGGGTAATTAAAAACACATTGTTAAGACCATACTTATCAAACAATTCTTGATAATGATTTTCAAACTCTACCATTGGCAAATCAGGAATAATAAGCGTGTCTATGCCGCAATCTACTACTTTTTGGCAAAACTTATCTTCGCCATATTTTAGCATTTGGTTTAAATACCCCATTAAAACTAAAGGTGTGTGATTCGTTTCTTTAATGGTCATTAATTGATCAAAAACAATATCTAAATTGATCCCGTTTTCCAAGGCTTTTTGACTACTTTCTTGTATCGTTGGTCCATCTGCTAAAGGATCTGAATACGGCAACCCGACTTCAATAAAATCAACACCACTTTTCTCTAAGGATGCAATTACTTTTGTGGTATCCTCTAATTTTGGATATCCACAAGTAAAATATATTGATAAAAGATTATTTTCTTTTTTTTGAAATAATTGTTTGATTGAATTCATAATTATATGATGATGTCATTGCGAGGAACGAAGCAATCTCTTAATGAATTGACAGATTACTTCACTGCGTTCGTAATGACGATTGTAAATTTACTCTTCTAAATATTTAATAAAAATCTCTAAATCTTTATCGCCTCTGCCCGATAAATTAATGACCACTACTTGCCCTTTTTTAAACTTCATTTTTGGCAAAACTGCCAAGGCATGTGCGGTTTCAAGAGCCGGAATTATTCCTTCCATTTTTGTAAGTTCATAAGCTGCCGTTAATGCCTCTTTATCGGTTGCATTCATAAATTTAGCTCTTCCACTTTCATATAAAAACGCATGTAACGGACCAACACCAGGATAATCTAAACCCGCAGAAATAGAATATGGCTCTACAATTTGTCCGTATTCATCTTGCATTAAAATAGTTTTACTACCGTGAATTACACCTACTTGGCCTAATTGGGAAGTTGCGGCACTTTCACCAGAATTAACACCCAAACCTGCAGCTTCCACAGCAATTAATTCTACCTCTTCATCATCTAAATAATGATAAAAAGCACCTGCTGCGTTAGAGCCTCCGCCAACACATGCAATAATCGTATCAGGGTTTTCTTTTCCTGTTTTTTCTTTTAATTGCCACTTCATTTCTTCAGAAATAATAGCTTGTAAACGTGCCACCATATCTGGATGTGGTGCCGGGCCTACAACAGAACCTATCAAGTAAAAAGTATCTGGATTCTGAATCCAATACCGAATTGCTTCATTCGTGGCATCCTTTAAAGTCTTACTTCCGCTGGTTGCAGGTACTACTTTTGCACCTAACATTTTCATTCTAGCCACGTTTGGTGACTGACGAACAATATCTTTTTCGCCCATAAAAACAGTACAATCCAATCCCATTAAAGCACAAACCGTTGCCGTTGCAACGCCATGTTGTCCTGCGCCTGTTTCTGCAATAATTTTTGTCTTTCCTAATTTCTTGGCTATTAGAATTTGACCCACCGTATTGTTTACTTTGTGCGCACCTGTATGGTTTAAATCTTCTCGTTTTAAATAAATTGTTGCGCCATATTTTTCTGATAATCTTTTTGCTAAATACAAAGGTGTTGGTCTGCCAACAAAATCTTTTAATAAAGATTTGTATTCTGTTTGAAATTCTTCAGACTCTATAATTTGAATATAGTTATCTGCCAATTCCTTTACATTTGGGTACAACAATTCTGGAATAAATGCGCCTCCAAATTGTCCGAAATATCCATTTTTATCTGGGTGAAATTTTGATTTCATATTTTCTGTTATGATGTCACTGCGAAGAACGAAGCAATCTATTTTTAAATAAGCAGATTACTTCACTGGGTTCATAATGACGTTATTTTTAAATTCCTTTAATTCTTCAATTTTCTTAACTCCTGGATTGCTTTCAAATTTACTATTTACATCTAATGCATAAATTGGTAAATTAGAGTTTAACACTATTTGTATTCGTTCTATATCTTCTAACCCAATTCCTCCGCTTAAAAAGAATGGTTTTTCAAAAGGGTATTTTTCTAAAACCTTCCAATCGAATTGTATGCCATTTCCACCTCTATCTTTTCCTTTGGTATCGAATAAAAAATAGTCTACAACTTCCAAATAAGGCTTTAAAACATTGAAATCAAATGCGTCTTTAATTCCAAATACTTTTATGATTTCTACTTTTTTAAAAGGTTGCCAATGTTTACTTTTCTTTTTTTGAGAAGCTGCATCCAATGCAGCTTGTTGAATGTATGCTTTTAATTTAAGAATATATTCCACAGATTCATCTCCATGCAATTGAACGGCATCCAATCGATATTCTTCAATTAAAGAGATTACAATTTCTAAAATTTCATTGACAAAAACGCCAGTTTTTTTGATTGATTTTGGCAATTCTGGAATGATCCCTTCAAAATTTCTTTTCGATTTTTCATAAAAAATAAAGCCCAAATAATCCGGCTGCAATGCAGCAACTTCTTGGATATTTTCTACGTATTTCATTCCGCAAACCTTTAGAAGCCCCCTTTCCCCCAAAGGGGGTAAAATTGAAATCGGTTCCTTATTTTCTTTATTTTTATTCAAAACTTACTAGTTCTTTTATTAATTCTTCTTTCCTCAAGAGTAAAAATTCCTTCCCTTTGGGAAGGTTAGGATGGGCTTATCTTATCTGACTGATAAACTCTTTACAAGCCTCTCCAGGATTATCTTCTTTCATAAAATTTTCTCCGATTAAAAAACCTTGAAAACCATATTCTTTTAAGCCAGTGATGATCCTTGGATCAGAAATTCCGCTTTCTGAAACTTTTAAAGAAGTATCTGGAATTTGATTTGCTAATTTGATAGAATGCTCCAAATCAACTTTAAAAGTTTTTAAATTTCTATTATTAATTCCAATTATTTTATGGTCCAAGTCATTTATCTTATCCAAATCTTCTTGCGTGTGCACTTCATATAAAACTTCCAAACCTAAATCGGTAGCTAATTGTCCGAAATTTTTAATTTCTTGGGATGTTAAGCACGAAGCGATTAACAAAATAACATCTGCCCCTATGGCTTTTGCTTCTACAATCTGAAACCCGTCAACAATAAAATCCTTTCTTAAAATTGGTTTTTGTTGATTGATGACTCTTGCCTCCATTAAATCTGCCATAGAACCTCCAAAAAAAGAAGTATCTGTTAAAATGGATTGTGCAGCGACATTGGCATCCAAATATCCGTTGGTAACATCCGCAATCGTTGCCGTGTCATTAATAATTCCTTTGGATGGCGATTGACGCTTAAATTCTGCAATAATTCCTGTAGAACCTACTTCTAATAAAGATTTTTTTAAGGAAAAAACTTTTCTATCAAAATTTGGACTTTCTACCAATTTCTTCACTGAAACTTCTGCCTTTATTTTAGCGATTTCAGTCTTTTTAAATGCGATGATTTTATCTAAAATTGTCATTTTTTATACTAATTTGTCTGTTCGAGTGCAGTCGAGATCTCAATACAACCTCTCGACTGCGCTCGAGGAGACATTATTTATTAATTTGTTTATTTCTATAAGTAAGAACAAAATATACGATAATTCCGACAATTAAACCAACAGCAGAATTTTTTAAAATAGCTCCTGCCTGCACTCCAACCGCTGTTCCCATTAAAAGAAATGCTGGTAAGATTAGCGCTAAATTGTTCTTTTTTTTTGTCATTACTCTCTATAATTTCAGACCTCACAGGTTTTAAAAACCTGTGAGGTCTTTAACGTTTATAAATTTACCAACTTTGCTAATATTTGTTTTGCCTCCATTTTAAAAAGTGATTTTATACTAATTTGTCCGATCGAGCGCAGTCGAGATCTCAATACAACCTCTCGACTGCGATCGAGGAGACATTATTTATTAATTTGTTTATTTCTATAAGTAAGAACAAAATATACGATAATTCCGACAATTAAACCAACAGCAGAATTTTTTAAAATAGCTCCTGCCTGCACTCCAACCGCTGTTCCCATTAAAAGAAATGCAGGTAAGATTAGCGCTAAATTGTTCTTTTTTTTTGTCATTACTCTCTATAATTTCAGACCTCACAGGTTTTAAAAACCTGTGAGGTCTTTTACGGTTATAAATTCACCAACTTTGCTAATGTTTGTTTTGCCTCCATTTTAAAAAGTGATTTTACACTAATTTGTCCGATCGAGCGCAGTCGAGATCTCAATACAACCTCTCTACTGCGCTCGAGGAGACATTATTTATTAACTCATGTTACGCAAACAAATCCCCAAAAATGGAATTATGCAGCTTTAGTTGTTGATAAGTTTTTGAGTTCATTATAAGCAGCCTGTTGTGCTGCTAAATAGATTTGTGTTTTCATTGCAAAGTGATTTTTTCCTGTTCTTTGTTTCAGCCACTCCAACTTTATATACGCTATTATTGACAGGACAAAATGATTCGTTTGTGTTGCTGTTTTTTTAGTTGGAGATTTAGCAAAACCTGTGTTGCTTTTAATTGATTTATGATATTCTTCTACTGCCCACCGTTTTTTGTAGATTGTAGTTATTTGGTCATACGATACACTTAAATCACTACAAGCCAAGTACAACTCGCCGACTGTATCATTCTCGTTTTTGAAAACTTGCTTTGTAAGCAACAGCGGAAAGTCTAGTTTTTCAAACCAAACTTCCACGGTCTGCTGTCCTGGCTGTAATGTTTTAATATTTATGTATGTCTCATTTTGCTTATCTTCTAATGATAAGGCTACTTTTCGATTGCTTTTTAAGGCAATAATAAAATCGTTTTTCAATGTTTTTTTACAACAAATCATATTTTCTACCGAAGAAAACCAGCTATCAGCCAAAACATAATCAAAGTGTATTTTACTACTACATTCTTCCAGCATTTCTCTAAAAAGTTCATTTTTAGTTTTACTACTTTTACGCTTTTTCTTCCCTGTTTTTTTGTCGGTAACCCAAAGATCTTTCTTTATAAACTCTACGCCACATGGTATACGCATACCCCCAACCTCCACTAAAGCAGTTAGGAAATTAATCCCTTTTACAGACCTTCCAAACACATGGTCAAAATGCCAAGTGTTAAGCTCACTTTCAGCTGTATATTGTTTTTCTTGTATAGAATCATCAAAACTTAAAATGATAGTTTCTTTAGATTGAGTCAATTCTTCAACATAAGGTTTTGCTTTTTTCCATAGAAATTTACTGTCGTAAACACCTGTCCCTAATGCTCGTGTTATTTTGTCGTGTTTTATTGAAAGTAATGATGCCATTCCTGTTGCTGTCGTGTAAGAACTTGAACTTATCAAGTAATCTGTATATAAATCAACAAAATTATCCATCTTTTTTAGTATCTGAGTTATTAACAATATAATCTATAAATATCTTAAAAGCAAATTATTCTTGCGTAAGGTCAGTTATTAATTTGTTTATTTCTATAAGTAAGAACAAAATATACGATAATTCCGACAATTAAACCAACAGCAGAATTTTTTAAAATAGCTCCTGCCTGCACTCCAACCGCCGTTCCCATTAAAAGAAATGCAGGTAAGATTAGCGCTAAATTGTTCTTTTTTTTTGTCATTACTGTCTATAATTTCAGACCTCACAGGTTTTTAAAACCTGTGAGGTCTTTTACGGTTATAAATTCACCAACTTTGCTAATGTTTGTTTTGCCTCCATTTTAAAAAGTGATTTTACACTAATTTGTCCGATCGAGCGCAGTCGAGATCTCAATACAACCTCTCGACTGCGATCGAGGAGACATTATTTATTAATTTGTTTATTTCTATAAGTAAGAACAAAATATACGATAATTCCGACAATTAAACCAACAGCAGAATTTTTTAAAATAGCTCCTGCCTGCACTCCAACCGCCGTTCCCATTAAAAGAAATGCTGGTATGATTAGCGCTAAATTGTTCCTTTTTTTTGTCATTACTGTCTATAATTTCAGACCTCACAGGTTTTAAAAACCTGTGAGGTCTTTTACGGTTATAAATTCACCAACTTTGCTAATGTTTGTTTTGCCTCCATTTTAAAAAGTGATTCTTTAGCTTCCTCAAAAGCTGTTTCAAAAGACTTTTTATCATCTACAATTGTTAACGCAAAAGCGGCATTTGTTAACACCACATTATTTTGCGCTTCTGTTCCGTTACCGTCTAAAATTGATTTAAAAATCTTGGCAGCATCTGCAACAGAATTTCCACCAAAAATTTCTGATTGCTGAATTCTTTTATGACCTAAATCTTCCGGATTTATAAGTTCTTCTCCATTTTTAGTAAACAATTTAAATCCGCTTGTTAAAGATATTTCATCATACCCATCTAAAGCATGAACAATACCATAATTGATATCTTCTTCTTGTAAAATATAATTATACAAACGTGCAATTTCTAAATTAAAAGTTCCTAGCAAGTGGTTTTTTGGTGAACTCGGATTTACCAAAGGTCCCAAAATATTAAAAAAAGTTTTTAACGCCAAAGCTTTTCTGGTTGGCCCAACAGCCTTCATTGCCGGATGAAATTTTGGAGCATGTAAAAAGCAAATATTTGCTTTTTCTAATTGCCCTTTTAAAATACTTTCATTGTTCGTAAAGGTATATCCAAAACTCTCTAACATATCGGAAGAACCAGATTTCGAAGACACTGAATAATTACCATGCTTTGCTACTTTCTGACCCGTTCCGGCTACAATAAAAGAGGTTAATGTAGAGATGTTAAAAGTATCCTTTCCGTCGCCCCCGGTTCCCACAATATCAATCGTATTAAAATCCGACAAATCTACTTTTAGAGATAGCTCTTTTAACGCATCTCTAAAACCTGAAAGTTCATCAGTAGTTATTGGTCGCATCATAAAAACGGTCATAAATGAGGCTAAATGTGCATCATTATATTTCTCTGCAGCAATCTCCATTAAGATTTGTTTTGCTTCAAATTTCGATAATCTTTCGTGATGATATAATTTATTTAGAATCTCCTTCATAATACCTACTTTTAATTTAATCCCCTTTTAATTTCCCTATTTCGACTTCGCTCAATACAAGCTTCGAGGAAAAACACTCTTATGTCAGTTTTATTCTCCCTTTATCTCTAAAATTTCGCCTTTTGCAAAAATATAATGTTTTCATTTTATCGCAAACTTGCTACTACTTCCCTTTGGGAAGATTAGGATGCGCTGTTGTTTTCTATAAAATTCCTTACCAACTGCTCACCAACATCTGTTAAAATAGATTCTGGATGAAACTGAACTGCAGAAATTGGAAAAAATTTATGTTCTATTGCCTGAATCAATCCATCTTCATCTCTTGCGGTTACCTGTATTTCTTCAGGAAACCCTTTATCTGTTGCTGCCCAAGAATGATAACGTGCTGCTAAAAATGTTTCTGGAATGTCTTTAAAAATTATAGCTGAAGGGTCTGTGACCCTCATTTCTGTAGCAACTCCATGAAAAACATTTTCTAAATTGATGATGGTTCCACCAAAAACTTCTGTGATTGCCTGTAATCCTAAACAGACTCCGAAAATTGGCTTTACGCCCGCATAGGTTTTAATGACTTCTTTTAAAATTCCTGCTTCATCTGGAATTCCAGGTCCTGGAGATAACATGATGATATCGAAATTACCCACATCTTCAATAGAAATTTCATCGTTTCTAAAAACGGCAGGAAAGTTTCCTGTAATTTTTTCTACCATGTGCACCAAATTGTAAGTGAACGAATCGTAATTGTCTAAAATTAATATTTTCATGTTTTTTTCTAATTGTTATTACGAAGCAAATTTTTCATTTGCTGTACCAATCTGTTTATGAATTAAGAAATTACTTTGTCGGAAAAACTCCTAATAATGACTTAATTCTAAATTTGCGTTAGGGATTGAAACGGCATCCTTTTTATTTTCTTTTAAAATAAAAAGATATAGTGGAAAGCCTGTTAAAACGCCCTAAATATTTTCTGCTAAAATCAACGCTTTGTTTAATGCTGCTAATTTATTATTTACTTCCTGTAATTCTTTAGCTTCATCAGAATGAATTACGATTCCTGCTCCCGCTTGAGAGTACAACACATTATTTTTGCTTACAAAAGAACGAATGGCAATCGCTAAATTTACAGAACCATCCAACCCAAGAATACCAACTGCGCCTCCATAAAAACCACGTGTTTGATTTTCGTATTTGTTAATCAATTCCATTGCCTTGTACTTTGGCGCTCCACTCAAAGTTCCTGCAGGGAATGTATCCCCTACAATTTCAATAGGATTTCCTTTAATTTGACCTCTAACGGTAGAAACTAAATGAATAACATGGCTAAAATACTGTACTTCTTTAAACACCTCAACCGTAACATTATCCGCATGTTTGCTTAAGTCGTTTCTCGCCAAATCTACCAACATAACATGCTCTGCAGTTTCCTTTTTATCTTCGGATAATTTTTTACCTAATTTTCTGTCTTCTAAAATATCACCCGTTCTTCGAAATGTTCCTGCAATAGGGTTTATCGTTGCTTTTCCTGCGGAAATTTTAATTTGTGCTTCTGGTGAAGATCCCATTAATTTAAAAGAACCATAATCGAAATAAAACAAATAAGGAGAAGGATTGATAGAACGCAATGCTCGGTACACATTAAACTCGTCGCCTTTAAATTTTTGCTGAAACTGGCGGGATAAAACTAATTGAAAAACATCGCCTCGTTTACAATGCGATTTTGCTTTGCGTACATATTCTTTAAACTCATCTCCTGTTACATTTGATGTTTCCTTGCCAACAATTTCAAATTTCTGAGTATTAAATGCTTGCGCATCTATAATCGTTTGCACCTCTTTAATACGCGATTCGGTGCCCTCTTCAATATTTTCTATCAATGTCATTTCATCATTAAAATGATTGATTGCAATAATAAATCTGTAAAAACTGTATTGCATTTCAGGAATCGCAGAAGATGCTTTTGGGTTTGTAAACTTTATGTTTTCAAAATATTGAACAGCATCAAACGTGGTGTAACCGTATAAACCATTGAACGATTTTAATTCTGACGGACACTCTAAATCTATCGAATTGGTAAATTTATCAAACAATTGATAAAAATTTTTATCCATGGTTTGATTCTCTATTTCTATTCCTTTATGTGTTATAGAAAATTGAGAATCATCAACTTTCATGGTGATAATCGGTTCAACAGCAATAAATGAAAAGCTTTCCTCTTTACTATGATAATCTGAACTTTCTAACAAAAGTGTATTTGCAAATTGATCTCTAAAGCGCAAATATAAGCCCACCGGAGTGACTGTGTCTGAAATTTTTGTTTTATGAATTGTTTTAAAACTCAAGCCTTTTTTACTTTCCCCAAAAGGGAAAAACTCTTGTGTTTCGGTATTGTTATTCTCTTTTGTTTTACTCATAATAATGTATCGGTTCTAATGCCTGACGCTGTCTACTTTGCACGCCGACAAAATAAAAGGTTCAGATGGGATAAAAAAAAGGCTTATCGTGAGATAAGCCTTTTTTTTTATTTTAAATTAAAATATAGGTTTTGTTCTCACTTATGAATTAAGAGAGTTCCACCACCAGATATTTGTTTGTTTCTTCATTTAGTTACAAATGTAAAGAGGGTTTTTAATTTGAGCAAATTTTATCTTGCTTTTTTTCTTAACAAATAAAAAGCATCAATTTTAGCCTGTACTTTACCTAAATAATAGTCACTAAAACTTAAAACAAAATCACTGCGAAATATTTTCAATAAAAATAAATATTTTTTTTAAAAACCCTAAATGTAACATTTTGATACTAAAACAAACAAAAAACAACAAAAATATAACTAATTATAAATAATATATTTCGAATTTATACAATAAGTTGTTTTTTTGTAGCTCAAACTTGTGTTTGATTTGAATTTACTGAATTAATAAATGCACCAATGATTTAGAACCTAAATGGTTGGTGTATTTTTTATTAAATTAATAATGAAAGTTTCATATTTTAGGAATACAACAAGTTTTTATAAAATGCCAAAAAAGAAATTTGTGTAACATTTTTTCTACATATATTTGCCCAATTAACAATTAACATGATACATAATAACTGCAATCGTAATTTTAATAATTCTAATTTTTAGGATAAGAAGGTTGTTGTTTAAAAATATATAAATAAAGCCTTCCGAATTCGGAAGGTTTTTTTTTGAATCAAAAAAAAGAGAGAAATGAGTAAAATGATGACCGTAGACATTTTGTCTAGTATTAAAGGAGCGCAGCCATCAGAGTCTGTGAATAAATTATTTGATGTTATTAAAAATGCGAACACCACAAATAATAATTCTTTTAATAATCAAAATAATGCTGTGTCTTTAAATGATTTAAGAGAAGATATTGTTTTTAATAGCTCTTCGATTGAAAAACAAATTATTATCGAAAACTTTCCGCAAGAAAAAAACGGCTATTTAGTAGTTGCCAAAGTAATAGAAGAATAGTTATGGAATCTCAAATACATAAAATTCATCATCAATTGATGAATCAAGAAATTACTTGTAAACAATTAATCCAAGAGAAATTAGATGTATTAAAACTAAATACACATAACACCGTTAATTCTTTATTAGATTCAATGGCTTTAGAATTAGCTTCTAAAGTTGATGAAAAAATTAATAACGGAGAAAAAATAGGCTTGCTAGAAGGTATTCCTTTCGGAATTAAAGATGTTTACATGGTACAAGGAACCTATACAACGGCTAGTTCTTATTTACTAAAAAACTACAAATCGCCCTATACGGCAACTGCCATTCAGAAATTGTTAGATGCCGGAGCAATTCCTTTAGCAAAAGAAAATTGCGATAGCTTTGGGCATGGTTCCTCTTCAGAAAATACCATTTTTGGAGCTGTAAAAAATGCGCATAACCCAGAACTAGTTGGAGGTGGTTCAAGTGGCGGTTCTGCGGTAAATGTTGCCAAAGGTCATACTGTTTTTTCTATTGGTGGAGATACGGGTGGCTCTATTCGTCAACCAGCAGGCTATAATCATGTCTTCGGATTTAAACCTACGTATGGAAGAATTTCACGTTTTGGTTTAATGGCATATGCCTCCTCAACAGATTGTGTTGGCCCCATCGCAAAATCTATTGAAGATATTAGAATCGTTCTAAATATAATGAGTGGTAAAGATGTAAAAGATCAAACCACGTATTCATCTGAAACAATTTTACAAGAAAATATTTTAAATGCTGATGACATAAAAACGATTGGTTATTTTAAAAATTTTATAGAAAGTGATGCGATTGTTCCCGAAATAAAATCAGCTTTTTTAGCATCGATTGAAAAAATTAAGGCAAAAGGAATTGTGGTAAAAGCATTAGATTTCTTTGAAGCAGACACCTTGGTTTCTACCTATTATACACTGGCAATGGCAGAAACAGCATCAAATTTATCAAGATTAGATGGCACCAATTATGGCAATAGAATTGAAGGTGATACTTTAAAAGACACGTATGCTATTACACGTTCAGAAAATTTATCAGAAGAAACAAAACGGAGAATTGTTGGTGGGAATCAAGTTTTATCACAAGGTTTTTCTGACGAAATTTATTTAAAAGGATTAAATTTAAGAGATCAGATTTCTGAAAATTTTGAAAAAGATTTTCAGGATGTAGAGATCATAGTATCGCCTGTTACACCAGGTTTGCCTCCAAAAATCGGCGATAGCCTTAAAGACCCTTTAGCCATGTATTTATCTGATGCGTATACAGTAGGTTTCAGTTTAGGGCAATTACCTACTTTAACCATACCGCAAGGCACGGCAACGGGACTACAAATTACAGCAGCAAAAAATAATGACGAACTCGTTTTGAAGTTTGCAAACTTCTTAAAAGACACGATATAATGGAGTTAGAGCAATTAAATGAGCTATTAAAAGCACACGATTTAGAATTAGTCATCGGTTTAGAAACCCATGTTAGATTAAATACAAAATCAAAATTATTCTGTTCTTGCGCAAATCAAGAAATAGCGCAACCCAATCAAAATATATGTTCAGTTTGTACCGGGCAAATGGGCGTTTTACCTTCATTAAATAAAGAAGCCATTACAAAAGCTATTTTATTCGGTAAGGCGGTTCGTTCCTCTTTTTCAAACGAGATCATCTCCTGGGATCGTAAACATTATGAATACCCTGATAATCCAAAAAATATTCAAATTACACAGTTTCATAATCCTGTAATTCCTGACGGAGAAGTTTCTTGTTTTAGAAATGATGGCTCTCAATTTACCGTGAATTTAACGCAAGTTCATATTGAAGAAGATGCTGCCAAATTGATGCACGAAAAGAAAATTTCTTTAGTCGATTTTAACAAAGCTGGAGTTCCGTTAATTGAAATTGTCACAGAACCATGTATTAGAAATATTGAGGATGCATCTACCTACGCACAATACATTCAGCGAATTGTTCAGAATTTAAAAATATCGGAAGCAAATCTTGAAAAAGGAGAGTTTAAATCGGATGTTTCTGTATCGCTTCGTAAAAAGCATACCTATAATTTAAATCCAAGAACAGAAATCAAAAACTTAAATTCTTTTAAGTTTATGGTAGAAGCTTTAAAGGAAGAAATAGAAAAACAACTTCATTATTATATAGACCACAAAAAGTTTAGACCAGACCAAACGACCGTTTTATGGAATGCTGATTTAAAGCAGACCAAAACCATGCGTAAAAAGGAGTTTGAAGCGGATTACCGTTTTATTTCTGAACCAGATTTACCTTTTGTAAATATCAAAAAAGTTATTAAAAGCACTCATATTGATATAAGCTCTTTACCTTTTGCTGTAGAATCTATTTTAATAAAAGGCGGAGTTTTGCCACAAGATGCCAAGTTTTTTACTGCAGATTCTTTACGATCTGAAACTTTTGTTGCTATTAATAATGTCATGAAAGACCCGTCTTTTGTTGCAAAAACATTGGTGAATAATATTGGTGCAGATCAATATAAAGACATTCATAATGTTGCTCAATTAACAGAGATTTTTCAGCTTTTTAAAGCGGATAAAATTACAGCAGTTTTAGTTCAAAATGCAATTATTAGCTATTTAAAAGACAGAAAATTTAACTACAATGCGTATTTTGAAGAAAACACGATTTCCGAAGAAAAAATTAAAGTTGCTGTTCTAAAAGTAATTGCTCAAAATGAAGCAATTGCAAATGATATTAAAGCTGGAAATCAAGGAAAAGCGGGTATTCTTGTTGGTAAAGTTATTGGGGTTATTGGCAAAGGCGCTTCGGGTAAAGTGATTCGTGAAGAGATTATAGCTTCTCTTTCCGATGCCCAAAAAAGCAATAAGAAACAAGCACTCAAAAACCAAGAAGAAGCAACCAAAAAACAAGAACAAAAAAACAAGAATCAAGAAGAGGATGTTCTTCCTGAAATTCCGATTGTAATAAAAGAAGAATATAGGACTCATAAAATTTCTCAACTCTCAGAAAATTCGATTCAAGATGAAGTTACTTTATCGGGTTGGGTTTCTAGTGTGCGTGATCATGGTGAATTAATTTTTATTGATTTAAGAGATTCAAGTAACCAAATTTTTCAAGTGCGTTTAAGTCGAGAATCATTTCCTAATTTAGATGAATTGGTCAAGCTAAAACCAGAAACTGTTGTTATGGTCACTGGGCTCGTGGTTCAAAGAAAAGAAGACGATTATAATGCTGGTTTAAGAACTGGTAAAATAGAGTTAGAAACATCGATTTTAGAAATACTAAATTTATCAAAAACACTTCCTTTTGAAATAAAAAGAGCCATGAAAACGAATGAAACTACTCGTTTTCAATATAAATTTTTAGATCATAGAAATGATGAAGTTCGCAAGGCTATTGTAAATCGTCATAAAGTAATTAAATTACTTAGAGATATTTTAGATGAAGAAGAGTTTTTAGAAATTGAAACTCCAATTTTAACTGCGGGTACAGATGAAGGAGCGAGAGAATTTATTGTTCCAACAAGAAAACAAGCCGGCTCTTTTTACACATTACCACAAGCACCTCAGCAATTTAAGCAAATGTTAATGGTGGGCGGATTTGAGAAATATTTTCAAATAGCACGTTGTTTTAGAGATGAAGATTCTCGTGGAGACAGACAACCAGAATTTACCCAATTAGATATTGAAATGGCATATGCTAGTATGCAACAGATTATCGATTTAAACACAAAAATGTTTAATGAAATTGTAAATAAAATTTATGGCAAAAAATGGATTTTACATCCTTTCGAAATAATCACTTACAAAAATGCAATGGACAAATATGGTTGTGATAGACCAGATTTACGTTTTGGTTTGCAAATGCAAGACATTACAGAAATTGTAAAAGAGACTACTTTCCAAGTATTTAGTAAACCCATTGATGAAGGTGGTATTGTAAAATGCATTAAAGTTTCAGCAAAAGAGCAAGGAAATAAACGAATGTCTAAAGGTCAAATTGAAAACCTGACAGCAATAGCTCAACAAAATGGTTTAGGGGGTTTAGCATATATTTTTGTTAATGAGGATGATTTACAATCACCAATTATTAAGTTTTTAGGTGAAGAAATTGCCGCTAATATTATAAAAGCTACCGATGCACAAGTTGGAGATGTTGTGTTTTTCTCTGCAGCAGACTACGCAACTGCTAACAAAGCCTTAGATGCTGTACGTCAAGAAATGGGAAAAATACTAAAACTCATCAACCCAAAAGAATTAAGACCTGCTTGGGTAGTAGATTTCCCTATGTTTGAAAAAACAGAGGAAGGAAGATGGACGTTTACACACAACCCTTTCTCCATGCCCGCTATCTATGACTTAGAAAAGCACATGAATGGAGAAGGTGAAGAAATAGGAACAATTATTGCTCAACAATACGACTTCATATTAAATGGTTATGAAATTGGCGGTGGTTCTGTTCGTGCCCACAAGGCAGAAATTTTAGAAGCAACCTATAAAAACATGGGGTACAATAAGGAAGAAATGATGAAAAGTGTTGGCACCATGCACAAAGCGTTTCAATATGGCGCACCTCCGCATGGAGGAATTGCTTGGGGTGTAGACCGTTTAATGATGATTTTAGAAAATAAAGCTTCTATTAGAGAAGTAATGGCGTTTCCAAAAACAGGATCCTCCGAAGATTTATTATTTAATGCACCTTCTATTTTATCTGACAAAAAAGTAGAAGAAATGAATGTAAAGATTATGAGAAAATAGTCAACTTTTTAAGCCTTAAAAAAGCAAAAAGCCTTTCGAATCTGGAAGGCTTTTTTTTTAAATTACTAAGGCATTTTCTGAAACTCTTTAAAATAAAAATTATTCAAGTTAAAAAATACCATTTATACCAATTTTTATTCATCATGCCGTGTAAAAAAATTGAATTATTTTTTGATTCATTGAAATTAAAAAACAAGTAACATAGCCTTCGTCACAGTCATTTTTTTTAATAAAAAGTAAGCGAAAAAGAAACGATTCATTAAGGCATTATATATCTATAATAGTATTCCCCTTATTTTAAAGACACTTGGTATTGCACCACTAACATTCCTTTATAGTCTTTCTGCGTTTTCGTAGTGGCATCAAAAATAGGTCTGTGTTGATACCCCAAACTTATTTTTCTACCATGTTGACCGTTCATTAAAAAATTTACGGTCAGGTCATATACTGTCATTTGTTCATGTAAAGCATCCCAGTTAGAAGTTTGAATGGCAATATTCGGTTGAATTACCATAGGCACATTTAAAAATTTAGATTTCTTAAAAGCATACCCAAACTGCATATACCAAGTAGTTCCTGTACCAATCATTGGGTAAGCCACTCCTGCTCCATTAAAATCTGAACCACCTCCAGTGGATGGATTGTCTGCGCCAACATTTCTAATATAATCTTTCCCAAAATCATAATCATAATACCCTAAATATGCTGTAATTGCAGCATCATTAGTTAAAGGTAGATTTAAAAATGAATCTACAGCCCAATGTTTCATATCATACAAATTTGTTGAAGCTAACTGTGTATCACCATCACTCATCGCTTTTTCCTGATACTGAAACCCAGCACCAATGTTAAAAACTTTTTTAGCTTGTAAATAAGTACCTGTTTGATATGCTGACTTGTTAGATTCGTGCTCAAAAAATTGGTATTTTACATAGGATGAGGTTTTAGTTCGTGGTCTATTATTTGCGAAATTTACTTCACCCGTTGGAATACTAGTGACCACAATAGGTGTGTTAAATGCTAGTCTATAATCTATTTTACCAACTTGTCCTTTAAACCAAATTCCTAAAAGACGTCCAATATCATCATTTTTTTCAACTGTATTTAAGGTGAAAAGAGGAGAATCCAGCCCCATTAAAGTTTTATTAGAACGGATTGTCCATCTGCTTAAGCCTTGCCAACCAGATTTACCAATTCCAATTTCAAAACTTTTATGAAAAGTATATTCTCCATATAAATCTAAAACTTCTAACGGAAATGATTTCGTTTTAAAGTTATAATTATTGCCACCTAAAATAGAATAGACATAAATTTTTGGGGTTACTTGAGAACTAATTGGTATTCTTAAACGTCTAATAGAAACGTCTGTAAATTGTTTTGTTAGTTCTCCATTGATCAATGAACCTTCATTTAAATCTGAATAACGGAGCCATATTTGAGCTCTAACATTCCAATTAATCGTAGGCTTAAATTCTTTTTTCTCCTGACCTATCAAAAATAGTGGGGATAGCAATAGCAATGATAATAAAAATTTATTCATGATATTATTAACTAATTTCATTCTGAAGTTATTCTTAAATTGAACACAAAATTAAGAGGTTCTTATTTTTTATTAAGTGACAAACATCATATTTCTTTATTTAATTTTAAGATGTCTTAAAAAGTTCCTGTTTTTTTCTTTACACTATCAACTTTGACGTTTTAAACTATTTATTAAAAAAATTAAAACACGAAAAACTAGACGAATAAGAAACTTTCTCAATACTTAATTATCTTTCAAATAATAAAAATACCTAAATCTATTTTAAGGCACTTATTAAGCGATTTAAAGCACTTTTATATCTTTATAAAAATATACAATATCATAAGTTAATCGCTAAAAAAGCTTGAAATCAATTGATAAAATTGTAAATTTGTGACGAACGAGTTCGATTTGAAGACGAATCTTATCAATCTAAAAACTAATAATTTACTTTAATAATGAGCGAAGATAAAAAAAAGGAATATGATGCTTCCAGTATTCAGGCATTAGAAGGCATGGAGCATGTAAGAATGCGTCCGTCGATGTATATTGGGGATGTTGGCATCCGTGGTTTACATCATTTAGTTTATGAAGTTGTAGATAATTCTATTGATGAAGCAATGGGTGGTTATTGTGATGCCATTGACGTAGTTATTAATGAAGACAATTCTATTACAACCAAAGATAATGGTCGTGGAATTCCTGTTGGCATTCATAAAAAAGAAGGGGTTTCTGCATTACAAGTAGTCATGACAAAAATTGGAGCTGGTGGTAAATTTGATAAAGACTCCTATAAAGTTTCTGGAGGTTTACACGGTGTAGGTGTAAGTTGTGTAAATGCACTATCAGAGCACTTAACAGCTACGGTGCATAAAGAAGGCAAAGTTTGGCAACAAGAATATTCTAAAGGAAAATCGCTTTACCCCGTAAAAACAATTGGAGAGACAGATTTTACTGGTACAATTGTTACTTTTTTGCCAGACAAATCTATTTTTAAACAAACCACTGAATTTAACTATGATACATTAGCAACACGTATGCGTGAATTATCATATTTGAATAAAGGAATTACAATAACGTTAACAGATAAAAGGACTACCGATGATGAAGGTAATTTTATTTCTGAAGTTTTTCATAGTGATGAAGGACTACCTGAATTTATTAAATATTTAGATTCTACAAGAGAGCAATTAATCGGGTCTGTAATTTCTATGGAAGGCGAGAAAAACGGAATTCCTGTAGAGGTTGCGATGGTGTATAATACTTCGTATGCTGAAAATTTACATTCTTATGTAAACAATATCAACACGCATGAAGGAGGAACACACCTATCCGGTTTTAGACGTGGTTTAACAAGTACGTTAAAAAAATATGCAGATGAATCTGGATTATTAAAAAATGTAAAGTTTGAAATTGCCGGTGATGACTTCCGTGAAGGATTAACAGCAATTGTTTCTGTAAAAGTACAAGAGCCTCAATTTGAAGGGCAAACAAAAACAAAATTAGGAAACAGAGAAGTTACTTCTGCAGTGTCTCAATCTGTTTCAGAAATGTTAACAAATTATTTAGAAGAAAATCCTAATGATGCAAAAATAATTGTTCAGAAAGTAATTTTAGCAGCAACCGCAAGACATGCAGCACGAAAAGCCAGGGAAATGGTGCAACGTAAAACGGTAATGTCTATCGGTGGTTTACCTGGTAAATTATCTGACTGCTCTGAAACAGATCCTGCTCAATGTGAAATATTCTTAGTTGAGGGAGATTCTGCAGGCGGAACAGCCAAACAAGGAAGAGATAGAAACTTTCAAGCCATTCTACCACTTCGAGGAAAGATTTTGAACGTGGAAAAAGCCATGCAACATAAGGTTTTTGAAAATGAAGAAATTAAAAATATGTTTACTGCTTTAGGAGTTTCTATAGGTACAGAAGAAGACCCAAGAGCCTTAAACTTATCAAAAGTTCGTTATCACAAAGTTGTTATTATGTGTGATGCCGATGTAGATGGATCACATATTGCTACCTTAATATTAACATTTTTCTTTAGATATATGCGAGAAATGGTTGAGCAAGGCTATATTTATATTGCCACTCCTCCTTTATATTTAGTCAAAAAAGGCCAAAAAAGAGAATATGCTTGGGACGACAATCAGCGTGATATTATCGCTCAAAAGTATGGTGGCGGGGTCAGCATCCAAAGATATAAAGGTTTAGGAGAAATGAATGCTGAACAACTTTGGGATACCACCATGAATCCTGAATTTAGAACTTTGCGTAAGGTAGTTATTGATAGCCCTACAGAAGCTGATAGAGTATTTTCTATGTTAATGGGAGATGAAGTACCACCAAGAAGAGATTTCATTGAAAGAAATGCCAAGTATGCGAATATTGATGTATAATACCATTTTAGACATATAATGGCGTAATAAATCGTTTCTTTTTTACTTATCTTTTTTAATAGAATAAATCAATTTATTGAAATGAAATTATAAAATAAGATTAGGATAATTTAAAATGAAAAAAAAGGTAAAAGAATTTAAATTCTTTTACCTTTTTTTAATATGTTCTTTTTAAATTAGTGTTGTCCGATTAAAATTAACTAAAGTGTTTTAAAGTATTGATAATATTGATTTTGAAGAGCCCTTAAAATAGAATACCTTTCTTTTAAAACCGCTTTAGAATTTATGATGTATCGAAAAATTTAAAATCATAATAATACTGTTTTTCAGCTAGTTACATTCAAGTCTTTGTTCTTGATTCTAACAGCGAAAGCGGTCTTTTTATCTTTTATCGGACAACAATGTTTTTGAATCTTATCTAATACTAAAACCTGCACTTACGGTAAAAGTATCATACTCTTGCAAGGCATAATCAGCGCTTAAATTAAGGAAAAATAATTTAATTGATAAGCCTAAATTTGCTCTCATAGAATTTCCTTTGCTGTTTAAACTTACAGGATTTACATATACATTTTCACTTGTTGTATAAGTTCCTAAAATATCCACATCAGTATTGTAAGAAGCAGTACCAATACCCCCATACAATGTTAAAATAGAAAGTTTCTTTGAGGCTAATAACTGAAATAAAAATGTTTGTGTATTAAACTCTAACACCTGATTTGATTGGAAGTTTTCTGAATCTACGATAAATTTTGACCTCACATCATTCCAAGCAACTAAAGCAGAAAAATCAAACGGAAGTCTTTTCACAAAAGGAATCCATTGCTTTAAATCATGCATAACACCGATACCAAATGTAGAAAACTCGTAGTCATCTGCAGTTTGTTTAGGTATAAATCTAATTTTTAAATCGGTGTTTTTAAAAAGTCCCACACCCAATTGCACCATCGCGGAAGGCACGACATTAAAACCAATAGCCTCTTTTAGTCCAGATCCTGGTAAAGTAGAAGCTGAAGTAATAACAGTTCCATCAGTATCATAAAACGTTAATAGAGGCCTATCATTCAATGCTTGAGAACCAAATATTGTCGGTAACTCTGCAGATGAGCTACCATCATATAATTTAATGTTCGTATAATCCGCATTATTGAACGTAAATGTTTCATCACTTGCAGGTACAAAGGCAGCATTTGCAATAACAGCAATATCTATTCCTAAAAATTTGTGCGTTTTAGCTGTTGTATACCAACCCCCATTTATTCCATTTCCAAAACCCGCAATAAATGGTTTAAGATACCCTTGCATAAAAGTCTCAGTATCTGCTGAACCACCATCAAAAATTGTTCCTAAATCTATTTGCCCAAAGGAAACAGCGCTCCAAAGCAAAAAACATAAAATTGTTATATTTTTTTTCATACTATTAAAAGTTTATTGATCTAGTCGTTTTAGTTAAGACCTTTATTTTCTAAAGGCCAACTGTACTTTTAATAGTAGGAGTTACGACGATTACAAAAGCATCACTTTCTATAGGCGCAGTAGCTGTTCCTTCTATAATTACAGAAATTGTACCTGCATTAATATCATCGAGGATATTACTGGCACTCGCGGGAATTTCTACAATTGTTTCGGTTGATGACAATGTTAGTTGCTGCTCAAATAAAATGGTTTCGCCCGTTGTTACTTTTAAAGTACCCTCTATAGAGGTTCCTGAATACCCTTTTAAAGCCATAGCAACAGTCTCTACATCAGCCTCTATAAAAGTTGTTGCATTATTTAAAAGGTCAGATATATCTGCGGTGTCTTCTATTCTATAGGATGTTAAACCTTTTAAACCTATAACATCTATTTCAGTTGGAAATGAGTCTATAACAACAAACTCTACAGATTCATTAGTTTCACAATTACTGAGCAAAAATACTGTAAAAAGTAAAACTGCAGTTTTCATTAATTTCAATTTTTTCATGATTATGTATTTGGGTTATTAATCAGTAGTCAAAGATAAGTAATATGTTTTTTGAAATAAACTTTTAAAGACCAATATTTTAATAAAAATATTGGTCTTTAAAAACTAAACATCTTATGTAAGATCATAATAAATAGAATCTTTCTCTTTTTTTATCTCAAAATAACACTTCAAAAAACCTTCAACTTATTAGAATTTTGAAAACAATTTAAACTGAATTTTGAATAATATTTCGTACTTTTACGTCTATTATTTTAACAGAATTAAAAGTAGATTTATATGAAAATTACAGTAGTTGGTGCGGGTGCCGTAGGTGCAAGTTGTGCAGAATACATAGCAATTAAAGATTTTGCTTCAGAGGTTGTTTTGTTAGACATTAAAGAAGGGTATGCAGAAGGAAAAGCAATGGACTTAATGCAAACGGCGTCTTTAAATAGTTTTGATACAAAAATTACAGGAAGTACAAATGATTATGCTAAAACTGCAAACTCTGATATTTGTGTAATTACTTCTGGCATCCCTAGAAAACCAGGAATGACGCGTGAAGAATTAATTGGAATTAATGCAGGAATTGTAAAAACTGTTTCTTCAAATTTAATTGAGCATTCTCCAAACACCATTATTATTGTAGTTTCTAATCCTATGGATACAATGACGTATTTAGTTCATAAAACTACAGGTTTGCCTAAAAATAAAATTATTGGAATGGGCGGAGCATTAGATTCTGCTCGTTTTAAATATAGATTAGCAGAGGCTTTAGGAGCGCCTATTTCTGATGTTGATGGTATGGTAATTGGTGGTCATTCCGATAAAGGAATGGTGCCTTTAACAAGATTAGCAACTCGAAACTCTGTACCTGTTTCTGAATTTATTTCAGAAGAAAGATTAGATCAAGTAATGCAAGACACCAAAGTAGGTGGTGCAACTTTAACGGGTTTATTAGGTACTTCTGCTTGGTATGCTCCTGGAGCAGCAGTTAGCGGATTAGTGCAAGCAATTGCCTGTGACCAAAAGAAAATTTATCCTTGTTCTACTTTATTAGAAGGTGAATACGGTTTAAATGATCTTTGTATTGGAGTTCCTGTGGTTTTAGGTAAAAACGGAATTGAAAGCATTGTTGAAATTAATTTAAGTGATGCTGAAAAAGCTCATTTAGCAGCATCTGCTGAAGGAGTTAAAGCAACTAACGGATTGTTAGAGTTATAAAAAACGTAGCATCTTTTTTTAATCTTACAAATAGCATACAAATTAAAAGCCTTAAAGATCTTCTTTGAGGCTTTTTAACCTCTATAAAAAAGGAAAAAAGGGGGTTTTATTCAGGTAAATTCAAGTTGTAAATGGTATAATACTTATGTTTGTACTTAAATTGCTACCAAAGTGGAAAATCAAACACAAACTCTTTTAAAAAAAGTATTCGGCTTCGAGAAATTTCGTCCGTTACAGGAAGAAATCATCAACCGAACCATCAACGGTAAAGATAGTTTTGTATTAATGCCAACCGGCGGCGGAAAATCGATGTGTTTCCAAATTCCCGCATTGGTTTTCGATGGAATTACCATTGTAGTTTCGCCACTTATTTCCCTCATGAAAGACCAAGTACAAGCTTTAAAATCGAACGGAATAAAAGCCGATTTTTTTAACAGTTCTATCTCTTCGCAAGAAGAAAATGAAGTAATTAACAAGGCTATTAATGGCGATTTACAATTATTATATCTATCCCCAGAAAAGCTAATATCGGTTCGTAATACTTGGTTACAACAACTAAATATAAAATTAGTAGCTATTGATGAAGCGCATTGTGTGAGTATGTGGGGGCATGATTTTAGGCCTGAATATACACAATTAAAAGTATTTAGAAAGACATTACCAGAGGTGCCTTTTATGGCATTAACCGCCACTGCAGACAAATCTGCTCGGAAAGATATTGAGGAGCAATTAGGCTTAACAAACTCCAAATTATTCATATCTTCTTTTGATCGAAAAAATTTAAGTATCGAAGTACGAGGACAAGTCCCAAAAAAGAAAAAGCTACAAGAAATTGTAAATTTTATAAAACGACGAAAAGACGAAAGTGGTATTATTTATTGTTTGAGTAGAAAAAACACAGAAGAAGTAGCAAGTTACCTGAAACAAGAGGGTCATTCCGTAGCGTTCTATCATGCAGGAATGAATCATGAAGAAAGAGAAAAAACACAAACTGATTTTATAAATGATGACACAAAAATAATTGTTGCCACCATTGCTTTCGGAATGGGGATTGACAAATCGAATGTTCGCTTCGTAATTCATTATAATTTACCAAAAAACCTCGAAGGTTATTACCAAGAAATAGGAAGGGCAGGAAGAGATGGGTTACCCTCAGAAACTATGCTATACTATAATATGAGAGATTTTGTGCTGTATAGCCAATTTGCAGATGAGGGTGCAAATACTGCTATGCAAAAAGAAAAATTAAATAGAATGCTTCAATTTGCAGAAGCTAAATCATGCAGAAGAAAAATATTATTGTCTTATTTTGGAGAACATCTTACTGAAAACTGCGGCAATTGCGATGTTTGTGAAAATCCGCCGAAAGATTTTGAAGGCACTATTCTATCACAAAAGGCATTGTCAGGAATCGCAAGAATGAAAGAAAAAGATGGAATCACGATGTTAATTAATGTATTAAGAGGAAGCAATAATGCAGATATTCACGCAAAACAATATTTTAATTTAAAAACATATGGAATAGGAAAAGATGTTAGTTTTTTTGATTGGCGAGATTATATCATTCAAATGGCAAATCAAGGATTGATAGAAATAATGTACGCCGAAAGTTCTGCCTTAAAAATAACACCTATTGGGTGGAAAGTTTTAAAAGGAGAAAAAACGATACGATTAACAACTCCTGTAAGTGCAGAGGATAAAAATAAATTACAAAAACCAGCAAAAAGTACGACCATAGGCGAAACGAATCATGACTTATTTGCAGAACTTAAAAAAATAAGATATACAATCGCAAAAGAAGAAAAGATGCCAGCTTACATAATTTTTAATGACAAATCATTAAAACTAATGGCAAGTGAACTTCCCACAACCGAAAATGAATTTTTAGCGATTTCAGGAGTTGGAATGAACAAAATGGAAAAATATGGTGAGGAATTTATGAGTATCATTCGTAAATTTAAAAACGTAGCTCGGCCCCGTAAAATTCCTACAACACAAAAAACCTTTAACTTGTTTAAAGAAGGTTTACATCCCGCAGAAATTGCAGAGAGAAGAAATCTTTCAATAACCACTATTTTCTCGCATCTATCTCAATTATTTACGGAAGGAAAAGAAATTGAATTAGAAAAATATGTAACGAAACAAACTGTTGATCAAGTTCGGGTTCTTTTTAATGAATTAGGTCGAAAAATGGAGCTGAAACCAATTTACGACAAACTAAACGAGCAAGTTTCTTACAGTGAAATACGGTTAAGTATTGCGCTCATTCAAAAAAACGAGTGAGCCATTAAACGTAAAGACCTCACAAATTTAAAAAATCTGTGAGGTCTGGTATTTCTATCCAATTGAATTTTCTACTTTGGGGAAATGTCTGAAAGACAATGGGGATTAAGATAATCCAGAAATAACACCATCATCATCAATCCTCATATTTTCTGATGCTGGTTTTGATGGCAAACCTGGCATTCGCATCATTTTTCCTAAAATAGGAATTAAAAATTGTGCCCCTGCCGCAATTTCAATTTCTCGCACTGTTATTGAAAAATTTTCAGGACGACCAATGAGTTGATCATCATCAGAAAAAGACTTTTGAGTTTTCGCCATACAAATTGCAAAATCATCAAATCCTAATCTACTAATTCTTCTCAAATTCAATTGCGCTAATTTGCTATACTCAACATTTTTTGCACCATAAATTTCCTTAGCAATTTTATCTATTTTGTCTTTCACAGGACTTTTCCAATTATATAAGGGTTGGTATTGAGTTGCAGAATTTTCAACAACATTTACAACAGCATTTGCTAAATCTTTGGCGCCCTCTCCTCCTTTTGCCCATCCTTCAGACAAAACAGCTTCTACATTTAAACTTGCACATTTTTCAATCACAAAATTTACTTCATCATCAGAATCTGAGAGAAACGAATTAATTGCGACAACCGGTTCTATGTTAAATTTTCTAATATTCTCTATATGCTTTTCAAGATTCTTGAAACCTTCTTTCACTTTTTTGATACTTGGCGTATTATATTCATCTTGTTTTGCGCCTCCATGATGGCGCAAAGCTCTAATTGTTGCGACTAAAACCACACATTTCGGATTTAGTTTTGCAAACTGACATTTGATATTTAAAAATTTTTCTGCCCCTAAATCGGCACCAAAACCTGCTTCTGTAACGACATAATCAGATACCGATAAGCCCATTTTTGTAGCAATAATAGTATTGGTTCCTTGGGCGATATTGGCAAAGGGGCCTCCGTGAATTATTGCTGGATTCCCCTCTAGCGTTTGCACTAAATTTGGTTTAATCGCGTCTTTTAGTAAAATTGTCATCGCATTCTCTGCCTTTAAGTCGCGCGCAAAAACAGGTTTATTCTCAAAAGTAAATCCGACTAAAATATTCCCCAAACGTTCTTTTAAGTTTGCAAGATTAGATGCCATACACAGAATTGCCATCACCTCAGAGGCGGGTGTAATATTGAATCCGTCTTGTCTAGGAACCCCATTTGCCCTACCACCCAAACCAATCGTAATATCTCTTAAAGCACGATCATTCATATCAATAACGCGTTTCCAAAGAACAGTTCTCGCATCAATATTTAAAGTATTTGTTTTATTTTGTATCGCATTATCAATTAAAGCTGATAATAAATTATTTGCTTTTTCAACAGCATTAAAATCTCCAGTGAAATGAAGGTTAATATCTTCCATAGGTACAACTTGAGAAAATCCACCACCTGCTGCCCCGCCTTTCATCCCAAAAACAGGTCCTAATGATGGCTCTCTTAAAACCACCGTGGCTTGCTTTCCTATTTTATTTAATCCTTCGGTTAAACCAATAGAAACTGTTGTTTTTCCTTCCCCTGCTGGAGTGGGCGTTAATGCAGTCACTAAAACCAAATTACCTTTTTCTATTTTTTTATCATCAATTAACGAGAGCGGCAATTTTGCTTTGTATTTACCATACATTTCTAAATCGTCTTCTTCTATATTAATTTTGGTTGCAATTTCTTTTATATGTTGTAATTTTATAGCCTGTGCTATTTCTATATCCGACAGATGTGACATATTCTTAATAATTAGAGGTTTTTTTTTATCAATTCATAAATTTAAGACAAACATTTTTAATAATAGATACTATTTCTAAAGTTTTATAGCAATCCTAACATAAAAATTTAGACACAACAAATGAAACGATTTTACTCGTTAAATTACCTTAATGGTTTCTTATTTTTTTTTCATCCCATAAAACCAATTTTCATAGATTTTAGGCTGCTTTTATCTAATTTTGTTCCCAATAAAATCGATAAAATTACCTTTTAAAGAAAGTTGCGTATGTTTTCGGGTAATTTTCTTCCTTTTGGAATTTTAAATTTAATGTAATCTTGAAATCTAATTACCAATAAACGATGCCATAAGATTACTTTTTACTGTTATTGAGAGTAATCTTTTTTATATATTTGACCCATGAATGTGAAGTGGTACATTAGCACACTATTTTTAATACTTATCTACTGGGGAGGGTTCCAAGAGCCAATTTCTGTGCGGAACCAAGAAATTGTTTTAGAATTTTTTGACACTAAAATCAACCAAAAAAATATTGAAAGCATCAGTACTGATATTCAAGAAAAGCTTTTAAAAATTGGTGTTTCTAATATTAAAATTCAAGAAACCGCAAATGGTACTTTAAAAATTTCATATTTTAGTATCGTTCCTACAGAAACAATTAAAGCTGCTCTGGCTGAGGATATAGACCTTGTTTCCGATCAGAAATCAAAAAATAATCAAAATAACACTCCTTCTTCTCATTATAATATTGATATATATCAGTTAACCGACGAAGCAGATTTATCAAATTTAGATGATAAATTTATATTTGAAATTAAGTATAACTCTGACAGATTTACGAATAATTACAAGTACGCTCACACAAGAAGTTTACAAATACACCATACAAATCAACTTTTTAAAATCGCTTATAAAGCGAACAAAAAAAGTCCTTTTACAAAAGATCGCACTTCACATAAAGAGCCAGAAGTTAGAGCTGGACCCTGCATTTACGATATCTAAAGATATATTAGTTTACATATTTCTTAAACTACTTTAACCTCATGAGTATGAAACTCATAAATAAAAAACATTCCATAAGAATAATTGTCAAATTTTAAGAGAAGTTATATATTTGCCCGCTTTTAATTTTTTGAACAAAAAACATATCAAATGCAAAACAAGGGACTTATTAAATTATTCGCAATCCTTTTCGGATTGGTGAGTTTATACCAATTATCATTTACATTTCTAGCGAATAAAGTAGAAGATGATGCTGTAATTTATGCTGATAGCAAAGCAGATGAAAATGACGCTAGACAAAAAGCAACCTTCGAAAGAAAATTTTTGGATAGCGTTGCGAACAAAGACATTATCGATTTAGGGATTGTGCAATACACTTATAATGACGTAAAAGACAAAGAAATGAATCTTGGTCTTGACTTAAAAGGTGGTATTAATGCAATTTTACAGGTTTCTGTAAAAGAAGTTTTAAAAAGCTTGTCTAACGACTCTAAAAACGAAGCCTTTAATAAGGCTTTAGATGCCGCAGATGTTAGACAGAAAAATAGTAATTTAAATTATTTAGATTTATTTTTTGAGGAATTTCAAAAAATTGCTGGAACTACAAAATTAAGTGATCCTTCTATATTCGGAACAAAAGCTTTAAGCGAAAAGATTTCTTTTGACGAAGAAAACATTACCGTTAGAGAAACTTTACAAGAAGAAATTAACAGTTCTATTGGTACTGCTTTTGAAGTATTAAGAAGTAGAATTGATAAATTTGGAGTTACGCAACCAAACATCCAAAGAATCGGAAACTCTGGTAGAATTCAGATTGAGTTACCAGGTGCAAAAGATGTTGAACGTGTTACAAAATTAATTACAAGTAAAGCTGAATTACAGTTTTGGGAAGTACACACCAACGCAGAAGTTCAGAACTTTTTCTTTGCAGCCAATGCAAAAGTTGCCGAATTATTAAAAGATGATTCAGCAGTAAAACAAGTAAAAGACTCTATCAAAGAAGATGATATCGACGCTCTTTTAGGAGAAGAAAATGATTCTACACAAGTACAAAAGAATTTATTTACGTATTTATTTCCTAATGTAGCACAATCTCAACAACAATTAAGTTCTTTAGTAGGACAAGCTAGAGTTTTAGATACCGCAACTGTAAACGATTTATTAAGCAACAAAGAAGTAAGAGCTTTACTTCCTAGAGAATTAAAGTATGTTAAATTTTTATGGTATTACAAGTCCTCAAAAGGAAATGACGGTTCTGAATTAATAGGTTTATATGCTATTAAATCTAATAGAAATGATAAACCAACGATAGAAGGTGATGTTATTTTAGATGCGAGACAAGATTTTGATCAGTTAAGCAAACCTGTTGTGAGTATGACGATGAATAGTTCAGGCACAAAACAATGGGCCAAAATGACTGCTGACAATGTAGGGAATTTTGTTGCAGTTGTTTTAGATGATTATGTGTATACCGCACCTTCTGTAAACCAAGCAATTACTGGTGGAAATACACAGATTTCTGGTGGTACCATGACGATTGAAGAAGCGGAAGATATTGCGACAGTTTTAAAAGCTGGTAAATTGCCTGCTGCTGCAAGTATTATTCAAGCAGAGGTTGTTGGACCCTCTTTAGGACAAGAATCTATTGATGCTTCTATAAGCTCTTTCGGATTAGCAATTCTGTTAGTTTTACTTTGGATGATTTTATATTATGGAAAAGCAGGTTTGTATGCAGACGTTGCTTTAGCGGTAAACATCTTATTTATTTTCGGTATTTTATCATCATTCAGCGCTGTGTTAACATTACCTGGAATTGCAGGTATTATCTTAACAATCGGTATGTCTGTAGATGCAAACGTGATCATCTTTGAAAGAATAAAAGAAGGCTTGTTTAAAAAGAAAGGATTAAAACAATCTGTAGAAGAAGGTTTCTCTGTAAAAGGAGCTTTATCTGCCATTATAGATGCGAATATTACAACCTTATTAACAGGTATTATTTTATATGTTTTTGGAACAGGCCCTATTAAAGGTTTTGCTTTAACATTAATGATTGGTATTGCAACCTCTTTATTTACAGCGGTTTTTATTACACGTTTGTTAATTGATGGTGCAGTGAATAAAGGTGCCAACCTAACCTTTAATACAAACTTTTCTAAAGGATGGTTTCAAAACATCAATGTTGAGTTCTTAAAGAAACGTAAAATTGCATATGTGATTTCAGGAGCCATCATTATTGGTGGTCTTATTTCCATTTTTACATTAGGATTAAAACAAGGTGTTGACTTTAAGGGAGGTAGATCTTATGTTGTTCGTTTCGATCAAGATATGAATGCCACAGAAGTTGCAGGAAGTTTAAAAGATGCCTTTGGTTCTGCACCAGAAGTAAAAACTTATGGTACCAATAATCAGTTAAAAATAACAACCGCCTACAGAATTGATGATGAAGGATCTGAGGTTGATGAAAATGTACAAAACACTTTATTTACCGGATTAAAATCTTATTTAGGAGATACTACTTACGACAACTTTAAACCAGGTTTTGAAAAGCAAGGTGCAGGTGTTATGAGTTATATGAAAGTTTCGCCAACCATTGCAGATGACATTAAAACTTCGGCTTTGTATGCCGTTTTTGGTTCGTTGCTAATCGTTTTCTTATATATTTTATTACGATTTAGAAAAATTGCTTTCTCTATCGGTGCTGTAATTGCTGTTTTTCATGATGTATTAATTGTGTTAGGCGTATTTTCTATCACCTATAGTTTTATGCCATTTGATATGGAAATTGGGCAATCTTTTATTGCAGCCATTTTAACAGTAGTGGGGTATTCATTAAATGATACCGTGGTCATATTCGATAGAATTAGAGAGTTTGCAGGCATTCATACAAAATGGAAATATAGCGAAGTTGTTGATAAAGCCTTAAGTTCTACTTTAGGAAGAACCATCAATACTTCTTTAACCACATTATTGGTAATGTTAGCTATCTTCTTATTTGGAGGGGACTCTATTAAAGGATTTATGTTTGCCTTAATTATTGGTGTAGCAGTAGGTACCTATTCTTCATTATTCGTGGCAACACCAATTATGTATGACGCTTCTAAAAAAGAAGAAAAGAACAAGGAATAATTCTACTTTAAGATACATTAAAACCGTTTTCTTTATGCTGAATTTGTTTTCAGTATCTAAAAGAAAACGGTTTTTTTTATCTTGTAGGTTTTTAAAAATAAGACCTTTATATTTGCATACTTATGAGCATTATAAAACTTCACGATTTACACTTTAAACCTTATATTGATAAGGAAGAAATTGCGGCAACCGTTAAATTTCTTGCACAAAGAGTTAAAGAAGATTTATCTAAAAATGAAATACCAATTTTTGTTGGTATTTTAAATGGATGTTTTCTTTTTGCTGCAGATTTTATTAGAGAATTTAAAGGAAATTGCGAAGTTTCGTTTGTTAGATTAGCTTCTTATGAAGGAACCTCTTCTACTGAAAAAATTAAACATTTAGTTGGTTTAAATGAAGACTTAACAGGCAGAACTGTTATTATTTTAGAAGATATTATAGATACAGGCGGAACGCTCCAAGAAATTTATAATATCTTTAGACATAAAAACGTAAAGCAATTAAAAGTTGTTACTTTATTTTTTAAACCAGATGTTTTTAGAAAAGAACTCCCAATAGATTATATCGGAAAAAATATTGAAGATAAATTTATTGTTGGTTACGGTCTAGATTACGATGGTTTAGGAAGAAATTACCCAGAAATATATCAATTAACACCCATACCAAAAATGAAAAATATTGTATTATTTGGCCCTCCTGGAGCCGGAAAAGGAACACAGGCAAACTTCTTAAAAGAGATGTATAATTTAGTACATATTTCTACAGGAGATGTATTTCGTTTCAACATTAAAAACCAAACAGAACTCGGTTTGCTTGCTAAAAAATATATGGATGAAGGAGATTTAGTGCCAGATGAAGTAACCATTAATATGCTAAAAGCAGAAGTAGATAAAAATGCAGATGCCAATGGTTTTATCTTTGATGGTTTTCCGAGAACAGAATCTCAAGCGACTGCATTAGATGCATTTTTAGCGGAAAAAGGAGAGCAAATTAACGCAATGATTGCTTTAGAAGTACCGGAAGATTTATTGGTCGAACGTTTATTAGAACGCGGAAAAACAAGCGGTAGATCTGATGATACTGATGAAGTTAAAATTCGAAATCGTTTTAATGAATACAATACAAAAACAGCTGTCTTAAAAGATTATTTTAATACTCAAGAAAAATACTACGGTGTAAATGGTGTAGGTTCTATAGAAGAAATTACCCAAAGAATCGCCAACGTATTTAATACACTATAAATTCAAAGTTCAAAATTTAGGATTCAAGGTTCACAAGCCTAAACTTTAAATTTAAAACTTTAAACTTTAAACTTCTTATGACTGAAGGAAATTTTGTTGACTACATAAAAATATACGCTACTTCTGGAAAAGGTGGACAAGGTTCTGTGCATCTTCACAGAGAAAAGTTTATTACCAAAGGAGGTCCTGATGGTGGTGATGGTGGCCGTGGCGGACACATTATTTTACGTGGCGATAAAAATATGTGGACGTTATTTCACCTAAAATTTAAACGTCACTTTAGAGCAGAACCTGGCGGATCAGGAAGCGCAAGCAGAAGTTCTGGAGCAGATGGAGGAGATGTTTATATCGATGTCCCTTTAGGAACCATCATTAAAGATGCAGACACGGACGAGGTTATTCTAGAGATTACAGAAGATAAAAAAGAAGTTATTCTATTACGAGGCGGAAAAGGTGGTTTAGGAAATTGGAATTTTAAAACCTCTACCAATCAAACACCTAGATATGCGCAACCTGGTATGGATGCCGTTGAAGGTTGGTTTCGAATGGAATTAAAATTATTAGCGGATGTTGGTTTGGTCGGTTTCCCAAATGCTGGTAAATCTACTTTATTATCCGTTTTAACGTCAGCAAAACCTAAAATTGCTGATTATGCTTTTACAACGCTAAAACCTAATTTAGGTATTGTGGAGCATAGAAATCATCAAACATTTGTGATGGCAGATATTCCCGGAATTATAGAAGGTGCTGCAGAAGGCAAAGGTTTAGGCCATCGATTTTTACGTCATATAGAACGTAATTCTGCTTTATTATTCATGGTTCCTGCAGATAGTGATGACATCAATAAAGAATACGAGATTCTTTTAAATGAGCTTAAAAAACACAATCCTGAATTGTTAGATAAAGATAGATTATTAGCCATCACTAAAACAGATATGTTAGATGATGAATTGCAAGCTGAAATAAAAGCGGATTTACCAAAAGGCGTAGAAGCGTTGTTTATTTCCTCTGTTGCTCAAATTGGTTTGCAAGAATTAAAAGACAAACTCTGGAAGATGTTAAACTAGCATTGTGCTTTTTTTTGTAAAACTAATTTTCAATTCAAAAAATAGTCTTAAAATCTAAAACAGCTTAGGATTTTAAGATAGATATCTTTTCTTAGAGACCAAGGTTTTAAAGCAAGATAAAAAACAGGCAGCCTTCAAATATTACTCTTGTAATCGAATTTGAATAGGCAACTGATACTTGGTAGTAACAGGCATTCCTCTTTTTATGGCGGCATGAACAATAGGCAATTGATCTACAGCAAGTTGAATGATACTATCCAATGCTAAAAGTTGATTTTTAATGTTTTCTGAAGATTGAATTTCTTTTAAAACAATTTCTCCATTCGAATTGATAATCAAATCAACAAAAATAGTTTCATTGATCGTATCTTTACTCGTAAATATATGCTTTTTGAGCTCCTCTCCTATTTTTTGATGAATAGTATTTCGAAAACAATTTTCTTTTGCTGTTTTATCAATCAAAGAATCACAAACTTTAAAAGACGGGGAAAAATCTACAGAGGTAAAATCTACAAGAGTATCTAACTTCTGTAGTGTATTCTCTTTTTTAAGTGAAAATTGATCACACGAAGTGATAAAAATCAACAAAACGAAAAAATAAAAAACCCGAGAAAACATTGCTTATTTTAAGACGTAAAATTACTAAATTTTAACGACTTTTATTTTAAACTTTCTCCTCTTAAAAAATACTCTTTTTTAATCTCTTTTATTCTACTTCTTACAAAAGCAGACATGCCTTCATCCGTTTCATAAAAGGTTTCAATATATTTTATATAATGTTTGTACGCTATTTTTTTCTCTTTATAATAATCATCAGAGAGTTTTGCTAATTGATATAAGGCTCTATAATTTCTGGTATTTTCTTTATACGCATTTTCAAATGCTCTAATGGCTTGTTGGGGTTTTTTCATCTCATAATAAACGGTTGCCATGCCATAGAACTCCTCATCTCTACTCCTTTTACCCTTAAAACTAGCCATTACATAATGCATTCGAGCTACTTTATAGTCTTTTTGTTGCAAAGCAATATGGCCTAAATAGGTATTGGCTTTGAATTCTTCTGGATCTAAATAAGACAACTTCGTAAAATACTTTTTAGCCTTTTCTAAACTGTCTAAATTATAATATACTTTTCCTAAGGCATTGATACTATAGGTGTCTTTTGTATACAACGTATCAATATTTAGTAGAAATGGTAAGGTTTCTTTGTACTTTTTCTCTTTAAAAAGCTGGTTTATTTTTAATTGATTAAGATCAAAATCATCGGGTGAAATCACCAAGCCCTTATTGACAAATAATTGTGTAGAATCTACATCTTTTAACTTATGAAAACTTTTTGCCAGCCGAGTAATAGACTTTATGTGCAAGGTGTCTTTTTCAAACGTATCAATAAAACTATTAATCATCGGGTCTCTTTCCCCATTTAAAGCGTAAGCGAGCCCTAAATAATAAGAATAGTTAGCATTTTCAAGATCATTCTTAATCAGATACTGAAAAGTAGTAATCGCTTTTTTAGGTTTTCTGTTGATAATGTATAATTTACCCAATTGATATTTTAAAACTAGATTCAAGGAATCTTTTGCTAGAATATCTTCGTAAATTGGAATTGCTTTTTGAGACAATTTTAAAGAACGGTAATTTTTTGCCAACTTTAGTTTTGTTTTTTCATCATCTTTAAAAGTGAGGGCTTTTTCTAGAAAATTTGCTGCTTTTTTATAATTATCTATAGATTCATAAATAACGGCTGTTTTATAGTTTGATAAAAATGAAGGCGCACTTTTATCCAACTCCTTTAAAGCAAGTTGATACCTGCCTTTGGCAAACAAACTATCTGAAACAGCAAAAGTCGAAGTTTGCGCTTCAACTTTTACCATTACAAATAATACTACAATTAAAATTTTCTTTTTCATCGGTTCTCTTTATTCTACAATAATAGTAAACGGAATTGCATATTTTACAGCAACTACTTTCCCATCATTTTCTCCTGGAATCACTTTTGGTAAAGAACTCATCACAGATAATACTTCTGCCTTTATATCTTCATGTGGCGCTCTCACTTGCAAATCAACAATAGCTCCTTGTTTATCAATTTTAAATCCAATAAAAACCCTTTTTCTTCCAGATTCTAAACCTAAAGTTTTTGGCAAGTTTGCGTCAAAATTTGTAGCAAAATGTTTTTGAATCATTTTAGAGAAACAGTCTTTATCTCCTGTTTCACAACCTGGAAAAGTTGGTGCTTTTTCAATTGACATGAATGAAATTTCTTCTGTTTCTGTTACTTCTTTTATAACTGCACTTTTTAACTTTTCCAAATTAATAATGTTAGCAACAACTTTTCTTCCATTTTTTTGTTGATATAATTTAAGGGTTGTTAGTTTTGCAAGTGTATTGTCTGAATTATTTATTTTATCTACTTGTAATTCATACTCTTCTGCTTCTTCAAAAGTTAAATTATCAAAAGTAATTTCATCCCAGTCAGGAGCTGTTGTACCTATATATATATCAAGATAGCTTGTTTCTTCAGTTTCTCTAATTTTAATTGGCTTGTCTCCAAACTTTGTATATCTGATCTGTTGCTGTTTTACAGAAATTTTATTCGCATTCATATTTGTACTCTCATCTGAACAAGAAGTATAAAAAAGCATACTTGCTAATACAGGTAACAAGACTAAATACTTTAACTGATTCATTTTTTTTGATTTGTTTTTCGTCATCATAATAATTCGTTTTTTAATAAATGTTGGTTTATAAAATTGATTGATAAACGTTATGTTTTCAACCTGAAAAAAGCTGGATAGTAAATTGTTGATATAGGTTTCTCTATTTTCTAATTTTACAACAACTGCATCAGAAATATATTCGTGCACTAAGGTGATTCTCTTTTGATAGAAATAAATCATAGGATTAAACCACATGGCTATTTTTAAAATTTCAAAAAACATTAAATCTAAAGAATGCCTATGCTGGCTGTGCACCAATTCGTGCTGAATCACTTTTTCTTGTTGCGAAATAGGAATTTCTTTTCCCAAAAAGATGTAATTGAAAAATGAAAAGGCTTTGGTTTCATTGGGTAATAATATCAACGTAAAATTAGCTTGTTTTGCAACTTTATATTTTCTGATGATATTGATAATCTTCACTAACTTTATCAAAAATAGCAATAAAAAAAGTACAACTCCAAGCCAAAATAAAATGTTGATATAGTTTACAGATTCATAAAAACCAGATTCAGTTATTTTTTGCTGAATTACTTTTTCTGGCGATAAAACAATTTCTGGTAAATGCACAATAAACTCTCGTGGAACCGCCTTTTGAAAGTTTGGTATTTTTATCAAAGGAATTAAAAAAGACAAAATAGGCGTCGTTAATAAATACCATCTGTTTTTAGTAAAAAACGTTTCTTTGCTTAAAAAGAAGTCATAAATCGCCAAGAATAATACTTGAAATAAGATAACTTGAAGGATATAATTGATCATAGGTATATTTTAAAGTGTCACTTCGAGTGATTTTATAGAGATAAAAATCGAAATAAAATTGTATCGAGAAGTGCGTTGTTCTCGATACTATTTTGACGAAAAGTCAAAATCACTCGAACCGACAAATTCTCTAAACTTTTAACTGAAAACTGCATCTGCTTACTTACTGCATACTACTTATTTTTATTCACTTCTTTTAGAATGGACTCCAGTTCAGCAACATCCATTTTATTTTCTTTCACAAAAAAAGAAACCATACTTTTAAAAGAACCATCAAAATAACCATTCATAATTTTGTGTAAACTTTGGTTGCTGTAGGTTTCTTTATCGATTAAAGGAAAATACACATACCCTCTACCCTTGGCTTTATGCCCAACAAATTCTTTGGTTTCTAAAATTCTAATAATGGTAGAAACCGTATTGTAAGCAGGTTTCGGTATTGGTAATTTTTCAATAACATCTTTTACAGAAGTTTCTTGCAAATCCCATAAAACTTGCATAATTTGTTCTTCAGCTTTTGTTAATTGTTTTTTCATAATTTTAACTAATATTTTAGTTTGATATGACAAATATAACTAAATAATTAGTTTAAACTAATTATTTAGTTAGAATTAATCTAACAAATGTGTGGTCATTTCGTCCTATCATAAAATTCAGCAGTGCGAAAAGATGCATACGAAACTTGATGCTTTAGGAAAGATTGAAGCTGGCTATTCAAAGAAAAAATTGGATTATCAATCTCAAATACAGCTATTTATATTTAAAAATTAACGATGGATATTTTTTTATTGATTCTAGGATTTTGCTTTGCTTGCCTCGGAATTATTGGTTCATTTTTACCAATTTTACCTGGCCCCATAACAAGTTGGTTTGGGCTACTGCTTTTATATCTTACAAAAATTATTCCGATTGATTATACTTTTCTCGGAATCACTTTAGCAATTGCAGTACTCATTTGGGTATTAGATTATTTTATTCCGGCAATGGGAACAAAACGTTTTGGAGGTACAAAATATGGCGTTTATGGCACCACTATCGGCTTACTCATCGGCTTGTTTTCTCCGATTCCTTTCGGCATGTTATTGGGCGCTTTTTTTGGAGCCTTTATAGGGGAATTACTCTATGACAACAAAGACACCAAAAGAGCGCTCAAAGCTTCTTTTGGTGCCTTTATCGGTTTTTTAGCCTCTGCTACTATTAAGTTCTCAATAGCAACCGTTTACGTCATTTTATTCGTACTAAAGTTTTGGGAATATAAAAGTGAATTCTTTTAGGGTTATAGAGGTCAGTAGATCCTTACTTTTATAAATTGTTGATTTTTAACAATTTACGTTAATGCAATTCGAAACCTATATTTAGTTTCTCAATAGTTCTCGACTGCGCTACCATTGACGTTATTATTAAATAATTGTTTTTCAGTGATTTAAAGGTCGATTAAAGTTACTTGGTAACTATTCAGCCCAAACAGTAATAAAAGGATTTTTCAGAAAAGCATTTCGAATATTTTCAAGCACATTTTCCTTATTTTTCTTGAGTGTGGTTATGTATCCTCTAATGCAGGCAAAGTAACTTGCATGCGTTTGAGCTCTAAAACAACCAGACACTTTTTGCTTGACTTTAATCATCCTGAGATCTCTTTCGGCTTGATTATTATCAAAAGGAATTTCAGCTTTCTCGATAAATTTAAGAATTAGATATTTGTGTTTTTCTAAAGCAAAAGCTAATCGCTCTTCATCAGTTTTTGTATACTTTTTATCGTATTTTTTTATCACAGGTCTAATGATGTTGACATACTTTTTAAATATTTTGGAATAATAGGATACTTTTAGATTTGGATTTTTCTCTTTCATTTTTTTAGCATCAAGAAGTAATTCTTTAATTTGTTTTGCCCAAGTGGCATTAAAGGCTTCTTCTACATAAATAAGATCTCTTAAAATATGGGCATTGCAAAGACTGTGTTCACAGCCATACCCAAAATAGCTACTAAATCGATCATGAATTAGGGTGCCATTATAAAGTGCCAATAACCCAATTTCATCCATCGCCTGTCTGCCTCTGTTTAAATGATGTGCAAAATAACTGATACTTTTATTACTGATTACATGCATCCAAGATATTTTTCCGTTTAGACGAATACCTGTTTCATCGGCATTTAATATGGGGCTCTGTAATAATTGCTTTTTTATCTCTTGCTCATATCCCTCTAACCGAGTAACACAGACCTCTTGAAAATTAGACAAACTACCTGTAGACATGCTGTGACCTGTTAAATCTGCAATGAATTCTTTACAGCGTGCATACGGTAACATTTGATAATTTTGGAGATAGACACAGAGCGATTTTAGGTTGTTTCCATATTGAGTTTTTTGGGTAACTCCTTCTGGAAACTTTGCTGTATTTTGAGTACCACAAACCCTACAGGTTTTCTGTATTGCTCTATGTTCTGTGACTTGTATTTTTATAGGCGGCAAATCAAAAACTTGTCGGGCATCATAAATCTCGCTGCTCTTTGGTAAGTTATTTCCGCAGCAATTGCATTGGCTAATATCGTGAATTACGGTAGTATCTGGTGTAGCAACCATTTCTAATTTACTTCCCTGATGTCCTTTTTGACCGCCTTGAAGCTTATTGGATTTGGCTCGCAAACTTTTTGTTTTCCGATAAGGATCTTGCGAAGGAGCAACACTACTATTACCACTATTTTTAGGGTTTTCGTATTTTGAGAGTTTGTTTTCTAATTCTACAATACGCAAACGTAGTGCAATATTCTCTTTTTTTAGAATCTCAAAATCTCTTAATAGTTGTTTTATAATCGCTTTATCGGTCAAAAATAGTTGTTTTATCTAAGGTCGGCAACTAAATAATAATGACCAAAAGTTAGCCAAAAATACAATCATTGACTTATGAACCAATGTGAATAAAACAGTGCTTTTTTACTAAACCTTAAGAATCTATTGAAAATCTAACTAAAATTGTTAATAACTAACAAACTTCCGCTGAATAGTTACGTTACTTGTATTTTTACAATTATTTTGCAATTCAGTATATTTAAAACCAATTTACGTCATCTTCTACGCTTGTAAAAATTTTTTTCTTGGGTCTCGAACAGACAGTATATATAAATTCAATTTTTTAACAATCAAATAACTAAAATTACTCTTTTTCAGCCATTTTCTTCACATAATCAGTAATAATTACAATCTGTGTGGGCCCTACTTTACCCTCAATATATTTTGCATTTTCATGATCTAAGGAAATTCTTCTTACCGTAGTACCTTGTTTTGCAACCAAACTAGAACCTTTTACTTTTAAATCTTTTACTAAAACAACAGCATCTCCAGCTTGTAAAATAACACCATTGGCATCTCTGTGAATTATCTTTTCACTTTCATCTAAATGATCTCCAGATTCTTTTGCAAAACGCAAATCATCGTCTTCCAAATACATCATGTCCAACAAATCTTTTGGCCAGCCTTCATTTCTTAAACGCGATAGCATTCTCCAAGCCACAACTTTTACAGCTCTGTGCTCACTCCACATCGAGTCGTTTAAACAACGCCAATGATTTGCATCCATTTCTTCCGGGTTATCCATTTGAGAACTACAAGTTTGGCAAGTTAACAAACTTCCATCAACGCCACCTCCGCCTGTAATCGTTGGTTTTACATCGTAAATTGATAAACTATCTTTTGATGCACACAATTCGCATTGATTGCCACTTCTATTTTCTAAATCTTGTTGTAAACTCATATTATTTTTGTTTGATCTGGGCAAATGTAGCGATTTATTTGAAGCAATTTCCTGCTTTTCGCACTCGCTTTGTGCCCAAAAGCGTAAGAGCTCAAACAGGTCGTTCAATCAGGGCTAGACTTGTTTGCTAGCTGTTTGATAATATTCGTATGAAGTCAGTTTTGTCATTCCCTTGAAAAAGGGAATCCATACTAATCTATTAAAAGATTATCATACCAATCTTTAGCTAAATCCCTCCAACCGATATTCTCTTTTTCTATCAACTCAATTTTCCAACTTCTGTTCCATTTTTTTAGTCTTTTTTCTCTTTCAATTGCCTCTTCAATATTTTGAAAAGTTTCAAAATAGACCAGTCTATTTACTCCGTATTTAAAGGTAAAACCTTTTTTAATTCCCATTTTATGCTCATAAACTCTTCTTTGCAAATCATTTGTTACACCAATGTATAGAGTACCTCTTATTTTACTTGCCAATAAATAAACATAATATTGATGAATGGTTTTCATTTTTATTTTTTAAGTATGGATTCCCACTTTCGTGGGAATGACAGACGACTATATTTCCAAAGAAGTAAACTGAAACGTATTCCCATCAAACAAACCTTTATCAGATAATTTTAAAGACGGAATCACCAACAACGCCATAAACGACAAACTCATATAAGGTGCTCGTAATTTACTTCCCATTTCTTTTGCCATTTTATCCAGTTTTGCATAAGATTTTCCAATTTCTTGAGCCGATTTATCAGACATAATACCAGCAACGGGCAAAGGAAGAATTTTTTCTTCGGATGCATTTACCGCACAAACTCCGCCTCTATTTTCAATGACTAGATTTACCGCCTTACAAATCATTTTATCAGAAACCCCAACAGCAATAATATTATGAGAATCGTGCCCCACAGAACTTGCAATAGCGCCTTCTTTCAATCCGATATTTTTGATAAATGCGATTGCGGGCTTATCATTCTTATAACGATTTACAACTGTCATTTTTAAAATATCAGTTTTTGTGTTTGAAACTAAATTTCCATCTTCAATTAATGCATCAGCTTCAATTTGGTTTGTGACTAATTCGCCGTCTAAAGCTTCAATTACACTTATTTTTTTAGAAGAAGACTCGAATTTAAAATCAGACACTTTCTTTGTATCCGTATTAAAATTATTGAGCACTTCAAAATTGACGTCCTGTATAAAACTTTTTCCGTTTTTGGCAACCAATTCGCCGTTTATATAAGTTTCTAAAACAGTAAAATTCTTTAAATTATCCACCATAATAAAATCAGCAAAATCTCCTTTTTGCAGCAAACCAACCTCTAAATTATAATGTTTTACAGGATTTACGCAAGCTGCTTGTAGTACTTTAAAAACATCAATTCCTTTGGCAACTGCTCTTTCACATAATCGATTGATATGACCTAACAACAAATCATCAGGATGTTTATCGTCTGAACAAAACATCATATTTTCGAAATGCTCTGGCAACAAATCAATCAAGGCTTCAAAGTTTTTGGCAGCAGAACCCTCTCTAATAATCACTTTCATTCGTTTTACCAATTTCTCTTTGGCTTCTTCAAAAGAAAAACATTCGTGATCTGTAGAAATTCCCGCTGCAATATATTTTGTAGCATCTTCTCCTCTTAATCCTGGAGCATGGCCATCTATAGGCTTGTTATTGTTTTTGGCGTGTTGAATTTTTTGAAGCACCTCTTCATCATCAAACAAAACACCAGGATAATTCATCATTTCTGCCAAATATTTAATATCCGGATTTTCCATCATCAATTTAATATCATCAGCATCAATAATAGCGCCAGCACTTTCAAAAGAAGTTGCAGGAACACAAGAGGGTGCTCCAAAATTGAATTTTAACGGAACTTTCTTTCCGTTTTCAATCATAAAATCAACTCCTTTTACACCTAAAACATTGGCAATTTCGTGCGGATCAGAAACCGTAGCAACTGTTCCGTGTATTACTGCAATTTTTGCAAACTCAGAAGGCACTAACATCGAACTTTCTATATGAATATGTGCATCAACAAAACCAGGAAGAATATAATTTTCTATAGTGTGATTGCACTTTCTAATCGCCACAATTCGTTTCTTTTCAACTTCAATTTCTCCCTTAAAAATGATGTTATTTACTACATCTACAATGTTCCCTTGTACAATCATTTTAAAACTATTTTACACAAAACTACAAATAATAAAAGTTGTTGTGAGGTACATCCTAAACTTTATCTTATTTTTAGTTCATGAAAACCGACCAGAGAAAACCAACCAAAAAAGAAGCAGAGGAAATTCTTTTTAGGGTATACAACATCAGAGGAACTGCATCAGCATTACCCGGTGAAATTGATGCTAATTTCAGCATAAAAATTGAGGGTAAAAATGAATATATTTTAAAAATAAGTCCTAAAAACACAGCTAAAAGCGAATTAGATTTTCAGCAAAAAATCCTTCAACATCTTAATGAGAAGGATATTTCTTTAAAGAGTCCGAAGGTAATTTTGGATACCAATAAAAACTCTATTTCTGAAATTAGTATCGACTCCAACACCACGCTAAAAGTTCGGTTATTAACTTGGATTGATGCCAGAGTTTGGTCTTCTGTAAATCCGCAATTAACTGATTTACGTTTTAGTTTAGGAGAAAAAGCAGGAGAAATTACCAACAACTTACAAGATTTTCATCATCCGAAAGCAAAGAGAACCTTTGCTTGGGATATCGCTCAAGGTGTATGGATAAAAGAGTATTTACACCTTTTTAAAAATGAAGAAAAAGCAACAATTTCTTACTTTTTAAACAAGTTTGAAGCTTTCCAAAAGGAATATCAAAACTTAAGAAAAAGCGTTGTGCATAATGATGCTAACGACAACAATGTTTTGGTATCCGGAGATTTAATACACCCAAAAGTAACAGCCATTATCGATTTTGGTGATGCTATAAAAACCCAAATCATAAACGACGTTGCTATTACTTGTTGTTATGCAATGATGCATCATACAGATCCTTTAGAAGCAAGTTTACCAATCATAAAAGGATATCATTCTAAATTTCCATTAGCAGAAAAAGAGTTGGAATTTTTGTACGTTTTAATTGCCATGCGATTGGTAATTTCAGTAACCAAATCAGCGATTAACAAAATAGAACATCCAGAAAATGAATATTTATTAATCTCTGAAAAAACTGCTTGGGATTTACTGAATAATTGGCAAAATGTTTCTGAAGATTTTGCACACTATAGTTTCAGAAATGCATGCGGATTTTTAGCACATCCAAATCAACAAGAATTTGAAAATTGGGCAAAGGGAGCATCATTTTCATTGTCAGAATTGTTTCCAACGATCAACCGAAATGAAATTCATCATTTAGATTTGAGCGTTTCCAGCACTTTTCCTGGACATCAAAAAGAGTTTAATAATTTAGATGTATTTCAATTTAAAATAGAGCAACTTCAAAAAGAGGTTCCGAATAAAATTTTAGCTGGAGGCTATCTAGAACCTAGAAATCTATATACTTCAACGGAATATGATACTGTTGGAAATTATGGCAAGCAAAGCAGAACCATTCATTTAGGAATTGATTTTTGGCTGCCCGAAAACACCCCTGTTCACGCACTTTTTGATGGCGAAGTTGTGATTGTAGAAAATGATCAGGGCGATAAAGAATATGGCGGATTAATCGTTTTAAAACATCAACAAAAAGATTTTTGTTTCTATACTTTATATGGCCATAATACGGCTGCAAGTGTTTTGAGCTACAAGCTTGGAGATACCATCAAAAAAGGAGAACAAATTGCTGTTTTGGCAAATTATCCTGAAAACGGAAATTGGGCGCCACATTTACATTTTCAAGTAATGCTTTCTTTATTAGATTACAAAACTGATTTTCCTGGCGTGGCGTATTTTAATCAAATTGATGTTTGGAAAAGCCTATGTCCAAACCCCAATTTACTATTTAAACTGGATGGTTTTAAAGAGAATTTAATTGACGATGTTGATGAAATTCTTACACAAAGAAAACAGCATTTGGGCAAAGGAATGAGTTTGCAATACCAGAAACCATTGCACATTGTAAAAGGTGCTAACCAATATCTAATCGATGCTTTTGGGCGAAAATATTTAGATACTGTAAATAATGTCGCCCATGTAGGTCATGAAAATTTTAAGGCTGTAAAAGCGGGTCAAAATCAAATGGCATTGCTAAACACCAACACTCGTTATTTACATGAGAACATCACTATTTTGGCAGAAGAATTGTTAGCTACGTTACCCAAAGAAATCTCAGTGTTACATTTTGTAAATTCAGGCAGCGAGGCGAATGAGCTCGCCATTAGAATGGTAAAAACCTGCACAAATTCTGATGAAATTATTGCTAGTGAACATGGGTATCATGGAAATACAAATGAAACCATCAATATTTCTTCCTATAAATTTGATGGAAAAGGCGGAAAAGGAAAACCTAAAAACACGCATATTTTCCCAATTCCTGATGTATTTAAAGGAAAATATCGTGGAGAAAATACAGCCGATAATTATGCTGAAGAAATTCAAGTTTTAATTGATGAAATTCATCAACAACATAAAAAAGTTGGCGGCTTTATTATAGAACCCATTATTTCTTGTGGCGGACAAGTGGAATTACCCGAAGGATTTTTAAAACAAGCTTATCAAATCGTAAAAAAAGCGGGCGGATTGTGTATTTCTGATGAAGTACAAACCGGTATTGGACGCATGGGCAAAACCTTTTGGGGTTTTCAATTGCATGATGTGATTCCTGATATCGTTACCATCGGTAAACCCTTAGGAAACGGACATCCCATTGCCGCAGTTGCGTGTACCGAAGAAGTAGCCCAAAAATTTGCAAACGGAATGGAGTTCTTTAACACTTTTGGTGGAAATCCTGTTTCCTGTGCAATTGCCACAGAAGTTTTACGCGAAGTAAAAAGAGAAAAATTGCAAGAAAATGCCTTAGAAGTTGGTGGTTTTTTAAAGTCTAAATTCATAAAATTATCTCATAAATTTCCGATTATTGGCGATGTTCGAGGACAAGGTTTGTTTTTAGGTATTGAGCTGGTTGATAAACATTTAAATCCGCTTGCAGAAAAAACTGATTATGTCATAAATAGAATGAAAGAATTCGGAATTTTAATGAGTTCAGATGGTCCTGATCATAACGTAATCAAGATAAAACCACCGATTACTTTTACAAAAGAAAATGCCCAAGAAGTTATTTTCTACTTACAAAAAATCCTTGGTGAAGATTTTATGAAACAAAACTAAAATATAAATCATATCTTTATAAACCATACTATTTAATCAACCCTTATGACGTATAAAAAATTAATTCTACTGTTTGTTTTATTCACTACAATGCTAACAAACGCTCAAAAAAAGGAAGAGAAACCCAAAGATTGGGATGTAAACAATCCTCATAAAGATTGGAAATACAACACCTTTAATCTTAAAACAGATGAAGGAACCTGGATGAATTTAGATGTTTCCCCAGACGGAAAAACCATCGTTTTTGATTTATTAGGAGATATTTATACGATGCCTATTTCTGGAGGAGAAGCAACTATTTTACGTTCTGGTTTGGCATACGAAGTACAACCAAGATTCAGCCCGAACGGGAACTATATTTCTTTTACAAGTGATGCAGAAGGCGGAAATAATATTTGGGTGATGACGGCAGATGGCAAGAATGCCAAATCTATTACCAAAGAAAAGTTTAGATTGTTAAACAATGCTGTTTGGACACCCGACGGGACGTCTTTAGTAGCCCGAAAACATTACACCTCACAACGTTCTGTAGGCGCAGGCGAAATGTGGCAATATCCGCTTTCGGGAGCTGCCGGATTGCAACTAACCAAAAGAAAAAATGATCAACAAGACGTCAATGATCCCTCAATTTCCTCTGATGGAAAGCACTTATATTATGCAGAAGACATGTATCCAGGAGGCGCTTTTCAATATAATAAAGATCCGAATAAACAGATTTATGTCATCAACCAGTATAATTTTGAAACTGGTAAAACCGAACGCATTACGGGAGGACCTGGAGGAGCTGCACGTCCTGTTATTTCTAATAACGGAAAATTTTTAGCCTTTGTAAAACGGGTAAGAACAAAGTCTGTTTTATACATTCATGAACTGGAATCTGGAAAAGAATGGCCTATTTATGAGAACTTAAGCAAGGATCAAAGTGAAGCTTGGGCTGTTTTTGGCGTGTATCCTCATTTTTCTTGGATGCCCAATGACAAAGACATTATTATTTGGGCTCAAGGAAAAATTAATAAAATTAATATTGAGAGTAAACAGATAGAAAACATCCCTTTTCAAGTAAACACAAAAATTAAATTGGCAAAAACACATCGGGTTCAAAGAAAAGTTTTTGAAGAGGAGTTTACGTCAAAAATGATTAAAAATGTACAAACTTCACCTGACGGAAAAACCATCGTTTTTACCTCTTTAGGTCATATTTATAAAAAAACAGTACCCGAAGGGATCCCAACAAGAATAACCACTTTATCTGATTTTGAAGCAGAACCTAGTTTTTCTTCGGATGGAAAATCAATTTTGTTTGTTACCTGGAATGATGAAAATTTAGGCGCTATTTATAAAGTTAATGTAGATGGTTCTGGTTTAGAGAAAATTACACAAGAAAAAGGAATTTATAGAACTCCAACGTATAATAGCTCAGATTCTAAAATTGTATATCGCAAAGAAGCTGGAAATGGAGACCAAGGTTTTGATTATACTAAAAAGACAGGAATTTATTTGGCAAATGCCGATGGAAAAGCTGCTAAAAGAGTTTCTAAAACAGGAGAATTTCCAAGTTTTTCTGCCGATAATCAACGTATTTTCTTTCAAACTGGAGGTTCCTTTTTTGGAGGTTTAACTAAAAATTTAAAAAGTGTTGATTTAAATGGAAAAGACGAAAGAAGTCATTTTTCTTCAAAATTAGCAAACAGATTAGCACCAAGTCCTGATAATCAATGGATTGCTTTTATACACTTACACAAACTTTTTGTGGCTCCTTTTGTCATGAATGGGAGTGAAATAAACTTAGATCAAAATACGAAATCTTTTCATGTAGAAAGCTTGTCTAAAAATGCAGGCATCAACTTACATTGGTCTACGAACAATGAAAAAGTTCATTGGACTTTAGGGGATTCCTATTTTACAAAATCTGTGGTCAACAATACACAAAATCCGTTTGCAAAAACTAATTTAGTGTCAGCAGAAGAGGAAGAAATTAAAATTAATCTAAAAGAAAAATCGGACGTTCCTGAAGGGCGCATTGCATTTAAAAATGCTCGAATTATTACCATGGACGGTGATAAAATTATTGAAGAAGGTACCATCATCATCCGAAATAATAAAATAGAAAAAGTTGGTAAAACAAGCTCTATTACCATTCCGTCAGATGCGAAAGTATACGATATGAATGGCAAAACCATTATGCCAGGAATGGTAGATGTTCATGCTCATGTGGGTGCTTTCAGAAACGGATTAAGCACACAAAAGCATTGGCAATTTTATGCAAATTTAGCTTTTGGAGTAACCACTTCTCATGATCCTTCTGTACATACAGCAGCTGCTTTTACTTTAGAAGAATTGCAAAGAAGCGGCCAATTAGTAGGTCCGCGACTATTTTCTACAGGATTTATTTTATACGGTGCAGAAGGCGATTTTAAAGCCGTTGTAAATAATTTAGACGATGCGCGTTTTGCCATTGCAAGAACCAAAGCTTTTGGTGCAAAATCAATAAAAAGTTACAATCAACCCAGAAGAGAACAGCGTCAGCAAATTATGCAAGCAGCCAGAGAATTAGGTGTAAATGTAGTTCCTGAAGGAGGTTCAAATTTCTATTCGAACATGTCTATGATTTTTGATGGTCATACAGGAATTGAACACAATATTCCTGTAAATCCAGTATATAAAGATGTTTTATCACTGTGGAAAAATAGTAAAACTGGCTATACGCCAACCTTAATTGTAAATTATGGAGGGATGAATGGCGAGTTTGAATGGTATCAAAAAACAAATGTTTGGGAAAACAAAACCTTACTAAACTATACGCCAAGATATGTAGTGGATTCAAGATCAAGACACAGAACAATGGTGCCTGAAGAAGAGTATAAAAACGGACATGTTTTAACTTCTGAAACCGTAACTGCTCTGGCTAACGAAGGTGTAAAAGTAAATTTAGGTGCGCATGGACAGTTGCAAGGTTTAGGTGCTCACTGGGAATTATGGATGCTGCAACAAGGTGGTTTATCGAATCATGAAGCCTTAAAAGCAGCTACCATAAATGGTGCAGATTATATTGGGGTTGCTGATGAATTAGGTTCTTTAGAAAAAGGAAAATTAGCAGACTTAATTATTTTAAGTAAGAATCCATTAGAGGATATTAAAAACTCAAATTCGGTGATGTATACCATGGTTAATGGTCGTTTATACGATGTAAGTAGCATGAACGAAATTGGAAATTACGATAACAAAAGAACCAAGTTTTACTTTGAAATGGATGGTTACAATCAAGGTGTGCCTGTAAATATGAATACGAATAGTTTTACGACGCCTACTTGTAGTTGTCATTAGAAAAAATCAATGTGAATTGGAATGGGCTTTAGCCCATTTTTATAATAGCCATAAAATTGATAGGCTTTAGCCAAAACATTACAAAACTGTGAGGTTAATATTTGGCTAAAGCCTTTTTATTCTTTTATCTCATTACAACAAGTTGAAACTTGTTGTAATTGAAGCGTAAAAAAAAACATTCTATAAACAAATTATATTATTTTGGATACATCACATCATCCAAAGGAACATCAAACGCATTAATATCATCAATTTTAGCAATAGGTTTAAAGAAATTTAAGCCTATTTTTTTTACATCTTTTTTACATTTTGATAAAAACCGATCGTAAAAACCTTTACCATAACCAATTCTATAATTATCGTTATTAGAAATTAAAAGTCATTAGAAAAAATCAATGTGAATTGGAATGGACTTTAGCCCATTTTTATAATGACCATAAAATTGATATGCTTTAGCCAAAACATTACAAAACTGTGAGGTTAATATTTGGCTAAAGCCTTTTTATTCTTTTATCTAATTACAACAAGTTGAAACTTGTTGTAATTGAAGCGTAAAAAACAACCTTCTATAAACAAATCAAATTATATTATTTTGGATACATCACATCATCCAAAGGAACATCAAACGCATTAATATCATCAATTTTAGCAATAGGTTTAAAGAAATTTAAGCCTATTTTTTTTACATCTTTTTTGCATTTTGATAAAAACCGATCGTAAAAACCTTTACCATAACCAATTCTATAATTATCGTTATTAGAAATTAAAAGCGGCACAAATACCAAATCTATTTCAGTTTCTAAAACGGACTCAGCGTTTTTAGGCTCTGGGATTCCGTGTTTGCTGATTACTATTTCAGTATTTTCTTCTAAATAAAAATGCGTTAATGTGTTATCGGTGAAATCGCTTTTGCTTACTATTATTCTTTTCTGATGCTTTCTAAAATAGTCGATGATTGGTGTTGTACTTATCTCTTTAAATTTGTCTAAAGTGAGAAAAATATGAATATTATTTATCTCAGAAATATCTAAATCATAAATTTGATTGTAGATATTTTCTTGCATTTTTTGAATTTGTTCAAAAATTAATGCATTGCGCTTTAGCTTGTATATTTTTCTTAATTCAGATTTTATCATCAACTCAAAAATAACGTATTTTTAAATATGAAAACCAGTAGTTTTACGACTCCTATTTTTGGTTGTCATTAATTTTCAAATAAAAACTTCACCTCATCAGATTTAAAACTTTCTACTAGGATTGTAAAAACTTACATCTAAGGATGTTTTTTTATCAGAAATAATTTCAGAAACTAATTTTCCTGTTGCAGGCCCTAAACTCCACCCCATCATTGCATGGCCCGTTGCAATTGTTAAATTAATACAATGTAGAGATTTTCCTATGTAAGGCAATCCATCTGGAGAACAAGGTCTTAAACCACATTTCGCAGCGTCTTTTTCTGGTTGATTTATATGCAGTCCTGAATAGTAACTTTCACCTGCTTTTGCAATTGCATGTACTCTTTTTGTATTAATTTTATGATTAATACCACCAATTTCCATCGTGCCCGCAAAACGGGTAAATCCATTCATGGGTGTAACTGCCACTTTCGCTTCTACCAAAATTGCCGGAATTGTAATTTTAGTATCTCTAGCTGTATTGATGCTATACCCTTTTCCTGCTTGAATTGGTATATTGATCTTAAATTTTTTAGCAAATTTTTGCGACCAAGAACCCGTTGCTAAAACAAACTCATCACCAGTAATAGTCTTACTTTTTGTTTTTATAGATTTAATTTCACCTAACACAATTTCAGCATCTAAAACTTCTTCATCACCTAAAATAGTTACACCATTTCGTTCCAAATACGCTTTTAGTTGTTGCATAAAATTATTAGGAGTCATGTGAGCATCCGAATGATAATAAACAGCTCCTTTAATATTTAAATCAATACCGGGCTCTAGCTTTTGAGTTTCTTCTTTTGTTAAATTTTCAACTTTTAAGCCTTCTTTTATGGCTCTTTCTCCAACATTCCATTCTTCTTCTCCAGCTTTATCCGTTTTATAAAACATCAATAAACCTTTATGGTCAAACGAAAAATTAAAAGTTTGTGATGCTTTTAAATCTTTATATAGCTCTCGACTAAAAACATTAATGTCTTTTAGTGCCGGAATTGCTTTTTCTACTTTCGCTTTGGTTGCCGATTTTTTAAAAGCCAAAGACCATTTTAAGAACTCTTTATCTAGTCTTGGTTTTACATAAAAAGGACTTGACGAATTGAACATCCATTTTATTCCTTTTGAAATCATTCCGGGAGCAGCTAATGGTATAAAATGACTTGGAGTTATGTAACCTGCATTCACATAAGAAGCTCCTTTTGAAAAATCAGACTTATCCACTACTGTAACCTTATGACCTTCTTTTTGTAAATAATATGCAGAACAAAGTCCAATTATTCCACCTCCAATAACTACTACTTCCTTGCTCATTATTCCAACTTAAAATCCCTAATTAGTGCTCTATCTTGCCAGTATTCAATAAAATAAATCTAATTTTTTTTTAAAATACTTTCTTGCTTTTCCTTGATATCCATGCCGTTGACTTCAGAAAATTAATAAATCAAATTTTTTATCTGCATTACCAAAGTTTCTGAAAATTTAAAAGTTGTAAAAGTATATACATGATCATCCATTCTTTTATAAACTGATACCAATGCTGCATTAAAAATTTTTGAATTTACACTAATCATTCTGTTTGACGAAATATTGGTAGCATAAAAATTCTTTGCAATTTCTTGTAAAACGCTAAAGTGCTTCTAATAAAACTTTCTTTATAGCTGTTCATGTTCTTTAGTTATACAATTAGCACCTAATTTTTATTGATTCTTTGACGTGAAAGTTCGCTGCAACAATGCTTTTTAAAAATTAAGTTCTTTTCTTTTTTCATGATTTTAGATCACACTAAATCCATAAGCATAAGGATCATCTTCTGTATTAATAGTAATGGTATTTTGCCCGTAAATCTTTGCCCAACCTTTTATACTAGGAATAATCGCTAATTTTCCATTTAATGTGGTTTCTTCCTCTATAACTCCTGTAAAAGTACTACCAATAAAACTTTCGTGAATAAAATTTTCGCCAACTTTTAGTTTTCCTTTAGCATATAATTGTGCTAATCTTGCTGAAGTGCCCGTTCCACAAGGACTTCTATCGATGGCTTTATCACCATAAAAAACAGCATTTCTTCCATTAGAAGTAGGGTCAATAGGAGTTCCAGTCCATAGCATGTGCGTTACATCTTTGATACTTTCGTTTTCTGGATGCACAAATAGATTGGGATATTTTTGATTAATTCGCTCCCTTAAAACTTGAGAATATTGAATGATTTTTGTTGCTGTAAAATCTTGAATTCCGCTAAAATTTTTCTGAGGATCTACAATTGCATAAAAGTTTCCTCCATAAGCAACATCAAAAGTAAGTTCTCCTAATTCATCACAATCTATGGTTAAATTTTCGGCAGCTAGATAACTTTTTACATTGGTTAACTTTACCCATTCAACTTTTTCATTTTTCAACGAATATGCTATTTCAACCAAACCCGCAGGGGCTTCCATTTTTATTTTCCCTGGGATTTTAGGCGTAATTAAACCTTCTTCAATGGCGATGGTAATAGTACCGATAGTTCCATGACCGCACATGGGCAAACAACCCGAAGTTTCTATAAATAAAACAGCAAAATCGTTTTCCGGATTATGAGGTGGATATAATATAGATCCACTCATCATGTCATGACCCCTAGGCTCAAACATTAACCCTTTTCTTATCCAATCATATTCTTTTAGAAAATGCAACCGCTTTTCATTCATGGTTTTTCCAACCAAATCAGGGCCACCTTTTTTTATGACTCTAACAGGGTTTCCACAAGTATGAGCATCTATGCAAACAAACGTATGTTTACTCATTTTTTGTATTATTGATGTAGTTGTTGATACGTTCTTCTAAAATAGATAAAGTAACCGTACCCTGTTCTAAAACAACTTCGTGAAAGTTTCTAATATCAAATTTATCACCTAATTCATTTTCTGCTTTTTTACGCATTTCACGAATTTTGAGTTCTCCTATTTTATAGGACAATGCTTGACCTGGCCAAGAAATATAACGATCTGTTTCCGTGGTTACCTCATGTATAGAGAGTGCTGTATTTTGTGACAAATAATTAATCATTTGTTGTCTTGTCCAACCTTTTGCATGCACCCCTGTATCTACCACCAACCTACAAGCTCGCCACATTTCATAGGTCAGCTGCCCAAATTTTTCATAAGGTGTGGTGTAAATACCCATTTCAGCAACCAAATATTCAGTATACAATCCCCACCCTTCACCAAAAGCAGATAAGTATAAATTTCTTCTAAATTGGGGAATTGTTTCTGGTAATTCGTTGTTTAATGACATTTGTAAATGATGCCCAGGAACAGCTTCATGAGCGGTAAGTGCTGGAATTGTATACAACGTTCTACTTGGTAAATTATAGGTGTTTACCCAGTAAAACCCTGCAGTCGTCTCGCTTCTAGAACCTGAATATCTACCTCCTGTATAATTTGGGGCTAAATCTGCAGGAACAGGAACAACACCATAAGGTTTTCTAGGTAAAGTTTTAAAATATTTTGGCAATTCTGCATCAATTCTTTTGGCAATATCCCTTGCAAACATCAACAATTCTTTGGCCGTTTTTGGATAAAATTGTTCGTCCGTTCTCAAAAATTCTATAAATTCTGCAAAACTTCCTTTAAAACCTAAATCGTCAATAATTTTTTGCATTTCTGCTTTAATTCTTGCAACTTCCTTTAAACCAATTTGATGTATATCTTCTGCCGTATATTGATTACTTGTTGTGAAATAATCAATTCTATTTTGATAAAATGCTTCTCCATTTGGTGTGCTAGAAACGCCAAGCTCTTTTCGGGTATTTGGCAAATATTCGTTTTCAAAAAACTGTTTAATTTTTTGATATTCACCAACTACATTATTTTTAACACTAGTTTTTGCCACTTTTATGACGGAATCTTTGTATGTTTCCGAGAATGATTCAGGTAAATTTAAAAATGGTTTGTAAAATTCACTTTTGGTAACATCTGCAACAATATGTTTATCATAAGTAATGTTGTAATTATTAAATATAGCACTAGGTTGCGCCATTCCCTCTTTTACTGCAGTTTTTAATAAGCTAAAATTATACGAAACTCTATTTGGCAAATCCTCTAATCTTTGAAGATAGTTTTTTACTTGTTTTTTATTTTTAAAACGAGTGCTTGCCATTCTACTAAAATTTAAATGAAACGCATTCTCATTTGTAATTGTATTTAAATACGTTTTGTAATTGTGTGCGTCTATTTTATCCTGTAATACAAAAAGCAATAAATCTTTAGATATTTTATCAGACTCAGATAAACCTTCAGATGAAATCTGGTCCAATTCCTTTATTAGATTTTTAGAAAACTCGGCCTCAGCTTGATAATATTTTGCTGTGTTCTCAACAGATGCATACCGGTCAAATTCATATTTTCTATCTGATTCGTACCTATTAATGATCTCCTGTAGTTGCTCAACTTCTGTCGTTTTTTCACATGAGAACAAGACCAATAGTAATGTTAAAAATGTGAATTTTAGATTTTTCATTTGTTATTGTATTATAGAGTCCCGTTCATATTTCTTTTAATTCCCAGTGGATTCTCATTCTGTAGTTCTGCTGGCAATAAATGATTTGGCCAATCTTGATAACTAAAAGGACGCACCCAACGTTTTATAGAAGCGATCCCCACGGCAGAAAAACGACTATCTGTTGATGCTGGATATGGCCCTCCATGAACCATAGATTCACAAACCTCAACACCCGTTGGCACACCGTTAAAAATAATTCTACCAACTCTATTTTGTAGTGCCGCAATTACAGCTTGATAGTTGCTCACTTCGTTTTCATCAGAAATAACGGTTCCTGTTAATTGCCCTTCTAAACTCACAATTACTTGTTCTAATTCATCGGTGTCTTCACACTGAACAACCATTGAAAAAGGTCCAAAAACTTCTAAATGTAAGGTAGCGTTTTCTAAGAATGTTTTTCCATCAACTGAGACAACTGCTTGTTGTGCATAATTATTTTCAACATCAGATTCATAATTTGCTGTAACACGAACATAATCTTGAGAAACTACCTTTTCTTTATTGGCATTGTATCCTTTTTTGATGTTGGGATGCAACATACAAGAAGGATTTATATCCATAATTTCTTGGGATAAATTATTAACAAAAGTGCTCAAAGCATCACTTTTAATTCCTAATAATAAACCCGGATTTGTACAAAACTGACCTGTTCCTAAAGTGATCGAACCTGCATACGTTTTTGCAATTTCTGCTTGTCTATTTTCTAAGGCTTTTGGTAAAATTACTACAGGATTTATACTGCCCATTTCTGCAAACACAGGAATTGGTTCAGCTCGTTTAGCGGCTAAATCTAACAAGGCTCTTCCTCCACGAATACTTCCTGTAAAACCAACTGCTTTTACTTTTGGATTCGAAACTAATTGTTGCCCAACCTCTATTCCACTTGAATTTAGGTTCGAAAAAACGCCATTTGGCATTCCTGTTTTTTTTGCTGCTTTTACAATTGCCGACGCTACCAAAGCTCCTGTTCCCGCATGCATTGGATGCGATTTTACAATCACCGAACAACCTGCGGCTAATGCTGCTGCTGTATCTCCACCTGCGGTTGAATATGCTAAAGGGAAATTACTTGCTCCAAATACCACAACTGGCCCTAAAGGAATTAGCATTTTTCTGATATCCGATTTTGGCATTGGTTCTCTGTTTGGCTGCGCAGCATCTATAGTTGCTTCCACCCAAGACCCTTCTGCTACTAAATTTGCAAAACTTCTTAATTGCCCAACGGTTCTGCCTCTTTCTCCTTTTGCTCTTCCTTCTGGCAAACCAGTTTCTGAACAATACATTTGAATTAGTTCATCATCTAATGCTAAAATTTCATCTGCAATTGTGTTTAGAAATTCGGCTTTTTTAGTTCCTGATATTATTCTGAATTCTTTAAATGCCTCTGAAGCTAAATCAACTGCTTTATTTATTTCTTCTATTGATGCTTCTGTAAAAACAGTTTCGTTTTCTTTATTTAATTCTGGGTTATAGGTTTTAAATGTTTTATTGCCTTTGGCTGATTCTAAATTACCTATGTAGTTTTTTCCTGTAGTCATCTTTACTTATTTTTTTAATGCTTTTTTTCAAATTTACTCATTTATAAGCTACTTTTTTTGATAATAGGTGTTTTTGAAGTAATACCTTGAAATGAAAAACCTTTTCTCATAACCATCTCTAGAATTATGAAAAACGTGTTATAAAGCTTCCATTATGCTTTCTGTAGAAACGAACCTTTCTCATTTTTGAATATTTGAAAAGATCAACTTATTAAGTCCAGAACTTCAAGTCTTTCTTTCGCCAATATATATCTTGCACGTACATCATCAATTTGCTGTTTCGTTAATTTCTTACCAAAAGTACGCAGCCCTCCAGCAACATCATTATGATGAATTCCCATAGCAAGCTTAAGATATTCCATAAGCAGCGGCTGAGCATCCAGATACGATAAGGAATTTAAAGCCTGAGAAATTTTGTTTGCCTTAGCCCATTCTCCATTTAAAACATGCTCCTGCATAGTAACACTTGCTTTAGGGAAGATCGTACCTACACCTGTAATTCCACCACATGCTCCAGCGAGCCCTGCATGAACTGTGACTGTGTCTACTCCTGCCAAAATTTTTAAATCTTTGTTCTCTAACATCAGCGTTTCAATAATTGAAACATCTATGGTCGATATTTTAAGAGCAGTTACTTTAGGCAGCACAGAAAGTCTTAAAAGAAGGTCAGTTGAGAGTGCATGATAACCTGCTGCATCAGGATTGTTATAAGGCATAATTGTTACGCCTACATCTTTTGCAGTTGCTTCAGAGAGTGCATAGTACTCATACATTTCTTTTTCAGAAGGAACCGCCTTCGTTTTTGGTGGCATAACCATGACGGTATCAACTCCTACTGTTGCAAGTCCTTCAATGATTTTTGCAAGTTCTTCCTTAGTTTCTGCTGAAGCTCCGCTGATTAAAGGAACATTGTATTCTTTAGCAACCTCAGAAAGGGATTTCAATAAAGAAAGACGCTGTTTATTGCTCAGGTAGCTATTCTCACCTAGAGTACCAGAACCTACAAGTCCGCTCATTCTGCTTCCGCCCTTTCCTTGAACTTTTAAAATACCTGCGGCCTGTTTTTGTGTTGCATCAAGGTCAATTTCAAGAGCGCCGGATTTTGACTCTTTCAGCCATGTAAACACTGCAGGCATTACACCATCCCAATTACATTTCATTTTGCTATAATTTGTTTGATATAAAATTATGAATCCTAATTCTTTTAAATTAGGATTAAACTATTCAATTTTAATACTATATTATCCTTAGCAAATACCAAAAGTGTATTTTTGAATAACTTTGTATCAACAATAAGTTAACTTCCATGAAAGTTTTACCTTTTAAAATTCCGAAGCCAGAAAATAATGCATTGATTTATCAAGAAGATATTGAATTTGTTTTTTACGATAAATTACATCAACATGAGGAGATTCAGATTAGTTTTATTGAAATAGGAACAGGAACTTTATTGGTAGGAGATACCATTTCTAGTTATGCTGAAAATGATATTTTTATTTTAGGAAGTAACTTACCGCACGCTTTTAAGAGCGATAAGAAGGAAGCAGAAAAGTCTAAAATGTTGACTTTATTTTTTACTAAAACTTCTTTTGGGGAATCCTTTTTTGAATTGAATGAGTTTACAGAAATTAAGGGTTTCTTTTCAAAATCTTTACAAGGTTCTATTCTGAAAACCAATCAAACTGAAATTATTAAACTCTTTTTAAGATTAAAAAAGGCCTCTAAATTTGAGCGTTTTATGTTGTTTTTAAAGATTTTAAAAATTATTTCTAACTTTAAAACCGAACCGCTTTCTAGTTTTGTTCATCGTAAAAAATATTCTGATACTGAAGGGAAAAGAATGAGAACTATTTTTGAATTCACGATGGAAAATGCCCATCAAAAAATTTCTTTAGAAGACATTGCGGGTATTGCAAACATGACTAAAAATGCGTTCTGCAAGTATTTTAAAAAGCGAACAAATAAAACCTATATTAGTTTTTTAACAGAAGTAAGAATTGAGAATGCTTGTAAGTTTTTAAAATCTAAGGAAGAATTTTCAATCGGGGATATTGCTTATAAATCAGGATTTTATAACATTTCAAATTTTAATAGAAAATTTAAAGAAATCAAGAAAATGACACCTTTACAGTATAAATTTTATCATGGAATTTAAGTAAATCTGCTCTGGTCAAGAAAACTAAATTAAGCTACTTTACAGTGCCTCTAATTCTTTTTGTAATTTCTTAGTCAGTCCTTTTACCACTAAATCATAAGAATGGTTGATGAGTTCTTTAACCAAAGCGTCAGAAACATCCGCAGTATTTATGGTTACTGTGTTCCAAAGTCTTTTGTTCATATGCCAGCCAGGCTTAATGCCTTCATATGCTGCTCTTAACTCTTCTGCTTTGTCTGGATCACATTTTAAGTTGATACTTTCTTCTCTTTTTTCCCAAGCATCTAAACTCGATAATGCAAACATTTTATGCATCACTTTAAAAACTAAAGTAACCTCGTCAAAAGGAAAATGTTCCGTGACTCCCTTTTTAGCTATACAAAAATCTCTTAACTCTTCGATATTCATTTTTGGTTTTTTTGGTTTTTGATAAGAAATAATTATCTGGATATCATTTTTAAAAGATATAAAAATATAATTAAAATGAACTTTTAGGAATTTAAAAGTATCTTTATAAAACCAAATCTACAATAAATTTATGATGGAGCAGGAATTTTTAAAACATACATCACTTATTAGTTATTCCGCTAAAAGTTATCAAAAAAACTATTATGAATCTGTTTCAGACATTATTTTATCTAATAAAACGCCTTCTACAGAATGGATAAATACCTATGGAAATAAATATTCAGAAATTTTTAAGACGATTGTGGCAAATAACAACTTAGATGATTTTTTAATGAAATTATTTATGGATGATGAACATTCTAATAAAGTGATTTTACTAGACGATTTGGTTTTTGTTTCTACTCGGGTATTAATTACAAAAAGTGAAACCTTAGAATCTGAACAAATGCTTTTTGTGGTTTCCTCTAGTTATTTATGGAGTATTCAGGAAAAAGTTGGTGATTATTTTGATTGGATTCGAGAGCGTTTAAAAGGGAATAAAGGAATCGTTAGAAGAAAAAAAACAGACTATTTATTGTTTTTAATTTTAGAATCTATTGTTGATAATTACCAAGAAACCTATCAAAAAAATGCAGAATTAAGTGCTGATAAATTAAACTCTACTCAAATAAAACCTACTCCTGAATTTACATCTTTGGTTGAAAAAAGAAAACAGGAATTGTTCAATTTTAAGAAAGCAACCCTAAGTTTACGCGATACGATTATCAAATTAGAAAAAATAGAAATCGATAATTTTAATGTAAAATATTTTAGTGAATTAAAAGAACAAACGAGTAATTTAGTTTCTAATATCGATTTTGAGTTGCAAGAATTAGAAAGTAAAATCAATTTAATTTTTAGTATTCAAGGACATCGTTTAAATGAGGTGATGAAAACGTTGACGATTTTGTCTGTGATTTTTATTCCGCTTACTTTTTTAGCTGGAATTTACGGAATGAATTTCGAGAATATACCAGAACTAAAATTCAAATATGGATACTTCGCTTTATTGGGAATTATGGTTTTAGTAACTTTTGGTGCCGTTTGGTATTTTAAACGTAAGAAGTGGTTTTGAGAATTATTTAGTTTGTTTCTAAAATTAAAAAAACAAAACCTTCCTAACTCTGCATATACAAACCTGTGCTGAACTTGATTCCGTATTGAGACTCCGCTATTGAAACTTAGCTATTAAAAATAGTTGACAAACATTAAAAACTTAAAAAAACCATTCAAAACTGTGATTTTTAAAAAACATTTACGAATAATGGTATATAAACAATAGCCAAAAGTGAGTTCATTAAAGAAAACAGAGAGATTTCAAAAAATCATACAAGAAAACAAAGGAATCTTATATAAAGTTATCAATATATACTGTAAGGGTATTGAAGACAAAAAAGACCTAGAACAAGAAATATTGATTCAGTTATGGAGTTCTTTAAAAAACTACAATGAAAACTATAAACTCTCTACTTGGATTTATAAAATAGCAATGAATGTTTCAATTTCTTTCTATAGAAAAAACAAACTTAGAAATACCACAACACATTTACCGATTGATTCAATCTTCATAGAAGGAGAAGTTGATCAAGAAACTGATGAGTTCAAACATCAAAAAAAAGTTTTAAATATATTCATTGATAAACTAAATGAATTCGACAAAGCGATAATCATACTTTATATGGAAGAATACAACTATAAGGAAATTGCTGACATCATTGGTATTTCTGAAACAAATGTAGGAACTAAAATCAATAGAATTAAGAAGAAACTTAAAGAAAAAATAAATTAGATTATGGATTTAAAAGAATTTAAAGAAGTTTGGAAAAAAGAGCAGAATGAACTGATTTCTAGAATTGATATTAATGAAAAAAAAATTGGTGAGTTAGAATTTGAAAAATCAAAAAATGAATTTGACAAATACATAAACACATCTATTATGGGTAGAAACTTTGCATTGATTTATTTTATGATATCAATTTTGCTTGCGTCCCAATTATTTAATGATGAACTGTATAGTATTCCTGCTCTTATTGGAGGTTTTGCGATGCTTTTCTCTTTCTTTCAACATTTACCATTAAAGAAACCCAATTATAGTTTAATGACTATTATTGAATTACAAAGAACAATTAATTCTTTTAGAATACATACATTAAAATACTCAAAATTTGATACTGGAATTGTTATTCTATGGCTTTTATCAATAATACCTGTTTTACTTAAATTAAGTTTTAAAATTTCTATTTTAAGCAATTTCTATAGTTTAATTATATATAGTTTAATTGGAGTCATCGCTATTATAATTATAATAAAATACTTGCCTTTTGATGTTTACAAAAAATGGGATTTAGAATTGAAAAATGCTGAGAAACAATTGAATGAGGTTAGAAAATTTGAAGCAGAATAGCGTTTGGCAACAAAAAAGTATAAAATTTATGGTAACTTTAAAGAAAAATTGTAAAACCAAAACAACCAATTAACATTTGTACTAGACTGAAAATCTTACGGCTTTTAAGCCGCACAAATCTTATACAATCCCGTTCGGGAATTCTTATAAAGAAAATCATAAAACAACTAAAAGTTTCAATATATAGAAACTTTTAGTTAGCTTTGTTGTCTAAATTGCAAAAAAGGAATGAACCCTAAATTTGAAGTTATATTTTTAGAACAAGCTATTGAATTTGTGGAAAATTTAGACAATAAAACGAGAATGAAAATATTCTATAATATTGATAAAGCTAAATTGACCAATGACCCTAAACTCTTTAAAAAACTAAAAGATGAAATTTGGGAATTTAGAACAAAATATAGCGGAATTCAAATTAGACTTTTTGCTTTTTGGGATAAATCTGCGAAAACGGAAACATTAGTAATATCAACTCATGGAATTATTAAAAAAGTAAATAAAGTCCCAAGATCAGATATTGAAAAAGCAGAAAAATTGAGAATAGATTATTTTAATCATAAAAAACTTTAAAAATGGAAACTTCTAAAAAAATGAGAATGATGAGTTTAGACCAACTTAAAGACAAACATCTTGGAGAAGTTGGAACAGATGAAAGAGATAAATATGAATTTGACTTAAAAATTGAAATTCTTGGAGATATGATAAAATCTGTAAGAAAAGAAAGACATTTAACTCAGGAACAATTAGGTAAATTAATTGGAGTGCAAAAATCTCAAATATCAAAACTTGAGAGAAATACTAGAAATGTTACCATTGAAACAATTTTGAAGGTATTTAAAGCTCTGAAAACGAATATCAAATTTAGTATAGAAATGAACGAGGAAGAATTTAAAATAGCTTAAAAGTGCTACTAGTAATAAAGTGCAAAATTAATTGCTTGCTCTTTATATACTTCTGAAAATCCTCGCGACTTTCTATCGGTAATTTTTATTCCGCTTACCTTTTTAGCGAGAATTTACGAAATAAATTTCGAGAATATTCCTAAACTTAAAAACCCAAATGGCTATTTTATTTTATTGGGTGTTATGGTTTTAGTAACCTTTGGTTCCGTTTGGTATTTTAAACGTAAGAAGTGGTTTTGAGAATTATTTAGTTTGTTTCTAAAATTAAAAAACCATACTTTCGTTAAATGCGTATTCTAAACTACATGATGCGCAACAAACCAAAATCTGAAAAAATATGAATTCTTATGCTGACAGTAAACAGAAGAATAAAAGCCAATCGTTAGCTAGTGAATCTTTCCAAAAGAAGAGCAGTAGTGAATCTAATTTTCAGTTTGTAGATAACCGACCTGAAGCTGTTGCGCAAAGAAAACTGCAAAATATAGCTAATAATAGTATGCAAATTGCGCAACTAAAAGGTTTTCAAGACATGGCTAACAATAGCCATGAAGTCGTTCAAAGAATTGGTTGGGACGACTTATTGGAAGCGGGTACTGCTATTGCCGATCAGCTTCTTGGGGAGCGGACCGCAGAAGCTGTGGTCAGTGCTGTGAATCCTTATAACGCATTGTCGCTTGGAGAGCGTGCAAGCTTAATTTTGGCTGCCACTGCAAACGCAACCATGGCAAACTTATCAACTGTGATGGGAGCTCTTGGTGCTGATCCTCAACTTATAAATCTTATAGAAAATGCTGAGGAAGCGAGAGACATCGATGAGTTGGGTCGATGAAAATAGTTCAAAAAATCAATGTGTTTTTAATTTTGCTTTAAATATTCTATTTCATGATCCCATGAAGCCTATAATTTTTAAGAAAACAAAGCATATTACATAGAATAAAAGCAAATAAAATAGGAGTATTCTCACGTTAGCGAATTCTAATAAATTCCTCCAAAATAGCTAAACTCTCTTCAGGATTTTCTTCCATAGGAACGTGTCCTGAATTTTCTAAAACAACCAATTTTGAGTTTGGTAAAGCTTTATCCATTCGTTTTCCATTATCTAAAGGAATCCAGGTATCTTTTGCTCCCCAAATTAATAGTGTCGGAGTTTGGATACTTTTCAATTTTTCTAAATTTGATTTTGTTCCTAGCTTAAAATCTATTTTTGCTCTATCTATAAAGGCTTGTCTATTGCCAACTCGTAAAGCCATTTTATGATAACGTGTAATTAGTTCATCAGTAATTTTAGATTCATTGCCATACACTTCTTTCATGTTTTTTTTGATGAAGAATTTTGGTGTCACATATAAAAATAGTGAATTTAAAACAGGCGTTTTTGCCATTTTGAAAATAGCAGGTTGTTCTTTGTTTGTGGGCAATCCGCTTGCATCAATCAAAATTAGTTTTTCTATTTTTTCAGGATGTTCGGCTGTATAATTCCACGCAATATTTCCGCCTAAGGAATTTCCTGCTAGATGGAATTTATCAACTTTAATTTCCTCTAAAAATTGGTGTAAAAAGTTGGTATAGGCTTTTATAGAGTAATCTGCATTTTTATTGGGACCTGTAATTCCGAATGCTGGTAAATCCATTCTTATGACTCTATAATTTTTGGTGAGCTGTTTTGTCCAATCGTTCCAAGTATGCAAAGAAGAAGCTGTACCATGCACTAAAACAATAGGAAATCCTTTTCCTTCATCTCTATAATGCACTTGCATTCCGTCTATTTCTATAAATTTAGAATGCTCTTTTGCATATTCCTTTTTTAAATCATCTACAGAAATATCGGCATAAAAAATACTACTGATGAAGAGCATTAAAATCACTAAAACTGTGTAGAAATAATATTTTATATTTCTATTTTTCGTCATTCTTATTTTATGATTTCATACAAAATAGGTTTGCTTGGTGTGGCATCATTTTCAAAAGGAGCAATCATTAAATTGAGTAAATATTCGCCATCCTCTACGGAGTTAGGAACATAAATAAACTCAGTAATTGTAGCATCCATTCTGATTTCGCCATCTGTATTCCAAAATGCATTATGTGATAATAACTGTCCATCATCTTTTTCTTTATCTACTGATGGTAAATCAATTAACAAATGTTTTATGCCTTTTTCTCTTAAATAAATAGCCGCTTTCTCAGACAGATATGTTGGGTTTGTATCTGAATATCGCATACTCTTTTTCTCCTCTAAATTAGGCAACGTTCTGATTACAATAGCATCACGTTTTTTGTTTCTCAAGGCATTTTTTAGTTGTTTAACGCCAATCAAAAAATCTCCATTATGAAACAAAGGAGCAATTGTAACAACTTCTGCTAAGAAAATAAAATATTTTAAATTTTTATTTATTGAATGTACTTTCTCCGTAATATGACCCACACATTCTGTGTGTGTAATATGTGAATGTGGATTAAATTGAATATTATTAAAATTAACAACGGCACCATTCGCAACGCTTATTTCATAACCATCTTGTGTTTCCGCAGAAATCTTTGGATCATCCGCGTACCAAGCATTTATATTCTGTTTTGATACATCAATCGGAATTGAAATATCTATTGGATTAGAAATATCTACCTCTATTTTTCTTGAATTATATTCTATAGTTGCTTTCATTTATGCTGAACTTGTTTCAGTAATTTTTTAGTTATTTTCTTACATTTTAATTACGCTAAATTTAGCATAAATAAATCTGACGCCAATCCGTCAGACAAAAATTTTCCCTTTTTAGTAGTTTTTAAAACATCGTTTTCAATATACAATAATTCTTGTTGAATAAACTTTTTAGATTGCATTTGTAAATATTTTGAATAATTGTTTCCGAAATCTCTTTCTATTTTTGATAAAGAAACTCCCCAAATTGTGCGTAAACCTGTCATTACATATTCATTATATCGATCTGTTACAGTTAACGTTTCTCTTTGAATTGCCAATTCGTTTTGATTTATTTTTTTTATATAAATAGCATTATTTTGTACATTCCAACTTCGTTGTTTTCCGTTAAACGAATGCGCTGCTGGCCCTATACCCAAATACGATTTACCTAACCAATATGCCGAATTATTTTTACTGAAAAAACCTGCTTTTCCAAAATTTGATAATTCATAATGTATAAAATCTGCTTTGCTTAATTCTTCTGTAAGAATTACAAATTGTTCTTCTGCTTTGTCATCATCTACATTTTTAATAATTCCTTTTTTTATAAAATTTGCCAACGCTGTTTTTGGCTCTACGGTTAAAGCATAACTAGAAATATGTGGTACTCCAAAATTTAACGTAGTTTGAATATTTTCTCTCCATTGTTCGTTTGTACAATCTGGAATTCCGTAAATTAAATCTACAGAAATATTACTAAAATATTGTGTTGCAATTTGCAAACATTCGATAGCTTCATTAGAATTATGTGCTCTATTCATCAATTTTAAATCGTGTTCAAAAAAAGATTGTACACCAATACTCAATCTATTTATTTTTGATTTAGAAAGCTCAATTATTTTTTCTTCTGATAAATCATCCGGATTTGCTTCTAACGTAATTTCTGGGTTCTCAACCACAATAAAATTACTATAAACAGCTTCTATCAATCTATTTATTTCTTGGGTTGATAAAATACTTGGCGTTCCTCCACCAAAATAAATGGTTTCAATAGTTGCTCCATTTAATTCACTTTTTCGTAATTCAATTTCTTTGATTAAGCAAGATATTAATTCGTCTTTCTTTTTTAAAGACGTTGAAAAATAAAAGTTACAATAGTAACAAGCTTGTTTACAAAATGGAATATGGATGTAGATACCAGAGGCCCCATCTAACTTCCCCAAAGGGGAAGAATTCTCACTATTATGAGACGACTCTAAATATGATTTTTGTGCCAAATTTGTTTATTTTTTCTTTCTCAAATTTACAACGATTCCGCTTTTTGAGCCCCCTTTGGGGGTTTGGGGGCTATTCTGTTTAACGAAAGAAGCCCAACCTGTATAGTTTTTTCCTCCCACAACTTTTCCAGAATTGTAAAAATGACAAACGGCTGCTGCTAAACCATCTGTAGCATCCAAATTTTTAGGCAAAGTTTTTAAATTTAAAAGCGATTTTAACATTAAAGCCACTTGCTCTTTACTAGCACTTCCGTTTCCGGTAATCGACATTTTAATTTTCTTTGGTAAATATTCTGTAATCGGAATTTCTCGAGACAATCCTGCCGCCATGGCCACTCCTTGCGCTCTACCCAACTTTAACATGGATTGTACATTTTTACCAAAAAAAGGTGCTTCAATCGCTATTTCGTCCGGATTATAAGTGTCAATTAATTCGATCGTTCTTTCAAAAATTAACTTCAGTTTTAAATAATGGTCTGTATATTTGGTAAGCATTAATTCATTCATTTGAATAAACTCCATCTTTTTACCAATCACCTTTATAATTCCGAAACCCATAATGGTGGTTCCTGGATCTATTCCTAAAATAATTTTTTCTACTTTCAAAAATTACGAGGAGTTAAAATATTGCCGTTAACAGTGTTTCTGCCTTAAACCAAAGCAATAAAGCTAGCGCTAATAACAAGACTAACATGAGTCCTTTTTTAGGCTTTGATTCTTTCTGTTTCCCAAATTTTCTTTTAAATTTCATTTTATATAATTATTTTGAAATTATTTGTGAATATAAAAATATTTTCGATTCTATTTCGATGAAAAATGGTAATCACTAGAACCGACAAACCGCAAACTACAACGATCAACTGTGAATTTTCACAACAACTGTAAACTGCAATTGCCTTTTACGATCTATTTTTAGTAGCTCTTAACATTTCTCTTTTTCCCGGAGGTCCAGGCAATCTTTCTACCATAAAACCAACAGTTTGCAAGGCTCTTCTTACACTTCCTTTTGCAGAATAGGTGACTAAAATACCCTTAAATTTCAAAGCCGTATACATATTCTGAAAAATTTCTTCCGTCCATAATTCAGGTTGATTTCTAGCACCAAATGCATCGAAATAAATTAAGTTGAAGACATTTTCATCTTGAATATCCGCAAAAAATTGTTTCCTTTTCGTCAGCTGAAAATCTTTTGAAATAGCCAATTTATCTTCCCAAGAAATCTCATGCATGGCATCAAAAATTAATTGATGTTCAGACGCATTTAATTCAGAAACATAATTGAGTTTTTGAATTTCATCCGCTAAAACAGGGTATGCTTCTACCCCGACATACTCTATTTTTACTTCTTTTTTAATGCCTTCTAAAAAAGTAATAAAAGCGTTTAAACCAGTACCAAAACCAATTTCTAAAATCGAAATATTGCCTTTAGATTCAGATTCAAGTTTTGAGCAAACAGGTTCAAACCCACTTTTTATAAAAACATGATAAGCCTCTTGGATAGCGCCATGCTTAGAATGATATTGCTCATCCCAATCTGGTAAATGAATGGTTGTAGAACCATCTGAAGTTATCAAAATTTCTCTTTTCACGATTTATGGAATCAGTAATTTTTTAATTTTTGGAATCGGTCCAATGCAAGTCGTTTTATGACAAGCAATACAGCTGTTAATTGTATTGTTATGTTTTAAAACCAAAGAATCTTTAGAACTTCTAAAAACTTGTTGATAGCTGTCTAAATAAAATTCTGAAAAAGCCTGAAAGGAAGCATCTCTATCCGCCGGATCTGTAAGTGTTGCCGTGTGAATGTTTGCAAACTTTTTCGAAAAATTCACTGGCGTTTTCCCTTCTAAAATAAGCTGTTTATTTTCTAAATTCGCATCATACATTTGTAACATTAAAGCAGCCATTTCTGACTGCTTGTATAGATTACTTTTTTTTATTTGTACTTCCGTCTCTTTTTTAGAAGAACACGCAACGAGCAATACCAATAAAAATATATAAAATAAACTTTTCATTATTTTTTTAACAGAACACCATTCGCCTCAAAAGCAAACTCAATTTTTGGTGCTGTAATCATAGCGATTTCTTCTTTTGATTTCCCTGCATCTTCTGCATAATGTTGCAATTCTTCTACAGAAGTTTCTTGTACAAAAGCTTTTCCTTCTAAAATAACCTCTCTGTCTTTAGCATCTAAAGGCATAAAAAAACCATATTCTTTAAAACGAACCATCGTTTCCTTTTCGCCCACTGGCAACTTCATCCAACATCCTTTTTTAGAACAAACTTCATCTATTTTTGACGCAAATTTTGCAGTAATCGTATCTCCTACTTTCATGTTATTAAATTTTGCCAACATTTCATCAGCAGACATTGCTTTTTCAGCTGTAATTTTATCACCAAAAGCATCAAAATTCATCGCTACTTGATTGGTCTCTTTCTTTTCAGAATTTTCTGTTTCACCCTTTTTACATGCAGAAAAAACTAAAAGTGCCACGGCACAAAATTTAACAAAATTTCTCATAATATAATTATTTAACATTTAAAGAACAAAAGTAATAAATTTACGCAGAAAACGAGTGAAATCTTTGAGATTTGAATACTTAAATTTAGTACATTTGTAGCCTAAATAACCATAAAGAAATGACACCAAATATAGAAATTAATCGTATTAAAGAATCTAAGATTGACTCTGTAGACTTTAACAATTTGCCATTTGGAAGCGTATATTCTGATCATATGTTAGAATGTGATTTTATAAATGGAGCATGGCAAACACCTGTTATTAAACCTTATCAACCAATATCTCTAGACCCTTCTGCAAAGATTTTTCATTACGGACAATCTATTTTTGAGGGAATGAAAGCGTATAAAGATGTTGATGAAAACATTTTACTCTTTAGACCTACTGATAATTGCAAACGCTTAAATAAATCTGCTGAACGATTGGTCATTCCGCAAATTCCTGAAGCTATTTTTATGGAAGGTTTAAAGCAATTATTAAAAGTTGACAGTGATTGGATTCCTAAAAACGAAGGAAGTTCTTTATATATAAGACCTTTTATGTTTGCTACGGGTAAAGGTTTTCATGCCTCACCAGCAGATGCTTATAAATTTATTATTTGTACGGCTCCTTCTGGCGCTTATTTTGCTGGAAAAGTAAAAGTTCTTATTGAAGAAAAATATGCAAGAGCTGCAAATGGTGGTGTTGGTTTTGCAAAAGCTGGTGGAAATTATGCTGCCCAATTTTACCCAACACAATTGGCTATTGAAAAAGGATACAATCAAGTAATTTGGACGGATGACAATACGCATCAATTTATTGAAGAAGCTGGTGCAATGAATATTTTTATCCGAATTAATGACACTTTAATTACGAGCCCAACAAGCGACCGTATTTTAGACGGAATTACGCGTAAAAGTATTTTACAAATAGCCGAAGATAACGGCATAGCAACTGAAGTAAGAAAAATTTCTGTAGGTGAAGTTGTAGAAGCTGCCAAAAACGGAAATTTAAAAGAGATGTTTGGTGCTGGAACAGCTGCAGTAATTTCTCCAATTGCTGGTTTTGGATATCAAGAAAATGATTTTGAATTACCCGTATTAGAGAATCCCTATGCGGCACAATTAAAGAAATTAATTACAGACATACAAACTAACAAAAGCGAAGACCCTTATGGATGGAGGGTTTTAGTAGAGTAGTTTCTATTTAAAATTTTATATACGAAAGCATCAATTTTATAATTGGTGCTTTTTTTGTAGCTTTCACCGTCAAATATTTTTTCATGAAAACCTTTATTTATATTCCGATTTGTTTCATTTTCCTGATGTCGTGCCATCAAAAAAAAGAAAATAAAAAGATTGGCTACGAGCAATACATCACTGTTTTAGGAATTGCACAAGATGGCGGTTATCCTCATATTGGTTGCCAAAAAGTATGTTGTGCTGATTTCTATGCAGGAAGGAAAGAAAGAAAAAGTGTTGTTTCGCTAGGTTTGGTTGATTTGCAAAACCAACAAAAATGGATCTTTGAAGCAACTCCAGATTTACATACCCAATTGGCCGATTTAGAACAAAATCATCTAAAAACAAAGACCATTATTAATGGTGTTTTTTTGACCCATGCGCATATTGGTCATTACACAGGGCTCATGTATTTTGGACGAGAAGCTTATGGCAAAAAAGATATTCCTGTTTTTGTCATGCCAAAAATGAAAGCGTTTCTAACCAATAACGGTCCTTGGAATCAATTGGTTTCCTTGCAAAATATTATGCTCAATGAGCTACAATCAGACTCCACTGTAATTTTGAATAAAAAACTAAAAGTGACTCCTTTTTTGGTGCCTCATAGAGATGAATTTTCTGAAACCGTAGGCTACAAGATTGAAGGCACTCATAAATCTGCCTTATTTATTCCTGATATTGATAAATGGTACCAATGGAAAAAGAACATTCTTGAAGAAGTCAAAAAAGTAGATTACGCTTTTTTAGACGCCACTTTTTTAAATCAGAAAGAAGTAAAAAGAGCGATGATAGAAGTACCGCATCCATTTATTGACGAAACGATAAACTTGTTTAAAAACGAATCTTTAACAACCAAAAATAAAGTAATTTTCATTCATTTTAATCATACAAATCCTGCATTGCAAAAAAATAGTAAAGAACGAATAGCAATAGAAAAATTGGGATTTCGTTTTGCTACCGAAAAAAATAACTACGAACTTTAATAACTTATAAATCACAAAAAATGATAAAACCCATTCTAATTTATTTTTTACTCATCATTTCAATATCGATACAAAGTCAAGAAAAAGAACATACTTTGCAAGCTATTCAAACCACTATTCAGAATTATTATGATGGTTATATAGAAAGAGATCTCAACAAACTCAATAAAGCATTTGATACCGTGAACGGCACGATGAAAATTCCTATTTCAAAAGAAGATCAAACCATGGGTTATAAAAATGCATTCTTTAAAGATTTAATGCCTATTTGGGGAAACCGGGAAAAATTATCAAAAGAAACACTAGAAAATTGTGCTCTAGAAATTTTAAATATCGATGTGGTTGCTACTCAAATAGCAAGTGCAAAAATGCGTATGAAAGTAGATTTAGTAACTTATATTGATATTTTATCGCTTCAAAAAATAAATGGTTTTTGGAAAATAACGAATAAAATTTATATCGTAGAATGAGTATATTTTAGTTTAAAAAGAACTTAAGAAACTTATAATATAGCTTTGTTTATTCATTGCTATACTATTTTTCATGCCCAAGACACTGTATTTTTCATAAAAAAAAACTAAATTTGTTTTCAACCCCCAAGAAAACTCATATGTCTGACTTCTCTAAAACAAGAGTAAAACTAGTATCTAACCTTTCTTTTTTCACTACAATTATTACCGCTATTTGGTACTTTGTTGCTCGATCTATAAACTTGATAGCTTTGAGTAATTGTCTTGGAATTACAGTAATTCTATTTGTTTTATCTGCAATTATTGCTAAAAAAGGAAATCTCGCAATTGCTAGAATATTGTATTTACTGGCCTTAAGCTTTAGTGTTTCTCTTACGGCTTCCTTTATTGGCAGGCCAGGAAGTGTAGAGTTTGTTTTACTATTTGCTATCGGACTTCCTTTTTTGCTTTTTTCTTTTAGAAGAGAACCTTTTTCTGTTGGTTTTTTTGCAATTCTGCCCTGTATTTTCTGGATATTATTGCAACTTACAGATTTCAAACTTTTTACAAAACAGCAAATGAACCCTGAATTAGCTCGAGATTTTATTTATCCCATTTCTGTCATTAGCACAATTGCATTAGCAACGTTTCAATTAATTTATTTCTCTTTACTAAATGGTCGATATTTTGCTAAAATACACAACAAAAAAGATGAAGCTATTGAGGCATCTAATGCGAAGTCTCAATTCTTAAGCACTATGAGTCATGAAATTAGAACTCCTTTAAATGCTATTATTGGTTTATCTTATATCTTAAATGAATCGAAACCACCAGAAAATCTAAAAGAAAATATAGAAGCCTTAAATTATTCGGGTAAAATTTTATTGAATTTACTAAATGATGTGTTAGATTTTAGTAAAATGCAATCGACAAAGATAGAGCTAGATTTAATTCCTACTGACATTCATAAAGCCATACGACAGATAAAAAAAACGCATGAAGCTAGTTGTTTACGAAAAGGAATTACATTAAGTTTAGAGATAGATCATGATATACCAGTTGTTTGGCTAGATATCGTTCGCTTTAATCAAGTTATTAACAATCTGGTTTCTAACGCTATTAAATTTACCAAAAAAGGAGGTGTATCCTTAGTGATTAAAAATAAACCTGCTGATGACCATCAAATTATATTAAATACTACAGTAAAAGATACTGGCATTGGTTTAACACCAGAGCAACAAGAAAAAATATGGGATGCTTTTACCCAGGCTTCTAGCAGCACAAATAGATTGTATGGTGGTACTGGTTTGGGGCTTTCTATTGTAAAAAGTATTATCACCGCGATGAACTCTAGTGTAAAAATTGATAGTTCTATAGGAAACGGCAGCAGTTTTTCTTTCGATTTAGCCTTAAAAATAGCCTCTAAAGACGAACTACTAAAACAAACTGAAAAGAAAGATCGTAATTTTACAAATAAAAAAGTTTTATTAGTTGAAGATAACCTCATCAATGTAATGGTTGGAAAACAAATACTTGAAAAAGCAGGTTTAAAAGTAGAGGTAGCGAATGATGGAAAAGTAGCTGTAAATATGGTTCAAGAAAACCATTATGATACTGTTCTTATGGACATTCAAATGCCTATTATGGATGGATATACAGCATCTTCAGAAATTCGAAAATTTAATACTACGGTTCCAATTTTAGCACTTTCGGCTTCTGTTTTTATTGAAGTGAAAAACAAAATTCAATCCTGTGGTATGAACGGTTTTATTTATAAGCCCTTTGACCCAGAAGACCTTTTGGATAAAATTGAAGAAACCTTTTAATTGTTTTTACTTTTGATGCTCAATTGAATCAAACAAAAATAAAAATTAGGGTAGCCACCTCAAATCCTCTCGATTTATTTTTATTGATTTCGTTTATAGCAAATAACTAAGGGTATGTGTAAAATGATGGTAGCCCTATTTTCTAAACCTAAAATTTTATAGATCCAAAATTCCACTAATATTTGGTTTAGAGTAATTTGGTCCTTTTAAAACTTTACCATCTTCTCTATAAATTGGTTTGCCATTTTCACCTAACTTACTCATGTTACTTCGTTGAATTTCATTAAAAACAGCCTCTATTTTATCTTGCATTCCGTGTTCTATAATAGTTCCACATAAAATATACAACATATCTCCCAAAGCATCTGCAACCTCTACCAAATCATTGTTATTGGCAGCTTCTAAATATTCTTCATTTTCTTCTTGCATCAAATTAAACCGCAATAAATTTCGATCTTCGCCAATATGGGCTACAGGTTCATTGTTCATGTTTAATTTAAAAGCTGTGTGAAATTCAGTTACTGCGGTTATTTTACTTTTCATGTATTTATATTTTAGCGATTCTCGTTTCCAGTAAGCAACTGACTGTCAATTTCTTGTAATAACACCATTGATCATTTGCAATTATTGGTAGAAATATATCGAAGTAGCAGTGCTTTATTTTTTTTGTTTTTATTGATTTATAATGACATCCGAGTTAAATTACAAATGCCGTTCTTACTTTTATTCGTAATTTTGCAAGCAACAATATATAGAAACTTTATGAAAAAATAAAACATCATAAAGGCAAAATATTTTAAACCTTATAAAGAATAAAAAGAATGTTTTTAGGTGCTTATTTTACAACAGGAAGAATTATTTTTATAATTTTCTTTGTACTTGCTTTTGGTTCGCTCATTGTTTGGAGTTACAGAAAAGATCTTAAAAATCATCATCGATATTATAAAGATGCTGGTAAGAAGGTGGCAATTTATGGCGGCATTATTATTGCTGTTTTCGTTGCCATTCGTTTTATATTTGGCAACTAATTTTTACATTTTTTCTACTTCACTTAATTTATCGTGATCTAAAACCGTGAAACCTTCAGCATCAAAACTAGAGGAAGGCACGTATTTTACATCGATCAAAACATCTTTAAAGTCATAGTTATGAAGTTGATATACCTTTTGTGAAAAAGATTCTTCATGATAATTTATGAGTAAGTAAAGATGTGCATCTAAGTTTTTAATTTCTTCTTTCGAATAGGTAACTAACGGACTTTCAGCATTAATTTCATGCACAATTGTCCATATGGTTGGCAAGTACATCACTTTATTCCGCTCTAAATCTAGTGTATGAAAACGACGTTTAAATTCGCCATGCTCATCTTTTTCTGAAATCGACAGTGTTACTGTAATTTCTGGCTCTATCATCACCGTTTTCCGGCTGTTCATCAATCTAAACATTAACGCCCTATGCCCTTTAAAATCTCTTATAATAAGATTTTTACTGAATTTTAAAGACGCTTTAGGTTTTGAAAAACGACCATACAATAAACCGGTGATAAAAGAAAAACTTAACAAACCAATCATCGCTTCAAAAGCTGCAATTAAATTGGCTGTAATTCCTTTTGGCGCAATTCCCCCATAGCCCACAGTCGTTAATGTTTGTGCACTGAAGAAAAATCCGTTTAAGAAATCTGCAAAAAAAGTTCCTTTTGTTTTCGTAATTTGTTCAATACCTATGGCCACATATAGCAACCCAAAAAAGACATTAAAAAGTGTGTATACCAAAATGATTAACAAGAAAAATTGCGACCAAGAAATATCAACAAAAAAGGTATATAAATCATTTATATTTCTTTTTCTGTTGATGTGATTTACATTACTGCCTCCATCATCATTGATAATACTCTTCGCATTTTCTTTTGTATTATAACCAAAACCTGGGTCTCTTGTTTTTCTTGCCATTTATTTTAAGAATGATTCGCCTAGTATTTTTTACTGTTTTTTAAACGAAACCAAGCTATTTTATGTCGTTGTGTATAGATAAAAAAGCAACCAATGTCTAATAAAAAATAAAATAAACTAATACCACTTGGCGGATTATTACTTGGCAAAAACTCAAAAACTTCAAAACCAATATTTGGCCATTTCCAGCAACCAAATGCAGTGCCTCCTATTTCTAAAATGGCGACTAAAATATACATCGTATAAAAAAACAACCGATCTTTTGGTCTTTTTAAAAGCAATAGAAAAACACAAATAGTCATCACAAAACCAAAAACATCTTTAAAAAAAATCAAATAAATAGTGGCAAAAATTGCGATAACGATTGCTAATAATTGCTCTATAGCTTTATGATACTTTCTAATAATAGAAGCTTTACTAAACATAAAAACTCTACCATACAAAGCTGCATGACCAATTGGGACATACCATGGAACATTTTCTAATCGGTAGGTGTACATATTTAATCCTCTAGAAAAAAAATATTCACCTATAAAACCTAAAATAACTGCATAGATCATTAATTCTTTTATTCTAGGTGTGGCTCTTACAAAAAAAATAAAAAAACCAAGAAGCATCAGTATATTAATCCATATTTGCGAGTTCGATATATTGGCGGCAAAATAATTACTATCAAAAAAAAGCACAAAAACAAAGAGTATAAACAGTCCTATTTTCCTATTAAAAACAGCTATAATTTGTTTTAAATCTTCCTTAGGAATCGAAAATACTAGCATTAATTTGGATATTTAAAACAGTCTGTTGTATGATCATTTACCATGCCCACAGCTTGCATATAAGCATACATAACGGTAGCCCCCGTAAACTTAAATCCTCTTTTTTTTAAATCTTTAGACAGTTGATTAGAAATTTCAGTAGTTGCAGGGACTTCTAATCTGGTTTTAAATTGATTTATGATGGGTTGATGATTTACATAACTCCAAATAAATGTAGAAAAAGAACCAAACTCTTTTTGGATATCCATAAATAACTGTGCGTTGGTAATGGCGCTTCTAATTTTTAATTTATTTCTGATAATCCCCTTATTTTGCATCAATTGATTGAATTTACTTTCGGGATATTTTGCAATCTTTTTATAATCGAAATCATCAAATGCCTTTCTAAAATTTTCTCTTTTATTCAAAACAGTAATCCAACTTACACCCGCCTGAAAAGTTTCTAAAAGTAGAAACTCAAACAAAATAGCATCATCATAAACTGGAGTTCCCCATTCATAATCATGATATTCTTGATATAATTTACTTTCTGTAACCCAAAAACATCGGTGTTGCATTTACTCTATTTTTATAGGTTTAATAGCAGTTTGCCTTTCATTTACATAGTCAAATGTATCATCTCCAAAAAAACCTGCCTCTTCCAACATAATTCTAATATCCTTATCCCATTCTTTAATAAAAACTGTGGTATTTAATTCAATGGCATACGCCGTATTTTTTTGAAGCGGATAATCACCATTAAACGGCACTCCTTCCTGAGAATCCCACATACCAATGGTTGTACCAGCACTATGTCCATATTTTCCTAGGGGATGGGTATAAATTGAAGGCCTCAATCCTTCTTTTTTTCCTTGGGATAAAGCTTGTGCTAAAATGTCATTCCCCGTTTTACCAAATTTCATATTGCTCGTTAAAATATCTTGAATCCTATTTCCTTTTTTAAAAGCATCCGTCAGGAAATCAGGGACCTCTTTTTCATCTATATTTAAAACATACGCATGCTGCTGGCAATCTGTATTTAAACCAATGTAGGTGATACCAAAATCGCAATGTAACAAATCTCCTTTTTGAATTATCTTTTCATCTTTCGCTTTTGAAAAAGACTCAATATGAGATTTTAACGCTTCATTATTTCTTTGTACATCTATGGTAGGATGAAACCATGTTGCTAAACCTAAATCGGTTACTTTTTGACGCAGATACCAAACTAAATCTTCTGTAGTAGTTTCTCCGGGAACAATTGTGTTCTCAGAAAAAGTTTCATCAATAATATCATGGGTAATTTTTACTAAATCTCTAAATACAGCCAATTCTTTTTCAGTTCTAGTTTCTATCCAAGCAATCGCTAATTTTTCTGCAGAAACTAATTTAGAACTCATTTCATCCGGTAAATTTTCTTTCAATTCATCATAATCCGTTTTCACCAAACCGTCTGCCAATGCAAAATATTTAGAAAAATTAACACCTATTTTATTTGGATTTCTTTCTTTGATAATGTCCACCAACGCTTTCCATTGATTGGGTTCTTTTTCTTTATCCCAAGCAGATTGTATGCTTTTACCAATATCATATCGGGCAACAGCTAGTCTTTCTAGCGTGTTTTTTTCTTTATTTCTATAAAAAACAATGATGGTTCTTCTTCTAGCATTTAACCAAGTTGCCGGCAACATGGTTTTTAAAACAGGATCTTCATTGTATTCTCTTGAAATTAATAACCACATATCAAGACCCGATTGATCCATTAATTTTGGGAGTAAATTTACAAATCTATCTTCTAAAAGTTCATCTTTTAAAGAAGCCCTATCTACCTCGCTTAAAATTGAATATGTGTTTTTTTCTGGCTCTTTTTGGGAACATGAAAAGGAAATGCTCAAAAAAAATACTGCTACTATGATATACTTCATCTACAAATAATTAAGGTTTAAAATTAATATTTAAAGAATTAAAAACGGTATGTTTTTAAAATAATTTTTCAATTTTTAAATAGATTTACCAACTAGAAGAAGCTCTGAATGCTTTGTAGGTTTTCTAATTTAAAGAATTAACGTGTTTTTGATAAATAATCAGGAAACAAAATAAATACAGCTGAATAGGAATAAATGGATCTAAATTTAATATCTTTAACTTCTATGAAATATTTAAAACAAATACTCGTACTTTTTATTTTTGGAATCTTTTTTTGGGCATGTGGCTCATTACCAAACAATAAAGCATCTGAAATTAAGGAAGAACCTGTTGTAATTGCGAATGACAGTTTAGAATATGAAATTACAATTATTGATATTGGTTTTAATTATTACCTGAATGCAATTGCGCAACCTAAAGGTTTTTACTCACAAGATTATCTTGAAACTAGAAATAGAGTTTGGGTAACTACTTGGAATATGAGAGCTCAAAATCCTGGGCAATTTGACCCCAATATTTATGAAAATATCATTGATTATCAGCCGAACATAAATTATGGCTATGATGTAAACTACAAACTATTCAATTACTTTTTGTTTGCTCAAAGAAAATATAAAATGAATTTAGGTGGGGGCTTTCGAACAGATCGGATTAATTGATGATTTTTTCATACCGCACAAAACTATGCGCTAATGTATTTTTTTCATCCATATCGAAATCTTCTCTTTCTGTTTCTTTCCAAATGTTTAAATCTATTTCAGGAAAAAAGACATCTGCATCGAACTCCTTGTGCACTTGCGTAATATCTAAAACATCAGCCAAATTATTTTCAATAGCCTTCTGATATATCTGAGCTCCACCGATGATAAAAATATGTACCTCTTCTTTTGCCATTTCCAAAGCCTGTTCTAAACTGTGTGCAATTAAACACCCATCTTTAACATAATTTTTATTTCTGGTGATGATCACAGTAGTTCTGTTTGGTAAAGGCCTACCAATAGATTCAAAAGTATTTCTACCCATTAAAATATAATGACCAGTCGTTCGTTTTTTAAAACGCTTTAGATCTGCAGGTAAATGCCAAATTAAATCATTATTTTTTCCTAAGGCATTATTTTTTGCAATTGCTGCTATTATCGTAATCATCTTAATTTGCTATATAATACCCATTAAACTTTACTTTAAAAGGGAGTATAAACTCTATGCTCACTTCTTTATGATCCTTTTGGGCTAATTTTTCTACTTCAATTTTCTCAATAGCTTCCATAAATTTTTCATGAAGCTTCTTTTTTTTAATATTTGATTTTAAAACTTTCAACTTTTTATTTTTATCTAATCGAATTTTAAAGTAAAATTTTACATCCGACTTAAAAGAGCTTTGAGTTTTAGGGTCCAAACTTTTAATGATTTCTTTTTGCATAAAAGCGTTAAAACTAGCCTTATTATTTTTTAGAGAATCTACAACTTTTCTATGCACAAATTCAGGATAATGATCTACTTCTGTTAATTTTACTGTTGTATTTTTATCAAAATGTACATCTTGCGAAAAAACGGTCATCGAAAAACATAAAAAAAGGACTCCTAATATATTTTTCATCGTACAAAAATAAGTCAAATGTTTTGAGATTTCACGTTTTTTAATAAATTACATAAAAAAGAACGCATTAACGAAACCGTTTTCGAGCTAAAATTACTAAAAATAAAGCAAAAAGAAATGCTATTAATTTTAAAAAACCAATAATTAAATTCTACTTTTATTTTGAATTATCTGTAAATAATATATACATTTTATAAAACTGATAATTTTTTCTTCTTATTATCGCATATAGTTTGTAATAACAATCTTCTTACCTACATTTACCCTATAATTTAATCTAATAATTATGGCAATTAAAAAACAATTTTTAAAAAGTAAACCAGTTTGTAAAGTAACTTTTACGGTACCTGCTGAAGAAGCTAGTAGTGTTGCAGTAGTTGGAAGTTTTAATGAGTGGAATGTAGAAGCGACACCTCTTAAAAAATTAAAAAATGGATCTTTTAAGGGTACTATTGATTTAGAAACAGGCAGTTCTTATGAATTCAGATATTTAGTTGACGGCGAATATGTTAATGAACAAGAAGCAGATGGTACTGTTTGGAGTGATTTTGCTGGCGCAGAAAACAGCTTATTAAGCTTATAACTGCATGTAAGCATAAAATAAAAGAGCTTTGAATTAATTTTGAAAGCTCTTTTTTGCTTTGGCAGTAGTTTCTATATCGCAACGACTCCTTTTATATGAGGATGAGGATTGTAGTCTGATAGCTCAAAATCATCAAACGAAAAATCTTCTATGTCTGTGATATCTGGATTTATTGTCATTTTTGGTAAAGGCCTAACATCTCTAGACAACTGTAATTCTAATTGTTTTATATGGTTGTTATAAATATGTGCATCTCCAAAAGTATGGATAAAATCACCTGCCTCATAACCACAAACTTGTGCAATCATCATCGTAAACAAAGCATAAGAAGCAATATTAAAAGGAACTCCTAAAAATATATCTGCACTTCTTTGGTACAACTGACACGATAATTTTCCTTCAGAAACATAAAACTGAAAAAAGGCATGGCAAGGAGGTAGCGCTGCTTTTCCATTGGCAACATTATCAGCAAAAGAAATGCTGGTATCTGGCAATACTGATGGGTTCCAAGCAGAAATAAGCATTCTTCTAGAATCAGGATTTTTCTTTAAAGTATCAATCACTTCTTTTAACTGATCTACTTCATCGCTGTTCCAGTTTCGCCATTGGTGGCCGTAAACTGGACCTAGATCTCCATGTTTATCCGCCCAAGAGTTCCATATTTTTACACCGTTTTCTTGTAAGTATTTAATATTCGTATCCCCTTTTATAAACCAAAGCAATTCATAAATAATAGATTTTAAATGTAACTTTTTAGTCGTTACCATCGGGAAACCCTCACTTAAATCAAAACGCATTTGATATCCAAAAACACTTTTTGTTCCGGTTCCTGTTCTATCTCCTTTTTCGTTTCCGTTTTCTAAAACGTGTTTTACTAAATCGTGATATTGTTTCATAAGCCCATCTGAATCTTCCCAAAGGGAAGAAACACTCTTGTGTTAAAAATTAACTGTAAAAATAGAAAAAGCATCAGTAATTCTATAATTTATTTTTTTAAACCTATTTAAAAAGTCAATAAAGTTATACAAAATTACACCAATACTTTAGAAGTTTAACAATACATTTCAGAAGGTTACGGCGTAATTTCATAGGGATTATTGTTCTTTCCTTTATTCTGAAAATATAAAATATTTCTTCCCTAAAAATTGAGTTTTTTACTTGAACTTAAGTTATAATTGTGGTAAGAACCGTAAAAATTAATGACCTTTTATTTATTTTCCATTTCAGGGAAATATCCTCAAGGAAAAGTGGATTTACCCTATAATCATTCCTGCAATGGTTGCAGACATTAAAGAAGCAATGGTACCCCCTAATAAAGCCTTCATTCCAAATTCTGATAATGTTTTACGCTGACCTGGCGCTAAAGAACCTATCCCTCCTATTTGTATCCCTATCGAGGCGAAATTTGCAAAGCCACATAACATATACGTTGCCATAATGATAGATTTGTTAAACGTTAAATGCGTGGCACTTGCTACGTTTTTTAATTCTGCTAGTTGAATATAACCGACAAACTCACTTGCCGCCAATTTTATCCCTAATAATTGTCCCATTAAAGCAATATCTTCGGATGCAACACCAATTAGCCACATTAAGGGCGCAAAAATATATCCTAAGATGGCTTCTAACGAAAGTGCTTCATAAGCAGTATTTACTGCCATCCAAGAGTTTAGAGTTGTAATATCTCCTACCCATCCTAAGATTCCGTTAAGCATAGCAATTACAGCGACAAAAACCAATAACATTGCACCGACATTTACCGCCAATCGCAAACCCTCTGTAGTTCCGTTTGCAATGGCATCTAAAATATTTGAGCCTATTTTTTCTTGAGAAACTGTAACATCTGTATTGACTTCTTCCGTTTGCGGGTACAACATTTTAGAAATTACAATAGCGCCAGGCGCTGCCATTACAGAGGCTGCTAATAAATGTTTGGCAAAAATGAGCTCTAATTCCTTATCACCACCACCCAAGAAGCCAATATAGGCCGCCAAAACTGCTCCGGCCACTGTTGCCATACCTCCAATCATCACCAATAACATTTCTGACCTATTCATTTTCTCTAAATAAGCTTTGATTAGCAATGGTGCTTCGGTTTGCCCTAAAAAGATATTTCCGGCAACAGACAAACTTTCCATCCCAGAGATTCCTAAAAATTTTGACAATCCAATTGCCAATATTTTTACCACTTTCTGAATAATTCCTAAATAAAACAACAAAGAAGTTAGTGCCGAGAAGAATATAATTGTTGGTAATACTTGAAAAGCAAAAATGTATCCAAATTTATTCATATCACCAACCATACCTGCAAATAAGAATTCACTACCAGCTTTGGTATATTCTAAAATTTCAATAAAAATACTCCCAATAAATTCGAATATTTTCTGAATAAATTTTACTTTTAAAACCCCCACTGCAATTAATAATTGCAAGGACAAACCAATTCCTACTTTTTTCCAATCGATGGCTTTTCTGTTACTGCTGAATAAAAAAGCGATTAAAATCAGAGCAAACATTCCTAAAACTCCTCGCCATAAACTATTTAAAGAAAACCCTTGACTCGGAATAATTTCAGTTAATGTAGAAACTACCTCTGTATTTTGAGAAAAAGTTGAAATGGATAAGAAGCAAAAAACAAAAACAAGTATTTTTTTCATGATAAAAATGTAATTTTAAGAACGCTTACTTATCTCGTCTCTTATTTTTGCTGCTAATTCGTAATTTTCATTATCCACGGCAGTATGTAATTGCTTTTGTAATTCTTTTAAAGTAAGATTTGAAAAATTGCCAGTATCTTTAATGTCTACTTTCTCTGTTTCTAGCGATACCTCCTTAGACCCAAACTTATTTTCAATGGCCATTTCTTCATCAACTTTTAGATAAATTCCCGCTTTATCTATAATATTTTCATACGTAAAAATAGGTGCATCAAACCGAACAGCAATGGCAATAGCATCAGAAGTTCTTGTATCTATGATTTCTTCTTTGCCTTCTCTTTCACAGATTAAACTAGAAAAGAAAACACCATCTACTAATTTATGAATAATAACCTCTTTAATATTGATATCAAAAGCATCAGAAAATGTTTTGAATAAATCGTGCGTAAGTGGTCTTGGTGGTCTTATTTCTGATTCTAAAGCGATGGCTATCGATTGTGCTTCAAAAGCTCCGATTATTATAGGCAAGGTTCTTGCCCCATCTATTTCACTCAAAACCAATGCGTAAGCACCACTTTGAGTTTGGCTGTAAGAAATACCTTTAATGGTTAATTGTATTAAACTCATATATTTTGATCCAAAAAACGATACTATTTAAAATTGATATCGTCATTTACTGTCATTATAAACAATTAAAGTTCTCTTTAAATTGAAATCGACTTCATAAAAAAATCAAGTTCATCAGAACTGTTAGCAATGACAAAATTCTTTATTTTTGTTCTTCTTTTTGACGGCACAATTTAATAAAAATAATAGATTGATAACTTTTATTTCATCAGTTTTTAAAAAAGAAAAATCCTATTGATAATTATACCAAGAGGATTTTATGCATAAACTATGTTTGAATATTTGAATTAAGCTTGCTTAAAAGCTTTTAACTTCTCGATTAATTTGGGTACAACCTCAAAAGCATCACCAACAATACCGTAATCTGCAGCTTTAAAGAAAGGTGCTTCAGGATCTGTGTTAATGACTACTTTTACTTTAGATGCATTAATACCTGCCAAATGCTGAATGGCTCCAGAAATTCCGATGGCAATATACAAATTAGTCGCTACAGGCTTCCCGGTTTGACCTACATGTTCTCCGTGAGGACGCCATCCTAAATCTGAAACAGGCTTAGAGCAGGCTGTAGCGGCACCTAAAACACCAGCTAATTCCTCAATCATACCCCAATTTTCAGGCCCTTTTAAACCCCGTCCTGCAGAAACAACTACATCTGCATCTGCAATCGTTACTTGTCCTGTAACTCGTTCTACTTTTTCAGATTTTACACCAGAATCTGCAATTGTAGCATCAAAACTTTCTGTGGTTCCTGTTACTGGGTTTTCAAAAACTCCGTAAGAATTTTGAGCAACTCCAATCACCTTAGTATCCGCTGCTATTACTGTATTGCTAAAAGCTTTGTTAGAAAACGCCTTTCTTTTCACAGTAAAAGGACTTGTAGAACTCGGCAACGCTACTACATTAGAAACATAACCTGCATCTAGTGCAACTGCTAAGATAGGTGCAACATGCAAAGTATCGATACTAGAATCTAAAATAACTACGGATGAATTTTGAGCATCTGCAACTTGTTGAATTACCGAAGCATATGCTTTTGCATTAAAAGTTGATAAAGCATCGTTTGTAACTGAAAATACTTTGTCCGCTCCATAGGTATACAAAGTTTCTGTATTATTTGCATTTATGGTTACAACAACTACAGTACTTCCGAGTTGTTCTGCTACCTTTTTTCCATAAGAAACTACTTCAAAAGCATTTTTCTTAAATTTTCCGTCTGTTGAATTGGCAAAAACTAAAACTGACATATTTTATATTGTTTTTTATCCTGAACTCGTTTCAGGAATTTATTATTGTTCGTTAAATCTTAAGAAAGACACTGAAACAAGTTCAGCTTAATTTATTTTATTTTTGCAAAAAAAAATTAAATAACTTTTGCTTCGTTATGCAATAAGTTAATCAACTCATCTATATTATCTGCAGCTACTAACTTTACGGCTCCTTTTGGCGCTGGCTTTTCAAATGATGCTATAGATGTGGCATTTTCCCCTGCAACCGGTTCTAAAACTTTTAAGGGTTTTTTACGAGCCATCATAATTCCGCGCATATTTGGAATTCGCAAATCTTTCTCTTCTACAATTCCTTTTTGACCTGCAACGACCATAGGCAAAGAAGCTGTTAAAGACTCATTCCCGCCATCAATTTCTCTTGTTAATGAAACTGCAGTTCCATCAACTTCCATCCCTACACAACCATTTACAAAATTAAAATCTAATAAAGAAGCTAACATCCCAGGAACCATTCCTCCATTATAATCTATGGATTCTCTTCCTGCTAAAACCAAATCATAACCTCCATTTTTCACAACTTCTGCCAATTGTTTTGCAACCGATAACCCATCAACAGACTCCATATTTACACGAATCGCATCATCAGCACCAATTGCCAAAGCTTTTCTTAAGGTAGGTTCTGTAGCAGCTGTACCAACATTTACAACAGTTACACTTGCACCTTGCTTTTCTTTAAACCACATGGCTCTTGTTAAACAGAATTCGTCGTATGGATTAATCACAAACTGAACTCCGTTTGTATCAAACTTTGTATCATTTTCTGTAAAATTAATTTTTGAAGTAGTATCAGGCACATTACTTATACACACCAATATTTTCATAATTGTATTTTTTAATCTTTGTTAGAAGGCAAAGCTACATCTTTTTTTTAAAAAATACTATGCATGCATAGTATTTTTGTTTTATTTAACAATTTTCGAAAACGATTGAGTAATTATAGTAACTCAAAAATGTTAGTTTATAAAATGGAACTAAAAAAATTGATAATTATTTGCTTACTTTTGCTATCAATAATATTTACAACGAAAATATAGATGAAAACAGTTCAATTCAGAGAAGCAATTTGCGAAGCAATGAGCGAAGAAATGCGCAGAGATGAAAGCATATATTTAATGGGTGAAGAAGTTGCCGAATATAATGGTGCTTACAAAGCAAGTAAAGGAATGCTAGAAGAATTTGGCGCTAAAAGAGTTATCGATACTCCGATTGCTGAATTAGGTTTTGCAGGCATTGCTATTGGTTCTGCCATGAATGGTAACAGACCTATTGTAGAATATATGACGTTTAACTTCTCTTTAGTAGGAATTGATCAAATTATAAATAACGCAGCAAAAATTAGACAAATGTCTGGTGGGCAATTTAATTGTCCTATTGTGTTTAGAGGTCCTACAGCTTCTGCAGGTCAATTAGGCGCTACACACTCACAAGCTTTTGAAAACTGGTTTGCAAATACACCGGGTTTAAAAGTAATTGTACCTTCGAATCCTTATGATGCAAAAGGTTTATTAAAAGCAGCCATTAGAGATGATGATCCGGTAATTTTTATGGAATCTGAGCAGATGTATGGCGATAAAATGGAGATTCCTGAAGGAGAATATATCATTCCTATTGGAGTTGCAGAGATTAAAAGAGCTGGTACAGACGTTACCGTGGTTTCTTTTGGAAAAATTATAAAAGAAGCTTATAAGGCAGCTGAAGAATTAGCCAAAGAAAATATTTCGATCGAAATTATCGATTTAAGAACGGTTCGCCCAATGGATCATGATGCTATTTTAAAGTCTGTTAAAAAAACAAATAGGTTAGTCGTTTTAGAAGAAGCATGGCCTTTTGCAAGTGTTGCTTCAGAAATTACCTATAGAATACAAGATCAAGCATTTGATTATTTAGATGCACCCATCAAAAGAATTACAACCGCAGATACTCCTGCACCTTATTCTCCTGTATTATTAGAAAAATGGATTCCGAATCATAACGATGTTATCAAAGCTGTAAAAGAAGTTTTGTATATTAAATAAAAAAAAATAAATAGCTCCTATAAAAATCCTTTTTGATCCCTTTCAAAAAGGATTTTCTTTTTGATAAGAAGATTTACTCTAAATTACTTAAAAATCAAAAAGCTTTCTGAAAAAAATCTTTTAAAGAGTCTTTATTTCGTTATTTTTGTTTTTCATTAAAATTAAAGAAATAAAAAATACAATGGTTAGAGAAGACGAGACTACATTTGATGTTTTAGTAGAAATTCCTAAAGGAAGTAGAAATAAGTATGAATACGATTTTGACTTAAATAAAATTCGTTTTGATAGAATGCTATTTTCTTCAATGATGTATCCAGCAGATTATGGTTTTGTACCAGAAACCTTAGCGCTAGATGATGATCCTTTAGATGTTCTCGTTTTAGGGCATGAACCAACATTTCCTATGTGTGTGATGCAGGTAAAACCCATTGGAGTTTTTCATATGACCGATGAAAAAGGACCCGATGAAAAAGTAATTTGTGTTCCTGTCTCAGACCCTATTTGGAACGGAAAAAAAGATATTTTTGACTTAAATCCTCACAGACTAAAAGAAATTGAACACTTTTTTAAAGTGTATAAAGATTTAGAAAAGAAAAAAGTTGATGTCGGTGGATGGGGAGATGCTGCCGAAGCTATCCAAATTTTTCATGATTCTGTGAAGAGATATAATGAAAGTGAATACAAAAAGACTAATAAATTCAAGATTTAACAAAATTTACAATACTATTTTATCAACCTCTTAAAATTAAACATTTTAAGAGGTTTTTTTTATTCTGATTTTCTTACTTTAGCATCCGTTTTAAACTAATCAAATTAAAAATATTTATGGAGTCAATGATGATTTACATGCCAATTGTAATGGCAGTTTTAGGCTTAATCTATATGTGGATTAAGAAATCTTGGGTAATGAAACAAGATGCAGGAGATGGTAAAATGAAAGAAATTTCAGATTATATTTACGAAGGTGCACTCGCCTTTTTAAGCGCAGAATATAAATTACTCGCTATCTTTGTAGTAATTGTCAGTGTTGCATTAGCCGCTGTATCTTTTATAGTACCTACAACACACTGGTTAATTGTAATTGCTTTTATTTTTGGAGCTGTTTTTTCTGCTTTTGCAGGAAATATAGGAATGAAGATTGCTACCAAAACAAATGTTAGAACTACACAAGCTGCAAAAACAAGTTTACCAAATGCTCTAAAAGTATCTTTTGGTGGCGGAACCGTAATGGGTCTTGGAGTTGCTGGTTTGGCTGTTTTAGGTTTAACAATATTCTTTATTATATTTTATAACTACTTTATGGGCGGTGCAGAAGGTGTTTTTTCTGTTGATAAAATGACCATCGTTTTAGAAACCTTAGCTGGTTTTTCTTTAGGTGCAGAATCTATTGCATTGTTTGCAAGAGTTGGTGGAGGAATTTATACAAAAGCAGCAGATGTTGGTGCTGATTTAGTGGGTAAAGTAGAAGCTGGAATTCCAGAAGATGACCCAAGAAACCCAGCCACAATTGCAGATAATGTTGGTGATAATGTTGGTGATGTTGCAGGAATGGGAGCCGATTTATTTGGTTCTTATGTTGCAACAGTTTTAGCAGCCATGGTTTTAGGAAACTATATCATTAAAGATATGGGAGGTTCAATCGATGATGCTTTTGGCGGAATTGGTCCTATTTTATTACCAATGGCAATTGCTGGAGTTGGAATTATCATTTCTATAATTGGTACAATGTTGGTGAAAATTAGCTCTAATGATGCTAAAGAAGACCAAGTAATGGGCGCTTTAAATAAAGGAAACTGGACTTCTATTATATTAGTTGCAGGAGCTTGTTTTGGTTTAGTTACTTGGATGTTGCCAGAAACAATGACTATGGAGTTCTTCGGAGAAGGACCTCAACAAATTTCTTCTATGAGAGTGTTTTATGCTACCTTAGTTGGTTTGGTTGTAGGTGCTGTAATATCATCAGTAACGGAATATTATACAGGCTTAGGGAAATCTCCAATCTTAAAAATAGTGCAACAATCATCAACTGGAGCAGGAACCAACATTATTGCAGGTTTGGCAACCGGTATGATTTCTACATTTCCATCTGTATTATTATTTGCAGGTGCAATTTGGGCTTCTTATGCTTTTGCAGGTTTTTACGGAGTTGCTTTGGCAGCTTCTGCAATGATGGCTACAACAGCAATGCAACTAGCTATCGATGCTTTTGGACCTATTGCCGATAATGCAGGTGGTATTGCTGAAATGAGTGAACAAGAACCAATTGTAAGAGAACGTACCGATATTTTAGATGCTGTTGGAAATACAACTGCTGCAACTGGAAAAGGTTTTGCCATTGCCTCTGCGGCATTAACTTCATTAGCTTTATTTGCTGCTTATGTAACTTTTACAGGAATTGACGGAATTAATATTTTTAAAGCACCAGTTTTAGCCATGTTATTTGTTGGTGGTATGGTACCTGTGGTATTTTCTGCACTGGCAATGAACGCCGTTGGAAAAGCTGCTATGGAAATGGTACAAGAAGTAAGAAGACAGTTTAAAGAAATTCCTGGAATTATGGAAGGAACTGGAAAGCCTGAATATGATAAATGTGTGGCAATTTCTACGGAAGCTTCTTTAAGAGAAATGATGTTACCAGGTTTATTAACTATTGGTTTTCCATTAATTATTGCTTTTGTTCCAATGATTTTTGGAATGGATAATTTAGCAATTGCAGAAATGTTAGGTGGTTATATGGCTGGTGTTACTGTTTCTGGTGTACTTTGGGCAATCTTTCAAAACAACGCAGGTGGTGCTTGGGATAATGCAAAAAAGTCTTTCGAAGCTGGGGTTGAAATCAATGGAGAAATGACCTATAAAGGTTCTGAAGCACATAAAGCTGCGGTAACTGGTGATACTGTTGGAGATCCGTTTAAAGATACTTCTGGTCCTTCCATGAATATTTTAATTAAACTTACCTGTTTAATTGGCCTAGTCATTGCACCTATTTTAGGTGGTCATGTTGCTGATGCTCATGCTATCCATGATATTAAAAAGGAAGTTATTATAGAACAAAACAACCAAAACGCTATTGCAACATTAATTACGACAACAACAATTGATGGAAAAACAGTTACTGAAACTCAAAAAATTGAAGGAACGATAGCAGAAATAGAAAAGAAAGCAAATTTAGCTGGAGAAATTGTTTCAATGGATGTGAAAAAAAATACAGAAACTACCGAAAAAGAAATTGAAATTATTATTGAGAAAAAATAATAATTTTCTTTTTCATAGCTTATTAAAAACCACACCTAGTGTGGTTTTTTTTGTGAAATAGAAAAGAAAAAAGGGCGTTTTATTGCGGTTATTTCAATGTAGAATTGGCATAGGAAACGTAAAAAGTAAAAAAAAGAATAGTGCGTATTAAAAAGCTGATTAAAAATTATTGTTGTCCGATAAAAGTTAAAAAGACCGCTTTCGCTGTTAGAATCAAGAACAAAGACTTGAATATAACTAACTGAAAAACAATAGTATTACGATTTTAAATTTTTCGATACATCATAAATTCTAAAGCGGTTTTAATAGCAAGGTGTACTACTTTAAAAACTCTTGAAAATCAAGACTATCAATACTTTAAAACACTTTAGCTAATTTTAATCGGTCAACACTAATTAAAAATTATTGCATCCTCCTTTTCCATGAACAGCATGTAGCGATGATGCTATAAAACATATTAAACTAGGATAGGTTTATCAGGATTCTTTTTATCTGCCATCATAGACTTCAATTAGGCTTAGCAAGAAACAAAAATTAAATTATCTTTATACTTTTTTAAAAATTGTGCCAGTATGGTAGAAATTGAAATAATTGCTGATAGCCCAAAAGAAACCATAAATCAAATAAAAAATGTTTTAGGCGGCTCTATTCAAGAAAACTGGGGAGAATTTACCTTAAGGATTGAGAATGAAAATGCCACTGGAAACATCCGATATATCCCTTTTGATTGGGGAGTAAATCTGTTAGATTTCGACATTACATTTCATAAAGAAATCATCTTTAAAATTAAAGCACATCGTAAATTTAACCCCATAAGATTCATATATCCTTCCTTAGGATCTTTAAAACATCGATTTGGAGTTCACATCAAAGAAATACCGGTTAATCAGTTTCAAACTTTGATTTTTACCAATAAAAATGGGGGTCACAACTATATTCACTATAGAAAAAATGAACCCTTAGAAATTAATGTAATTCAGATTGTTAGAAAAGAATTTCTTGCAAAAAGCACCACAAATGTAGCCAGCTTAAATAACAAATTATATGAAGTTTTTGTAGATACAGATCATCAGCATAGATTTGCCCATTATGGTACTTTAAACTTAAAAATGGCCGACCTTATTAAAGGTTTAAAAGCCGTTAGAGGAAATGGAATGTTGCGTATTCTTAAAATTGAAGCTAGAGTGTACGAAATGTTATCTCTTCATATTCAACAACATAACAGTTTCTTAAAAGATTTTTTACTACAAACATCACTTATGAAAAGTGAACTAAAAACTATTCGTAAATTTGGGAATAAAATATTAAAAAAACCAGCAAAAGACTACACGTTAAATCAACTTTCTATAGATTCTGGCCTTACTCAAGCCAAATTACAAGACGGATTTAAATTTATATACAAAAGAACGGTTACAGAATATATACGTCATATTCGTTTAGAATTTGCTAGAGATCAACTAAAAAATACAGACTTAAATATTTCTCAAGTAGTTTACAGTATCGGTTTTAGTAGCAGAAGCTATTTTTCAAAGATTTTTAAAGAAAAGTATGGGTATACTCCGAATCAGTTTAAGAAAAAAATAGCAGCAAAAACTTAAAATAAAAATTCTGAAATTCATATCTTGAATGTCAGAATTTATACTATTTAAAATTACAAGTAAGAATATAAATCAGAAGAAACTATCTTTTACATCTCTTACTAATTTTTATTTGAATATTTTTTTAATGAGTAGTAAAACACCATACCTACTTGCATATGTAAAAACACTGCTTAAAATATTGATAGGCCTTAAAGTATGTTCCACATCACTTTTTACTATTTTTAATTCTTCTATGGCAATTTGCTGTTCTAGTGATAACTTTTTTAAGTCTCTATCTATTTCATCAAAACTCTCGTATATTTTCATTATGTTTTTGTTCTTTAGGCGGATTCTTTAAAGAATGTTTTAGACATTTTTATAATAATCTTTTTATCAAAATATTTTCTAAAAAGATATAATAATAGCACAAAAAACAGCATTAGTAAGCCTATTATTAAGTAGCCTAAAGCTATATTTTGTAAATATTCACCTAGCGCAATAGCGCCTGAAAGAGCTATAAAAATAAATCCTAAAAAAAAGACCCCTCCTAGAATAAATAGTTTGGTTAGCATACTAATCGATAAGGTAGTCATTTGAAATACCTTTAGCTTAGAATATGCATAAGACTTATTTATAAGCTCTTTTCCTGCGCTTGAGCCTTTATCTGCAGAATTGTTTAAATCATCAATTATGCTCATATACTAAGCAGTTTTTTGTAATTTCTTATTTTTCTCTTTTAATTCTCCTAATTTTTTCTCTAAGACAGTAATTACATCTTCTGCTTTATGACTCACATTAGATACTACATTTTCTAATTGCGTATCTAAACTTTCTTTACTATCAGATACCCTAGAGGTTACTTGCTCTGTAATTTGTGATGCTTTCTCTGCTATTTTGTCTTTTGCTGCTAATGCTTCATCAGATATTCTTTGTCTTGTAACAATTCCCTTTTCAGGAGCAAATAAAATACCTAAAGTTGCACCAATTACTGTTCCCGCTAATAATCCTACTACTGTGTTGCTACTTTTGCTCATCTTTTTATATTTTTAATGATTATACTTAATTTTTATATACATTTATAGTACAGAACAAAGCTAACTTAAAAAGTTTTGACTTTAAATGATCTAGATCATTTAAAGTACACTAAATAAAAATAGGTAAATATTCTATAAGAATTATTTCTCTAATCTAATATGAACTATTTTATTTATTGGCTAACTCTGCAAACTGCGTTGCGAAATGAAAAACAATAGTTGCTGGTTTGTAGTTTTTTGTGATAATTTATCTATCGACGCAGCAGTAAGTTGTAAAACTCTTGGATAACCGCCAGTAACTTGGCAATCTTTCATTAAAATAATTAACTTTCCCGAAGGCGTTAATTGCACAGTGCCTGGCTGAACTGCTGATGTTAAAATGGACGGCAAACTATTATGAATAATTTCATTAAGTCGAAAACCCATTCTATTATTGTCTTTTGAAATTGTAAAAGGTTGTTCCGCTATTTTTTCCTGTTGATCTCTATTAAGCAACTCAAATTCTGGTCCTTTAAAACAGTTAATTTCTTGAGCATCGAAATGAGACTTTACAATTTTTAGAGAAGTATTTGAACTTTCTAAATCGTTACCATAAGCAATGATTGGCAATATACAATTTTTTCTGATAATAACGTCATTAGTAATATGTTGATAAAAACTTCTACTATTTAAAATTACTTCTGATTGAAACCCAAATTTAACGGCCAAATAGGTTCTTACACCATACTTAATTTTTCCAAAGGATAAAACATCGTTTTTTTGAACTTTAATTCTAGAATTCAGAATGATTAATTTATCATTTATTTTTGCCGAAAAATCTGCACCCGAAATACAAATAATAGTTGCTGTTAAAAATTGTAATTCACAACCTCCAAAAGTAATTTCTAAAACAGCATCTTCAAGATCATTATTTAAAATACTGTTGGCGATATTTGCTGAATACTGATCCATAGCACCAGAAACAGGAACACCTACCGAAGCAAAACCAACTCTGCCCCTATCTTGAATTGATGTATAAAAACCAGCTTTTAAAACTTTAATCATGTTGTAAAGTTTTAAAAATTTGAAATGAATTCTCTATGATTTCCTTCTCAATTTGATGATATTCTTCTATAGAAATAGAAATAAATTTTATCTGATCTCCAGGCTTTGCAAAACAAGGATTCGCTTTTTTAACATCAAAAAAAATAATCGGAGTTTTACCGATAATATTCCAACCACCCGCAGCATTAGATGGATAAATTCCAGTTTGTTGTCCGCCAATACCCACAGCGCCTTTTGAAACATGCAAACGTGGATTTTCTTTTCGATCAAAAAATAACTTTTTATCCAATCCGCCTAAATAGAGGAACCCTGGCAAGAATCCGATAAAAAAAACAGTATATATTTTTTCTGAATGTAATTTGATAATTTCTTCAATTGCTAAATTGGATTTTATTGAAATTTCTTCTAAATCAATTCCGAATTTTAAATCATAACAAACGGGAATTTCCCATAAAAAACGCTCTTTTTGTTTGCTTTCAAACTCTAAATTGTAAATGAATTGTAACCTTTCCACTTCCTTTTTAAAATCAGGAATAGAATTTTTATATTGTAACGTAAGTGAATTATACGCAATGATAAAATCTGTAAACTGATGCTTATTTTCAAGACTTATTTTTTCTTTAAACAGCATGATATCGTTTAAAATTTTTTCATCAATACGTGTTTCCCATTCTATTAAAATGGCGTTATCTCCGAATGGCTTATAGGTTAAATTGTTAATCAATTTTAAATCCTTCTTTTTTTAAGTTCTCAGATACATATGCTGCAATTTCAATGGCATTTTCCGTATCTCCATGAATACAAAAAGTATCTACCTTTATCTGTTTTTCTAACGAGGAAATTGCTTGTACTTTTCCGTTTTTAGCCATATTAAAAACATGCTTAAAAACATCTTGTTTATGTGTTATTAAAGCGTTCTTTTCATTTCTAGAAACCAACGTTAAATCGTCATTATAATTTCTATCTGCAAAAGCTTCATATTTTATTTTTATAGAGTTTTGAAGCGCTACTTTTTCTATAAAAGAATTATAAGGAACGTACAAAAAAACATCCTTCATATATATTTTAATGCTATTTACAAACAAATTTGCTAAATTTTCATCTACAGTAATGGCATTATACAAAGCTCCATGTGGCTTTATATGATGTAACTTTTCATTAAAAAAAGAGACTCTTTTTAAAAATAAATTCAATTGATTTTGGATGCTCGTTTTTAAAGCAGCTTCTGACATAGGTATTAATTTTCTTCCAAAATTTTCTGTATCCGGAAAAGACGGATGTGCTCCTATTTTTACTTGATACGCTCTCGCTAATTCTATGGCTTTATCAATCGATTTTACAGTTCCAAAATGACCTCCACAAGCAATGCTGCAGGAAGAAATATGCGGCATTAACAAATGTTCATTGTTCATCCCTTCGCCAACATCACAATTGATATCAATACTATTTATTATCTTTTTAATCATTTTATAAAGCTTACAGCATTTTTATTCTTCTCAAAAACCCTCAATCTGGGGATTAAAAATTAAAAACTTTTAAAATACCTTTTGCTCCCAAAAATATGGTAATTATTAAAATTACGAAACCTATAATATTTTGTGTTTTGGTATTCACAAAATTCCCTAACACATTTTTTTTATTCATAATCCATAATAAAATCCCTGCAATTATGGGTAATAACATTCCGTTTGCAACTTGAGCAAACTTTATAATTTCGATAGGTTTTATGCCTATGGATGAAAAGAAAACCCCTAAAAAAAGTACTAGCATCCAAACCATTCTAAACGACTTAGATTGCATGGTTCCTTGCCAACCCAAACAACCTTTTGCCACATAAGCCGCCGCTAAAGGCGCTGTTATTGCAGAGGTTATGCCAGCAGCGAATAAACCTAAAGCTAAAAAATAAGTCGCAAACTCGCCATACAAAGGTGCCAATCCTTTTGCTAAATCTGCGGCATTTGTAATATCTTTAAACGGAATTGCCGCTGCCGAAATTATGATTGCCATAGAAACTAATCCGCCTAAAATAATCGAAATAATAGTATCTTTTTTTGCAAATTTTAAATCTTCTTTCGTCTTCCAGCGTTCTTTTACTAAAGACGCATGTAGAAACAAATTATAAGGTACAACGGTTGTGCCAATTAAACCAATAATGGTAAGCAAACTTTTTTCTGGAAACTTCGGAACAAACATTCCTTTTAAAATAGCAAAAATATCTGGTTTTGTAACAATTGCAGTCAATACAAAAGAAAAACTCATTAATAAAACTAAAGAAATTAATGCTTTTTCTAAAAATTTATAATTGCCAATGTATAATAAAATAAAAGCGATGAAGCCTATTACAATACTCATAAAGTTTATGGAATAAGAACCAACATCAACCTTAAACTGACCAAAAATAGTTTCTAAACCTAAAATTCCGCCACTAATATTTCCGGCTTCATAAGATGCGTTGCCCACAACAATTGCCAACAAAATTAACATAATGACAAACTGTTTTAAAAACGGAATTTTAATTTCTTCTCTAATGACCTCCGACAATCCTTTTTGAGAAATAATACCCAATCTGGCAGCCATTTCTTGCAAAACGATGGTTGCGATTATAGAAAGTAACATTGCCCATAACAAATTGAAACCAAAATTTACCCCAGCAAGGGTGCAAAGTGTTACTGTTCCTGGACCAATAAATGCGGCGGCAATTAAAGTTCCGGGGCCAATATTCTGAAACCATTTTTTTATCATCAACAAAAAAGTTTAATTGCTGGAATAAAGATACTTTTAAAAAACAAAAACACCTCAAAATTGAGGTGTTTTGTAAAAATATAGTAACTTAATACAAATTCTCGGGAAATAAAATCCAAAGATCCCGCTGAAAAAAAGCGGGATTAGTTCAATTAAAAATTTTTAATGTGTTGTTTCACCACTTATAAAAAATGAGTTTCACTAATTTAATGTGAATAACGTTGCGGACCACCTCTGCGGATTTCTTCGTTCGCAAACTCTTCAAACTGTTTAAAGTTTACTCTAAAAGCATTCGATAATTTAAACGCTGTATCGTAATACGCTTCATCATTATTCCAAGTAGATCTCGGACTTAATAATTCAGTAGGAACTCCAGGACAACTTCTAGGCTGTGCCACTCCAAAAACAGAATGAATATGATAATTTTCATAAGTATAATCACTTAAATCACCATTTAAGACAGCGGTTATCATGGCACGTGTATATTTTAAAGGCATTCTTCTACCAACGCCATATTTACCACCAGACCAACCTGTATTCACCAACCAAACATTTACACCCGCTTCTTTCATTTTCTTACTCAACATTTCTGCGTATTTCGTGGGATGCAAAGGCATAAACGGAGCGCCAAAGCAAGCTGAAAAACTTGGTGTAGGTTCATTTACACCAGCTTCTGTTCCGGCAACTTTTGCGGTATACCCCGATATAAAATGATACGCAGCCTGAGCTGGTGTCAATTTAGAGATTGGAGGCAAAACGCCAAAAGCATCTGCAGTTAAAAAGAAAATATTTTTTGGATTTTTACCGATAGACGGTTGCTGAATATTATCGATATGATAAATAGGATAACTAACTCTGGTGTTTTGAGTAATACTAGTATCTGCAAAATTGATAACACCATGCGCATCCATTTTTACATTTTCTAGAATGGCACCTTTTTTTATGGCTGCAAAAATTTCTGGTTCTTGCTCTTGAGATAAATTAATCACTTTTGCATAACAACCACCCTCAAAATTAAAAACGCTATTTTCTGCCGTCCAACCGTGTTCATCATCACCAATTAAACTTCTGTTTGGATCGGTTGATAAGGTTGTTTTCCCAGTTCCAGATAGCCCAAAGAAAATAGCAGTATCGTCATCTTTACCCACATTTGCAGAACAATGCATGGGTAATGTGTCTTTAAAAACAGGAAGTATAAAATTTAATGCAGAAAAAATTCCTTTTTTAATTTCGCCTGTATATCCTGTGCCACCAATTAAAGCAATTTTTTTATTAAAATTTAAAATTGCAAAGTTATGTTGCCGTGTTCCATCTTCTTCAGCATTTGCCATAAAACCGGGTGCATTTATTACCGTCCATTCAGGAGAAAAACCTTTTAGTTCTTCTTCAGTTGGGCGTAAAAACATGTTGTAAGCAAACATGTTGCTCCAAGGATACTCGTTTACAACTCTAATATTTAGCCTGTAATTTTTGTCAGCACATGCATAACTATCTCTCACAAAAATTTCTTTCTCTGACAAATAATCAACCACTTTAGCATATAATTTATCAAATTTATCCTCTTCAAAAGCAAGATTGATGTCACTCCACCAAACTTTATCTTTTGTGATATCATCTTTTACAATAAAGCGATCCATGGGTGAACGCCCTGTAAATTCTCCTGTATTTACGGCAATGGAACCTAATGAAGATTCTACTCCCTGTCCTTTTTCCAACGTTTCTTTATGCAACTCACTAGATGTTAACTGATAACGAACAGTTGCATTTTTGATTCCTAGACTATTTAACGAAATCGATTTCGTATTTGTATCTACCATATCAATATATTTTATGTTTTTATAGGATGTAAAATTAAACAATATTTTAAAACAGCCTTATTTAAAAAGAAGAATTATCAATTTTTTATTCCTTTCGATGCTTTTTTACGAATATCACAATCATTGAAATCCAACCGATTATAAAAAATAAGCCTCCCAAAGGAGTGATAAACCAAATAGATGAAGCGGTAACGGAAGTTAGCTGAATCATGTAAATAGACCCTGAGAAAAAGAGAATTCCCGCAAAAAAAAGATAGCTTAAAGCGTTTTTTTGTTTCTTCGAAAACCCATCATATGTATTTAAAAAGAGCACAATAATAACATGATACATTTGATAGCGAACTGCGGTTTCAAAACTTTGTAATTGATCTGGAGTTAAAGTTTCTTTTAAAGCATGTGCTCCAAAAGCACCAAGAATAATAGCTAAAGCACCAAAAAAACACGTAATAATTAAATTTTTAAACATTTTTATTCATTTTTGTTAAATTTTAAACAAATTATGTACCTTCGTATCCATACAAAAATACAGCTTTCTTTTATGAAAAACATATTGATTATTGGTTCTGGGAAATCGAGTTCATCTTTAATAAAATATTTATTAGATAGCTCTGATAAAGAAGATTTACGACTAACGATTGCTGATATTTCGACTGCCAATGCCGAAAAACTTATCAATAAACATCCCAATGGAAAATCGATTGTTTTAGACGTTTTTGATAAAAAGCAACGTGAAAAACTTATTCAGAAATCAGATATCGTAATTTCTATGTTACCAGCTCGTTTTCATATAGAAGTTGCAAAAGATTGCATCACTTTTGGCAAACACATGGTTACAGCCTCTTATATATCCGAAGAAATGAAAGCGCTAGATAAAGCCGCAAAAGCAAAAGGTTTGGTATTGATGAATGAAATTGGTTTAGACCCTGGTTTAGATCATATGAGTGCTATGAAAGTACTACACAACCTTAAAGAAAAAGGCGCAAAAATGCTGCTTTTTGAATCTTTTTGTGGTGGTTTAGTAGCGCCAGAAAGCGATACAAATTTATGGAATTACAAATTTACTTGGAACCCTAGAAATGTAGTTTTAGCGGGGCAAGGAGGTGCTGCGATGTTTATTCAAGAAAACACATATAAATACATTCCTTACCATAAATTATTTAGAAGAACCGAATTTTTAGAAATTAGCGGTGGTGGTAAATTTGAGGCGTATGCAAATAGAGATTCTTTAAAATATAGAAGTGTTTATGGTTTGGACAACATCCCCACCATGTATCGAGGAACGATAAGAAAAGTAGGTTTTTCTAGAGCTTGGAACATTTTTGTACAGTTAGGGATGACGGATGATTCTTATACTATTGAAGATTCTGAAAACATGAGTTACCGAGATTTTGTGAATCTATTTTTAGCCTATTCTCCGTCAGATTCTGTGGAATTAAAATTACGTTCTTATCTAAAAATAGATCAAGATGATGTGATGTGGGATAAATTACTAGAATTGGATATTTTTAATCCGAATAAAAAGATTGCATTAAAAAATGCAACTCCTGCACAAATGCTTCAAAAAATACTACAAGATTCTTGGACTTTACAAGAAGAGGATAAAGATATGATTGTAATGCAACATCTTTTTGGTTATGAAATTGATGGTAAAAAAGAACAGATAGAAAGTAGTTTGATTGTTTTAGGAGAAAACCAAACCTATACTGCCATGGCAAAAACAGTGGGGTTACCCGTTGGAATTGCTGCTTTAAAAATTTTAAAAGGCGAAATAAAAACTCCTGGTGTACAAATACCCATTACCAAAGAAGTGTATAAACCTATTTTAAAAGAACTAGAAAACTACGGAATTAAATTTACTGAAAAAGAAGTACCTTATTTGGGGTATAACCCTAATAATGTAATTGGTTAAAAACAAGTTTTGGCAATGAAGGTTACGAAAAAAACATCTCTATTAAGGAAGTTTTTTCAGTTCTTATTCATAACAAAGCGGCTACATTTTCAAATAAAAATCCTTCGTTAAATGGATGTAGTCTTCTGTGTATTTGTGACGATCCGTTTCAATGATTAAATGTTCTTCTTCGATTTCTGATTTATGAAAAGAAAAGGCCATTAAACTTCTTTTTACTTCGGATGTTTGATTTCCTTGCACTCGGCAAACTCTATTTAAAAGTAACTTATTTTTTTTAGCCAAATTGATAAAACTCTCTTCTTCTTTAAAGGGAATAATCACGGAAAAAGATCCGTTTTCGGATAAAATTTTTGAAACGCCCAAAAGCAAATTTTCAAAGGAAAGTGCGCTTGTAAATCGGGCTTTATTTCTTGCACTTACTTGAGTTTCAAAATTATCATTATAAAAAGGTGGGTTAGAGAGAATTAAATCGTATGTTTCCTCCTCTTCAGCAATTTCATCTGCAAATTCCTGAAAACTTGAATGATAACAATACAAACGATCTCCCCAATCAGACTTCTCAAAATTATCTACAGTTTGTTCGTAGGCACTTTCATCAACCTCAACCGCATCAATTGTCATGGCATCCGAACGCTGCGCCATCATTAAAGCAATAACTCCCGTACCTGCTCCAATATCTAAAATTGTATCCGGATCATTAGCTACAGAACACCAGGCTCCTAACAAAACACCATCCGTACCTACTTTCATAGCTGTTTGGTCTTGATGAACGGTAAACTCCTTAAAATGAAATGGTTTCATAGGTACATCCTTTTTATTTGAAGTAATCATAACGCTAATTTACTAAAGCACTTTTTGTTTCGCGTTTAAAAAAGCAAATATAATCTTAAGAAAAAAGAATACACTATTAATTCTCTTACTTTCCCTTTTATAAAAAACGCATGAAACTGTTCTTGAAGAACTCGCTAAAATTTAAAGAAATTGTAAATAGAACTTTAAAGGTTATAGAAAATATCAGTAGTAAAAAGCAATCTCTTCAGTATAAATTCTCATAAAATGATTATTTAATAGTGTAAATAATTTTAAAGACAACTTTCATTTTTAATAAATTGACTATTTTCGTTCTATAATTTTAGTTTATTTTGAAAAAAGTATTTTTAGTAGGTTGCATTCTATTTCTTTGCGGTTGCTCCTCTTTATCTGAAGAAAACATCGATGCTCTCAATAATAATGTTGAAATTGAGTTTTTAACAAAAGAACCAAATTTCGATAAAATTACCATTAGTTATTTTATTGATAATACAAGGCCTTACTCTTTAAATTCATACACCTTTTCTTATGATGAAAATGGTGATCCTTTGCCACTTAAAATTACGTTAGAAAATTATACCTCTAAAATTATTGATGGTGAAGCCTTTAGAGAAAATCATAGTCCGGCAGAGCTTTCTGTAAAATTGTATGTAAATGGTCAATTAATTTTGGAAGACGCCAGCAAAGGCACTGCCGAAACTTTTGCCACTGTAAAGTTTAATTATACCATTCCAGATTAACTCTTTATCAACTCGTTTTCCAATTCTTCTAACGTTTTTCCTTTGGTTTCTATGACAAACTTCATTACAAACAATAAAGATAAAAAAGCCATAAACGCATAAATTGCAAAGGTACCTGTTGGTCCTAAATTTGTAAGTTCCCATGGAAAAAATTGAGTTACGGTATAACTTACAAGAGAATTAAAAAATCCTACCACAGAAATAGCAATTCCTTTAATATTCCTTGGAAATATTTCTGATAATAACGTCCACATAACAGGACCCAATGAAATGGCAAAAGCAGCCACATATAATAAAATTGCTACCAAGACTAGATTGGCATTAATTGATATAAATTTTTTCACTTCATTCCTCTTAAAATTATGCAATTGATGTTCGTTAAGCACAACGCCAACACCTGCAAACAAATCATTTTGAGACGTATAAGAAGTGTTTTTAAGGCTTTGAATCGCTTTTTTAATTGCTACATTTTCAATCTTATTGATGTTTTCTTCATTAAAACTGTAAGACGCATTGTTAAATGCCAATGTTGCCATAGATAAAGCCACCGTCATCGTTACCGTTCCTATAATTAAAAGTGGTTTACGCCCTAATCGATCGATCAGCCGAATCGCAATTAACGTAAATACTAAATTGGTAAGTCCTACCACAATGGCCTGTAAAAATGAAGAATCCGTGCTTCCTCCGGCTTGTTCAAAAATAGTGGGTGCATAATAAAAAATGGCGTTTATTCCTGTTATTTGTTGAAAAAATGCAATCCCAAATGCTATAATAATAATTGTTCGCATCCTAGAGCTGAATAGTTGAGAAAAAGTACCTTTCTCTTCTTTTTTATCAATCCCTCTTTGAATTTCTTTAATAGTTTCTTTAGCATACTGGATACCCCCAATTTTTACTAAAGTGACTTCTGCAACCTTAACAAGACTAAATTTCTGAATCAACCACCTCGGACTTCTAGGAACTGCAAAAAGAGCCAGAAAATAAATAAATGCAGGAATTGCCTCTACGCCAAGCATCCATCGCCAACTTTCACCTTCTAGATCCTTTAAAAAATAATTCGAAAAATAGGCTATAGAAATCCCTAAAACAATGTTTAACTGATTTAAGGATACTAAGCTACCTCTTAATTTAGGAGGAGCAATTTCTGCTATATAAATTGGCGCTATTAAAATAGCACCACCAATGCCGATACCTCCAATAATTCTGGCAATAATAAATTCTACATAATTCGTTGCCAAAGCAGACCAGATTGCAGACACTGTAAATAATATAGCCGTTATAATCAATACTTTTCTTCGTCCGAATCGATCGCTCAAGGGTCCTGCCGTAATATTTCCGGCCATGGCGCCGAAAATAACACATCCAACAGAAAAACCCAGTTCCCAGTCCGTCATATTAAAATAGGTATTAATACCGCCTATAGCTCCTGAAATAACTGCGCTGTCGAAGCCTAAGAGAAATCCACCCAGGGCTACAATAAAACTAATGAAATAGGTATACGATTTTTTCATTTTATCTGAATATTAAAAATTGCTGTATTGCTAAAATACAAAGGCTATTTTCTTTTAATTATTGTATGATAATGTTTGTATGGAATGTGGTCATAATTTTAGTCTTGAAGTTTTTAAATCAATTGTAATTGAATAGTTCAACGTTTCATCACTCAAATTCATGGCTACGATTGCAATATTATCGTTTTTATTTTTAAAAGCGGTTGAAATTATTTTATTTGAACAAGAAAAATTGCTAGTTCTTGATGTATTTTCTGCAGATTTATAAAATATGTTACATGCTTTAAAACACGCTTTACCTAGGCTATTTTCGATATTCATGTTTTACCCAATCCACCTCCATTACCCATTCTCCTGTCATAGGTGAATCTGTAATTTTAGCAAAATTTAAAATGGCGAACATCTTTTCAGGATACTTATCTCCTTCCCCAATATTTCTATAAATTTCTTTATCATCAACACGATACACTAAATCGCTGCCCTCCCATTCTACAGAATATGTATGATACTCATTTAAAGTAACATCAAAACCTTTTCTTAAACTCCACCAATCCCCTTTATCACATTCTCCCAAACTTTTAATTGCACCGGCAGTAAAATGGTCTTTTTGATGATCTCCGTGATGTTCAAAAATATCTATTTCACCAGAACCTGTTAATGGCCAACAAACATTTTCATCGGCTTCTTGCACGGGAGATTCATTATTTTGAGCTCCAAGAAGCCACCAAGCCGGAAACATGCTTGCTTCTCCATTACTGGCTAACTTTAATTTCGCAGTCCATTTTCCTTTTATAAATTCTTTTTTATTTTTTGAAACAATTCGTCCTGCTACATACTGCGTCTCTGGGTGCTGTTTTCCGTTTTTATCTAAATTATCACACGGCCTTGGTTTGCCTGTATCTACAACTTTCAATTTTAAAGAACCATCACTTACTTCTCTTGTTCCGAATTCGCCGTCTGGCACATAACAATGTGTTTCATTATTGACCCAAATACGCTGGTCTTGCCAATTTTCTGAATTAAATGTATCAAAATTATCTATAAAATCAACTTTCCATACAGTAGATTCCTCTGTATTCGTAGCCTCTTTTTTTTCTTTTGTTTTGCATGATATGATACCAATTCCTAAGATTATGAAGCTTAATAAATAGTAATTTGCTGTTTTCATATGGCTGTTTTAATGATTAATTTTTGTTTAATGTTTTGACCAATTGTATTTTTTATTGCAACTTTTTTATCGATTTGGGTTTTATAATTTATCATTCAGTAAATTTCAATTGATATCATCGACATTAAAGTATTTAATTTTTTAACATTATTCGAAACGTTCTGTTCGGACTTTTAAACCCTGCATTTTTCAAATCAGTCGTAATACTTTAAATGATGATCATAGATTCAAATCTAACAAATTTTAAAGAATGTACAAAAATCTAATATGTAACGTTTTGGTAGCTTTATTTTATGAATCTTAAAAGTAACCAAACATTCGGAAAAATAACCTATCGCATTCAAAAAATTCTAAAGACATTACAAAATATAGTACGTCATCAATATTTTGGTTAACACTAAAAGAGGATTTAGAACCTTTAAGCAACACTCTTTTTATTCGCTAAAGATAAATGTGAACATCTGTATTTTTTTAAAAAAAATTTCAATAAAAGTTAAATTCCTCTAAAGTTTAATTACAATTTATTAACTTGGGAACATGTTTTGTTTGATGAAAATTTTGACAACAAGATAATCAGTTTTAAACCAACTTAATACAAATTTAATGAAACGTAGAAAATTTATTCAAGCTGCAGGATTAAGTGCTGGAGCTCTTTTTATGCCATCACTTCTTAGGGGAAATAATATTCCTGTAGAAGCATTGCTCGCTCCAGGAATGGATGTGTTAGTAAAAAAACGATTAGCAGATATTGCTTTAAATACAGCTAAATCCTTAGGTTCATCGTATGCAGATGCAAGAATTGGTCGGTATTTAAATCAATATGTGTTTACGAGAGAAGATAAAGTAGAAAATGTTGTAAATACAGAGTCTTTCGGTATCGGTATTAGAGTGATAGCCAATGGTACATGGGGTTTTGCTTCTACGAATGATGTTTCTGAGTATGGTATTAAAAAAGCAACAGAACAAGCTGTAGCAATTGCCAAAGCGAATTCTAAAATACAAAAGGTACCCGTAGTATTAGCGCCGGTAAAGGCTCATGGAGAAGTTTCTTGGAAAACACCCATTAAAAAAGATTTTAAAGAAGTTCCTGTAGGAGAAAAAGTAGAATTGCTTTTAAATGCAAATGCTGAAGCGATGAAAAACGGAGCTAACTTTGTGAACTCTGCTTTATTTATGGTAAATGAACAAAAATATTTTGCTTCTACGGATGGTTCTTATATTGATCAAGATGTGCATAGAATTTGGCCAACTACTGGAGTTACGGCAATAGATCGTTCTGCAGGTAAGTTTAAAACCCGCCAAGGATTAAGTGCGCCCATGGGATTAGGTTATGAGTATATGGATGGTTTAGCTTCTGAAAAGATTGCAGGACCAAAAGGAACAGGCCTTATTGGTTATAGAAATAGTTATGATATTATTGAAGACTCCATATTAGCAGCGAAACAAGCTAAAGAAATGTTAACAGCAAAATCTGTTGATGCTGGTAAATATGATCTTGTACTAGATCCTAATCATTTAGGATTAACTATTCATGAATCTGTAGGTCATCCATTAGAACTAGATCGTGTATTGGGTTATGAAGCCAATTATGCAGGAACTAGTTTTGCTACTTTAGACAAGTGGAAATCTGGCGACTTTAAATATGGAAGTGATATTGTAAACCTTGTAGCAGACAAAACATATACAGGCTCATTAGGTGCAGTTGGTTATGATGATGAAGGTGTAAAAACAAAACAATGGGACTTAGTTAGAAATGGCGTGCTAAAAAACTACCAAGCCATAAGAGATCAGGTTCACATGATTGATCAAAACGAATCTCATGGCTGTTGTTATGCCCAAAGTTGGAATGATGTTCAATTTCAGCGTATGCCAAATGTTTCATTAGAACCAGGTAAAGAAAAGTACAATGTTGATGACATGATTAAAGATGTAGAAAAAGGAATTTATATTGCTGGTAGAGGTTCTTATTCCATAGATCAACAACGTTATAATTTTCAATTCGGTGGAACTGTATTTTATGAGATTAAAAACGGAAAAATTGTAGGCATGTTAGATGATGTTGCTTACCAATCTAATACTCAAGAATTTTGGAATTCATGTACTAAGATATGTGATGAAAGTGATTATCGAATATTCGGATCATTCTTTGACGGAAAAGGCCAACCTTCTCAGGTAAGTGCGGTATCTCATGGTAGTTCAACTACACGTTTTAATAATGTTAATGTTATTAATACAGGTAGATCTATTTAATCAATAGTTTTCAATAAATACAAAATACAATGGCAATATATACAAAAGAAGAAGCAAGAAAAATAATGCAGAAAGCGTTAAGTTTTTCTACTGCAGATGCTTGCGAAGTTAACTTAAGTGGAAGCGAAAGTGGAAATATTCGTTATGCAAGAAATACAGTTTCTACAGCAGGTCACAGATCAAACCAAACATTAGTTGTTCAATCTAATTATGGAAAACAATCGGCAACAGCAACGATCGATGAATTTGATGATGCATCACTTAAAAAAGTAGTAAAACGTTCTGAAGAATTAGCGAAAATTTCTCCAGAAAATTCAGAATTCATGGGGATTTTAGGGCCGCAAATTTATGATGAATCTGTGACCCATATTGATGCAACTGCCAAAATTACACCAGATTTTAGAGCTCAGGTTGCAAATAGCAGCATTGAACCCGCTGCCGCACAAGACGTTACAGCTGCAGGTTTTTTAAATGATTCTGCAGGTTTTTCTGCAATGATGAACTCAAAAGGGTTGTTTGCTTATAACAAATCTACAGATATTAGTTTTACTGTTACCATGAGATCTAATGATGGTACAGGTTCTGGTTGGGTAACTAGAGATTATAATGATGTCAATAAGTTTGATGCGGCAGAGGCATCAAAAATTGCAATTGATAAAGCCATAATGTCAAGAAAAGCAAAAGCAATTGAACCAGGAAAATACACTGTAATTTTAGAACCCGCAGCATCTATTGGTTTACTAAGTAGAATTGGTGGAGCACTAAATGCAAGAACTGCAGATGAAGGAAGAAGCTTTATGTCTAAAGAAGGTGGTGGAACCAAATTGGGCGAAAAAATTGTTGATGAACGTGTAAATATGTGGTCAGATCCTTTAAATAAAGAGGTGCCCACAGGAACATGGAATGGACAAGGAATGCCTTTAAAGAAAATGAAATGGATAGAAAACGGGGTTGTTAAAAATTTAGCTTACGACCGTTTTTGGGCAAAGGAAAAAGGGGTTGATCCTGTTCCTTTTCCTTCAAACTTTATTATGGAAGGTGGAGACGCATCCCTTGAAGAATTAATAAAAAGCACTAAAAAAGGAATTCTTGTTACAAGATTATGGTATATACGTGGAGTTGATCCTCAAACCTTATTATTTACAGGTTTAACGAGAGACGGAACTTTTTATATTGAAAACGGAAAAATTAAACATCCAGTAAAGAATTTCAGATTTAATGAAAGTCCAATAATAATGCTTAACAATCTAGAAACATTGGGTCAACAAGTAAGAATTGATGGTAATTTAATTCCATATATGAAAATTCGTGATTTTACATTTACAAGTTTATCAGATGCTGTATAGCATTTAATTAAAAGATAAATTTAAACTGGTTGTATTGATGTTTCTTTACAACCAGTTTTATATTTACTCAACTTAAAGAAATAAAAGTGTGTCAATAAATAATCAATTCTTTTTTACAAGATTACAGTATGAATCTGGAGATTGGGATGTAGATCAAAGAATGCCTTCTAACATCTTAAATTCATTAATAGAATACACAACATTAGAGGTGGATACCAAAGAAAATATAATTCCTTTAAGTAGTGATGCTATTTTTAAATGTCCTTTTTGTTATTTGTCTGGCCATAAGTTAGTTCAGTTTACAAAATCAGAAAAAACTAATTTTAAAAAATATATAGAAAACGGGGGGTTTGTTTTTGTTGATGATTGTAACCATGATATTGATGGCCTATTTTCTAAATCTTTTGAAAGACAAATGGAAGCTATTTTTGGAGTAACAGCTTTAAAAAAAATACCCAACAATCACGAAATTTATAATATCTTTTTCAAGTTCGAAAACGGACCACCAACAACCTCACAAGAACTAAATGGCTGGGGAGATGATATTGTGCATGAGTATTTAAAAGCTATTGAAATTAATGGAAGAATCGGTGTACTTTTTAGTAATAAAGATTATGGTTGTGAGTGGGATTATGATTTTAGAAACAAACGTTGGTATAAAATAGATAATACAAGATTTGGTGTAAATATAATTATGTATGCATTAACATCATAAAATTAAATTATGAATAACGAATTGAAACAATTAGAAAGGGAAGTTAATTTATTAACAGAAAAACTAGTTGCATTAAAAAAAGAAATTGGTAAAGTAATTATTGGGCAAGAAGAAACTATTGAACAAATGATAATTACGTTCTTAGCTGGAGGTCATGCACTTTTAGAAGGAGTTCCTGGATTGGCAAAAACATTAATGATAAATACATTAGCAAAAACCGTAGCCCTTAATTTTAAACGCATTCAATTTACGCCAGATTTAATGCCATCAGATATTATTGGAACAGAAATTTTAGAGGAAAATCAACAAACAGGAAATAAACATTTTAAGTTTAATAAAGGAGCCATTTTTGCGAATATTATTCTTGCTGATGAAATCAACAGAACTCCACCAAAAACACAAGCAGCGCTTCTAGAGGCCATGCAAGAGTTTGAGGTTACTTATTCTGGAAAAACTTATAAATTAGACAAACCTTTTTTTATCCTTGCAACACAAAATCCGATAGAGCAATCTGGAACTTTTCCTTTGCCAGAAGCACAGTTAGATAGATTTCTCTTATATATTAAAATTGAATACCCAACAGCTTCTGAAGAAACCAAAATATTAAAAGCAACCACTAGTTCTATGAAAGTTACTCCAAAAAAAGTTATTTCCGGAGAAGAAATCATAAGATTACAACAATTGGTAAGAGAAGTACCCATTAGCGACGATTTAATAAACTACGTAAGTACTATTGTTAGAGCAACAAGACCTGCAAGTTCTAATAACGAATATGTAAAAAAATGGGTAAGTTGGGGAGCAGGACCTAGAGCAGGCCAAGCCATGATTTTAACAGCCAAAGCAAGAGCATTAACGCAAGGTAGATTATCGGTAACCTTAGAAGATATTAAGCGCGTTGCATACCCAGTTTTACGCCATAGAGTTATCGTAAACTTTAGAGCTGAAGCAGAAGGTGTTTTTTCTGATCATGTTACCAAACACTTACTTTCTACAATCTTACCACACTCTAAATAAAACATTGTGAAACAAGACTATCATCAATTATTAAAACCAGAAATTATCAACACCGTTTCGGGGTTAACTTTAATTTCTAAAATAATTGCTGAAGGTTATTTAACGGGTTTAAATCATAGTGCAAGAGTTGGTTATGGCATGGAGTTTAGTCAATATAGAGCGTATGAAAATGGAGATGATCTAAGACTTTTAGATTGGAAAATGTTGGCTAGATCTGGCAGATATTACATAAAACAATCAGAAATTGAAACCAATGTTTCTATCAAATTTATTTTAGATGCAAGTTTATCGATGTTACACAAAGAAGATGGCCTTACAAAAATAGACTTTGCCAAAGTTCTAATCGCTTCTTTGTCTTATTTAGCTCAAAAACAAGGTGATGCCGTTGGACTTTTTGCGTTAAATGAAAAAAGTTTTATAAGTCTTCAACCCAAAATACAAAAACAACATTTTAATAGATTGCTCGCAGAACTTATTGAAATAAATAATGAAGGAAAATGGCCTAATGACACCCTTAATTCAGATAAATTACATGATAGAGCTCATAAAGAATTAGTGTTTTTTATAACGGATTTATATGAACATGACAAAGAACTTACAAATTTTATCAAGCAGCTGAAAACAACCAAGAATGAGGTAGTGGTTTTGCATCTTTTAGGCAAGAATGAAGCGAATTTTAATTATAAAGGCTCTGTAACTTTCGAAGATTTAGAAACTGGAAATAAATTAAAGGTGGATACAAAAGAAGTAAAGCGAACGTATTTAAAAAATGCGGAATTGATGATGAATCAAACAAAAGACTTTTTACTAAAAAACAAGATCAACTATCATTTATTTCAATTAGATGAACCTATCCATAAAGCTATAAAATTCTTTATTGATAAAAGAACTAAAATGAATTAACATGAGCTTTGTGAATCCAACATATCTGTGGGCTTTTTTAGGACTATTAGTTCCTTTAGCGATTCATTTTTGGAGCAATAAAGAAGGTAAAGTTATTAAAATAGGGAGTATACAATTTTTAGAAGCTTCAGATTCTTCTCAATCAAAAAGCATTCAATTAAATGAATATGTATTATTGCTTTTACGTTTACTTTTAATGAGTCTTTTAGTTTTACTTTTAGCAGAACCACAACTAAACCAAGAAAGTAAAAACACTTCTCTCACTTATATTGTTGAGCCTTCGTTATTAGAAAATAGTGCTGTGAAATCTATGATAGAAACGATTGATTCTGATACCCAAATTAGAGTGCTCACATCAAAATTTCCTGAAATTGAACTTTATAATTTTGATAATGAGTTAAAAGTCACTCCAAATTATTGGCAATTAACTGAACAAATGGAAAGCTTAAAAACTGACAGTATTGTTGTGTTTACAAAAGGGTTACTTTCTGGAATTAAAGGTTTAAGACCAACCATAAACAAACCTATAAAATGGATTGTTTTAGAAGACGAAAAAGCAGAAAATGTAGCGCCAGTATTGGCTTATAAAAATGATTCAAAAATTAAAATTGTTTCTGTTAAGGTTACTTCAAATCATCTTTCTTTTCATAAAAAAATAGTGCCAATAAATTCAAAAAATATTATTATTAATGATGCTAAAGATAGCATAACCATAAACTCAAAAAAGTTACCTCTCAAATTAACGCCTAAACTGAGTGTTTTAATTAATTATGATGAAAATTTTAGTGATCAATTATTTTATATGGAAGCTTCTCTCAGAGCTATAGAAAAGTATGCTAATCAAGAGATTAAAATTGAGAAAACTCAAGGTTTAAATAATAAAAATTTAGAGTTATACTCACTTGTCATTTGGCTTTCTAAAGAAAATCACCCTACATTAAAAACGAAACTATTAAAATATTCTCCTGATAATTTAGCTTTAAATGCTATTGAAAAAAGCGATACAAAAAATACATTTTATCTAACCAATTTACAAAGCGCAAAAAAAATTATTGAAAACGATTTTACAGAGCAGTTATTTAAAATCTTAAACCTTGATAAGATTGATAAAAGTGAATTCAATAAGATTGATGAACGTGTAATTTCTGAAAAAGAAATCCAAACTAATTTTAAAAGTTCATCAAAAAAGAGCACAAATTTAAGCTTAATAACCATTACCAATTGGTTGTGGATGCCTTTTATATTTTTCTTAATTGTCGAAAGAATTTTCGCTAAAATTAGAAAGCAATGATAACTTCTGCTAAAAAAATATTGACAAGATTTACAAAAAAATGGCAATTATTATTGTTGTTAGAAGTTTGTTTGTATGCCTTTGGAATAAGTGCAATGGTGTATTTATTAAGTCAGAATTTTATCCTAACGATTAGTGTTTTTATCATTTCATTTCTTATTTCTTTATTGATTATAAAGCCATGGAAAATTAACATTCAAACAACAACACAATTCGTAGATGCAGAATTAGAAGATTTAGAAAATAGTACCAGCTTATTTTTAAAGGCAGCAGAAGATCTTACTTCATTAGCAAAACTTCAGCGTTCTAAAATTGAGCAAAAACTGCAACAAGAAATAAAAAAAATAAAATTCCCGGTTAAAATAAAACGAGCAATTAGCTACGCTTTTCTTTTTGTTATTATGGGTTTCGTAGGGTTTTTCTTTAATATCAAAAGTTATTTTAGTACTTCTTTTGTTACAGAATCACCAATAAAAACAATTAGTTTCAAAGCAATAGATGCTGTTGGCAATGCATATCAACCACCAAAAATAATTGAACAAAATCTTAGAATTCGTTTTCCAAATTACACAAATTTAAGTACCAAAAACACGGATAATATGAATGTGAAAGCTGTTGAAGGCTCAAGAATAACGTGGTCTCTTAAATTTAGTAATAACATAAAAAAAGTAAGTATAGAAAGTACTAGTAATTCTTATGAAATGTTGTTACAAGACGGAGCATATAAAGGAAGTATTTTGCTGAAAAATTCAGGGTTTTATAACTTTCATTTCTTGGACACTTTAAATCAAAAATACACCTCTAGTTTGTATGCTATTGAAGTATTAAAAGATGAAGCACCCAAAATTGAAATTAATGGCCTAGAGGCTTATAAGAGTTTTAATTTTAACGATGAAAAATTATTAGATTTTATCTCAATTATAAGTGATGATTTTGGTTTAGAGAAAGCACATATAATTGCAACCGTGAGCAAAGGTTCAGGCGAATCTGTGAAGTTTAGAGAAGAGAAAATGTTGTTTAACTCAGTAATAGCGCAAGGAGAAAAATCAGTTGCGCTTCCTAAGCAAATTAATCTGGATAATTTAAAAATGGAGCCAGGTGATGAATTATATTTTTATGTAGAAGCATCAGATTTAAAAAGGCCTCAGTTTAACATTGCAAGAAGCGAAACTTATTTTGCAACTATAAAAGATACGGTTACCGATAACTTTTCAGTAGAAGCTACTTTAGGAGTTAATAGAATGCCAGATTATTTTAGAAGTCAACGTCAATTAATTATTGATACTAAAAAACTGATTGCCAATAAAAAGAAATTAACGGATTCTGAATTTAAATTTAAAAGTAACGAGCTAGGTTTTGATCAAAAAGTTTTGCGAACAAAATATTCGACTTTTATGGGCGATGAAAATGAAAATACAGATTTAGTTACTGAAGAAAATTTAGAAGATTTTGAAAGTGAACATGCAGAACATGGAGATGAAGAAGATGATCCTTTAGCAGCGTATTCTCATAAACATGATACTGAAAACGAACATAATTTAGTGGATGAAAAAAGTAAAAATGATAGCAAAAATCCATTACAAGAATTTACTCATAATCATGCTGATGCTGAGGCAGCAACTTTATTTGAAGCGTCTTTAAAGTCCAAATTATTAAAAGCGCTTCAACATATGTGGGATTCTGAATTGCAATTACGAGTATACAAACCAGAAAAATCTTTACCTTATCAATATAAAGCTTTAAAATCTTTACAAGAAATTAAAAATAGTGCTAGAATTTATGTGCATAGAATTGGTTTTGATCCTCCACCAATTAAAGAAAATAAACGTTTAACAGGTACATTGAAAGATGTAAAAAGTTTTTCTAAACAAGAAGAAATACCTATTGATGATCAATTTAAATTTATGAGACAAGCATCTTCTAGATTAGAACTTATGATTCAAAATAAAGTAAAAACAACAAAAACAGATCAATTTTTATTTGAAAAAGCGGGTAATGAATTAGCATTAATTGCCATTGAAAAACCTGGTGAACATCTTAAAACCTTACAACAATTAAAGGAGTTAACTACGTTTGGAGAAAAATCGATTGTATTCCTAAAATCTACACAAAAAGGCTTGATAAATGCAATTCCTAATTTAAAACCAAACCCCAGTCAATCCAATCGTTTTAAAGATGAATTAACTGAAATATTATTAAAAGAATTACAAATTAATGATCAATAATATTCAATTTGAAAATCAATATTTTCTTTTACCAAGTATTTTAATTGGCATCCTTGTTTTTGCGTTTTTTATTTGGAAAGAATGGAGCAGCAACACTAAAAAAAGATTTGTTGTAAATATCATTGTTAGCGGAATTGCAATAATTTGTCTATCGCTAATCGCTTTAAAACCAACAATTCTTACTGAAGTTAAATCACAAGAAATTGCCATATTGACGGAAGGATATAAAACCAAAACTTTAGATAGTTTACAGAAAATAAATCCAAATTTAAAGGCAGAAAAATATATGAAAGGAAAGCGTTTGTTTGATGAAAAAAATGAACCTTCTTTGATTTATATATTGGGAAATGGAATAGAAAATTTTGATTTATGGCAATTAGAAAATACTCCTTTTAAATACATTGATGGAAAGCCAATTTCTGGAATAACAAAATTAAAATATAATGCGAAACCCATTGCTGGACAACCAATTTCTATTCAAGGTTTATATACTGCTCCAAAAACTGGAAATAAATTGACCTTAGAAGATCCAACTGGAGCTACATTGGATTCTATAGTTTTTAAACATACCGATCATCAGAAATTTAATTTGTCAAGTACATCTAAAATTGCTGGACAATTTTTATATGCTTTAGTAGAAAAAGATTCTTTAAATAAAGTTATTAAAATGAACCCTTTACCTGTTGAAATTATAGAAAGAGAAAGTTTAAAAATTGCTATTTTTAATTCTTTTCCAACTTTTGAGACAAAATATCTAAAGAATTTTTTAGCCGAAAATGGTCATAAAGTTGTTGTGAGAAATCAACTTACTACAAATCGTTCTAAATATGAATATTTTAATACAAGTAAACAAAATATTTCTATCACTAGAAACGTATTAAAAACTGTTGATCTTTTAATTATCGATGCAAAATCATTTTTAAATTTATCCAAGAAACAAAATAATATTTTAATAGACCTTGTTGAAAACGAAGGTTTAGGAATTTTCATGCAACCAGATGTAAGCCTTTTTACAACAAAAAATAAATTTGGTACTTTTCAATTTTTATCAAATAAAAATAGCTCTTTTACAACATCGAGTTCTAAAAATAGTTTTAAAAAATATAACTACGCATTTAAAAAAGAAACTTTCATAGAACCTATACATAAAGATGAGAACCATATTTATGCAGCATATAAAATTACAGGAAATGGTAAAATAGCTAGTACTGTAGCTAAAAACACCTATGAATTACTTTTATCTGGCAACACAAATACATACCAGCAATTTTGGACTGATATCATAAATACAGTCTCTAAAAAACGATTAAACTCAGTTCAATATAAAAGTAAGATGCTTTTTGGTTATGTAAACCAACCATTTTCTTTTGAGTTAAAAACGAACGCAGAAAAACCAATAATTACAAACAAAAATGATGTTAAGATTCCATTAATTCAAGATATTGGTTTAAGACATCTTTGGTATGGAAAAACGTATCCTAAATCTAATGGTTGGCAACAATTAAAAACAGCAAAAGATAGCGTTCATAAATTTTCTTTTTATGTTATGAATTCTGATAGGTTTTCTTCTTTAAGAGCTTATAATACTTCCGTTGAAAACAAAAGATATTTTAATAATTCAAGAACTAAACTTTCTAATTCCACGTCAAATAGAACGATAAATCCTATCTGGTTTTATCTTGTATTTTTAATCTGTGTCGGATATTTATGGTTGCAACCGAAGTTATAAAAAGGTGATTATTTTAATTTATTCTAAAATGAATTATTCATTAAAAGTGAATAATTCGGGTAAATACGACTAAAAGGGTTAAAATCCATAAAAAAAGACCGACAATACAAAAATCATACAAATAAAGAAACTAAAAAACCTCAACTTATTGAAAATCAATATGATGAGGTTTTTTACATCGCAGAGAGGAAGGGATTCGAACCCTCGATACGTTGCCGTATACACACTTTCCAGGCGTGCGCCTTCGACCACTCGGCCACCTCTCTTTTTATAAATACAATTCGATCAATCCTTCCGGAGTATCTACTTGTATAGTTTTGTGTTCTCTGTCTACTTTTTTAATAAACTCATCTACCATCGGAATAAAAATCTCGGTTCCATCTCTATCAATTTCAAAAAGAGGTTGTGCAGCTTTATCATTTATATGAACAATTGTGCCAACTTCACCAAAATTAGCATCTACAACTGTAAAACCAATCACTTCATGAAAATAAAATTTATCACCAGTTAATTCTGGTAACAAAGTTGATGGTAAATAAATACCACATTTTAAAATAGTTTCTGCTTCTTCTTCAGAATATACGTCTTCAAACTGAACACGCAATTGATTCCCTTTATGGAGCGAACTTTTTTCAATAAAAAATGGAACCAGATTACTGCCAAACTCGACATAAACTGATTCCATTTCTGTATACAACTCAGGTTCATCGGTATCAAGCTTGATCACGACTTCGCCTTTAAAACTATATTTTGTAACGATTTTGCCTAAATAAAAACAATCTTCTTTACGCATTTTCGTGATTCTTTATAATTTATTCTGCTGCCTTTGCTGCTGCCTCATCAATTGTATCAGGAGTCTCCTCAACAGCTTCTTCAACTACAACTTCTTCAACAACTGGTTTTGCTGCTTCAATTCTTGCTTCGTTCACTGCTTTTTCTGCTGCTAGTGCTGCTGCTTTTGCATCAGATTCTGCTTTAGACAATCCAGCTTCTTTATCTGCAACTTTTGTAGCTTTTTCTTCTAACCAAGCTGCAAATTTAGCATCTGCCTGCTCTTGCGTTAAAGCTCCTTTTCTTACACCACCAGCCAAATGATTCTTTAACATGGCACCTTTATAAGATAAAATGTTTTTCGCAGTATCAGTTGGTTGTGCTCCATTTTGTAACCATTCTACAGCTTTATCAACATCTAAATCAATCACCGCTGGGTTTACATTTGGATTGTATGTTCCTATTTTTTCTAGGTAACGACCATCTCTTTTTGCACGAGCATCTGCAGCAACGATCCAATAAAATGGCTTGCCTTTTTTACCGTGTCTTTGTAATCTAATCTTTACAGACATAATTTGTTAATTTATTAAGGTTCTCGACCTTGATTATTAAAAATCTTACCATCTCGTAGTAAGTGGGCGCAAAAATACAAAACCTTTTTTAACTAAAACCCTAATTACCAATATTTTTTTGGGCGTTTTAACGAGCTTTGCACAGCACAAAGTTATGCACGCCATAATCGTTCTAAAAGGAAAAGTATCAATAAGTAAAAACAATAAAATTGTTTTTAGGTTAGCAGTTAAGAACATATAATTTTACTTTGATATATTTTTTCAGCGTTCACCATTCTTACTAAAATTATTAAAAATGTTCTTTTTGCTTTTTGAGCGATTAATTCTATAACAAAACTCATCAAGATATCTTTCGATGTTAAAATCGCTTACTGATGAATAGGTAGTTCTTACCCATGATTTTTCAACAGATTTCATTAATTCTCTAATTTTATGCATAAATTTTCTTGCTGTTGCCATCTTTAAATACACAATATAATTGCGACTTTAACGAATTAAATTGGTGTTCATATATATAACATTTTTGAGCAATGATTTTAGAACTGACTTGTATCATTTCAGAAACCTAAATACTATAATAATTTAGCATTAAATATATTGTTTAACTTTAAATATTAAAATTATGTCATTAGTAAAATTTAGAAATAGAAGACGCCCATTTGGAGGTCTCAATACGCGTAGCTTTTTCGATACCGATGGTTTTCTTGAAAATAGATTATGGAATTCACCATTATTATTAGATGATTTTTGGAATGGACATTCAAGCGAACCTGCTTTAAACATTAAAGAGGAAGATGATAAGTTTGAAATTGAATTGGCTGCTCCAGGATTCTCTAAAGAGGATTTTGAAGTAACTATCGATAATGGATTTCTTAACATCTCGGCAGAAAAATCAGAATCTAGAAAAGAGAAAGAAGACAATTATACAAGACAAGAGTTTAGTTATAATTCGTTTTCGAGATCTTTACAGTTACCTGAGAGTATAAAAGAAGAAGACGTAAAAGCGAGATATCATGATGGAATTTTGAGCTTTGATCTTAAAAAGAAGGAAGAAGCCAAAAAATTAGAACCTAAGAAAATAGAAATAGCTTAACAGCTTTAATTTCTATGTAAGAAAATTCTTTCTGGTTATTAAACCAAATCGCCCTCTACCTAAACCAAATAAATGTTAAAAATATTATGGTTTGGTAGAGGGTGATTTTTTAGGTGACCCTTTTTTTCTAATTATTTTTGAATTAAATTAATTCAAAAATGATACCTAGGGCTTGCTGAAAAACACCTTACATCTGTTTAATATTTTTAAAATCAGTTAAATAGGTTCTTATTTTTCATTAAAATCCTTGTCATAATGCAGAGATATTTAACTTACGTTAAATATCTCTGCATTATGATAAATTATATTTCAGAACACCAGTTAAGCATTGAAGGTTTTGCAACACCATTTGAGACGTCGCTTCTGCCAGAAAATCGTTGGGTAAAGTTAGCTCAAATAGTTCCATGGGATACTTTTGCTAGTATTTACATGAGCTTGATGAATACAAAACTAGGTCGACCAGGTATTTCGCCACGCATAGTTTTGGGTGCATTAATCATAAAACACATGGAGAACTTAGACGATAGAGGCGTTATCGCAACGATTCAAGAAAATATTTACATGCAATATTTTATAGGTTTAAAAGGGTATAACCCACATCCTGTTTTTGATCCCTCTTTGTTTGTTGAAATACGTAAACGCATAGGTATAGATAGTTTTGATAAGTTAACCACAGAACTCATAAAGTCAAGTAGTGCCAGTTCAGACAACAAGCAGATTGCAAAGAAAAAAGATGAAGATGAGCATCCACCCAACAAAGGGAAACTTCAGATGGACGCTACTGTTGCCGACCAATATATTACCTACCCAACAGATAGTAAACTTTTAAATGCAAGCAGAAAGCAATTAGAAAAAATGATTGACAAACTCTACGCATTATCAGGTAAAAAAGGAACAAAGCCACGAACCTATAGACGTAAAATGAATACCGCTTTTTTAGACTACGCCAAGAAAAAGAGAAAACCGAATGCTGCTCATCGAAAAATGAACCGTAAACTTTTAGAATGTGTTAAAAGAAATCTAAAGCATATCCATAAGCAGCTCGATTATTTTGAATCCAAAGGCCAAGCTTTTCCTCTAAGCCACAGAGAACAAAAACTGTTTTGGGTTATTCAAATACTTTATGACCAGCAAAAACAAATGTATGACCTAAAAACAAAAAGTTGTAAAGACAGAATCGTCAGTATTTTTCAGCCACATGTACGTCCTATAGTTCGTGGTAAAACAAATGCCAAGGTAGAATTTGGCTCAAAATTAGGTGTAGATTTAGAAAACGGTTTTGCCAGAATCAATACCCTAAGTTGGGACGCTTATAATGAATCATCAGATCTGATTTCACAAGTAGAAAATTATAAAACTTTACACGGCTATTACCCCGAACTTGTTCAAGTCGATAAAATCTATGCCACACGAGAAAACAGAGCTTGGCTTAAACAAAGAAATATCCGAATAACTGCACCACCACTAGGACGAAAAAGCAAAGAGCAGCTTGAAGAATCCTATTATGAAAAACAAAAACGAAGAAAAGAAGCAGCAGAACGAAACCACATAGAAGGGAAGTTTGGGCAAGGTAAAAACGGCTACAATCTAAATAAAATAAGAGCTCGATTAAAAAATACCTCTGAGAGTTGGATTGCTACAATATTTTTTATTATGAATTTGATACGATACCAAAAAATTAATGTTTTTTGGCTTCAAACTTCAATAAAAATATTAATAAATACAATACTATTGGCTTTTAAAAACATCATAGAGCCGTTACAAATTCAAAATAGAAAATATGACAAACAGTATGTATAAAATCATCTTTAAGTGAATTTTAAATTCCTAGTTTCTCAGCAAATCCTACCTAATCCTATTATTATTATTATTATTATTATTATTTCTATTCAAAATGTTGTTCAAAAACTAGATACTGGTATTGATAAAGGATTAAGTTCAAACGAAGTCCATAAACGACTCTCATTCGGATAGATTTTTAAAAGTATACAAATCCGTTAATTGCTGCATTTAATTTTCAAGTGTAGCTGATTCTAATAAATCTAACTTCTTAAATTACAATTCTTACGCAAAAGAAGTCATGCTAATTGCAATTAGAAATAATAATAAATGTTATTTCAATCCTATATGATACATTTCTTTTTTACTTCAATTTTACAACCTATTGAATCCATTCCTGTAACAATTGATCTGTTTTATTGAATGAAATAGGAATTTATTTTTGTTCTAATTGCTCAATAATTTTTAGCGCAACAGATTTTGAAGATAAGTAATTTTGACCTGTAATGAAACGATTATCTACCTCTACATGTACACTATTTCTTGGTGAATATTTAAAATGCCCTCCTCGTTTTTCTATGGTTTTAGTGATAAGAAACGGAAATTGCTCAAAGTAGGCAGCACCTTCCCTTTCAAACGCATCTGGATAGCCGTTTACTCTTTTTACATCAACTAAATATTTTCCATCTTTTGTTTTAAGATGCATAATACCTGCAGTGTTTTTGCCCCCTATAAATTGGCTTCAGGATAAAATGCTTTTTCAATGAACATGCGTGATAAAATTTTATTCAAAAAATGCTCAATAATTAGGGCTTGTAGGTGCTAAGTAATTTATAATACCATTTTAGACAAATAATAGTATAAGCTTTCAGAACTAGTTAATTCGTAAACAAAATTTCATTACCATACCAAAATATTATATGGTAGATTTTAGTTTTTTATCTGCTATATATTTCGTGGCAGTTTTTCCATTATATTTTTTAAATGTATTATTGAAATGTGTATAGCTATTTATTCCCACCGCATCCATTGCCTCTTGTATTCGGTCACAGCCTTCATCAAACATTTTTGCTGCGTATTGCATTTTTATTTTATTTACAAAAGAGGTGGTTGTTTGGCCCAATAAACCCTTTAACTTTCTATGTAATTGCATTCTGCTTAAACCTATTTCTGTGGCAAAATCTTTTGTAGAAAAGTTAGGATTACTCATATTATCTTCAATAATTTTTGAAATTTTTGATATCAATTTTTGGTCATAAGGAGAATATTGATCTTTTACTTGAATTGTAATATTTTGTGTAATCAAAAATTCTCTAAATTTATTTCTAGTATTTAAAATATTTAAAATTTTTTGATGGAGAGATTGCGTATTAAAAGGTTTTGTAATGTAATCCCAAGCACCAGCTTCAAGCCCTATTTTTACATGTTCTTCTGCTGTTTTAGCTGTTAGTAAAAGCAGAGGTATATGAGATGTCTTTATGTTTTTTTTAAGCTCTTTGCACATTTCAATACCATCCATTTCAGGCATCATTACATCGCTTATAATTATATCTGGTAAATATTTTACAGATTTTTCAATTCCTTCAAGACCATTAGACGATTCTAATATTGTGTAGTGAGATTTTAAACTGTTTTTTAGATAGGCGCGTAAATCATGATCATCTTCAATAATAAGAACTCTCTCTCTTTTTTCTGAAATTTCTTTTTTTGGTTTATCAAATTCAATCGATATATCATGGAAAGAACTAATTTCTTTTGTTTCCTTAGAAAATTCATTTTCTTGATAGTCTTTTTCGGAAACAGGAATCGTAACAATAAATTCTGAGCCACCATAATTACTATCTGTAACATTAATATCTCCTTTATGAGCTCTTATTAATTGATAAGTTAGGTGCAAACCAATGCCTGATGAAGAGCGATCTTTGCCATGCACAAAACGCTCAAAAATTTTCATTTTTTCTTTATCAGAAATTCCTTTTCCACTATCTCTAATAATAATATTTGCAATCTTTCTGTTCTTTTTCCAAATAGGTTTTATTTCGATTTCAATAATTCCATTTTTCGGAGTAAATTTAAAAGCATTAGATAATAAGTTGTAAAGAACTTTTTCCACGACATCCATATCAAAATAGCACTCAAATGCATCTGGAGTAATTATATTTAAATTAATTTCTTCTCTTTTAGCCTGCCATAAAAAAGCTTTCGTTGTTTCTTTTGTAAAATCAGCAAGATTATTGAGAGATACATTTAGAATGTTAAGATTCGCATTCACCTTTCTAAAATCTAACAGCTGAGTAACTAAAAACATCATTCGTTTTGTATTTCGTTGAACTATCTGAAAACAAAAATCTCGCCGATCTTTACTTAAAGTAGATTCCATAAGATCGTTAAGAGGACCAATTATAAGGGATAACGGCGTTTTAAACTCATGCGCTACATCAGTAAAAAAAGTAAGTTTAAGTTCATTAATTTCTTGATCCTTGTTATGTTGAATATTTTCTAATTCTATTTGATGTTTCAATTTTTGCCTATTGCTTAGAAAAAAGATAAAACTTAAAATGATGCCAAGTATTAAAGCAATGTAGCATAAGTATGCCCATATTGAAAACCAAGGAGCAGGTAATATTTTAATAATTATTTTTTTGGGGTTACCACTCCAAACGCCATCGTTGTTTGCTGCCTCAACATAAAAAGTATAATTTCCTTGTTCTAAATTAGAATAGGTTGCAAATTTTTGATTACCAACAACATGTATCCATTCTGTATCATACCCATCTAACTTATACTTAAAAAGATTTTCAGAGGCATTTGCATAGTTTGTTCCAGAAAATTCAAATAGAAAATTATTTTGCTTATAATTTAAAGTAAGTGTTTTAGTAAGGTTTATAGATTTTTGAAGCACTTGTTGTCCAAAATAATTTTTTCCAGCAGAAATACTGATGTTGTGTATTTTAAAATCTGAAATAGCAACATTAGTCTTATAAGGATTATCTGTTATTTCTAAAGGATTAAAATAGTTGATGCCTTTAATATTCCCAAAAAACAATTTACCATTTTTATCTTTTCCAACAGCCTCGGTAAAGGTGCTAGACAAGAGTCCGTCTTTATAAGTATAACGATGCACACTGTTTGTATCGATATCAAAACGAATAAGCCCTTGAGAATTGGTGAGCCAAAGATTTCCTTGTTTGTCCTCAATTATTCCCATAATTTTTCTATCTACAATACCTTCTGTAGAAATTTGGATAATTTTATTTGAATCTATTGATTTTTTTAAAAGACCAGCATCAGTTCCTATCCATAAAGTTCCATTTTTACTTTTTAGAAAACACCAAATTGTATTGTTAGTAATATGATAACTATTTTGCATCGATTCACTGTAAACTTCTAATGAAATAAAATTTCCTTCACTCGTTAAATTTAGTTTGTAAAGACCATCAGAAATAGTACCAATCCAAATACAACTTGCATCTTTATCATAAAGGAGACTAAAAATTCGTTTATTTCTTAAAACCTCTGTTTGCGGATATAAATAATGAATCCAATCTGTATTGTCTCCATTTCGAATAATAAGACCCGAAAATGAACCAAAATACTGAGTTCCATTCCCATCTTCAATTATCGAAGAAACGCTTAGTGGAAAAACAGGATTATGATTCGTAATTAATTTATCCTGCCTAAAATTTATATTTTTTTTATCTTTTAAAAATAAGCCCCTATTAGACCCCACAAATACCGACTCCTTGATTTTAGTCATAAAAAGAGGGTCAAAATTAACTTCAGTGTAAATTTTATAGGTTTCATTATTTTTAAATGAATATTGAAAGCAACCATTATTTTGAATCCCATAATAAAGATTATTGTCATCGATCATTAAGGTGCTAATGTTTGTATTCTGTAAAAGTTTTGTAGATTTTTCTAAAGGAATACTACTAATTTTTTTTTGCGATAGATTTGTATAACAGAGACCTTGACGATTTCCTACCCATAAGGTATTTGTGTTATCTAAAAAAAGAGATAAAACGGTATTGCTTAATAAACTTCGTTCTTTATAAAAACTAGAAATATAATTTTTTTCAATTTCATAGCTAGAAACATTCATTTTAAATACCCCAGAGTTCAATGTTCCAATCCAAACAGTGCCGTCTTTAGATTTACAAATTGAACTAATCGTCTTTTCAGAAAAAGCATCTAATTGATCAACTGTAACCTTATTATTTTCACGTTTTATAATATTTAATCTCTGATATCCTCCTGCCCATATATTTTGATTGTTATCCTCTATTAAATCAGAAAATTGTTCGCTATCTATTTTCTTTAATTGACTGCAAATATTGTCTTTCCAAACCCATACCCCTCTGTTTGTTGCAAAATAAAAGGACTTATCTTTACTAATTAAAATTTTATTGACACTTAAACCAGTTAATGGAAGCTGAACTATTTCTGCTTTTGGTTGTTTATCGCTATCAATAATTTTTAATAAACCGTTCCCAGTTGCTATGTATATTTCGCCCTTGTCATTCTCTGAAATATCATTAATTAGATTAAATCCTAGAGGAGTTTTTATTCTTACAAACTTTTCAGTTTCTAAAGAGTAGTAATTAAGACCATTTCCATCGGTTCCAATCCATATTCTTTTTTTTGAGTCTTCGAATAAGCAAATTATTCGATTGCTAGAAAGACTTTCAATATCTCCTGTTTTATTTGAAAAATTTAGTGTTTTAAAACCATCATATCTGTTTAACCCATCATAAGTGCCTATCCAAATAAACCCAAAGCTATCTTGTATAATGCAACTTACATCATGTTGTGTAAGCCCCTCGGTTACAGTTAGGTTATTAAATTGTAACTCTTGGGCATTTAAAGAAGTAAAAAATGTAAAGATATAAAGCAATAAACCTAGCCATAATCTTTTAATAAGGTGCTCTTTTTGAAGTGTTTTCATTTTAATATAATGGCTTACCTTGTGTATTTGCAAAAATTACAAGTTACTTATCATATTTAATGATAAAGGTAAAATATTGTTATGATCAATAACTAAAAAAAGTTCGAATAATTTTTACTGAAATCAATATATGTTACATTAATTGCCAAAAATGTTACATATTCATATAAATACAGAGATACCCATTCTAAATTAAAATCGACAGTTATTATCTAATCTTCAATTATAGTATTGTTAAATTTCGAAAAAAATAAAATTGTTACATTATGTTTAATTGATGTTACATTATTGACAATAGAACAATAGTAATCTATCTAAATTTGTAAACAAGCAGCTGTCAATATTTAAAGTAAAAAACTTTTTGATTTAATTGGCGTCTATACTATCAACTAAAAACAAATTTAAATTTATGGCTTTATGAAAAAATTATTAATGTACAAACCATTAAAGTATGTACTTTATACTTTAATGTTATTATTCGTTTTTACGTCATGTGACGAAGATGAAACAAGCACTCACAGTGGAATAATAGAACTGTTGGCAACAGCTTCAACTGATAAGACAGTTGCAGATGGGGGTGAAGTAAAATTTATTGACTTATCTCTTGGGGTTAAAAATAGAGTTTGGACCTTTCCAAACGGAGATCCTGCAGTTTCAGAAGTGCCTGAAGTTGATGTTATCTTTCAAGAAGAAGGGGAAGTGATAGTTACTTTGGAGGTAGAATTTATTGATGGAACCAAAGAAACAACTCAATTTCCTATTACCGTTTTTCCAGAACTCATTGCAGATTTTACGCCATCGCAAACCAAAATAAAAGTTGGGGAGACTGTAACCTTTACAGATACATCAATTGGTAATCCTACTTCATGGTTTTGGGAATTTGAAGGTGGTACACCGGCTACCTCTACAGAACAAAACCCAACAGTAACATTTAATGTTAACAAACCTGTTACTGTTTTATTAACAGTAATTAGAGCATTAGATGAAAGTGAGGCTATGATTGAGAAGACGGACTTAGTTCAAGTAGGCCCAGTAGAGTTGATGTATAATGGTAGTTTTGAGGATGGATTAGTAACAGATTTTCAAACATGGGCTGGTGTAGGTTTTCCTTTAAATTTAGTTTCAGGAGGAGCTAACGGAACAGGTTATGCTGTATACTATGATCATGCTGATTACGGAGCCGCAGAAATAATGAGTAGAGACAAACCCGCTGATAAAATGATAACAGTTGAAAACGGTAAGAGTTATACTGTTAGTGTATATCTTAAAGCTGATGAAGCTAGTGTTCTGCAAATATCATGGTTTCAATTGGGCAACAATCCTTTGAGTCCATGGGATTATTCATCCGTCTGGGGAACTAATGGTCAAGTACTTACCACCGAATGGCAAAAAGTTTCGTTTGTAGCTAATATTCCAAATGATGGAAAAGTAAGAGGTAATTCCTATCCAAATTTTAGTATTGGTAAAGTAGATGGCTCAGCTACTATTAATACAAAGGTTTATATGGATGAATTCTCGATAAAAATTGTGGAATAAAAAATGAAATATATAGAAAATATAAGTATTATGAAAATAACTACAATTAAGCACATGTTGTTTGTGGTAGCATTACTAGTTACTAGTATGGTTTATTCGCAAACAAAAATTAAAGGAAAAGTTACAGATGAAAATGGGATGCCATTACCAGGTGTAACCATTATAGTTAAAGGAACTAAGAGCGGTACAGCTTCTGATTTTGATGGCAATTATTCAATAGATGCCTCTTCTTCAGGAACACTTGAATATTCGTATCTTGGATTCCTAACCCAAGAAATAAGTATAGGAGGAAAAACTATAATTAATGTCACAATGAAGCCTTCTATGGAATCTATAGATGAGATTGTGGTTATTGGGTATGGATCACAAAGTCGTACAGATGTTACAGGTGCTGTAGCTTCTATAAGCAACAAAGTTTTAGAGTCTAGACCGATTACAAATATTGAGGATGCCCTGCAAGGTCAAGCAACTGGTTTATCTATCAGTGCAACTGGTGGTCAACCTGGTGCGGCAACAAAAATTAACATTAGAGGTGTAAGTTCTGTAAGCGGAAATTCGCAGCCTTTAATTGTTATTGATGGTTTTCCTATAACTGATGTAGCAACTTCAGGAGGCGGGAATTTAGAAGCATTTTCTGGACAAATGAGTCCATTAGCATTTATCAATCCCGATGATGTTGCAACAATAGAAGTGTTAAAAGATGCGTCTGCTACTGCAATTTATGGTAATCGTGGCGCTAACGGAGTCATTATAATTACTACTAAAAAAGGGAAGAGAAGAGGAGAAGCCGGTATCACATATAGTACATACTTAGGTGTGCAGCAGATGAACAAAAGGATGGATGTCATGGATTTTGCTGGATACGCAAAATATCAACAAGAAACCAACCCAGAGAATAGGCTTTTTACATCTGAAAACGGTGTTCCGTATGTTTTTGAGAATCCAGATGCTATGAATTTTAATTGGCAAGATAGAGTATTTAGAACAGGGATTACTCAAAATCATTCTTTATCACTTCAAGGAAGGTCAGATAATACAAATTATGCCGCATCAATTTCGTATAATAAAAATGAGTCTGTTTTAATAGAAACTAATTTTGAGAAATTCACCAATCGTTTTTCAGTAGATCATAAATTTAATGACTTAGTTACAGTAGGTGGAAGTCTTAGTTATAGTAATATTGTTAATAACGGTGTTCCTACTGATGGTAGAGAAGGCACTGCTATTGGTATTGTACTTAATTCTGTAAGTGCAAGTCCGTATGATTTATTTAACACCGATACTCAAGCTTATTTTAGAAGAGCTGGTGTACCTCAGCCTCAAATAGATAATGTTCTACAGACAAGTATAGGTCGACCTGATAACGTAGCCGAAAATACGCAGTTAGACAAAAATATTAACCGTACTCTTAGTAATTTATATGCAGATTTCAAATTCTTTGATTGGCTATCTTTTAAAACTACTTTCGGACTTGATATTTACAATCTTAAAGATCAGCAATTTTATTCTACAAATACACCATGGGGTCAATTAAATAATGGTGTTGCTGTTGAAGCAAATGTTAATTCAAAGAATATTTTAAGCGAAAATTATTTTACTTTATCCAAACAATTTGATAAGCATAGTGTTAATTTGGTTACAGGATTTTCTTACCAAAAAAACCAAAATTCGTTTAGTAGAATTGAAGGAAGAGATTTTCAAAACGAGACTCTAGGTTATAATTCGCTTCAGGGAGCAGGAGAATTTTTAGCGTCATCAGCGGCTGATGAGCTAGTCTTAATATCCTATTATGCTAGAGCAAATTATTCATTCGATAATCGTTTTCTTCTTACTGCATCCTATCGTAGAGATGGTACTTCAAGATTTCAAAAAGATAAATGGGGTGACTTTTTTGCAGGGGCCTTTGCATGGAACGTTCATAATGAAGAATTTCTAAAAGACTCTAAATATATCTCTAACCTAAAGTTAAGAACTAGTATTGGGCAAGTTGGTAACGCTAGTGTACCAGTTCAGGGTGCTTTACTAGATCAACAATTTTCTAATTATACGTTTAACGGAGCTTCTGTTAATGGAGCCAGTCCTCAAAATTTAGAAAATCAAAATCTTTCTTGGGAAACTACAACACAAACGAATGCAGGTATAGATCTTGGATTATTTGATAATTCACTTAATATTTCAGCTGATTATTACATTAAAAAAACTACTGATCTGTTATTACAAACCCCCGTAAGTATTTCTACAGGATTTTCTCAAGGATGGTTTAATATTGGTGAAATAGAAAATAGCGGTATTGAGTTTTCTATTGATTATGCATTAACTACTAAAAGTGGTTTTGGTTGGGATACAAAATTTAATTTTAGTGCTCAATCAAATACAATTAATGCTTTAGGTAATGATGGAGAACCTATTTTTATTGATGTTAATTTTGACTCAATTTCTACAGATGAAGTGATTCTGCAGGTTGGAGGCTCAATAAATGATCTTTTTGGCTATACAACAGATGGCATCTATTTGCCAGGTGATTTTAATCCAGATGGAACTCCAGTAGCTGGAGTAGCCACAGCTGGAGCTGGAGAGCAACCGGGTGATATTAAGTACAAAGATCTAAACAATGACGGTGCAATTGATGGATTTGACCGATCTGTGATTGGTAATACATTGGCTGATGTTTTTGGTTCATGGAGTAACAGTTTCTCTTATAAAGGAGTTGAACTAGATGTTGTGTTTCAATATTCCTATGGTAATGATGTATTTAATGCAACGAATACAAGAATCGCATCATTCCCTGGAGGAGGCGGTAATCATTCTTCAGTATGGCTAGATCGATGGACACCAGAGACTCCAAATAATACGCAATATGCAAGAGTGCCTTCTTTAAGACCAGCAGACTACTTGGTTGAAGATGGTTCATTTATAAGATTACAAACCGTAAGGTTAGGCTACAATTTTCCTTCAAAAATTACATCAGCATTAAAAATAAAAAGTGCAAAAGCATATGTTGCCGGGAACAATTTAGCTTTGTTTACAAATTATTCAGGATTTGACCCTGAAGTGTCATCAAACCTAGGCGGTGCTCCATTTGTCCAAGGATTTGATAATGGTGCTTTTCCTAGAGCTACAACATATTTGATGGGTCTAAACATTCATTTCTAACAATTAAACTATTTAAAAATGAAAAATTTATTATTAATTATATTTTCAATTATTTTGCTTTCTTCTTGTGAGGATCAATTAGACATTCCACCTAAAAGCAATCTAGAATTAGCTAATTTCTTTGCTACCCCAGAAGATTTTGATTTAGCTCTTGTTGGGGCTTATGATCCAATTGCCGTTCATCAAGGTGATAGAGGTTTTGGTACTTATTTTAAAGGCCTATTGATGATGGGACGTGCAGGAACTGATGAAATGTATGTGAATCAAGGGTTTTGGGATGCAACTGGTAAAGAGATAGGTAATTACACCTTTACTTCCTTTTCTAGAATACCAAATGCTGTTTGGGAACAGCAATATGTTGGTATAAATAGATGTAATGTTGTTATTGGAAAAATTAAAAACACGAATGTAACAATGCCAGAGGCTACAAAACAAAGAATTCTGGGAGAGGCAAGTTTTTTAAGAGCATTTTATTATTTCCAACTCGCACGTTTTTACGGAGGCGTACCGATTATAACCGATGAAACAAATTTGAATGAATTTAGAAATATCAGAAGTACATTGGCAGAAACATATGAAAGGATTGTAAGTGATTTAAAAGTTGCTGAAGAGAACATACCAGTTATTAATGAGCCAGGAAGAGCATCTAAATATGCCGCTAAATCATATTTAGCAAAGGTGTATTTGCAAATGTCAGGTGAGCCCCTAAATGATACAGCTGCAGCTCAGAATGCGGCAGCCTACGCAAAAGATGTTATTGATAATGGACCTTATGCTCTTGAACAAATCTATAGTGATGTATTTGAATTAGAGAATGAACATGGTCCAGAATATATTTTTAGTGCAGAATACATAGCAACCGCTAACGAAGGCGGAGAGGTAGCAACCTGGTCTGGACCTCCTGGATTTTATCAACACACAATTGCATATAGTATAGTTCGTGCTATGCCAGAATTATATAATTCATATGCTGTTGGAGATGTTAGAAGAGATCGTAACGTGGTAGACTATATGATAATAGATGCAGAAGGAAATACGGAACCAACAAATGATGGTTTTTATTACGCGTACAAATGGAGACATGATCCAAATCCTGAAACAAGAGGATATGCAACAGAATGGCAATCTCCTTTTAATTTTCCTTTAACTCGTTTTGCTGATGTTTTATTAATATATGCAGAAGCTCAAACCCGTGCAGATGGAAGCCCTAACGCAGATGCTTATACTGCAATTAATAGAGTTCGCACAAGAGCTGGTTTGCCAAATATAAGTGGACTTTCTGGAGCTGATTTCTTAGAAGAGGTTTTGGATGAAAGAAAAAGAGAGCTTTGTTTTGAGGGGCATCGTTGGGCAGATTTAGTTCGATATGGTAAATTAGTTGAGGTTGTGAAAGCATCAACTGAAGGTAATCCTTTTGCGGCAGCAAATATTAGAGATCATCACGTATTGTTTCCTGTGCCAGATAGAGAGATACAAGTTAGTGGTGGCGATTTAGTTCAAAATCCTGGTTACTAATCGTTAAATAAAATCTCTATTAAAATAGTCCCCCAATTTTTTACAATAGAGATTTTTTTAAGCTAATGATAGCTTTTTCCAGTGCGGAAAAGTAGTAGTTGAAAAAATAGGCTAAAAGATATATGTAAGATATTTCTTTCAGTAATTTTTATAACTCAGAAAATTAAAAAAATAATCAATAATTTTTGTAGTACTCAATATCTTCTGTTTCATAATGGTAAGAAGATATAAAACTGGCAAAAGAGTATACAATTAGTACTGAAAATTAAAATGAAATCAAGTGTTCATTTTTAAAATGAGTTACTATATATCATTAAAAAAAAATAATAATGAGCAAATATATAACCCTAATAGCACTATTTTTAGTTGTATCAAGCAGTTGCTCGCTACAAAAAAATAACACAAAACATGTTGTTTTTGAGCCAACAAATAATAATGATGATTATACCTCAAAAGTATTTGATGCGCTTCAAAATGATAAAGAATTAGATTGTAATATCGAGTTCAAGACTGGCGTCTACCATTTTTATCCAGAGAATGCCTATGAAAAATATGTGAAAATTTCTAATAATGATAATGGACTGCGTAAATTTATTTTTGCTCTAGAAGGAAGAAAAAATATAACCATAAATGGTAATGGATCTACTTTTGTATTTCACGGTAGTGTAATTCCTTTTTTAATTGAAGATTCTAAAAATATTCATATTCAAAATTTAAATATTGAATATGATTTTCCTTTTGATTTCGAAGGAGTTGTTGTTGCTAACAATGAAAAAGAAAAAACATTTGATTTAAAAGTTCATCAAGACAATACATACAAGATAAAAGATGACATCCTTTATTTTAGTGGATATGACTGGGAAATAGGTTTAGGTGAAAACATTGTTTACAATGCAACAACAAAATCTCCAGAATATTTTACGGCACACTACGAACATAATTTCCATAAAAATTTCTTAAAAGCTCAGGCTTTAGAAGATCGAATTGTGAGATTTTCAAACACTAACGCCGCAAAAGTACCTCCTGTAGGCAGCATATATTCTGATAAAGGACCTCATAGTGAAAACAGAAATATTGTTGGCTTTCGAGTTTATAAGTCTAAAAATTTAAAACTCGATAACATCAATGTGTACCATTCTGGTGCAATGGCACTAATTGCTGAAAAAACCGAAACAATCTCATTAAATGAATTTAATGTTATTTTAAAAGAAGGATCTTCAAGAGTAATTTCTGCAACAGCAGATGCCACACATTTTATAAACTGTAAAGGCAAGATAACTCTTAACAATTGCAGATTTGAAAATATGCTTGATGATGCAACGAATGTTCACGGAACGTACATGACCAATACAGAAGTTATAGACTCTGTAACTGTCGCTGTCAAATTTGGTCACTTTCAGCAACAAGGATTTAACTTTGCTCAAAAAAGTGATACCTTAAGATTTATAGATAGAAACAATTTACTTCCGGTAGGTATAGGAGTGGTTAAAAACATTCAGATGATTAATGAAAACTACTACACGATTACTCTTGAAGAACAAATTCCTGAGTTTTCTGAGAAAAAAATTGCGATCGAAAATATCACTTGGATGCCTTCCTTAGAAGTCACAAATTGCACGGTAAAACAAAATAGAGCGCGAAGTTTGTTAATTTCAACATCAAGGTCAGTACTGATTGAAAACAACTACTTTGCTTCAATGATGGCAGGTATTAGAATATGTGGTGATGCAAATTTCTGGTTCGAATCTGGGCCAGTATCAAACGTAGTGGTTAAAGGAAATACTTTTGAAAATTTAGGGATTGGCGGTCATGCGCCGCAAGCAATATTGCAAATAGATCCAATTATTGGAAAAAAATATAGAGGAGATGGGTATTACCATAAAAACATCCTTTTTGAAAACAATACTATTAAAACATTTGACCCACTAATTATTTATGCGCTTAGTGTTGATGGATTAACGATAAGAAATAACACAATTATCCAAACAAAAAATTACCCGAAAATTTTTAGTGAATTATCTCAGTTTGATATTCAAAATTCTACTAATATTAAAATAGAAGGAAACACCTATAAAGGTGATAATAAAGCTTCTATTAGCATATTGAATTGTAAAATATTGAAAATTGAATCGAACCAAAATGGTTTCGAAAAAAATGTAATCAAAAACCCCAACAAATATTTTTATCAAAATTAAACTTTGTCTTTTTATCAAAATTAGTTTGATTAATTAGCCTGAAAATGGGGCTGCTGAATTACAGTCCCATTTTATTTAAAAAGACTTAGTAGTACCTAAAAATAAATTAAATAATAAAATTAATGGTTAATAATTAATAGTATGAATACGATTCCTTTAGATGCATCTTCATCAAAATTAAATTTGTTTTTTTTCATGAAAGTTAGTTTGATTAATTAGTTTGAAAAATGGGACTGCTGGATTACAGTCCCATTTATGAAACAATTCTTTTACTAAAAAAAATGTTAAAACTAATCGCTAACAATTAAAATAATAAACACTATTCCTTAAGAATTATTTTACTCTAAAGGATTGAATTAAAAATATCTTTATGAAATACATTCTATTTCCTGTAAATTACAAGGCGCCTACAACTGCATTATTAATAGTTTATATGTTGTTGTTTTCAAGTAACATAATGGCACAATGTTGGTCTTTTTCTATAGATAGCCCGCAAACAATTAGTCAATCAACGTTTCCAAATGATGTTCGCGGTTATTTTCCTGACGGAAATATCAACGTTTTAGAAATTGGTTCGAGCTATTATACATTTTGGGCCATGTACAAAAACTACAGAAGCATCTCTAATTCTCCTTTACTACAAAATCATGTAGGGCAATTAAACCCTTCAACATCAGTTTTTGGTGGGCGCGAACCTGACAATGGTTCATCCAATGGTTTTAGTGATGGGGGCATGTGGTTCATAGGTATTAGAGAATTAGACGATGGTAGGTTAGTTGGATTTTTTCATGCAGAATCACACTGGTATCCACGCACTACTCAAGGGTGGCAAGCATACAAATCAATCGGTGTTGCGTACTCTGATGATAAAGGTTTGACCTGGGGAACTCCAGAATTAATTTTAAAACAATCCACAAACAAACCTGCTGCACCTGAATGGTCTGGATTAGGGGATGGTTGTGTTATTTATAATCATTTAAATAATAAATACTACTGTTATTATACACCCGTTTCTGGAAGTGTAAATCTCAGTATGGCTGTTTCTTCAGACCCTGAGGCCAAACCAGACTCTTGGACCAAATGGTATAATGGTTCTTTTTCTCAGCCAGGTATTGGTGGTTTAGATTCTCCAATAGCAGGTTTATCGAGCAGACCAGGAGCTAATCCGTCGGTTCATTGGAACACCTATTTAAATAAATTCATCATGGTATGGCATGGATGGAATGAAAAACTATATATTTCTGCTAGCGATGATGGAGAAGTTTGGGAATCTCCTCAGATATTGCTTGATGAAGGTGCTAAAACTTGGTATCCTGTTATCGTGGGTACAGATAGCACAAAAGGAGGGCAAACGATAACTTTGTATTATGGGAACAATTTTCAATTAGATGGCAGACGTACGTTATCATACAGAACTATTACTTTTAACAACGGTAAAGACATCGTAGAGACTTCAAGTCAGCTTCTTCAAAACGGAAGATATTCCATTAGAAATGTATCAAATAACAAGAATTTAGCTGCTACAGGAGCTAGTTCTTTTGATGGTGTTCTAGTATTTCCGGATACGTATACTGATCAACGATGGGATATAACCCACTTAGGGAATAATGAATATCGTTTGACGCATGCTTGTTGTGGTGGAGTTTTAGATGTTGAAAACTCGCTATGTGCTAATAATAGTCAAGTATTAAGTGCAACATCTAATAGTGCTAGTACAAGTCAAATATGGAAAATAGACATATTAACGGATGGTAATTTTGTTCTAAGACCAAAAAACTGTTTAACACAAGCTCTAGGCAGGCAAAACTCGTCCTCTGATAATATAGTAACTCTAGATTACGATGCATGTAATGAATTACAAAATTGGTCTTTTGTAGTTGAGAGTTTATCCAATGATGACTTTAAAAAAGAAAATTTAGTATCAATTCAATCAAATCCTGTAAAAAACAAACTAACAATTAAAGGTATTACGAATAGCAATAATATATTAATTGATATCGTCGATATACAAGGATCTATAGTGGTTTCTAAAGCTTATACTGTAGAAAATGATCTTGTAAATGTTCATGTTAAAAATCTAACCTCAGGCTTGTACTTTATAAAAATAAAGTATCAAAATAGTGTTAAAACACTCAAATTTCTAAAAGAATAATCGTATCACAAATCATCTAATTTCAGTGAGTACAATTGATATGTTCGAAATTCTAAAAAAAATTATGCAAAAAAAAATCCTTTTATGCTGCACTATAGTTTTTACAGCGTTTACTCATTTCAGCCAAAATTTAGAGAAAGAAACGTTTAGACTTTTTTTTCTTGGAGGTCAATCCAACATGGAAGGTCATGGATTGAACTCAGAATTACCAGATTCACTTTCTAATACGAATCAAAATGTTTGGATTTTTCATGGCATGTCTGCACCAGATGAAAATGAAAATGGTGGCTTAGGCAAATGGGATCATTTAAAACCAGGAAACGGAGCTGGGTTTAAGTCAGATGGATTTAAAAACAAATTATCTCATAAATTTGGACCAGAACTATCTTTTGGCAAAAAAATACAAGAACTATACCCCGGAGAAAAAATAGCTATTATTAAATATGCCCGAGGAGGTTCTTCGATTGATCGACGAGCTGCTCGTGAATATGGTTCATGGGAAATTGATTTTAACGGATCTGTTGGGGTGAATCAATTTGATCACTTTTTAACCACTTTGAAAGGAGCACTAAATTCTAAAGACATAGATGGTAATGGGATAGAAGACATCTTAGTTCCTAGCGGAATTATTTGGATGCAAGGAGAAAGTGATGCAACAATTACAGAAGATATTGCTAGTAATTATTATTCAAATCTTAAAAGACTTATGGATTTGATACGTGGTGCCTTTCGTGAAGATGACTTAGCTGTGGTAATCGGTAAAATTTCAGATTCAGGAAAAGATAATGATGGAAAAACATGGGAGTTTGGCGAACTAGTTCAGTATGCACAAGAAAAATATGTAAAAACTGATAAGAAAGCTTCAATTGTAAGAAGCACAAAAGATTATAACTACGCTGACCCTTGGCACTACAATAGTAACGGATATATTGATTTGGGAATAAAATTCGCAGAAGCGATCTATAATCTCAATAAAAAGAATGATTAATAATTATTTTGGATTCAAATTATGACATCAAGTTTTGAATTTTTAGATTACGCCATTTTTATAGCGTATGCTATTTTAATTTTAGGAGTCGGTTTATGGGTTTCTAGGGATAAAAAAGGACATCAAAAAAATGCCGAAGATTATTTTTTGGCCAGTAAATCCTTGCCTTGGTGGGCCATCGGAGCCTCCTTAATTGCTGCGAATATTTCTGCTGAGCAATTTATTGGAATGTCTGGTTCTGGATTTGCCTCCGGATTAGCCATTGCTTCGTATGAGTGGATGGCAGCCATCACCTTAATTATCGTAGGAAAATATTTCTTGCCCATTTTTATTGAAAAAGGCTTGTACACCATTCCTGAGTTTGTTGAAAAACGATACTCTACCAACTTAAAAACCATTTTAGCTGTTTTTTGGATTGCTTTATATGTTTTTGTAAACTTAACCACTGTTCTGTATTTAGGTTCTCTTGCCTTAGAAACTATTATGGGAATTCCGATGATGTATGGAGTTGCTGGTCTAGCATTGTTTGCAGCGGCGTATTCCTTATATGGAGGATTATCAGCAGTAGCTTGGACGGATGTAATTCAAGTAGTTTTTCTAGTCATTGGTGGTTTGGTAACGACGTACTTAGCATTGAATACAGTTTCTGACGGACAAGGTATGTTTGCAGGATTGACAACCATTTACGAGGCAGTTCCTGAGCGATTTGCGATGATTTTAGATGAATCGAATCCTGAGTATAAAAACTTACCAGGTATTGCAGTTCTTGTTGGAGGAATGTGGGTTGCGAATTTATATTACTGGGGTTTTAATCAATATATCATCCAAAGAACTTTGGCGGCGAAATCGTTAAAAGAAGCACAAAAAGGGATTTTATTTGCAGCCGGTTTAAAATTAGTAATTCCGTTAATTGTTGTAATTCCTGGTATTGCAGCCTATGTAATGGTCAACGATCCTGTAATTATGGCGAGATTAGGAGCAGCCGGATTAGAAAATTTACCAACTGCCGAACAAGCAGACAAAGCCTATCCTTGGTTATTACAGTTTTTACCAACAGGATTAAAAGGAGTGGCGTTTGCAGCTTTAGCAGCAGCTATTGTATCCTCATTAGCTTCGATGTTAAATTCAACGTCTACCATTTTTACAATGGATATCTACAAACAATACATCAATAAAACTGCAAGTGATAAAGCCACTGTAAATATGGGTAGAATTTCTGCTGGTGTTGCTTTGTTAATCGCTTGTATTATGGCACCATTATTAGGCAATTTAGATCAAGCATTTCAATTTATTCAAGAATATACAGGAGTTGTAAGTCCAGGAATTTTAGCGGTGTTTATGTTAGGATTGTTCTGGAAGAAAACCACGAACAAAGGTGCTATTATTGGTGCTTTGGTATCCATTCCAATTGCCATGTATTTTAAAGTAGCGCCAAAAGGATGGTCTACAAGTTCGCTATTTGTGGATGTGCCGTTTATGGATCAAATGGGATACACTGTAATTTTGACCATGATTGTAATTGGATTGGTAAGTTACGTTCAGCACAAAGGTGCAGATGACGAAAAAGGGATTGATATTTCAAAAGAAATGTTTAAAACAAGTCCGTTATTCAATATTGGTGCATTTGCAATTATGCTGATTTTGGTAGTACTGTATAGTGTTTTTTGGAATTAAGAAAATTTATCAATCTTTTTTAACATTACTGCAAGCATAAGGAGTTGAACTGATTTTACGCTAATTTACAAGTTCTATTGAATTATAGATTTTTTACCTGTGTGATTCTTATTTTGATATTCAGTTGTAAATGCACTTTTATAGACTTTACAAGATTTTAACTCATTAGGAGTCATAACAATTTATGTATAAAGCATTGTATAATTATTCACAATAGCAAGCAAAACAATATAATGATCGCTTTTCTACATATTAATCTGAACACAAATATGTTAGAGTAATCTGTTACATGATAGCTCAATTTTTTAATATGGAATAGAAAAAAAAGTATTACAAAAGCGCAAAATTATAGAAATACATTCTTGAAAATAATATTCTTTAAAACAAAAAAATTATGGCAAATATTAAAAATAACTTAATCCAACTGTTCTTGTTAATGATAACTGGGTCAATATTTACTCAGGAGTTTAAACTAAGTAATTATCTAAAAGAAACAGAAAAAGATGCAACGCTTTCAGTAATTACCATGTTACAGGATGCCTCAAAATATAAAAACAGTTTAATAATCATTGAAAAAGGTACCTATCATTTTTATCCCGAAAAAGCGTATGAACAATATAGTTTTATTACAAATCATGACAATTCTTTAAGAAGAATCGCATTTCCTATAAATGACTTTAACGGATTAACAATTAATGCCAAAGGAGCCAAGTTTATCTTTCATGGTGTAATGATGCCTTTTAATATAGAAAACTCAAAAAATATCGATATTTCTGGCCTCACCATTGATTGGCACCTCCCTCTGCATGGCGAAGGTCTTATTGAAGCGAATGACACCATCAACAACACCTTTGATATTAGACTTGCTGAAAACATGCCATACACAATCCGTAATGAACAACTTTTCTTTATTAAAGAAGGTTTTGAACATGATTTGGCTCATGCCATCTTGTTCGATCCAAAACGTAAAGCAGTAGCATACAAAACCTCTAAATACACACCTTTAAAAATAACAAATCCTATTAAAATCCGAAACAAAGATAAGTTTGATTTTAACAATTATATAGATTTTAGAATTCCAGAATATGAGAAACAAAACCAAGAATATGCAATAAAAGCTAAAGAAATAGCACCTGGCTTAATTAGAATCTACAGCAATAATAAAAAGTTATTACCTCCGGTAGGCATGGTTTTAGTTTGTAAAGGAAGGTTTGGAAAAGATAGGATTGCTAATGCTTTCTATATTCATAAAAGCAGTAATATTAAACTTCGAAACCTTACTATTAATTATGCAGGAGGAATGGGCATTCTTGGTGAACGTAGTAAAGATATTACATTAGAAAGCGTTAACATATTAACAAATCCCGAAAATAATCTTATGGTATCAACGACCGCAGATGCAACACATTTTTCTAGTTGTAAAGGTAAAATTGTAATCAACAATTGCGATTTTAAACATCAGCTCGATGATGCAATAAATGTCCATGGCGCCTATGTTCTAGTTGAAGACGTGCTTGCTCCCAATAAAATAGGTGTAAGAATAGGACACTTTCAGCAAGCTGGATTTCAATTTGCCGAAACTGGAGATACCGTTGGGTTTATCAATCAACATAAATCTGCTGATGTAGCGTTTAAAGCCATTGTAAAATCGTATTATAAATTAAATAAGGATTACTATATCATTACCTTTCATAAAAAAATAGGACATAAACTCAATAAAGCATATATAATTGAGAACTTAGACTGGTATCCAGAAGTAACAATAACCAACAATATTTTTGCAGATAACCGAGCAAGAGGTATTTTATTAAAATCACCCAAAAAAACCATTGTAAAAAACAACTATTTTAGTAATATGATGCAGGCTATACTTATAAGCGGTGGTATAAACACCTGGTGGTATGAATCTGGTGGTGCCCAAGATATAACTATTGAAAATAATAATTTTGGAGATTGTAATTACGATGGAGGAAAAAGGCCTGTGATAAGTATTAGTGGCAAACTGAATAATAAAGGTAGAATGCTGGGTAAAATCATTATTGAAAATAATACATTCAATAATTTCAATCCTGCTATATTAGAAGCAACTGGAGTAAAACAATTGGAATTCAGTAAGAACACTATCCATAATTCAAAAACTTTTAAACCTACCTATCCTAGTGCATACGTTATAAAAATAAAACAGGTTGAAACCTTGAAAATAGAACAAGTAGAGATTGATACTGATTTTATCAATAGGATAAAAATTGAAGAAGTGAAAAAGAATTTATCTGATATTCGGTAAACGATTTTTGAATTACGAAACCATGTTAAAAAACCTGTTTTTACCATATAAAAAAGCACTTGAAAAATAAATACCAAAATTAATGATACTTAAAAAGCAATTCCATTATTCACAATTACACTCTTTATTACAGGGGGGCAATGTTTGCACAAGAACCATGAAAGCCAAAAAATTGAAATAATGGTCGCCTGAAAATCCAAATTTATATGATATAAAGGTAAGGTATGCAGGAAATACAAATTGGATTTAGAACACTTGAAGTAAAAGGAACCAATATTTTGGTGAATAAGAAATCTGCATTTTTACGCGGAATTTCCATTCATAAAGAAAATGGCATACGAGGAGGAAGAGCAAACTTGCGTGAAGATGCTTAGATGTTACTGGGTTGGCAAAAGAATTAGGATGTAATTATGTTCGTCTGGCACACTATCCTCATAACGAAAATATGACGCTTGTAGCTGACGAACTCGGCATAATGGTATGGTCAGAAGTTCCTGTTTATTGAACAATTCAATAGAAAAATCTAGATACTTATAAAAATGCAGCAGCCCAACTTAATGATATGATTAGACGCGACAAAAACCGCGCTTCTATCATTATTTGGTCCATGGCAAATGAAACACCAATCACCACAGAACGAAGGGAATTCTTAAAAAAAATGATTAATTCTGCCAAAAGTTTAGATGCTGTTCGCTTCATAAGTGCTGCATTAGAACGTCATTATAAAAAAGAACAGAGAATACTCACATAATTGAAAATCCACTTTTAGAATACGTTGATGCTGTCTCATTTAACGAATACATTGGGTGGTACGATGGAACGAAAAGTGTAAAACAGCCGGTGTTCGATTTTGAATTTGATAAACCAGTAATCATTTCCGAATTCGGTGCTGGTACTTTGCAAGGCTTACATGGTGATAAAACTGAAGTTTGGACAGAAGAATTTCAAGAGGATTTGTATAAACAAACATGATTAATGTTAGATAAGATTCCCCAATTAAGAGGATTAACCCCATGGATATTAGCAGATTTTAGATTACCGAGACGTGTTCTTACCAATATTCAAGACGGCTGGAATCGCAAGGTTTTAATTTCAGAAACGGGTAATAAAAAGAAAGCATATTATGTGCTGCAGGACTTTTACAAAAAAAAAAGCTAACCAGCAGTATAAACTATTTTTTATTGTCGATGTTAAAACGTTTTGCCAAAAGTAAATTGAAGCGGAATGGCAACACCATCGTTTCTAGTAAAAATATTACCATTTGAATAATGCATCAGACGCAATTCGAAATTATATTTTCTTTCTTTTCCAAAAAACAATCCAAAACCCATGGTATCATGATAGGTTACTTTAGGACCACTTTTAAAACCATCAATATCACTTTTGGTGATAAATGCCGGACCAATGATGGAATAATTTGTATAAAAATCATATGTTTTTTTTCTTAGTAAGTAGAATCTTACTACTGGAAAAATAGAAAATGCAAATACATTTGATTGCCCAACTTCTGATTGAAAATAAGTAATACTAGTACCCCAATCTAAAGAAAAAATCTTTTCTGATCTAAAAAGTAATCGCTGATATGTTAAAGAAAAAGCATGTTGTGCCCTTACGGCTCCTACCCAAAAAATAGGAACTCCAAAACTCTCAAAATTACCAACGGGAAGACTCATAGCAAAAAATTGATTCACTCCAAATCCAAGGGCTCCTGTGCCATAACTCACCTGAAAAATATTCTTTGGAAAAAAGTATCCATTGTTGGTGAATGCTTCAGCAGTTTTATCATCAAGTTGTTGCAAATGATATTCAAAACCCAAAGTTGCTTGCGAAATAGAAGGCTGATTGTGTTTTAGAGCTTTTGGTAAAAATGTTCCGCTTAAAGACAAGCGCCATTTATCATTTAAACGATATTGTAATCCAAACCCATAAATTAAACTCGCAAAATGCGCATCTTCATAAATTACTTGATCCTCGATAGAAAAACCAAATCGAGTTAGATTTGCAATTCCTGCCTCCGCATAAAAAGAAGTTTTATCATAGAGTTTAAAATCTTTTTTTAAAGATAAAGACCAAGCGTTAATCCAAACACTTCTCTCGTAACCAATATTATTTACATTATCATACTTAAACCAAGATGCGGGTCTCATCGTGCCAAATTGAAGAGACCAATTTTCCGTTATCTTATGACCTAACAACAATCTTCCAGAAAACCAGTTTCTACTAAAAGTTTCTGTTTGATATCCATCCATTAAATTAGCATTCGAAAAAGGATAAAAAATACCACCAAAATTTAAACTATAATACGAGTTGGCTAAAAAGTTGGTAAACTTAGTTTTTGGGTTTTCCTTTTTTTGAGAAAAACCATGCATTGTAAAAAACAATAGCATGATTAAGAGGTGTTTTTTTTTCAAAAGTGGGTCGAATTTCCTCAAATATAAGTATTCTAAAACTTTGCTAAAAATCTAAAGCTTGCGAAATATCTTCAATAATATCTTCAATATTTTCTAAACCGACCGAAATTCTTACCAATCCATCTGTAATACCAACTTCTAATCGATCGCTTTCTGACAAACGGCCATGTGTGGTAGATGATGGATGCGTAACAATAGATCTCGTATCTCCTAAATTTGCTGATAAAGAACACATTTTAATATTGTTTAAAAATTTTCTCCCAGCTTCGATACCTCCTTTAATTTCGAAAGCAACGATATTACCTCCTAATTTCATTTGTTTTTTGGCTATTTTGTACTGCGGATGTGATTTTAAAAAAGGATATTTTACAAATTTCACATGGGTATTTCCCTCTAAAAACTTGGCAACTTTTAAAGCATTCTTGCAATGTTTTTTAACTCTAACCACAAGCGTTTCTAAACTTTTTGATAAAATCCAAGCATTAAATGGCGACATTGCTGGCCCAGTATTTCTTGCGAATAGGTAAATTTCTCGCATCAACTCTTTCTTCCCCACAGTGACTCCGCCTAAAACTCTTCCTTGCCCATCAATTAATTTTGTGGCAGAATGAATGACCAAATCTGCTCCAAATTTAACAGGTTGTTGCAAATAAGGTGTAGCAAAACAATTATCAACAATAAAAATTAATTGATGTTTTTTAGCAATTTTACCAAGCAATTTTAAATCTAAAATATCTACTGCCGGATTTGTTGGCGTTTCAATATATAAAATCTTTGTGTTTTCTATAATCAAACTTTCTACCAAATGAACCTCATTTACTTTAAAATAAGAAGTTTCGATGTTCCATTTTGGTAAATATTTGGTAAACATATTATGTGTAGAACCAAAAACGGATCTGCAAGAAACCACATGATCTCCTGCTTTTAGCAACGCTGCAAATGTTGTAAAAATAGCAGACATGCCGGTGGCAAAAGCATACCCAGCCTCTGCCCCTTCCATCGCAACAATTTTATCTACAAATTCGGTTGTATTCGGATTTGTAAATCGGCTGTATAAATTCCGTTCTTTTTCTTCTGCGAAGGATGCTCTCATTTCTTCAGCATCGTCAAAAACAAAACTAGAAGTTACATATAAAGGTGTAGAATGCTCAGAAAATTGAGATCTTTCTGTTTGATTTCTAATGGCTTGTGTTTCGAAATGTTTGCTCATTGATTATAATCATTTGTCCTGCAGGGTCTTTTTTCGACCTTGTAGGTATTTCATTTATTGAAAAGTATCTACAAGATTTTTGGAAATCTTATAGAAGAATTACTAATATAAACTATACCTACAAGGTTTTTGAAACCTTGCAGGAAAACACTAATTATTATGTTTTGCCAGTCGTAAAATGTCTCCAAAAACACCTCTTGCAGTTACATTTGCCCCTGCTCCTGCTCCCTGAATTACGATGGGTTGCGCTCCATAGGATTCGGTATAAATTTCAAAAATTGCATCCGAACCTTTTAAAGCACCTAAAGGCGTAGTTTTTGGAATAGAAACTAATTTTACCTCTAAATTTCCTTTGTTTTTTGATAAATCGCCACTTAATTCGCCGATATACCGCAAAACGTGATTTGGTTTTTGACTGTCTTTTAGAGTCTTGTAATCCTTATTTAACAAGTCCAAATTTCTTAAAAAATTATCGGCAGAACCTTCTCTTAAATGTTCTGGAATTAAGTTTTTAATAACCACTTCATCCAATTCATTTTCCAAATCGAGTTCTCTTGCTAAAATCAGTAATTTCCTAGCAACGTCATTTCCACCTAAATCCTCTCTTGGATCTGGTTCTGTAAATCCTTTCTCAATTGCTTCTTTTAGCACCTTAGAAAAAGGAACATTTTCAGCAGAAAAATTATTAAACAAATAGCTTAATGAACCTGAAAACACCCCTCTAATTTTGGTGATATTTTCTCCGGATTCATGCAATAAACGAATGGTATCAATTAAAGGCAAACCTGCACCCACATTCGTTTCATATAAATATTGCTTTTTATGTTTTTTTAACTTCACCCTTATTTCTTTGTAAAAATCATAAGATAAGGTATTTGCAATTTTATTACAAGAAACCAAATCAAAACCAGCTTCTATAAAAGGAATGTAATTACTCACAAAATTTGCGCTTGCGGTGTTGTCAACAGCTATCAAATTTTCAAAATGATGTGTTTCTGCAAATGCAATAATATCTTTTACTGAAACATTCTCAACACCACTTTCTGATAGATTTTTTTTCCAGTTTTTAGAAACTCCATGCTTGTTTAACAATACTTTTTTAGAGTTTGCCACTGCAAAAACATTGAACTGAATTTTTCTCCTTTCTAAAATAGATAGTGTATTTTCTATAATTTGATCGATTAAGGTTCCGCCGACCAAACCTTTTCCAAAAATGGCAATGTTTATTTTTTTTGTCACTCCAAAAACCTGTCCGTGAATTACGTTAACGGCTTTGTGTAATTCGTTCTTCTTAACCACCAAACTTACATTTTTACCAGTAACTGTGTTATTGAATAAAAGTGGTACAATTTGGTTTTTGATCAAGGCATTATAAGGATGATGAAATTCACTTAAATCTTGACCAATAATTGAAATTACGGCTACATTATTAACAATAGAAATACGATTTACATCTTGCGAATAAAAGTCATTTTCAAATTCTTTTTCTAATGAATAAACAGCTTCTTGCGCCCTATCTGCTTCAATAATTATACCAATGCCTCTTTCTGAAGAACCTTGAGAAATAATACTGATACTAATATTTTTATCGCTTAAAACTTTAAAAATTCGTGCATCTACACCTACTTTGCCTAGCAAACCTCTACCTTCAAAATTTAGCAACGCAACATTATCAATTGTAGAAATAGATTTAATTCCTTTTGTAGACGATTCTGATGTAATTAACGTTCCTTGATCTTCTTTATTAAACGTATTTAAAATACGAAGATCTATGTTTTTTTCTAATAACGGAATGATGGTTTTTGCATGTAAAATAGTTGCTCCAAAATTGGCTAATTCATTGGCTTCCGAATACGATAATTGGGAAATCTTTTTAGCATCTGCAACCAAATCAGGATTTGCTGTAAAAATTCCGTTTACGTGTGTATAATTTTGCAACTCATCCACATCTAAAAAATTAGCTAATAAAGAAGCTGTATAATTACTACCATTTCTTCCTAGAGTAGTGGTTTCTCCTTTTTTATTTGCTGCAATAAAACCTGTTACGATATGAATAATATCCTTATTTTCTTTAAAATAAGCAAGTACATTCTCTTTAGAAATCGGGATGATGGGTTGCGCGTTTCCAAAGTTTTCATCCGTAATAATTAAATCTCTAGCATCTGCTATATTTGTAGCAATGTTTTCTTTTTCTAATAAACTTGCTATTAATTTTACTGATAACAACTCGCCCTGCGCTAAAACTTCATCTTTAATTTTTTGACTATAATCCCCTAACAAAGAAACCCCTTCAAAAATGGTAGCTAATTTTATAAACTCTTCAGAAAAATCTACTTCTTTGTTTGGTACTTGTTGATATTTTTTAAACTTTTCAAACTTTGTTTTATACGCTGTTTTAGCAACAGCTTTCTTCAAAATAGCTTCTAAATCGTTGGTCGTATTCCCCCTAGCAGAAGCCACAACCGTAATTTTTTCTTTATTCTGATATTTACTTTTAATGATTTCTATGGCATTTTCTAAACCTTTTCCGTTGGCTAAAGACTTCCCTCCGAACTTAAGTATCTTCATTTTTTTCTTTCTATAATCTTTATTGAAAATTGGTTCAATAATCACCTGTAATTGATCATATTCGATTAAAAAAGCATCATGACCGTGCACAGAATTTATTTCATTATAGGTAACATTTTCTTTGGTCAATGCTAACTTTTTATGTGTTTGCTTATTTTCTTCTGCTGTGAAAAACAAATCAGAATCTACACCTATAATATGAATATCCGCTGTAATTGAATCTAGAATTTCTATATTTTTTTTACCGCCATCCGTTACATCAATTGACCTAAGTAATTGATTCATCAATTTATAAGACGATAATTGATACCGCTCTTGTAATTTTTTTCCGTGATGCAACAACCAACTTTCTACATTAAAAATACTAGAATTTTCTTTTTTAGAGCGCTGAAAACGTTCCTTAAAAGAGGCTGGAGTTCTATAGCACAGCATGGCATGCATCCTAGCATCATGAACCGGATTACTGGAATTTAGTAAAAACTGTTCTTGAATTTGGCAATTACCAATCAACCAATCTGTAGATTTCCAATCTGTGGCAACTGGAATAAAATGTTGGGTTAATTTTGTGTTTAAGACAACCATTTCCCAAGCAATTCCGCCTCCTAGAGAACCGCCAATTAAAGCAAAAAGTTTATGAATTTGTAACTGCTTCAATCCTAATAAAAAAATATGAGCAATATCTCTGGCAATAAAACTTTTATAATCATCAATTACAAAACCATCAAACCCATTTCCAGGGATGTTAAACCCTAAAATTGTGTAGGTATTTGTATCGATTGTTTTTTCGTTTCCAATAATAGCTGACCACCAACCTTTTTTACCAGCAACATCGCTGTTTCCTGTTAAAGCATGATTCACCAACACCACCGGAGCTGAACCCAATTCTTGACCAAACAATTGATAACTTAACTGAATATTTTTAAATAGCGTTCCGCTTTCTGTCGTAAAATTTTCTATGTTGATATGTTGTAATTTATTTTCCATATGATTTAACAAGGGAGCATGCTCCCTTGCTTTTTAGCCAGCTCACTTGCTTTTTTAGTTTATATTATTGAATTGCGTATTGCTTTTCTATATTGATTTTTATTGGAGTAACATTCAATAAATTGTCTTTTACTGGGCATCTTTCTTGAACTATTTTTAACCAAGAAACTAAGGTTTCAATAGGTGCATTTGTTTCTGGAATTAGTTTTAAGTTTATTGCTTTAAAACCTGCTCTTTCGTTATTAGAAATTCCAAATAATTTATCTGGATTGATATTTCCCGCTACTTCAATTTTTAATTTATCGATTGTAAAATCCAATTCTTTTGCCACTAAATGCCCAACAACATTTAAGCAACCAGCCAAACCTGCCAAAATATATTCTACAGGATTTGCGTTTTCATCTGTTCCTCCTAAATCTTCTGGCTCATCCACCACCAATTGAAAATTTCTTGTTTTTGCAATAAATTTTGCAGGAGATGAACTTTCTCCTTTTACTGTAAATATTAAATCGTTCATATTATTTTATTTAACAAGGGAGCATGCTCCCTTGCTTTTTAGCATGCTTCTTTGCTTTTTAGCAAGACCCCTTGTTTTTGTTTGTTGATGATTTCACTTTTTTACAACAGACTTAAATCTATTGCTATTGCTATTTTATACCAAAACTTATTTTGGAATTTCAGCAAAAGCCGCTGTTAAATCTGCTTTTAAATCTTCTAAATCTTCAATACCCACAGACAATCTAATTAAATCTTGAGAAACCCCTGCACTTGCTTGTTCTTCGACATTTAATTGCTGATGCGTTGTACTTGCCGGATGAATAATTAAAGATTTTGTATCTCCTATATTTGCCAATAAAGAGAATATTTTGGTTTTATCTGCAATTACTTCTGCAGCTTCAAAACCTTTTTTAGGACCGAAAGTTACAATACCACTTTGTCCTTTTGTTAAATATTTATCTGATAAAAATTTGTATTTACTGCTTTCTAATCCCGGATAATTAACCCATGCAACTTCGTCTTGCTGCTCTAACCATTTTGCCAATGCCAATGCATTTGTAGAATGTTGTTTTATTCTAACAGGTAAAGTTTCTAAGCCTTGAATAATATTAAAGGCGTTTATCGGACTTAAAGCACCTCCAAAATCACGCAATCCTTCTAAGATTAATTTAAAAACAAAGGAAGCTGCACCTAAAGTTTCATAATATTTTAACCCATGATATCCTGCAGAAGGTTCTGTAAATTCTGGAAATTTACCATTTGCCCAATTAAAAGTACCCGCATCTATAATGGCGCCTCCCATCGTAGTTCCTTGTCCGCCGATATATTTTGTTAAGGAGTGAATTACAAGATCTGCACCATGTTTAATAGGGTTTAACAATACTGGAGTTGCCACGGTATTATCAACAATAAAAGGAACTTCTGCTTTCTTTGCCTCTGCAGAAATTGCTTCTAAATCTAAAACATCTAATTTAGGATTCCCTAGAGACTCTACAAAAAACGCCCTCGTATTCTCTTGCACAGCTGCTCCAAAATTAGCTGCATCTGAAGCATCTACAAAGGTAGTTGTAATTCCGAATCTTGGCAAGGTTACACTCAATAGATTGTAGGTTCCGCCATATAAACTACTTGAAGCAACAATATGGTCTCCTGCTTTTAAAAGTGTTAATAAACCTGTTGAAATTGCTGAAGTTCCAGATGCGAAAACTACGGCTCCAATTCCGCCTTCTACAACTGCCAAACGATCTTGTAAAATTTGATTTGTTGGGTTGTTTAAACGGGTATAAATAAATCCTAATTCTTTTAATGAAAAAAGATTTGCAGCATGCTCTGAATTGTTAAAAACATAGGCTGTTGTTTGATAAATAGGAACTGCTCTTGCGCCTCCGTTTGCTGTTACGTCGTGTCCTGCATGCAACGCGTTGGTTGCTAATTTTAATGTACTCATTTTTCTGTTTTTTTTGAGTTAATTTAGATTCCCGCTTTCGCTGGAATAACATTTTCAAAAGAACACAATATTGCATATTGTGAATCAATTTGCGATTAAAACAAAAGTCAAATGCATCAATTTTTAATGATGTACCCACTAGAAAAATGTTATTAAGAAAAATAGAATGTTTCCATAAAAGGAACATTCTTTTTTGTTATCTATCCTTTATTGTTTGTCCCTGAAAATAAATTCAGCATAAAGAGTAGAATGTAGCACCTTCTTTGAGATACTGAATAGATTTCAGCATTTACAAAGGGTTGCTAAGGCTTCAATGGGTCTAATCCCTTCACCTTTCTTGATAACATTTCAATAAGTTCTTGAACTTTGTGAGCGCAAATATTGCAACAGAAAATATTAGTATCCAAACAAAATAGTATTTATTTTTAAAATAGTATTAATTTGATACTTTTTCATCTTTTATTTTATGTATTTCTTAAAAATATCAACTTTAAGTGTGCAAAAATCATTTATTGATGATGGTATCACAAATAATTATCACAAAAAAACAATAGACTTTAAATTTATAATGTATTTTTGCGACTTAACCAAGAGGAAAAATTTGAACTGATTGCAACCTCTAGTACTGAAATTAATTCAGTACCTAAATTGTAAAAGAATATCTATTTTAGAGATTCTGAAACAAGTTTAGAACAAAATGCTAAAGCAGTAATTCCATACTACTTTTAGCGACCTAGCAATCTTTTTTATATTCCTCAACAAACTTAAAATAAGATACTTATGTCATATTTATTTACCTCAGAAAGTGTTTCTGAAGGACACCCTGATAAAGTAGCAGATCAAATTTCTGATGCTTTAATTGATAATTTTTTAGCTTTTGATAAAAATAGTAAAGTTGCTTGCGAAACGCTAGTTACCACCGGACAAGTTATTTTAGCTGGTGAAGTAAAATCTGAAACCTATTTAGACGTTCAGAAAATTGCAAGAGATGTAATTAACAAAATTGGATACACAAAAGGCGCCTATCAATTCGATGGAAATTCTTGTGGAGTGCTATCTGCAATTCACGAACAATCTCCAGATATTAATCAAGGAGTAGATAGAGCCAATCCAGAAGAGCAAGGTGCTGGAGACCAAGGAATGATGTTTGGTTATGCAACCGATGAGACTGAAAATTATATGCCGTTGGCATTAGAACTATCGCATAGATTGTTAATAGAACTAGCAGCATTACGAAGAGAAAATGACGAAATTCCCTACCTAAGACCCGATGCTAAAAGTCAGGTAACTATTGAATATTCTGATGATAATGTACCTCAAAGAATAGATGCTATTGTCATTTCTACACAACATGATGATTTTGATGCTTCCGAAGAAGTGATGTTAACGAAGATTAAAAAAGATATTGTAGAAATTTTGATTCCTAGAGTAGTCGCAAAATTACCAATTCATATTCAAAAATTATTTACAGATAACATCACCTATCACATTAACCCAACAGGTATTTTTGTGATTGGCGGTCCTCATGGAGATACTGGTTTAACAGGTCGAAAAATCATTGTGGATACCTATGGAGGAAAAGGTGCGCATGGTGGCGGTGCTTTCTCCGGAAAAGACCCGAGTAAAGTTGATAGATCTGGAGCATATGCTACTAGACATATTGCTAAAAATTTAGTCGCTGCAGGATTGTGTAAAGAAGTTTTAGTGCAAGTTTCTTATGCTATTGGGGTTGCAAAACCTACGAGTATCAATGTAGACACGTATAGAACTTCTACGGTTGATTTAACCGATGGAGAAATCAGTAAAATTGTAGAAACTATTTTTGATATGCGTCCTTATTTTATAGAGCAACGTTTAAAATTAAGAACGCCTATTTATTCTGAAACTGCTGCTTATGGGCACATGGGTAGAACTCCAGAAATAAAAACTGTTACATTTTCAAACCCTATGGGAGAAACGATTTCTGAAGAAGTAGAAACTTTTACTTGGGAGAAATTAGACTATGTAGCTACTATAAAAAAAGCATTTAACTTATAAAATTCCCTGAAAAAAGCATAAAAAGAGGCTGTCTGAAAAGACAGTCTTTTTATTTTTTACATAATTTTAATCTTTACAAGTTACATTCTCTAATTACCATTCATCGACACATTATGGTAATTCCTTGCAACTAAACCCATAATAATCGTATTTTTCTTTCAAAATGACATTCCTAGAGTATCTTGCAGTCCATTAGAACATCATATTAATTTTACAGAATACAAACTATGAAAAATTTTAATCTTTATTTGTTATTAGCTTTTACGATAATTTTAAGTTCTTGTGTATCAAACCAGTTAGACATGCAGCAACCTGAGGAAACAGTAGTATCCGAAGATGCTTTACAAATGCTAGAAAACTTATCAATTCCAAATAATTTTAATTTTGATACCGAAAGAGTTGTCACATTAACGATAAATGACGCGACACCTCATGTAAGATATGATATGTATGCCTATTCAAATGAATATGGTGCCGAAGCTGAAAATATTTCTGAAGCCCTCAATAATTTATTATACTCTGGTAAAACAGACAACAGTGTTATTAATCATGTATTTAGCTTACCTAGCGTTTACGAGAAAGTATATGTAGTAAGAAAAGATGGACTTGAATATTCTTCAGAGATTTTAGATGTGTTAAACAATAAAATTAATTTAACAGTAACGTCAAATAAGTCTGCAAGTAAATCTGCCACTCGTTATAAATCTAACGGCAACCCTTGTACAGAATGTACCGACAATTTCTTTTTAAATAATGATTTTGAAGACGGACCAACACTTCCTAATAATTATATTATTACAGATGAAAATAATGTAGATGGTTGGTCTACAACAGCCTCAGATAATAAAATTGAGCTTTGGAAATCTGGCTTTAATGGCGTACCAGCTAAAAAAGGATCTTATTTCGCAGAACTAAATGCAAATAGAAGTTCAGCTTTGTATCAGCGTATTTGTACAAGTCCTGGTGCAGAGATCAGTTGGTCTGTATGGCATAGAGGTAGATCTGGCGTAGATAACGCGCTCGTTAGAATCGGAGAAAATTTAGCCACTGCAACCACTGAGGCAATTATGACCACTGGTAACACAGCTTGGGTTCAGTATTCAGGAACATATACGGTACCCGAAGGACAAGCAGACACTTATTTTATTTTTGAAGCCGTAGGCTCAGGAAGTTATGGTAACTTTATTGATAATATTCAAATCACAGAAAATAGTCCTGGTGATTGTACCGCAATAAGCAATAAAATGTATTACCCAACTGAGCTCACAAATGCAACTTTAGCATTCGAAGACTTATGGCCATATGCAGGCGATTATGACTTTAATGATTTAGTAATCAGTTACAATATCAAAACTCTTTTAAATTCAGAAAATAAGGTAACGCAAGTAAATTATAATTACACGGTAGAATCAATTGGAGCTAGTTTTAAAAATGGCTTTGGTATTGAATTAGAAGGCGTTTCACCTTCGGCAATTGCCAGTGTAACGGGACCGAATTTAACAGAAGGATTTATAACAAATAATGCCAATGGAACAGAACAAGGTCAACCCAATGCGGTAATTATTTTCTTTGACAATGCACATGTAAATGTTGGGATAAACAATACCATTTCCATAATATTTGAAACTCCTATAACCACAGCTGAATTAGGTACTGCTCCGTTTAATCCTTTTCTAATCATTAACAAAAACAGGCTTAAAGAAGTACATTTACCGAATAAACCAACTACCTATTATCCTACAACAACGACTATTGCAGTAGGACCAACCGTTAAAGATAGTGATGGTGATTTTAAAACACCTGCTGGTTTGCCTTGGGCTATTAATGTGGCAGGACAATTTAAGGCTCCAAAAGAAAAAATAATCATCACCGATGGCTATAACTTCTTTGCAGATTGGGCAACCTCAGGCGGCACTGTTAAAACAAATTGGTATCAAGATTTACCTGGAAATAGAAATAATGAAAACTTAAAAGATTAAAGTTAAACTTTTGCTAGGGCATTTAAAATGTAGAAACTTCAGATGAAAATTTCATTTGAAGTTTTTTTATGTTCATTATTTAAGGTAACTATCTATTACATAAATAATATTAACTGCACTAATTTTACAGAAAATTTCGATGCAATTAAATTTTAATTACATTCGTAAAACCTATGTATTATGCTATTTAAAGTATTAAAAAACTACAAAACAAAAATCTCTAATCACTTATAACCAAATTAAAACGAGCGTAACAATAGTACTTATTTGTCATAAAAAAATCATTTTGCTTTAACAAAAGTTTAAGGTTTATGCATTTATAGATTCAGTAATTTCGAAACCTAATTCAAATCAAATCACATTATGACAAACAAAGTACTATCGCGACTATTTATAGTTGCACTTGTTTTTGGTTTTTCTGTTGATGCACAAGCACAATTTTGGAAAAAGAAAAAGAAGGAAGAACCAAAAAAGGTAGCTCCAAAACCTAAACCTAAAAAAGGAGATATTCAACCCTATGGCAAAGTGGTTACCAAAGACCATAAAACTGATGATGGGTTATTTAAAATTCATACAGAAGACAGTAATTACTTGATGGAAATTCCTAATGATCTTTTAGGAAGAGAGATGTTAATGGTTACAAGAATTGCTAAAACAGCTAGTGGAATCGGATTTGGTGGCGGTAAAACCAACGAACAAGTTTTACGTTGGGAACGCAAAAACAAACAAATTTTATTAAGAGTAGTTTCTCATTCTGTGGTTGCGGATACAATGTTACCAGTAAATGAAGCTGTTGTAAACTCTAATTTTGAACCTGTTTTATATTCTTTTCCTATAAAGGCATTCAATAAAGATACAACAGGAGTTGTTATAGATGCTACAGCATTCTTAGCTGATGATGTAAAACCTATGGGCTTTCCTCAACGCTATAGAACCGCTTACAAAGCCTCTAGATTAGACAAATCGCGTTCTTATGTAGAAAGAGTAAGCAGTTACCCTGAAAATATTGAAATAAGACATGTAAAAACGTATTTTGCAAGTGCTCCTCCTTCAAACAGAAGTTTAGGTTCTATTTCTGTAGAAATGAGTAACTCAATGATTTTATTACCAGAAGAACCAATGAAGCGCCGATATTTTGACGAAAGAGTAGGATGGTTTGGCACAGGACAAACAGATTATGGTTTAGAAGCTCAGAAAAGTAAAACTGTTAGATTTTTAGATAGATGGAGATTAGAGGTAAAAGATGAAGATATCGAGAAGTTTAAAAGAGGAGAATTAGTAGTTCCTAAAAAACAAATTGTTTACTATATAGATAGAGCTACGCCTGAAGTTTGGAGAAAGTATATTAAGCAAGGTATTGAAGATTGGCAAGTTGCTTTTGAAGCTGCTGGTTTTAAAGAGGCTATTATTGCAAAAGATCCTCCAAGCAAAGAAGAAGATCCAGATTGGTCTCCAGAAGATGTTCGTTACTCTGTGGTGCGTTATTTAGCATCTCCAATTCCAAATGCAAATGGACCTCACGTTAGTGACCCACGTACTGGAGAGATTTTAGAGTCTGATATCAACTGGTATCACAACGTAATGAGTTTATTACGTAACTGGTTCTTTGTGCAAACTGCAGCCATTAATCCAGATGCACAATCTGTTGAGTTTAAAGATGAAGTAATGGGCCGTTTAATTCGCTTTGTTTCTTCCCACGAAGTTGGTCATACCTTAGGTTTACCTCATAATATGGGTTCTAGTGTTGCTTACCCTGTAGATTCTTTACGTTCTGCATCTTTTACTAAAAAATTCGGAACAGCACCTTCTATTATGGATTATGCTCGTTTTAATTATGTAGCTCAGCCAGAGGACAAAGGCGTTGCACTTATGCCAGATATTGGACCGTATGATAAATATTCTATCAGCTGGGGTTATAGACCAATTTTAGAGAAAACTGCAGAAGAAGAAAAGTCAATTTTAAACCAATGGATTTTAGATAAAGCAGGAAATCCAATTTATCGTTTTGGTCGTCAGCAAAGAGGTGTTGTAGATCCAAGTTCTCAAACAGAAGATTTAGGTGATGATGCTGTGAAAGCAAGTGACTACGGAATTAAAAACTTAAAGAGAATTATACTAAATCTTGAAAAGTGGACCACAAAAGAAGGTGAAACTTATGAAGAAATGGAAACAATGTATGGTCAGATTGTTGGACAATTTGCAAGATATATGGGCCATGTTTCTTCTAATGTGGGTGGTATTTATGAAAACTACAAAACTACTGATCAAGAAGGTGCCGTGTACACACACGTAGATAAAACGCGTCAAAGAGAATCTTTACAGTTTGTTATTGATCAATTATTTAAAACACCAACCTGGATGTTAGATAAAGATTTCTTTGCTAAAGTGCAATCAAGTGGAGTTTTAGAACAAGTTAGATCTTTACAAGTAAGAACTTTAAACGGTGTTTTAGATACTGGAAGAATGGCAAGAATGATTGAAAACGAAACCTTAAATGGAAACGAAGCTTATAATTTAGTTTCGATGTTTTCTGATTTGAGAAAAGGAGTTTGGTCTGAAATCTACAACGGCAGAAGTATCGATACGTATAGAAGAAACCTACAGAAAGCACATATAGATCGTTTGGCTTATTTATTAAATGATGCGCCAAATCAAAGAGGTCGTTTTGGATCTCCTTCTGTAAATGTAAGTCAGTCTGATATAAAATCTTTTGCAAGAGGAGAGTTAAATAGATTAAAGCGAGATGTAAGAAATGCAGCGTCAAGAGCTTCAAATACTACGTCACGTTACCATTTGCAAGATGTTGTCGCTAGAATTGATATGGCTTTAGATCCTAAATAATTGAATTGTTATTCTATTTTATAAAAAAAACCACGCATTCATTGGCGTGGTTTTTGCTTATAAAAATCTACAAATTATCTTCCTTGAAAAACATACTACTTATTTTATTATTTTTTAGTTGCGCCTTTACAAGCTCATTTTCGCAAAAAAAAATAGCTTGCAGAGTTTTAGATGCTGCTACTAAAAAACCCGTTGTGTATGCAACAATAATGCTACAGAAAATAAACAGAGGAACCCATGCCGATTTTAATGGAAACTTTGAAATACCTAGCCGGTATAAAGAAACAGGAATTATAAGAATATCTTCTATTGGTTATCAAACCAAAGAAATTAAGCTAATGGCACTTAAAAATAATACCTTAAATATTATATACTTGTCTGTTTCCAATAGTCGCTTGAATGAAGTTATAATTACCGCATCAAAAAAGAAAAAGAAAAAACTTTTAGGAGTCCAAATTGTTAGAAAAGCAATTGAAAATATCCTTGAAAATTATCCGATAGAACCTCATTCTTATATTGGCTATTACAAAGACTACCAGCAACCTGTCGGAGACTCCTATCAAAAAATTATAAAATCAGAAAATCCTGTAAAATACATCAATGTAAATGAAGCTATTATAGAATCTTTTGATGATGGCATGGATAGCGATAAATTAAAAAGCAAAAAGAATCAGTCCTTATTATACCATTATAAGGCTAATGACAAATTTATTCAAGACAGCACACTTACAATTCCTTATGATAATAAGAGTAAAAAATATTCAGAAAGTGTTTATATCACCCCTTTGGGAGGCAATGAATTAAATATATTAGACTTAACCAATGCGATTAGAAATCATGATAAAATGTCATTTTCTTACAGCAATGTTTTTGCAAAAGATTTTATTCGAAATCATAAATTTAGAGTAGAAAATATTGTTTTTTCTGATAATGTTCAACTTTATGAAATTTCGTTTTTTTCAAAAAAAGAAAAAACAAGTTATGAATATGCTGCTAAAGGAAGTATTTACATTTCTAAACAAAATTTCGCTATTCATAAACTAAACTATACGCTATATAATAGAAACAGCAACAATCCGCAGTACTCGGTTACGATAGAATACAAGGCTAAAAAAGATAAAATGTATTTAAATTACATCACCTTTAACAACTTTTTTGAAGCCTATAATGGTCACTATTTTAAAATGGATAAAGCAACATTTAACGCTAAAGAAAATGGCTTTAAAATTTCTTTTAATAAGCAAATAGACGTTAGCAGTTTAGAACCTTTTAAAAGGAATTTTAAAATCTATTATAAAAATCAAAGCTTAAAAATTACGGGGATCCATACTTTTGATACTGACAAAAGAACGGTCACTGTTTTTATTGATGAAAAATCAATGGAAAAAATAAACCTTAAAAAGGAAAGAGAAAACCCTAATTACGCTAATTATTTTACATTTGATGTCCATCATATTAAAGACCTCAATGGTTTTAAAATTAATGAAAGAACCAGTTTAAAAATGAACCAATATAGAGAGTTTTTTGTGCAAGAAATTTTTGAAAATAAGCGTCTTCCTCTTCAAAAAAACTTTATTGACAAGCGTTTACCATTATCTAAATCTGTTATTACGCCATTAAAAACAGAAAATGATTATTGGATGAACACTCCTTTAAAAAGTAAAAAAAATAATTAATACCAATACTTTTGCTACGGTTTATGATAACTTTAAAGCTACTCATTAAAAATATGAACTTCGTTTAAACTCACTTAACAAAATAGCGGTTGCAGTGGCAACGTTTAAACTTTCTGTTTCTTGAGTTTCTCCAAATCTTGGAATTGAAATTCTATTTTTGACTAAAGACTTTATGTTCTCAGAAATGCCGTTTGCCTCATTTCCCATAATTAAAATAGCGTCTTTTGGCAACGCTGCTGTGTAGACATTTGCACCCTCCATATCCGCAATAAAAACTGGTAATACAGCTTCTTGTAAATACGTTTCCAAATCTACATAGCGAATAGCAACTCTTGTTAAAGACCCCATACTTGCCTGCACTACTTTTTGATTGTAACAATCTACAGTGTCTTTTGAGCAAATTAATTGCTGAACACCAAACCAATCGCACAATCTTATAATGGTCCCTAAATTTCCAGGGTCGTTTACCGTATCTAAGGCAATAATAATACCCGATTGTTGAAGTACTTTTTCATCAGGAATTTTAAACAATCCTACAACTTGGTTTGGTGTCTTTAGATTGCTAATTTTTTGTAACTCCTTTTCTGAGATTCTAACAATTTTATCCGAAGAAATATTGGTTATAAAATTATCCGTGGCATATAAAATTTCTAATTTAAAAGAAGAATTTAACAACTCATTGACTACTTTTATACCTTCAGCAACGAATAAATGATGTTTTTGTCGATACTTTTTTTGAGATAAACTTGTTATAATTTTAAGTTGATTTTTTGAGATACTCATTAATTGGGTGTAAATAGAAATAAATCATTGAAAAATACTATTTTTGATTTTCTTTGGAGTGCTAAAATAATGAAAAAACTTTCGTTCTATTTTTTATTTATAATCTTTTTTGCATCGTGTAATTCTACAAAACGTGTTGCAGATGGCGAGTTTATGTTAACAGAAAATATTATTAAGATTGATAGCGTAAAAAAGAAAGGATCAGAACTTCAAAAATATATCTTACAAAAAAGAAACCAACGTTTTCTAGGGCTTCCTTTAGGGCTCTATTTTCACAATATAGGAAATCGTAATAAACCAAAAACAGTTACGGATTGGGCAAAAAAAAATCCAAGATCTTATCGGTTTATTAAAAAAATATTTTCAGAAAAACAGAGTATTGCCTATGCCAATTCTTTTATCAAATTAAATAAATTATTTTTAAAATACCCAGGTCCGGAAATCATCAGTAACAGGAAAATAAGAAAAACGACCGAAAATTTATGGGCCTACTATAAAACACAAGGATATTTTAAATCTTCGGTAAGTGCTAAGATACATAGAGATTCTGCTCATAAAAAAGCAACAGTTACTTATTATATTCAGAAAGGAAAACCAACTATTTTAGATACCATAAATATTAAAATAGAATCTACAGTTTTAGACTCTATTTATAAAAATTCTGGCTTAGAAACGTTATTAAAAACCAACGATCAGTATAAAGATCAAACCTTTAGAAACGAAGCAGGTAAAGTTGTAAAACTTTTTAGAAATAATGGTATTTATCATTTTTCAGAATCTGCCTTAGGCTTTTATGTAGATTCTACCAGAACAGATTATAAAACCAATGTAAATTTTATAATGGCGGCAAATAGATTATTAGAAGAAGACGGACGCTATATAGAAAAGCCTTTTAAAGTACATACCATAAAAGAAGTAAATGTTATTACCGATTATTCTTTTACAAGAAAAGATGAAGAAATCAAAGAATCAACCTCCTATAAAGACATTAACTTTGTGTCTTATAATACACTAAAATATAACCCGAAATATTTATCGGAATCTATTTTTCTGAAGCCTGGAGAAGTCTATAAAGATACTTTGATAAATTTAACAAGAACTCATTTAAAATCTTTACAAAATTTTAAATCTACCAATATAAAATTTACACAGATAGCTGGTACGGACAATGAATTAAAAATGGATGTGTATCTATCTCCATTAAAAAAATATACGTTAATTACAGAAACAGAATTAACACACTCTAATGTTCGTAATTTTGGTATTTCTGGTAAATTTTCTATTACCGATAGAAATGCTTTTAAAGGTGCAGAACTATTAAAATTATCTTTTTTAGGCTCTTGGTTTAATGCCAATACGGGTCCTGGTTGGGAAATTGGGGCAGATACCTCTTTAGAAATACCTAGATTTGTAGCTCCTTTTGGCTTAAGCAAATTTGTACCGAAAAGAATGTCGCCAAGAACACTGTTTTCTTTAGGATCTAGTTTTCAAAAAAATATTGGTTTAGATAGACAGACTTTTACCATTTTAACCGATTATAAATGGCAATATAACCCCAGAAAAACCATTCAATTAGAAATTTTAAACACTCAGTATATACAAAACTTAAATGTGAGTAGTTTTTTTAACATTTATAATTCTGAATATGAAAGTTTAAATAATGTTGCCAAAGTATTTTACAATGATAGTAATAGAGCACTAAATCTTCCGGAAGAAGCAATTTCTTTTATGAATAGCTTAGCAGATAATACAAGCTTTAAAAACTCTAACCCAGAAGAATATAATATAAGTTTAAACATTTTAAACCGGTACAATATCATTACTTCAGATTTTTTAATTCCTACCATTGCCTATACTTTTACGTATAATAATCAAATGGATTTTAAAGATAATGATTTCTCTTTTTTTAGAATTAGAGTTGCCAATTCTGGAAATATTTTAGGCTTATTATCTAGCAAGGAAAACGAAAATAATAAAAAAACATTTTTAAGAATTCCTATAGCTCAATATTTTAAAACCGATATTGAATACAAAAAGTTTTGGGACATTGGTAACAACGCAGTATTTGGTTTAAGAACATTTTTAGGTGCCATTATAACCTATGATAATTCTGATGTACCGTTTACTAAAAGTTATTTTGCTGGTGGTTCTAATGATATTAGAGCTTGGCAAACTTATGAATTAGGGCCAGGAAGCAGAAATTCTGGCTTAGAGTTTAATGTTGGTAACTTTAAATTTTTAACCAGCATAGAATACCGATTTGATGTTGTTAGCAAATTAAAAGGAGCCTTATTTATTGATGCTGGAAATATCTGGGATATTTCTGGATCTAGTTTTGTAGAAGATGAAGCTAAATTTAGTGGTTTTTCTTCCTTGCAAAATATAGCTGTAGGATCTGGCTTTGGAACAAGATTAGATTTTAATTTTTTAATTTTACGTTTTGATGTTGGCTTTAAAACCTATGAACCTTATTTAAATGGAAGCAAATGGTTTAAAAATTATAATTTTAATGCTGCCGTTTATAACATCGGAATTAACTATCCTTTTTAATAAAAACGACCTTTAAACGCTATAACGTTTTCGTCAATTAATTGATATTTGGCGCTTTTAATCTACTATTTTTTAGTATTTTTGACAAGAAATTATATCTAAAAAACATAAAGATGAGTCATAACATAAAACCTGGTGTAGCAACAGGAAAAGAAGTTCAAGAAATTTTTAAATTAGCTAAAGAAAAAGGATTTGCTTTACCAGCAGTAAATGTTATTGGTTCTAATACAATTAATGGTGTTTTAGAAACGGCAAGAGATTTAAACGCGCCCGTAATTATTCAATTCTCTAACGGAGGAGCTCAGTTTAATGCAGGAAAAGGTTTGTCTAACGAAAATGAAAAAGCAGCCATTGCGGGTGCCATTGCGGGTGCAAAACATATTCATGAATTGTCTGTTGCTTATGGTGTTCCTGTAATTTTGCATACAGACCATTGTGCCAAAAAATTATTACCTTGGATTGATGGCTTATTAGATGCCTCAGAAAAGCATTTTGCTGAAACTGGTAAACCTTTATATAGTTCTCACATGATAGATTTATCTGAAGAACCTTTAGAAGAAAATATTGAGATCTGTAAAACCTATTTGGCTAGAATGAGCAAAATGGGTATGACTTTAGAGATTGAGTTAGGGATTACTGGTGGTGAAGAAGATGGTGTAGATAATTCTGATGTTGATGTTTCTAAATTATATACACAACCTGAAGAAGTTGCTTATGCTTATGAAGAATTATTAAAAGTGTCGCCACAATTTACCATTGCAGCAGCTTTTGGAAACGTTCATGGAGTTTATAAACCAGGAAATGTAAAATTAACACCAAAAATTTTAAAGAACTCTCAGGAGTTTATCACAAAAAAATATGGCGTTGAAGAAAATCATATCGATTTTGTATTTCATGGCGGTTCAGGATCTACTTTAGAAGAAATTAGAGAATCAATTGGTTATGGAGTTATCAAAATGAATATCGATACAGACATGCAGTTTGCTTTTACAGAAGGTATTCGTGATTATATGCAAGAAAAAGCAGCTTATTTAGCAACTCAAATCGGGAATCCTGATGGTGCTGATCAACCAAACAAAAAATACTACGATCCAAGAAAGTGGTTGCGTTTAGGTGAAGAAACTTTTAAAGCTCGTTTAAAACAAGCTTTTGCAGACTTAAATAACGTAGATACTTTATAACAATTTTTATAATTAAACAGAAAAAGCATTTTGACATATATTCAAAGTGCTTTTTTTTTGATTTAAAATCGCCTCAAAAAAGAATCAATCAAAGGAAATTAAAAGTTCATAAAAATCTTTTACATTTGTAACCTACTTTCTTACAAGAAGAATGATAAAAAATATTCAACAATAAATAAAACAAACTATCTATGGCTTGGTTTAAAAGAACTGATAAAGGAATACAAACTGCTACAGAAGATAAAAAAGACACTCCAAAAGGCCTTTGGTATAAAACGCCTAGCGGCAAGGTAATCGATACTGAAGAACTCAAAAAAAACTTATATGTAAGTCCAGAAGACGGCTATCATGTAAGAATTGGTAGCAAAGAGTATTTTGAATTATTTTTTGATGACAATAAATTTAAAGAATTAAATGAGACTTTAACCTCTAAAGATCCTTTAAAATTTGAAGACACAAAAAAATACCCAGATAGATTAAAAGCTGCTCAAGAAAAAACCAAATTAAAAGATGCTGTAAGAACCGCTGTTGGTAAATCGTTAGGTAAAGATTTAGTAATTGCTGCTATGGATTTTGCCTTTATCGGTGGGTCTATGGGTTCTGTAGTAGGTGAAAAAATTGCGCGTGCCATCAATTATTCTATAGAAAATAAGATCCCATTTTTAATGATCTCAAAATCTGGTGGAGCAAGAATGATGGAAGCATCACTTTCTTTAATGCAACTAGTAAAAACATCGGCAAAATTAGCGCAATTAGCAGAAGTTAAAATTCCTTATATTTCTTTGTGTACAGACCCAACAACGGGTGGTACCACTGCTTCTTATGCCATGTTAGGTGATATTAATATTGCAGAACCCAATGCGTTAATTGCTTTTGCCGGACCAAGAGTTGTAAAAGATACCACTGGAAAAGAATTACCAGAAGGGTTTCAAAAATCTGAATTTGTCTTAGAGCATGGCTTCTTAGATGCTATTTATGAGCGGAAAGATTTAAAAAAACAAGTAAATTTATATATCGATTTAATACAGAATTTACCTGTTAGAAATTAAAAAAAGCCAGCTTTATGCTGGCTTTTTTACTCATTTAAAAGTCTTTCTATTTCACTCTCTAGTTTATATAAAAAAACATCCTTATCACTAATACTCAAACTACCATTAAATCGTATTTTTCCATTTTTCAAAATTATGTTATGAGGGTATTTATTAAAATCTAACTGTCTTGGAATTGTGTCTGATGTTGCAAATAATTTAGGAAATTTATAATTATATTTTTTTATCAACTTTTTAGCATAACCCAAAGTATCATTTCTTATTGGAATGTTTACCGCATAAAAAAGAACATTTGAGTTATTTTTATAACTTAAATATTTTTTCTCAAAATCAGGAAATTTTTCAAAACAAACACCACAATTTGTTGTCCAAAAATCTAAAACTATAACTTTATCTTGGATTGTATCTATTCTAATTTTACTGTTAGTATAAACTAGTTCCATTTTTGGCGACTTAATAATTTTTCTAGCTCCGTAATTTTCTGTAACATACCAAAGATTATTAAATGCATATAATCCAACAAATACTAATGTTATTGAATAAATTATTTTAAAAATAGCTAGTTTACGTTTTAAATAATACCCAAATAAAAAAGTTAATGGGGTAAATATTAAATAAATAATTACATTATTTATTTTACTATCTGGTAAAAATAAATGAATAATCCATATTGTTGTCAAAGGTAAAAATGAAGCTAAAACATCTTTGTAAGATAAGAGCATACTTACTATAAAAGCACCTATCATAAAAATAGGAAATATAATTCTTTGCGTTTTCAAAAAGAAAACACAAAGAATATAAATCAAAATTGTAATAGTGCCATTAAATATTATTTTTTTTAGCACTTTTAATTAATTATTATATCACCTTTACAATAGCCATCACAAACGGTACTACCAAAAACACCACAATCAGTATTTGCTTTTTTACAAACATCAGGTTCACTACACGTATTATTCCAGCCAGGGCAACCACCATCATAATAACACGTGCATGTATCTGGCTCTCCAGAAATCTTTTGTGCTGTAATATTAGATCGAACATTAGCTTTCAAATCCGCAATAGTAAAAAAAGTTAAATATATGAATTCTGAGCTCCAATTAAATTCTTTTGCTCCAATCATTACTTGGTCATACATTTCGTTAGAAAAATCTTTAGATGTTGGAACTTCATAATTAATTTTTTTAAAGGCTTGTTCAAACCATTTTAAATATGCTGTTTCTTCTTCAGGTAACTTTAAATTCAAAATATAATTTATTTTTTCTTGCCAAATTAATTTTCTTTTTTTTGCTGGCAAGGCTTGAAGTATTGCTCTTTGTTTTGCAATAGAAAATTTCTTTATATCTTTTCTATTGTAAGTCAAAATTTGTTTTTTATTTTCTTTTACCCACCGGTTTATTTCATCATCATGTGAAAATTCATGAATTTCATTATCACTACAATTGATGAATAAAACTGTTAAAAATAAAATTAAGCATGTTGAATAAAAATTTTTTTTCGTAATAAAATAATTTAAATTAATCATATGTGTTAAACTTCATAGCTAAGAAGAACACGATAATAATAATAATAATAATAATACTACAATCAAAATAAATCATTTTAAAAAATAATAGTATCTTTGCACCCTCAATGAACACTTCATTGAACTACATAAAAATCATTTAAATAATATTGGCATGTACTTAACTAAAGAAGTAAAAGAAAGTTTATTCGAAAAACACGGTAAAGGAAAAAACGATACCGGTTCTTCAGAAGGACAAATCGCGTTATTTACGCACAGAATTAACCATTTAACAGAGCACTTAAAAAGAAATCGTAAAGATTATAATACAGAGCGTTCTCTAGTAATGATGGTAGGTAAACGTAGAAGTTTATTAGATTATCTAAAGAAAACTGAGATCAACAGATACCGTGCGATTATCAAAGAATTAGGAATTAGAAAATAATTCTTACAAAAAAGAGGGGCTATAAATGTTCCTCTTTTTTTCTTGAAAAAAATTCTTGAAGCACTTTAGCTTCAAAAAATTAAAATTGTTATTCCCATGAATATGGGAATCTGAAAAATAAAAAATCTGATAGTAACTACATCAGCATCAATATAAAAAGTCAGAATTACCAACAATAATTCTGTATTTCCATTGCAACAACAGACAACAACACAGCAACAATTAGTAATTAAAAATTAGCATTAAAATTTATGATTCCAAAAGTATTTAGAGAGGTTATAGACCTTGGTGATGGTAGAGAAATTTCTATCGAAACGGGAAAATTAGCAAAACAAGCCCACGGAAGTGTTGTTGTACAATCCGGAAAATGTATGATGTTGTGTACAGTAGTTTCCAATTATGAACAAAAAGATCTTGGTTTTTTACCATTAACGGTAGATTATAGAGAAAAATTTGCAGCGGCAGGTCGTTATCCTGGTGGTTTCTTTAAAAGAGAAGCAAGACCAAGTGATGGCGAAGTATTAACAATGCGTTTAGTAGACCGTGTTCTACGTCCGTTATTCCCCAAAGATTACACAGCAGAAACACAAGTAATGATTCAGTTAATGTCTCATGACGAAAACGTTATGCCAGATGCCATGGCAGGTTTAGCAGCATCTGCAGCGATACAATTATCAGATTTTCCATTTGAATGTGCAATCTCTGAAGCAAGAGTTGGTCGTATCAATGGCGAATTTATCATCAACCCAACAAGAGCACAATTAGCAGAATCTGATATCGACATGATGATTGGTGCTTCCGCAGATTCTGTGATGATGGTGGAAGGTGAAATGGATGAAATTTCTGAAGAAGAAATGGCAGACGCTATTAAGTTTGCACACGAAGCTATTAAAATACAATGTGCTGCTCAATTAAGATTAGCTGAAGCATTTGGTAAAAAAGAAACTCGGGAATACGAAGCTGCCAGAGAAGATAAAGATTTAGAGCAAAAAGTGCATGACATGGCATACGATAAAGTATATGCTATCGCAGAAGCTGGATCTTCTAAACATGAAAGATCTGCTGCATTTAAAGAAATAAAAGAAAGCATTAAAGCTACTTTTTCTGAGGAAGAATTAGCAGAGTATGGTGGTTTAGTTTCTGAGTATTATCGTAAAGCCGAAAAAGCTGCCATTAGAGATTTAACCTTAAATGTCGGTTTGCGTTTAGATGGTCGTAAGACAGATGAAATTAGACCAATTTGGTGTGAAGTAGATTATTTACCATCCGTGCATGGTTCGTCAATCTTTACTCGTGGAGAAACACAAGCTTTAGCTACCGTTACCTTAGGTACTTCTAGAGAAGCAAATAAAATAGACATGCCATCTTACGAAGGTGAAGAAAATTTCTATTTACATTACAACTTCCCTCCTTTTTGTACAGGTGAAGCAAGACCAATTCGTGGAACATCTCGTAGAGAAGTTGGTCACGGTAATTTAGCGCAACGTGGTTTAAAAGGAATGATTCCTGATAATTGTCCCTATACCGTAAGAGTAGTTTCTGAAGTTTTAGAATCTAATGGTTCTTCTTCTATGGCAACTGTTTGTGCTGGTACAATGGCATTGATGGATGCAGGTGTACAAATGATAAGACCTGTTTCTGGTATTGCAATGGGATTAATTTCTGATGCAGAATCTGGAAAATATGCCGTATTATCTGATATTTTAGGTGATGAAGATCACTTAGGAGATATGGATTTTAAAGTAACTGGTACTTCTGAAGGAATTACTGCTTGCCAAATGGATATTAAAGTAAAAGGACTAAGCTACGAAATTTTAGTGAATGCACTAAAACAAGCGCGAGAAGGTCGTTTACATATTTTAGGAAAAATTACGGATACCATTTCTACTGCAAATGAAGATGTAAAAGAACATGCACCTAAAATGGTTAACAGACGTATACCGAATGATTTAATTGGTGCATTTATTGGACCAGGAGGAAAACATATTCAAGAATTACAGAAAGAAACAGGAACTACGATCGTAATTACCGAAGACGCTGTTACCGAAGAAGGAATTATTGAAATTCTAGGAACAGATCCGGCAGGAATTGAGACAGTAATTACCCGTATTGAGTCGATGCTTTTTAAACCTCAAGTAGGAAGCGCTTATGAAGTAAAAGTAATTAAAATGTTAGATTTTGGCGCTGTAGTAGAATATATGGAAGCACCAGGAAACGAAGTTTTATTACATGTTTCTGAGCTAGCTTGGGAACGCACTGAAAACGTTACTGATGTTGTAAATATGGGCGATATTTTTGATGTGAAGTATTTTGGTTTAGACCCAAGAACTCGTAAAGAAAAAGTTTCTCGTAAAGCATTGTTAACAAAACCAGAAGGCTATGTAGCAAGACCACCAAGAGATGACAAACGTTCTGGCGGACGAGATAGCAGAGGAAGTAGAGATAATCGTGGACGTGATGATAGAAAACCAAGAGCACCAAGAACACCTAGGAAAGAAGAATAATCTTTAATTTCTTTTTTAATTAAAATAACGAACCTGTTACGTATTTTGTACTGCATTCATTTCAGTATAAATACTTAACAGGTTTTTTAGTGTATTTATAATGTTCGGATGATTATTGGAGTGATTATTATTAAGCATACACTAGAATTATACCAATTTATATGTATACTGCTGTGTACATAAATTTAATTCTTTTTTTATTCATTGAAATTAAAAAAGAATTAGCATAGCCCTTGGTACGGTCATTTTTTTAAATAAAAAGTAAGCGCAAAAGAAACGATTTATTACCACATTATATGCCTAAAATGGTATTAATTACGCCCTGTAAAGTTAATTGCAAGCAATATTACATGGCCATATTTTAAAGAGTTCTTTTTCTCACGATTAGTATTTCATCATACGAAAAAGACATCCAACCAAAATCATAAACCCAGTAAAACGTTTTATTATTGCTATTTACATGCCAATGAGTGTTGTATTTAAAATTGAATTTCTTTTTTTCTAAAATTATTCGAGATACTTTTTTTTGCAAAATATTTTTCCCCAAAACTTCTAACAATATAGATCGATTTCTGTGTAAAATAGTATCAATATCCTTTACGGCAATAGCAGTAACTTTTCTTAAATTAACATGATAATAATTTTTACAGCGTTGTGAGCAAAATTTCTTATCGCTTCTTCCCTTTACTAATTTATTACAGATTTTACATTTCATAGTCTCTGTAAAGATATGTTTTTTAGATTATTGTGAATTAGCCGTTTTTAACGGTTAAAATACTACTGCCTTTACATCAACAATATAATCATACTATTATCTACTATATTTGGTATTCTAAGTATAAAATTATGCAACATATACCCATTATTTACCAACCTTTAAAAAATGCTAAAAGAATTAAGGTATATATTCCTTATGAATTAAAGGAATTACGGATTGCTTTTAAGAAGCTAAACACTACTTTTTGGCATCCTAATCAAAAATTATGGTCTATTATGTACACCCAAGAAAACGTTACATTGTTAAAAAAATTATTTGGAAAAAATTATAAAACAGTAAATGGTGTAACACCAACCCCAATTGAAAAAATACCTTTAAATAAGTATGCATCAGAACAACTTTTTAGGTTGGAAAAAGTCCTAGTTTTAAAAAAGTATAGCGCTTCAAGTATTCGTACTTACAAAAACATGTTTTCGGTGTTTTTGACTAAGTTCTCCAGTAGAGACATAAATCTTGTAACTAAAGAGGAAATAGAAGGTTTTGTTTATGAGTTAATTACAAAAAATAAAATCAGCGAAAGCTATCAAAATCAAATTATAAACGCCATAAAGGCATACTATGAACATGTTCTAAAACTGCCAAGAGAATACTATGAAATTCAGCGTCCTAAAAAGTCTGTTAGTATTCCTAATGTTTTAAGTAAAGAAGAAGTTTTAAAAATTTTACAACATCCTCAAAACATCAAACACAAAGCTATTTTATGGACAATATATAGTGCCGGACTTAGAATTTCTGAAGTCCTAAATTTAAGAATAACAGACATTCATTCGAAAGAAGGGTACTTGTTTATAAAAGATAGCAAAGGCAAAAAAGATCGAAAGACTATTTTATCTGATTATCTAGTACAATTATTGAGAGCCTATTATAAAAATGAAAAACCCTCCTATTGGCTTTTTGAGGGTCAGACCGGAGGAAAGTATAGCACTACTAGTGTTCGAGCTATCTTTAGAAAGGCTGTAAAAGAAACTGATTCCAATCCTTGGGCAACCGTGCATACACTTCGCCATTCTTTTGCCACGCATTGTATCGAAGACAATATAAACTTAAGATATTTGCAAAATATGTTAGGACATAGCTCTCCAAAAACAACAGAAATTTATACCAAAACCATTCATATAAATAAAAAAAACATAAAAAGTCCTTTGGATAGGTTACTAGAAAAGACTAATTTTAAAACTTAGAATATATATGCGATATATCAACAATGCGCATATACAATTGTTGGCAACAATTAAAACGAAACCTATGAACAGAACATTACACATTCATAAAAATTTAACAACATTTGGAATACCAATATTGATTATTGGAATGATGATAATCCTTGCGAAATCATCGATTTTTATAACAAATCCTGATGTACTCTCGATTGGAATTACGTTCGACTTATTATTGACAGTCCCTGTCATCTACTTTATGCTTCTCAGAAAAACGAGTATTCCAAAGACAACTGTCGTACCTTTTTTAATTATCGGAATGGTAGTCTGTTCCTTAATACTACCGATAGAAAATCAATATTATCTAGACCTTTTTAAGACTTGGATGTTTCCAGTAGTTGAGTTATCGATAGTGTTATATATCATATATAATGTTACCATAACAATAAAGGGATATAGAGTAAATAAAAGTGATGAAGTTGACTTTTTCAAGGCACTAAAAAGCACTTGTTACGAAATACTTCCAAAAAGATTAGTTATTCCTGTAGTGACAGAAGTTGCTGTTTTCTATTATGGATTTATTTATTGGAAAAAAAGGAAGCTTAAGGAAAATGAATTCTCTTACCATAAAGACAGTGGAACAGTTTCATTACTAATTGCAATAATTTTCGTTATTGCTGTAGAAACTGTTGTTCTGCACATTCTTCTTCAAAAATGGAATGATACGGTTGCTTGGATTTTGACTTTTTTGAGCATTTATTCTGGAATTCAGCTTCTTGGTTTTCTAAAATCATTGTCTAAAAGACCAATATTAATTAAAGATAAAAAACTGTATCTGAAATATGGAATAATGAACGAAACAACTATCGATTTAAATAGTATCGACAATATTGAGATTTCGTCAAAAGATATAGAACTCAACAAGGAAACACGCAAACTATCATTTTTGGGAGAATTAGAAAGCCACAATATCATTATTAGGTTGAAGCAAGAAAACGAACTGACAGGATTATACGGAATTAAACGTAAGTACAAGAATTTAGCCTTACACGTTGACGAGAAAAATGAATTTGTGAACCGAATAAACAACGCCTTACAACAATGGCAATAAGTTATTGTTTGTTCTAGCCTACTTACGTAAACACTCGCGGATTTTCTATTCGGTTTTAATTTGCTAGATTGGGTGACTAAAACACGCAACAAACCATATATAAACATCTTGGCATCAATATTCCAAAACCGCAACAGTCGAACACAAATTCAATTTTTTGTAAAACAAAACATATTTTAAAATGAAAAATCTGATTTATGGGATTACAATGTTAGCACTATTTTCTTCTTGTAAAAAAGAGGTCGAAAAAGTAATACAAGAAAATAAAAAATCAGAGGTAATAAATTCAATTTCAGTACCAAATTCATTTATTGGTAAGCACAAAACAAGAGCTATGGTTTTAGGTGTTTTCCATTTTCATAATCCTGGTTTAGATAGTTATAAGGAGAAATTCGCTTTTAATATTCTCGAAGAAAAAAGGCAAAAGGAATTAGATATTCTTTTAGATAAAATTGCCAAATATAAACCAACCAAAATCTTAATCGAATGGCCTCGAATAAAGATGGACAGTATTACGAATGTACAATATCAAAATTATCTTAATGGGTCATTTAAGCTTGATGATAAAAAAAATGAAATCTATCAAATTGGTTTCAAGCTTGCAAAAAAATTAGGCCATAATAAAATTTATTGTTCCGATGCTTCCGCAGATTGGTTCGGAGCTGAATTGGATTGGGACAATTATGACCGAAATGCTTATTTAAAAGCCAAAGGGCAATATGAAAAAAGCAAGCGTTATGATTACGATTCGTTTTATGAACTCAGTGATTCGTTAAAGTCTGTTCAGACGTTAACTGAACATCTAGCCTTAGATAACAAACTTGAAAATAGATTAAAAGACCATCAAGCCTACCTTACCGAAGTTGTTTTAGAAGGTGCTGGAGACACTTATATAGGGTCCGATGCAGTTGCAAGGTGGTATAGGAGAAATCTGAGAATTTTTGCAAATGCATACGATTTTACAAATTTTGATAAAGAAGAAAGACTTTTGCTTATCTATGGTTCAGGACACGTTTGGCAATTAAGACAACTATTTACAGATTCACCAGATTTTGATTATGTCGAGGCAAACGATTATCTGAAAGAATAAATACTGTTACCAAAAAAGAAGTAACAAACCTGTATATCGATCGTCTTGTAAGAAAGAATATAAAATGATGACCAAAAATATTTACCAAATAATACTTTTAGTTTTAGTGATTTCATTTTCGGGATGTAAAAAAGAAAAGGTATACGAAAATCCAATTTCTGAAAATATTACATTTAAAAACATTAAGGATAACATAACACTTTCTGGAACACTATCAATACCAAGCAAAGATGGAATTTTTCCCGCGGTAGTTTTGATAAGTGGAAATGGAGAACACAATAGAAATGAAGAATTTGGAAATTTCAAACCCTTTTTAGATATTTCGAATTACTTGACAAAACAAGGAATTGCTGTTTTGAGATATGACAAAAGAGGAGTAGGAGAATCGACAGGTAATTACGATTCAGCCAATTCTTTTGATTTTGCAAATGACGTAACTTCTGCAATTGAATATTTGCTTACAAGAGAAGGAATTAAAAAGAATAAAATTGGTTTAATTGGTCATAGCGAGGGTGGTTTAATTGCACCAATAGTCGCTTCTCAATCTTCAAATGTAGCTTTTATTGTTTCTTTAGCAGGACCGAGCTTATCTGGCGACAAAATATTATTATCGCAACAAAAAGCTATTGCTTTAGCAACAGGTACAGATAAATCAGAAGTCAATAAAAATCAAAAATTAAATCGAGATGCTTTTGAGATAGTCAATCTTTACAAAGACGGAGATACCTTGAGAAAAAAAATGACTGAATACATTGAAAAAATGTCCTTAAATGACCCTGATAAGCCTGAAAATATGACTTATGATGAATATGTTAATGCTCAAGTAAATAGTATTTTAAGACCTTGGATGGTAAATTTTTTAAGGTACAATCCTAAAAAATATATTGAGCAAGTTCAAGTTCCAGTTCTAGCTCTAAATGGAACAAAAGATTTGCAAGTTTTGGCTTCTGAAAACTTACCAGAATGGAAAAGAATTTTAGAAAGTTCAGGCAATAAAAATGTAACAATAAAAGAATTGCAAAATCTAAATCATTTATTCCAAACTTGTGAAACTGGTCAGCCAGATGAATATGAAAAACTTAACGAATCCTTTTCTGTAATAGCAATGAGCGAAATAAGCAAATGGATTAAAAAACAAACAAAATAACTGTTGCCAACAATGGCTATAAGTAATTGCTTGTTCTCGCCTACTTTAGAAATTCCTTCGGAATTTCCAACTTGGTGTGTACTTGCAAAGTTAAGTGCTAATCCACGCAACTACTCATAGCCTAGACCGTTGCCATTCATTGCGGAACGCACTCAAAACTGAAAAAAATGAAAGAAAGTAATAAGAAAATTTTATACTACTTAGCATTATTAGTTAGTATTATTCTTTTAATAAAAAGTATTTGCGAACTTGATTTTGAAAATTTAAGTAATGGTCCATTTTCTAATATAATTTCTTATGCTTTTTTTACATTAGTTTTTTTAAGGTTAATTAAAGAACAAAAAGAAAAACTAAAATCTCACTCAAATTCGGAATGAAAATGACATCTGAATTTTTAGCTTGTTTACGGAATCGGATTCTGAATTTAAAACCAAACTTTATACGGAATTTAGCAAGTTGCGGAGTTTCTCACTCAAACGGAATTGATAAACTATGAATAAAGCAGAAATTAAACGGAATAAATTAAAGTCTGTTTTTAAAAACAACTCTTGGTTTCTTTGGGTTATTCCATTGTTTATAATTGTGAGTTATACAAATGGAATAGAATCTGGATTATACATCTCTGGAATAATGATTTCAGGAATTGCATTGGGAATAATTATTCCGATTATAATAGGTGCATTTTCAAGAAAATACAAATTGAAAACAATTTATGGAGAAATAATAATTTTCCTAATTTCTACATCTTTTCTATATTTCTATATTCCTGACAAAAGACTTTTGGCATTTATGATACCGTTTAGTATTCCAATGATAATAATCGGACTTTTAAATTTAAGAAAATAAACTCGCGACTGAATTTAAGTAAAAGAAAAAACAACGAAATGGCAACACCGTATATAAAAAATTGCTAGTTTTAGTTAAACCAAAGTAAGTTGCTCGTTTGCTAGCTTCTGATTTTCCTTCGGAAAATCCTCGCACACAAACACGCAACTTTCCATATACAATCACGTTGGCAACCATTACTCACTCATAATCTGAAAATTTGAAAATAGTTAAATTCCATATTGAAAAAATAAAACCAAAAGAAGAAAGAATTGGAAAATACAATATGGAAGATGTATTTGAATTTAAAACAGTCGGAATTATAGGTTTTATAAAACATAAGAGAAGAAAATGGAAACTAAAAGCTGTTGAATACTTCATAATTACTGATATTTATTTCTTTTGGAAAGGTTTAGAATTAAGTAATAGAATTGCTATAATAGCTGTTATAATTGGTATCATATTATATATTTTAGATAAAACTTATTTTTTAAAATAATGAAAGAAACTTTAGAGTATAAAATATTAAAACACTTATCAGAAAACAATAATGGTAAATTAATTGACATTTCTGGAATAGAGGAAAAAAAAGAGAAATTAAAAAGTGTAATAAAGGATTTAAAAGAACGCGAATTTATAGAAACAGAACGACATCCACCAACTGTTAAAATTAGTGGGAATTGGGTAAGTTCAGGAAATTCGGACAAGCCTGATAAATGTAAAATAAAGTTTTTAGGAACGGAATATTTAGAATCTTTAAAACCCAAAACTATTCCAAACGATAGGAAATTATATTTAATACTTTTCATGGTTTTTAGCTGTATTGGTTCTTATGGAACTTATAAAACAATATTCCCTAATGTTTCAGAGTCTGAATTTGAGAATTTAAATAGAAAATATGATTCCATAGTAAAATTGAATTTATTACCCATAGAAAAAAAGTTAGATAGCACATTAACTTCCAAAAGTCGTGAGTAATTAAAAATAGTTTGAATTTATCAAAGGCGGACTGAAAAAAACGGTTGCCAACACCGTGTAAAAAAAATTGCTTAATTATTGCTTTCATTTTGTTCATTGTTTTCTAATTTTATATATTTATAAATCGGAAAGTAAACGCTCATTTATAACGCAACTTTCCTTACACAAAACCGTCAGTCTGTCTCAAAAATACCCAAAATTATCAATTTTAAGAGTTCTTAAATGTATTTTTTGAAAACTAATTGAGATTTTTGCTCTTTTACTCAAATACGTTTTAAGACTTTAAATTTTTATTATAACAGCATTATATGGCTTTAATATGCTAAAAATACCCGATAATAAAGCCTCTATTACCTTTTTAAAGTTATCCGATAAGTCCTTAAAACTGACTATATTCATAATTCGTTTTAGATTATAAACTAAAGCTATCAATCCAAAGTCTGCACTGGCTCTTATAATACCTTTTTTGGTCATGATGTGATCAAAACCCCAACCACGCTTTATCGTTCCATAAGGATGTTCTACCAAAGCCTGTCTTTTTTTATAGAGGTTTCCACTTTCTTTTATACGTTTGGCATTGTTTTCTATATGCTCTGTATATTGACTACGTTGAATAACCTTTCCGTTAGCTTTTGAAGTAGTGCATTGCTCTCTAACCGGACAGCTTTTACAAGTTTTGGTTTTGTATTGTTTAAAGGTGTAATTTCTACCTTTATAATGTGATCCATTGCTTTTTAAAGTATGACCTTCTGGACACGTATAAGTATCTTCTTCTTTGTTGTAAACAAAATATTCTGCATTATAATCTGGATTTGGCGCTTGACTTTTTCTGCCTATTGCTGGAATCGCTACTAGAGTCTTTATACCAAGTTGATCTGCTGTGTGGAATTCGCTTCCTGTGTGGTAACCTTTATCATAGAGCGCAGTAAACTCATTAGATTTTAAAATATCTTTAGCTCGCTTGAGCATATCACCCATGGCTTTTTTGTCATTCTTATTGGTGATTTTATAGTCAATTAGTAACTTGTGTTCTGCATCTACAGTAGTTTGGGCAGTATAGCATACTTCTGTTATTGATCCTCTTACAATTTGATGTTTACTTTCGGGGTCACTGGTTGAAATTTGAGGATTCTCTGTAGTTTTGTCTTTTTCTAGTTCTTTTTGAAGAGCCTCATATTTCTGGCGTTGATTCTTACGCTTATTAATTTGCTTTTCTATTTCTTCTTTCTTATCACCATCAGCTTTGGAAAGATCTGCATTATGCTCTTCTAACTTCTTGTCGATATAATCCAAATGACGTTTTATCTTCTTTTTATTGTAGTTGTTTTTCTTGCTATTCTGTGCTCTGAGCTTCGTGCTATCACCAGCTATCAAAACACCGCCAATTAAATTAAAGTTCTTGGCCAACTCAACACTATATCTAAATACACGCTTTATAGCTTTAGGATTATCTTTTCTAAATCGGGCAATGGTATTGTGGTCTGGTTTTAAGGTTTTCATTAACCATATAACCTCAATATTACGTCGACATTCCTTTTCTAACACTCTAGAACTTCTCATCCGGTTCATATAACCATAGATATAAAGTTTCAGTAAATCTGCGGGATTATAAGGCGGTCTGCCTTTAGATGCTAGAACATTAAACCCCATTTCTTCTAGGTTTAATGAATCGACAAACTGATCTATTAGACGTACAGTATTATCTTCTGGTACCATATCGTCTATGCAAGTTTTAAAAAGTACAGTTTGTCCTCTGAGTTCTCCTTGTAAATATTCCATGTATAAATATACTGAATATCAATTATTTAATCGAATATTTAGACACTTTTTTTAAGGTGAATTAGGTGCTTTTTGAGACAGTCTGCCGTTGGCAACAAGCTTGACCGAAAACTGTAACAAAATTCAAAAGCCATAGTCTTTAGATGAAACACTAACCAATGAAAAATACAATTTTAATAATACTTTTTACTTTTACACTTTTTGGGTGTGAAAAAAAAACTGATGAATCAAATAAGAATATCATCACTTCAGATATTACAAATTTTTGGAAAGCATAAGATAAAATATCTTCTACTCAAGATTCCATTTTACAATACAAATATCTCGATAGTTTATACTTTAAAAATGGAACTGTAGGTTTAAAAGGAATTAGGCAAGCAAGAAATTATACACCACAAGATTACATAACATCAATTAATAATTACCCAAAATTTTGGGCTTCTATTAGAGAAAACACCTTGCAAGCAGAAAAATTGGGTTCTGAATTGGAAAATGGAATAAAAAAATTAAAGACACTTTATCCTGAATTAAAACCAGCGAAGATATATTTTTCTATTGGCTCATTTAGAACACCAGGAACTACAATCGATAGTTTAGTCCTTATTGGCTCTGAACTTTCAATGGCAGATAGTAAAACAGAAACAAGTGAATTTCCAGAAAACTTATCTCATTTAAAATCTTATTTTAATACCAACCCAAACAAACATCTTGTGTTTTTAAATTTACACGAATATGTTCATACCCAACAAAATCCAAGAGCATTTAATCTTCTTTCTTTAGCTCTTTACGAAGGTGTAGCTGAATTTGTAGCAACAAAAGCTCTTGAAGTTTCATCACCTAATCCTCAAATTAAGTTTGGAAAAGAAAATGCTCAAAGAATTAGAGAAGTATTTGAAAAAGAAATGTTCTATCCTAATAACCGTTACAAATGGTTAGATGGAAATGACCCAAACGAATTTGGAATGAGAGATTTAGGCTATTCTGTAGGATATCAAATTTGTGAAAATTATTATAATCAATCTGAAAACAAAACTGAAGCCATAAAAAAAATGATTGAATTGGATTACACTAACGAAAACGAAATTGAAGAATTTGTTAAAAAAGCTAATTATTTTTCTGAATCATTAGATAAGCTTTATCAAACATTTGAGAGTAAACGTCCTACCGTTAAGAGAATTAAGCAATTTGAAAACAAAAGCCAAAACGTAAGTCCAAAAACTAAAGAAATAACAATTGAATTTTCAGAGCCATTAAACGGACAAAATACGAGTGTAGATTTTGGAGAATTAGGAAAAGACGCATTCCCAAAAGGAACATTAAATGGACGGAGTTGGGGAGAAGATAATACTTCTTGGACAATACCTGTAGAATTAGAACCGAATAAAAAATATCAAATATTAATCGGAAACAATTTTAGGACAGAAAGAAGTATTCCTTTGAAACCATATTTGATTGAATTTACGACAACTGAAAAATAAAAAGCCAGTTGCCAATCGAGTAGACGGCTGACTACCAAAGGTAGCCAGTGCGCCTCTCACACCACCGTACCCTTCGACTGCGCTCAGGATAAACCAAGCGGGTCTCGTATACGGCGGTTCACCAAATTGAAGTTTGCTGCTTATTTATGTAATCTATCATTGGTTTATAACCTTTTCTTTTAAGCCTAGAAAGGGTAATTGTAGTTTTAAGTATAGGGCTTTGGGCTACTGCCCAACCTCCCATTCTTGTTCTACTCCAAGCATACGCTTGTCCTTCTTCGATGCCTAATTGAATGCCATTTTTACGTTTCCTCTCTAGCTTTTTCCAATCGTGCCAAATGCAATATCGTAACCTATTTCGCAACCACTCATCCAACTTTTTAAGTTTAGCATAAATGTTTGTTAATCGGTAATTATTCATCCAACCCCTGCAAACTTGATTTAGTCGCTCGAGTCTTTCTAATAAAGACATTGGTTTGGTTTTCTTGGTTAAACTTTTAAGATTGCGCTTAAACTTTTCCCAACTTGCCTGTTTTACTACTAGTTGATACTGCCCTTTTATACCTTTCTTATAGATTGGCACAAAACCGTGTCCTAGCAATTTAAAATTTACAGGTCTGCGTATACCACTCTTGGCTTTGTTTATAGGTAGTTTTAATTTGTCTCTAAGAAACAAATAAATGCTATTTCCTATTCGTTTTGCCTCGCTTTTGCTTTTAGCATATATACTAAAATCATCCGCATAGCGAACGTATCGTAAACCTTGATTTTGCATTTCTTTATCCAGAACGTCTAATATAATATTAGACAGTAAGGGACTTATTGGACTGCCTTGCGGAATTCCTTTTCGGCGTTTATGGAGTTTTCCATGTATTGATATGGGAACTCTAAGCCATTTCCGGATTAAACACAAGGTGGTTGAGCATTGTACTTTGTTGTAAATAAGTTGTAGTAGGATGCAATGGTCGACTTCATCGAAGAATCCTTTTAAGTCAATATCTACAATATCCTGATAGCCATCATTGATGTATTGCCGGGCTTGTAGTACTGCTTTTTGGATGTTCTTCTGTGGGCGAAATCCGTAACTAAAGGTTTCAAATTCGTATTCGAACTTAGTCATTAATTGCTGACTTACTGCCTGCTGTAGCCACCTATCTACTACCGTTGGTATTCCTAAAAGTCGAGTTTTACCTTTTCCTTTAGGGATCGTTACTCCTAAAATTGCTTGTGGTACATAGCTATTATTACAAATGGATAGCAGTAGTTCTGACCTATTTTCCCTAATGTATTCAGGGAGTTTTTGATGAGACATATTGTCTATTCCACTTGCTCCTTTATTGCGCAGAACTTGACGTGCTGCTTTATAAAGATTCGTAGCTTCTAATACTTGGGCAATCATAGTTTTAAATAATTTGTTTACTCCTGTTGCCCTAAGACTAGGCTAGCAATGCCTCCTAGTCGAATTGCAACGTAATTTAATGTTCTGTCCTTCCTTACTTGTGAGACCGTGAGGGTTTTTCCCTCCTCATTTCCTGCAAGTACTATGACTTCTGCTGACTTCTCTATACAGCCAACTCGTAGCTCTAGAGACCTCCCCAGGTAATGGCATCTTCTTTCTCTCAATTCCTGCCGTATCTACATAAGTACCTTTTTAGTGTTCGTGGGGCGTTACAATGATGTGCTTGCTTACCCAAATACTTATGCCTCTGTACCTGCCTGCCGGCCTTTAGATTTGTAAAACAAAAATATTAACTTAAAAAAAATCATAATTGAATTGATCTTTCTTTTTTTGCTTCTTTTTTTCTTTGTTAATAACTCTAATTTTGTTGATAACTAAATACATAAAAAAGAACGGGGTGAACTTTTCTGTCGGCTAGATTAATGACCTATTGCCTGTATTAGTCCTCGTTCTTTATTAACCAGGTTACAAGGACCAAATAGAATACTAGAATTTACCTTATAAAGGTGTTAGTCAAGGTAACCATTTTAAACTTTATAAAATTATGAATATTAAAGACACAGTTGGCATCGACATGAGCAAATTAACTTTCGATGCAAGAATCCATTCCAGTCAAATTGAAAGTGAATTTCAAAATGACAAAAAAGGCTACAAAAAATTGGTTGATTGGACTTACAAGAATTCTGAGTTACCAAAAGAGAACATCATTTTTGTGTTTGAACACACTGGACTTTACTCTGATGGTTTATCCGTTTATTTAGCATCAAAACACATTCCTTTTTTTCTAGTTCCAGGTCTTGAAATTAAACAATCAATGGGAATGACAAGAGGTAAAAGCGATAAAGCAGATGCAAAAAAGATAGCAAAATATGCTTATCGAATGAGAGATGAGATTACACCTACAAAGCTTTCGTGTAAGGAAGAACAAAGCCTTAAGCACCTTCTTTCTCTCCGCCAGAGGTTAGTAAAGCAAAGAGCTGGTTTTAAAGCTTCGCTTAAAGAACAAAAGCGTGTGCTTGTTAAAAAAGATAATAAAACACTCCTATCCACTCAGCAGAAAATGATTAGCTACTTGACTAAACAAATTCAAGAAGTAGAACATGAAATGATGGATGTTTTAAAGAGTAACCAAAGCATGCTAAATAATTATAAGCTAATAACATCCATTAAAGGTATCGGATCTCAGACAGCTCTGTTTATGATAGCATACACAGCTAACTTTACTAAGTTCAAAAACCATCGAAAATTTGCATCTTATTCTGGTATTGCTCCATTTCAAAATCAATCTGGAACTAGTATAAGAGGTAAAACTAAAGTGAGTAATCTGGCAAATAAAAAAATAAAAAGTCTTCTTGATTTGTGTGCAAAAACAAGTATCCAACATAATGCTGAAATGAGAATTTACTATGAAAAAAGAGTAGCAGAAGGAAAGAATAAAATGAGTACAATAAATATAATAAGAAACAAATTAGTATCAAGAATATTCGCGGTTGTTAATAGAAAAGAGCCTTATATAGACACCATGAAATATGCTGCTTAAAATTGTTGATAACTTTAACATTTCTTGGCTGGTTTAATCATAGAATACAGGCAGGTACGGTTTCTGCTTGGCCTGTCCTGAGCGTAGTCGAAGGGTCAGTACCGAGTTTTGTAGTTCCGCTTCCTTCAGTTCTAACCTCGCGGTTAACAACCTTGCGACTTACTAATGGTTCAAAGCGTTACCCTTGCCCATAAGGGACTTGCACCCTCTAGATTAATTATTTATCTTTCGATAAATTAAAGACGCCCATGCTGGGCACACACAATGGCTAAACGTAATGCGGACTTTAGGGCAAAACCGAAAGGTCTGTGTATATTTATAGTGTCGCTAAATCTTTGGGATTTAGCTTTAGACAAGAAAAAATAAAACTAAACCAAAAGCTTTAGCTTCGTGCGCAGACGGAAACGAAAAGTTTCCTTATTACCGCACTACGCTTAGCCTAGCCGTTGTGGTGCATTTTCACAGACCGCTCGAAACAGATGATATTCTGTTTGATTAATCTAAATATTTGACTATTTTTGTATCTAAATGGATACGACTTAAATGATAGTTACCGAAAAAACAACTGAATTTGATAAGTGGATTAGAAAGCTCAAGGACATAAGAGCAAAAGCAAAAATCCTCTTCCGAATTCAGAAACTCGAAACAGATGAACATTTTGGAGATTGTAAACCTGTTGGAGACGGAATTAGCGAAATGTGAATTAATTACGCTAAAGGCTATCGAGTTTACTTTAAAGAGAAAGACAATAAAATAGTCGTTCTTCTAGTCGGCGGAGATAAGTCGACTCAACAAAAGGATATTGAAAAAGCGAAAAAAATTTGGAACAAAATAAAAAATGATTGAAATGGAAACTACAAGATTTGACATAGCGGATTATTTGGAGAGCGAAGAAATGATTGCTGAATATCTCAATACAGTTCTCGAAGATGGAGACAGCTCTGATTTGATGGTTGCAATTGGACATATTGCAAAATCAATCGGAATGACAAAAATTGCGGAAAAAACTGGAATGAGTAGACCAAGTCTTTATAAAGCATTGTCCGACGGAGCAAAACCACAATTTGGAACAATAATGAAAGTTTTGAAAGCCATTGGCGGACAAATCAACGTAAAACCAGTATCAGCGTAAAAAAACGACACCACAATCGAGTAGTAGACGGCTAACTACCAAAGGTAGCCAGTGCGCCTCTCACACCACCGTACCCTTCGACTGCGCTCAGCATAAACCAAGCGGGTCTCGTATACGGCGGTTCACCAAATTGAAGTTTGCTGCTTATTTATGTAATCTATCCACTAGTGTCCACTTAAAATAATTTGAAAACCAGTTGATTAGTATTTTGTTCATTGACATTATTGTAATCTGATTTCATAAGTAACTCATTTAAAGGTGTTTTATCAATTAATGATGTTGATAAAATTTGCAAAATTTCATAATTTGAACGGTTTATTTGTAAATCTCTTGAGACTATTGAAACTAAACAATATGTTGCAATTGCTACATTGATTTGTATTCGCAAAGCGTTTTCTGATCTGCCCCAAAAAGTTTTCACTTTTAGATGTTGTTTTATCCATTTAAAGAATAATTCTACTTGCCATCTTCAGAGTTTAAATTAAACACCTTTTTAATTTGAAATAAACTCCTTGATACTTTTATTACTTTCCACTTTATGCTGTAAGTTACTATCTAACTCTTTATAGAAGTTGATGTTTGTTAAGGACTCCAAAGAATCTATTGAAATTACATATGAATAAATAGAAGCTCCTGATTTTTTATTAGGCATTAAAAAAGCAATTCTGGAGTGTCTAATACCATTTTAGACATATAATTCCTTAATAAATCGTTTCTTTTTCGCTTACTTTTTATTAAAAAAAATAACCGTAACGAAGGCTACGCTAATTGTTTTTTAATTTCAATGAACCAAAAAATACTTCAATTTACTTACACGGCATTACACATATAAATTGGTATAATATCTCTGCAAATTAACTAAATCCTACAAATTTTTGAATTGATCCGATAGTAAGGTTTTGAAGTAAAATGCAATAAAAAAAGCATCTCATATGAGATGCTTTTTGCGGTCTGGACGGGACTCGAACCCGCGACCTCCTGCGTGACAGGCAGGCATTCTAACCAGCTGAACTACCAAACCGTTGCTTATAGCGGGTGCAAATATAACACACATTTTTAGATATGCAAACAGAAAATGAAAAATTATTTAATTTTTTTTCTTTGAAGCAAATATGCTGTCAAAATATCGTTAAATCCTTGGTGAATATCAACAGGAACATAATCAATTTTATATTGTAAGCATTTGTTTTTTAATCCCTTAAAATAATGAGACGCCAATTCAGCATATTTCTGCTGTATATTTTCCGCAAATACATTTATTTCTTCGCCAGTTTCTACATCTACAAATTTTTTCGGTGCATTGTCAAAATTAAAGTTTAATTCTGTTTTTCCATCATAGGTATGAAACAAAACCACCTCATGTTTGTTATATTTTAAGTGTCTTAAAGCTTCAAATAAAGCCTCATCTTCTTTGGTGGTCTGAAACATATCTGTAAAAAGAAAAATTAAAGAGCGTCTGTGCATCTTTTCTGCAATTTCATGCAAATATTGATAGGTTTCTGTGGCAGCCTTAGATGTAGAAATTAACAACTTTTCTAACTGATGCAATAACATACTTCTATGGCGCTCACTACCTTTTTCTGGCGCATAATATTCATAAGAATCTGAGTACACACTTAAGCCAACGGCATCTCTTTGTCGTTTTAAAATCTCCATTAAAGAAGCCGCTGCTACCGCCGCAAAACCAATTTTATTTAAATTTTCTACGGTTTGCGTTTTTACCACAGGATAATGCATCGAAGCCGAATTATCAATAATAATATGGCAGCGCAAATTGGTCTCTTCCTCATATTTTTTGGTGTATAGTTTTTCTGTTTTTGCAAACAATTTCCAATCTATATGCCGTGTACTTTCGCCATTATTGTATAATTTATGTTCAGAAAACTCTACAGAAAAACCATGAAACGGACTTTTATGAATTCCTGTTATAAAACCTTCTACAACCTGTTTGGCAAGAATGTCTAGGTTTTTTATTTCTGTTGATTTTATTTCAGCTACCTTCATTTTAGTTCTTAATTTTTTGAGCTCGCGTTAAATTATCTGTAGTTTGTAACAACTTTTTTAATAAAATCGGATTGTAATTTGGATGGTCTTTTAAGAAGCTATTCAAGATTTCAAAAGCTTCTTTTGATGAGTAATTTCCGATGGAACTTGCCAACCAGCCTTTTGGAAAGAAAATATCGCCCGTCAATTGCACTTCTTCTAACTTCTCTAAAATAGATTTTAAATATTTTGTAGACGATGCATGCTGCAACGGATGATGTATATTATTCAACGCCACTTGTACCCAAGATTCTTTTTCTCTATGCTCCTTTTGTAAAAGTGATCTCATAAAAGCATCTCTTTCAATTTCATCTTGAGATACTGAAGGCAACAACCACCTAAAACGTTCTAATCTATCCTTATTAGAAATTCTAGTTTGTTGTACTTCTAGAATTTCTGTTGCTTTTGGATGTTTAAAAATCGCTAACTTCATGGCTAAAGAGGTGAAATCATCTTCGTTTAAAAAGAGGTTTTTAATTGTCTTTTCTTCTTTCCAAATTTGATATAAATTTTCTTTTCCTTGATTTGAAATAGCAATAGCCTGATACAATCCGAATAAGGTCTTTTTAATATTTTTAGGAAACCCTTTTTCTAACAACCCAAAAATTTCGCTTTCTGTTTGCTGCTGAATGCTTTTCCGTTGCTTCTCTGTAAGGAAAGTCCAAAATATAGCTTGAAGTCTTCCTGACACATAATTGCTAATCAACTCGTTTTTCTCCACTTTAATCGCCCCTAAATACACTTGAAAAGTTTCTAAAGGAGTAACCTTCCCTATCAGCATATTTTCATACAAATTAATAAATTGATAGCCTCTTGAAACCTCGTCTTTGATGTATTTATAATTTCCTATTTCTTTTTTGTAAATAGGAAAAACGCCATACCCAAATCCGTTTGTATTGTATAAAACCTGACCTGGTTTAAAATCTAATGTTGCCTCAGTAATATCAAAAGATTTACCCATATTTTTTATGTTGATGTTTTTTACATATCCTCTAGCGTCTTTTAGTTGAATTTTAAAAGATTGTGTCCAAACTTTTCTAGAACCATCTTCTGCATTTTGATGAATGATAAATTTGGTTACATTCCCTTTTTCATTGTATTCAATTTCTTCCGAAAAAATGGGTCTTCCTGACGAATTTACCCAAACATCAGACCAATTTTTAATTTCCCCTGCTGATTTTTCATCCAAAATTGAGACCAATTCATTCCAATCTGCATTCGTATTTTGGTACGTTTTTATGTAGTCTTGAATTCCTTCTTGAAAAACAGCATCGCCCAGCAAATTCTCCAACTGGCGCATCATAATTGGCGCTTTATTATAAATAATTCTTCCGTAAATAGAACCTGCATCCTTTAAATTTCCTAAATATTGACGAATGGCATTCGTACCTTTTGTTCGGTCTTCAGAATATGCACTTGGGTAATGCGTCATCATAAAACTTAAGGTATGATTCACTTCAGGAAACACAGGATTGATAATTTTGTCTGCCATAAAATTAGCAAACACCTCTTTCATCCAAACATCATTAAACCATTTCATGGTCACCAAATCGCCAAACCACATGTGCGAAGTTTCGTGTGCAATTAATTTTGCTCTGCCTAACTTTCTGTTTTGCGTGGCGTTTTTATCTAAAAACAAGGAAGATTGCCGATATTGAATAGCGCCAACATGCTCCATTCCTCCATATTGAAAAGGCGGAATTGCTGCAAAATCCATTTTTTGGAATGGAAATTTCACTTGTGTGTAAGCCTCTAAAAATTCAAGCGCATTTTGATGAATTTTAAAAACCTCAGAGACACTTTCTTTTATCTTTTCCTTATTATTTTCTCTGTACAAGAAGCGCATATCAAACGCACCAGGGTTTTTAGTTTCCTCCTTAAAAACGCCCGCTACAAAAGAAAATAAATAGGTACTCATGACATCTGACGTCGCAAAAGTATGTTCCGTAAAATCGCCCTCTTCTTTTGTGCTTTTTTCAAAACCTCCTGCTAAAACTTTCCAGTTTGCCGGCGCTGTAATTTTTAAATTGTACTTGGCTTTAATATCCGGCTGATCAAAACAAGGAAACAAGGTGCTTGCTCTATCCGGAACCAATAAAGTGTATAAAAACTCGTTATTTCTGTTCAGAGATGTTTCTCCAGCATCAAATACTATTTCTACCGTATTTTTGCCTACGTTCAGTTTTGTTTTATCAAGAATGATATGTTCTTTCTGGTGTTTAATTTCTGATACGTTCGTATTTATTTTGATTGATTTTAAGTTTGATGTGGCTTCATTAAAATCTAACAGCACATCATTTTTTAAATCATTTAAAGTGAAGTTAACTTGCAGTCTAGAAGCTATTGGATCTTGCTTTTCTTTAGGGATTTTAAAATCTAAATTGTAGGTAACCTCAGTAATTTGTTGTTTTCTGTATTTTGCCAACTCAAAAGAAATTCCTTTTTCAAGTTTTATTTTAGAATTACTTTTTTTATGACAAGAAACTAAAATGACAAAAAAAGCAAATAATGGGAAATACAAATAATTTTTCATACTAAAGTTTAGATTCTAAAAATAAAGAAAGGCTTGCTGTTAGCCAAACCTTTTAAGGAATAAATCTATTCGGGCTTTTTTATCAAAAAAAGAATAAGCTGCTTTTAAAATAGTCTACTTATTAAAACTTTTTGTAATATTGTGTTCTTTAATAAATAAGAAAAATACTTATAATACTCAGGGTAAACTAGATGAAACTTTATTTAAATAAAACGCTGTTTTCCGAAAATTATTCAAAAATGAACAAAGTTAAAAAAAAGTATTTTAAGCGTTTCGCTGTTATACTATTGAGCAGTTTTCTCTTAGGGTGTGTTTCTTCAAAAAAAATTAATTATTTTCAAGATACTACCAATATAAACATAAAAGAAGAATTAGAAAACTATGAGCCAACGCTTCAAATTGGTGATATTTTATCGATAAACGTATCTACCATTGAAAAAGATGCCGCAATTCCCTTTAATCTTTTTGAGGCTCAAACGTTGGCAAACCAAATACCGTTGCCTTATATTATAAATGCCGATGGCGAAATTAGTTTTCCTGTTTTAGGAAAAATTAAAGTAGTTGCAATGACAACCAAGCAACTTACAAATTTCTTAACAAAAAAATTATTACTTTATTTAAAAGATCCTATTGTTAATGTTCGAATAACCAACTTTAAAATTACGATTCTAGGTGAAGTTAAAAATCCGGGGAATTACCCTGTATTAAATGAAAGAATCTCTATTATTGAAGCTTTAGGACTCGCTGGTGACTTAACTATTTATGGAGATCGTGAAAATATTATGTTAATTAGAGAACAAAATGGTAAACGTATTTTTGAAACCATAGACCTTACCAACAAGGAACTATTTAACAAACCCTATTTCTATCTAACTCAAAACGATGCGCTTTTTATTCCTTCAAACAAAGCGAAAGTAAATGCATCCAATGTGGGGCCAAATACATCTGTAATTATTTCTTCTATATCAATATTAGTTACGCTAATAGCTATTCTTGTAAGGTAAAAAACTATGAAAGAAACCAATAACATTGATTTAAGTTTATCAAAAAAAGACGCCTTTAATTTAAGAGAATTTCTAGAGCAATATTTATTTCATTGGAAATGGTTTGTGTTAGGATTTATCATCTCCATATTTTGTGGCTTTTTGTATTTACGCTACACCACTCCTCAATTTCAAGTGGTGTCTACCATTTTGATACAAGATAGCGAAAACCAAAACATTTCATCAGAACTTTCTGCCTTTCAGGATTTAGGAATAGCAACCAGTGGAAAATCGATGTTTCTTACCGAGATTGGAATTTTAAAATCACGCAGTCTCATGGAAAAAGTGGTCAAAAAGCTAGGCATAAACAAAACCTACTTGGCTAAAGGGAGTTTTCGTGATTCAGAAATATACGGAAATGGCCTCCCTTTTAAGCTAAACTTTTTTGAGAAAGACTCGTTACTTTATAAAAAGGACACATCATTATCAATCATACCAACTTCAAAAACTAATTTTAACCTATTTGATGCCGATGGTAAAAAGGTAGGAAGCTATCTATTTGGCGAAAATGTAGCAAGTAGTATGGCTGATTTTACGGTAACACCTACAAACAAGGAACCCATTGAAATCGGATTAAAAATTAAAATCATCATATCTAAAGTAGAATCTGTTGCAAACTACTACAGGTCTAAAGTGCAAATTGAACCTGTTAACAGAAAATCTAGTTTGGTTGAAATGACTCTTAGAGATGCCAACAAGCAAAAATCCCGAGAGATTTTAAATGTTTTACTAGAGCAATATAATATTGAAGCCATTATAGATAAAAGTCTTATTGCTAAAAATACAGGCATCTTTATAAATGAAAGAATAGAAGCCATATCCAAAGAGCTTACCATGATGGATAAAGATGTGGAAACTTTTAAAACAAGTAATAATTTAACGAATATTGCCTCTGAATCTACTCTTATTTTAAATGCTAACAATGAATTAGAGAAAGAAACAGTAGCTTTAAAAACACAACTAAAACTTGTAGAATATATCATTGAGTATGTTGCTGAAAATGACAACAAGCTGATCCCTACTGATCTTGGTTTGGAAAGTGCAATATTAAATCAGAATACGGTAAGGTTTAATGAAATTTTACTAGAACGCAACAGATTGCTTCAAAGTTCCAATAGTTTAAACCCAGTGATTGTAAATTTAGACAATCAAATATCGAATTTAAAAGCAAATATTGCACAAAGTTTAGAGAATCTAAAATCTTCATTAACAATCTCTTTAAATGATTTAAAAAAACAAGAAGTAAGACTAAATTCTAAAATAACCTCTGTACCAAAAAAAGAGCGAGAGTTTAGAGACATCCAGAGGTCACAACAAATTATAGAATCTTTGTATTTATATTTATTACAAAAAAGAGAGGAAAACTCCATAACCTTAGCCGTTAAAGCACCCAACGCAAAAATAATTGATCCGGCTTATGGTAGCGATATTGCTGTATCTCCAAGGCGTATTATTATTTATCTTATGTCTGGTACCATGGGATTAGTGGTTCCTTTTGTTATTCTTTATCTTATCTTTTTATTTGATAATAAAATACACAAAATTGAAGATTTAGAGTCTGTTTTATCGGTTCCTATTTTAGGAGACATTCCGAAGTTTAAAAAAGCTGAAAACTTTATCATTAGTCATGAAGATGTAAGTCCGTTTACAGAAGCATTTCGTATTATAAGAACGAATATGTTTTTTATGCTTTCTAAGCTAAACAAATCTTCAAAAACCATCTTTGTATCGTCAACAATTAGCGGTGAAGGAAAATCTTTTATTTCCATTAATTTGGCTAGAATCTTATCATTATCTTCAAAAAAAGTATTACTAATTGGTGGTGATATTAGAAGTCCTAAAATTGCGGAGTATATCAATATTCCCCAAAAACAAGGGTTAACCCATTTCTTGGCAGATAATACCCTACAACCAGAAAGTCTTATCGAAAAACCCACGGATCTAGGTTTTGATATTTTACAAGGTGGTTATATTGCCCCTAATCCGTCAGAATTACTGATGAACGGTCGTTTTGATGAATTACTTTCTTACGCTAAAAAACAGTATGACTATATTATTATTGATACAGCCCCTGTAAATATGGTGACAGATACGGTGTATTTAAGTCAAGATAGAGCAGACTTATTCATTTATGTCATCAGAGCAAACTATTTAGATAAACGTATGCTTAAAATCCCTGAAAAATTGCATGAAACCAACCGATTGCAAAACATGGCAATCGTTCTGAATGACACCGATGTAAATGGGGTTCATGGCTATGGGTATGGATATGGTTACGGATATGGGTATGGACAAGGAGCCATCAAGAAAAAATGGTATCAGAAAATTTTTAGATAGTGTATAATAAATTTGGTGTGTTCCGTTTGGTTACGATTTGTGATCTGTTTTAAAAATTAGTATTACTCCAATGTATTAATGAATAGATAAATGCGTTGCAGTGCTCCTACTAAAATTATTATTTCCTTATTTTTTGTAATTTAGTTTCAGCAATGTTTTATGATTAATTTTGGATCGCTCAGCATCAAAAAACCAACCCCATTTATTAAAATATTTGATGGCAGATTGTATGTGATATGATAATAGTTTTTTGCTTTTGTAAGATCCCTTTTCGTAATTATGAACAATCGATACTTTTGGATAATAAACTAAACGACTAACCCCGCTTACTCTGCGACATAAATCAACATCTTCTAAATACATAAAAAAACGATCATCAAAACCATTTACCGTTTTTAGTATAGAAGTTCTTATCATCATAAAACAACCTGATAATACTGGAATTTCTGCCTCTTCATCGTATGAAAAGAAACGCAATTCGTATCTATTTTCGAGTCTCTTTTTCATCCCTTTAAAAGGAATAAAACGTCTTAAAATAAGGTCTTTAGGAGACGGAATCAATTTACAAAGATGCTGAGTATTCCCGTTTGGATAAATCACTTTTGGCATTAACAATCCAATGGAAAGATCTGATGCTGCCTTATGAATTAAATCCTTTATAATGGAAGGTTTAAAATAGACATCAGGGTTTAATAAAATATGATATTCACTTTCTAGTTGATAGGCTTTATTAAAAGCAATATTATGCGCAGCACCAAAACCTATATTTTTATCATTAAAAACATAGACAACTCTCGAATTATCACAAAGCACTTTCAGTGAATCATTGGCAGAATTATCAATAATAAACAGCACTGATTTAGATCCGTATCCCAAAAAGGAATCGATCACTTTTTTGATATCTTCTTTAGCGTTGTGATAGACTACGAGAGATGCTGTTAGCAAAGGTTCTTTCATTGATTGTGATTAATATGTTTTTTAAAGCGATATAAATCTATTTGCTATGAAATGTATTTTTCCCATCGCTGAGACTCAAAATTAAAACTCTTGATAGGTTTTGCCGGAATGCCCACAGCAACAACATAATCAGGTAAACTTTTGGCAACTACAGAGTTTGCACCTACAATAGTACCTTTACCAATAGTAACTCCAGGAAGGACAGTTACAAATTCTCCAAGCCATACATTATCATTAATGATAATACTTTTTGCAGAAAATTTTCTATCATTCGGCGGTGTATTTGGATGATCATCGTTCTCATTACCTGAATAACTGCCATGTAAACAATCTGAAATATATATTTTACTTGCCATTAACACATTATCTCCAATATGCACGGACTGCACCGCAGCGATATGCACATAGTCATTTATTTCGACATTTTTACCTATGGTCAAACAAATTCCATTCTTCTTATTCAAGGGAAAAGCTTCAATTCTACAACCAAAACCTGTTGTAAAATGATCTCCAATTTTGATGTACCTTTTATTCCTGATATCAAAAGGAAGTCTAATTAACCTTGCATTGCTAAAAAACAATTTTGTATAAAGAAATGATAACCTTATTCTTATTGATCCTATTATACCATATTTTTTTATCCTATTTTATTTTTTAGAAAATGACTTATTTTATGAGTAGTGCAAATAATTCGTTCCATCCTTTAACAAAAGGTTGCTCGTACTGAACCGCTTTGGTTTCATGGAACAACAATTTATTTTTTGCAGCATTTATAAATAATTTTGATAATTGAACAGCATCATCCGGATTAAAAAAACATACAAAATCATAATGACCCACTGTTTCCTTTGCATACGGCAAATTAGAAACAAACATAGGCTTGTTAAACTGTTTAAATTCACTTAAAGGTAACCCCCAACTTTCTAATTTAGAAGGAAAGATTAAACCATCGCATTTAGAATAATATTCATACACCTCTTCTCTTTTTATCAACCCAATAAATTTAAGGGTTTTTATATGTTGATATTTTTCAACGATTGTTTTAGCATACTTATTTTCTGAACCGTCAATCGTTATCATAACATTTATGTCTATATTTTTTAATTTTGACATTAATTCCATGGCTTTACAAATCACTTCAATATTTTTAAAAGTTCTGGGGAATGTGGGAAAAAAGAATACTTTTCGGGTCGGCTCTTTTTTTGCGATTTCTATGTTGCTTTTCTCTAAAAATCTTTGCGTTATTTTTGTGATTTCTGGTGGTGCTGTTATAATTTGATTTTCTTTTAGGCCAAACATTTCTTTAAATTGATGTTTAATCCATAACTGTTGCACGATGACAAATTTATTTCTTTTAATATTTATTTGATACAAGTATTTATAAAACAATCTAAAAAAAAATTGAACAGGTTGCAGATAAATATCACTTAAATTTACTGTATTAAAAGGAGTTACATTATGACAATATACTGCTTGTGGTATTGTACCAACATTCGGTGTCATATCATGCAAAGACAACCAAAAAAAAACTTGATGCTCTTTTGCTAATTTGTTGAAATAAATATACTCATAATACAGACGATAAAAATAAGACTTTCTTGATTTTGGGAATTCAATAAACCTTATATTCATATACTCCCTTGTATCAAACAAACTATTTTTATGCACTAAAGCGATAAAGTTGTAGTTCTTTACATAATTGCTTGTATTTAAAAAAGTTAAACAATCTTTGATAATGGATAAGGTACCTCCTTCAAAAAGATTAATACCAGAGATTACAATATTTTTTTTTACCATTTTTTCTAGATAAAATTATTATTCGAGTCGATATCTAAACACATCTGAGTTGATAAAAAGACCTTTATACGGGAGAAATAAATCTGAATATCCGGCTATGGATTGCAATAACAAAAAATAGGAAACTATAAATAATAAAATTAAGAAATGAACCGTGTAATGTTTATCTTTTAAAAGAATAAACTGGCTTGCCAACAGTAAACACTCCATGACACTAAAGTATAAACTCCCTCTATTCACTAAAATTATTAAAGAACTTGAAAATAAAGCATAAATAACCAAACCAACAAAGTATCCGTTAAAGATTATTTTATAATAAGGCAATTTAAGTGTTAAAAAGGTATAATTATACAGGAACAAACCAAAAAATAACAACCTTTTTAATAAACCTAATAGACTTAGTGATCGGGCTTCCTCCTCATACGTACTGCCATAAAACATTACTTTATAGGCACCAACATCTCCAAGAATATTACCGGCAAAAGAAAAAGCTAAAATAGGCAAATTTGTTTTTCCAATAATAAAAGAAATAATTAAAATGGTAAATAGCCAGGATCTCTTTATGTTTATATTTAAAAAATAGTAGACAATAAAAAGAATTGCCGATCTATGAAAGAGAAACGCGAGGCCAATAAAAAGAAAAAATTTAAGGGTACTTTTATTGAACAGATACCGCAACGAAAATAAACAAATTCCTAGTGCAATTAATTGCCTATTAGAACCCATAACGCCCATAGTAGTCGCATAAAAAACGAATAAGGATATAAAAAAGTAGGGTGTTAATTTTTTAAACGCAGAAAAAATTAAAAAATAATAAATAAATGCATGGGCAAAAAGGAATACACTATAATTATTCCAGAAAAGTTTTATAATGAAAACAAACAAATTATACCCACGTTCAAAACCTGATGAAGAATAATAAATATCTGAAATGGAATTGACTAGGTTAAAATGTTCTAAATAAGGCTCCCAATCGGTGCCTGTTTGCCAGCGTAAACCCACTTGAAAAACAAAAAGACAAAACACAAAAACGGCCATCACTTTTTGCTGAATATCCAACAAATTTGTTCTTAATTCAAAAAATGAAAAAATCAATAAAACGACTAGCGTAAAAATGTATATGCTCATTTACATTCGGTTTTTATAGAAGGCATTCAACTGACTTAAAATATGGGCATTTGAAAATGTGTTATCATAAAATGCTCTGTAAGGCCCATTCAATTTCAATTTTGCAAAATTTAATTTTTCAATAATACTGTCAACGGTATTCTCAAATAAAAATTCTTTAGAAATGATCACTTCAGGAATGGCACATCTATTGGACGCAATTACGGGTTTATTAAATAAATAACCTTCAATAATTGGCAAACCAAAACCTTCTGCATACGCTGCAGGTATTAATACAATGTCACATTTTGAATAATATTCCATCAAATCGGCATCACTTACATACCCTAACAATCGAATATTTTTTAAACTCAATGATTCGATTTGATTCTTATAAAAATCATACAAAGGTCCTTTTCCTGCAATGAAAAACTCAAAATCAGTATGCTTTAGTTGTTGGGCTAATTCAATCAGCAAGTCAATTCTAGCTCTTTCTTCCATGCTTCTAACCGTAAATATTTTAATGGCGCCGGGTTTAAATTCTGGTTTTAGTGAAAGGTTCTTTTTACTATTACCCATCATTTTAGCGCTTTCAAGATGTGAAGTGTTCGGAATAATTACAAAGTTTTCGTTGCCAGAAAACAAACTCATTTTTTTTGAATATTTGGAGATAAAATGAACATCATTCACTCTCATATATAAATAAAGCTCTAATACATAAAAAATATTTTTTAATGTATGTTTGATGGCTTTATGTTGATAATACAAAGCATCATGCACGGTAAATAAATGAGTTTGCAAGATACCAAACATACTCATTAAGGTATTATGTGAGTGTATAAAAATGGATTTTTCTCTTCTTTTAATTCTTATCATCAACCAATTGAACACAAAAAATTTTAAAAAATTACTTTTTATACCGATACATAAAAGTCCTTTATATTTATAAACACTCGTTGTATCATCCCAGTGGATATAATAATTTATGGCACTGACACTTGCTTTTGATTGAAAATCTATGACATTTTCTACCCCTCTTTTATGTTTTAACATATTGTTAAAACCTAAATACACCACTTTTGTATTTTTAAAGCTTTGGTTCATAAATTATTTGACAATATGCTTTTTAAGTACCTCTAAATACTTTTTGCCCCATCGCAAGTCTGGCTCCATATAATTACCTTCTGCCCACTCATTCCATGATTTTAAAAATATGATTTTATTTTCTGATTTTTTAGCATCTACAATATCTACCACGCCTTTTACATGTTTTTCAAAATATGCGGGTGTTGAATTGGTTAATACCAAACCTTCCCGACCACTGCGAGCTGTATGATCCCATCCTGGTATGATGGTTGGAAATACTTTTTCTAGGCTATCTTCTTCGGGCGTAATAAAATATTTTGAAACGGTTTTATATGGATATGCTAAAGGCACATTTCTGAATACTCTGTTCAATCTATTGTATACTTTTTGTCCAAAAGTACGATGATTTAAGGTGTAATTAAATAATCTTGTGCTATTCGCAGCATCAAACCCGTTTGCCAATATATCTTTAACCTTTATCTTAGCATCAATCGCATGTCCCACAAAATAAATTCTTTCTAAGCCATTTTCTAGCGCTAGTTTTTGCCAGGTTTCCATAAAAACTTTCACTTCTGGCTCTAAAGGTTTGTAAATCATAAACAACGGTCTATTATTTATGGTGATGTATCTTTTATCCTTAAATGCCGGAAGCACTTCATAAAAATGAGCTGTATAATCTGCTATACCAGGATATTTTTGTTCTATTAAAATATTACGATTGGTCATGCCATGCGCAAAACCTTTCCAGGTTTCATTTGCCCAAGCTAAACTAAACGGAAAATCAGGCTCTCCAGAAGCTAACACTTCATTAAAAGGGCGTTCAATTAAACGTTTACCATTTCCAAACCAGTAATGCCAATAAATAAAACCTTCCACACCATAAGCGCGCGCCATATCTGCTTGTGCTTTTCGTGTTTCAGGAACTCTTAAATCGTAATAGCCTAAATCCGCAGGAACTCGGGGCTGATAATGCCCTTTAAATAGCGCTTTTGCTTTACCAACATTGGTCCATTCTGTAAATCCTTTTCCCCACCAAGCATCATTCTCTGGTATTGGGTGGTATTGGGGTAAATAAAATGCAATGACACGTGCTTTTGTTTTCATGCGACTCTTTTTATTTTTTGATAAAACCTTTTATCATTTTAATTGGATTGATGGAAAGGATTATAGATAACCCAAAAATAACAACTAATAAAGCCATAGATTTTAAGGCTATGGAAAACAGTATATCATCAATTTTAAGGATATAAACCAAAATATAAATGGATACTGCTACCAGCAATAAACTACCAATGGGTCGATAATGGCTTATGTTAAGTTTTGCATACCAAATGGATATAGATAACATTACAGTCATTGCAAAACTTGAAACAATAGCAGCCGTGAACAAGCCATATTTTGGTAAAAAAATCATATTTAAAGTTACACTTATCGTTGCACCAATCATACTTATGAGCGAGTTTATTTTTGTCTTTTCTTTCGCCGTAATTATGGTTCCGTATAACATGCTCAACGATGCGCTATAAACGCCAATGATAATAAGAGGTACATACCAATAGGCTTCATGAAATTTAATATCTGTCATTAATATAAAAAATTCTTTAGAAAAGACGCTTAAACAAAGCACACCAATTAATAAAACATAAACAAAACTATTCCGTATGTTTTCAAAAATAGCTAAGAATTGCTTACTTCCCCAATTTTTAAAAATATAGGGTTCAAAAGCTTTGTATGCGCCATAAGAAAATATATTGAGTATGAATGCAATTGTGGCTGCAATACTATATATTCCTAAGTCGCTAAGGCTTAAATATCTGTCAATTAATATTCGATCTGAAATTGTTGTAAGGTAATATGCGATGGATCCTGGAACGAGGGGCAGTGAAAATGCCAAAACCTTTTTTATTTGTGTTAAATTTAAATTCCAAATAATATGATTACGCACCATCATTAAGAAAATAAATGCAAAAATAAAATTAACAATTAAATTCGCATATAAAACTCCCAAGGCGGTGTAGTTAAAATATATAACTAGCACTAAGGTTAAAATAAAGGTGATGACACCTCTTAAAATATTTAATATTGTTAACGGTAAAGGTTTTTCTATGACTCTAAAAAGTGCAGAGGGAAGGATAGAAAATAAATTAAAAAAATTGATAAAAATGGCCACAACTATATAAGGGTAAAAATCAATATTACTACCTAAGGCGTGCAAAAGAGGTTCGCCAAAAAACAGTAAAAGAGCTACCAGTATCGCATTTAATAAAATAACAAAAGAAGATAAATTTCCTAATAATTTTTTTTGTTCTTCAGAAGATTTACATCGATAATAAAAAACCAAAAAATAGGTATTGATGCTCAAAAATCCTAGCGCCAATAAAAAGGTATTTAAAGTGTTTACGTAGTTTACAATACCGTAATCAGCCGGCGTTAAATATTGGGTAAGAATTGGTAGGGCTATAAAACCAATAAGTCTAGGAATAATATCTCCTAAAGCGTAAATAGTGGTGTTTTTAATTAACTTATTTTTACTCATGCTGCTTAGTTAATTAACTCTTTTAGCACGGATAAATCAAAATCTTGAATATAATCATGTACCAAGCTATAGTCAGTCTGTGCATTCGCTTTGATCATTTTCTCTAATTCAATTTCATCCTCGGCAATCATTAATTTCTCTTCAGAACCATCAAAAGGCGGTACCGATTTATATCCTAAAAGATTGATATCTCCGATCTGTTTTGGATCAAATAAAATATAATTTACGCCCTGAATTAATGCTTCTAAAAGTAAGGTGGAATTCACACCAATCACTAAAGAAGACCTATCCAGCGAAGCTTCTAATGCTTGCGTATCCTTCACGTAAAAATCTTGGTCTAAAAAAGCATGTACCCAATCTTTATTCATTGTAGGGTGTGTTCTATACCGCACTTTCTTTATCCCAAACTTTTGTAAAACCGTTTGTACCATATAAAGATATAAAGCGGTTGTACTTGGGTCTGTAATGACCGTGTTGTCATATTCATGTTGCACCCAAGTTGCCGATGTTGGCGGAATGACCAAAACGTCTGACAAATTAGACCTTACTGTTTTCTTTCTATCTAAATTTTTATATTTAGGATTTCCTACGGCTTTAACCTTTGAAGCGTCAAAACCAGCATCGATATAATTTTGTTTAATTTTTTCACTCCATACCATCAAATAATCAGATCTATTATCTACTTCTAAACTATAAATACCCGGCATTCCATGCGAAAAAATAAAGGAAGGGCGATTCATTTTTTTAAAAATATCAATACTATATTTACTATAAAAGTATTGGTCTGTATACAATAGTAAAGCCCTAAAATTTTGTTCTTGATATTGCGTAACTAGATACTCTTGAAAGACCTCTAATTCAGCATGAAATTTATCATCTAAAAATTTGTGAAATTTATCATTTCTGATGGTCTCTTGCATATTTAAATGCCATTTTAACGTTTTATAATCTCCGAAAATATTTTTCTTCCGTAAGGGGTGCCATATTGGAGAATACAAATCGAAGCCTAGCTGTGAAAAAAGCGCAATATCTTTTTGTGGTATTTTTAAGGTAGATAGTACGCTACTATTTAACGAACTATTTTTATTGGGTTTTACGAATAAGGCATTCGCATATTGAAAAATTTGTTTTAATTTTTCTTCCGTGCTAATCTTCTTGTTTCTAAAATATCCTTCAGACATATACGATTCTGAAATATAAATTTGAAAATCTAATTCCACTTTAAAAAAATCAATATATTTTTTTGACAATTTAGAATCTGCATTGTCTCTTAAATATTTTATTAAATAATTGTTCATTGAAAAGTAAAACTAATTTTAATATAATTTTTGCCTTAGTGATGTTAAAATTTTTAATCGATACTTTAAGCTATTTTAAACTTACTTTTAAAAAAAACTGTAAGCTCAAAAATTCTTCAAAAATGCCAAATGTTAACATATTCAATGTAGTTCTTTTACATTTTATACTCTTTAAGTTTGATTCTATCTTATCTATCTTTAACTCTGGAAAAGATTCAAATAATTTTTTCATGTCTTTTTTACAAAAAAATCTCAAATGAGTCTTATCAAATATCCCATAATCTTCATACTCAAAACTACCTTTTACCACTACTTTATATAAGGCATTTGCGTAACGAAAATTTGGAAGGCTTACGTATATAGAACCATCCTTTTTTAAATAAGGCAACAAGGTGGCAATTGTATTTTCTGCATCTAATAAATGCTCAAGTACATCTGCTAAAATAATAGCATCAAAGTATTTTTTTTTGAATGGTAGCTCTTTTTGTTGTTCAACATTGTCTATTGTAAATGAATCGAAATACTCCTTATTTTCGCAAACATCGACTAAATCATAGGCATGTATTTCTTTGGCAACACCTGTTTGTTTTAGTTCGGTTAAGGTTGCTCCTGTTCCTGTGCCAACTTCTAACACAATCAAATCTTTATGTGTACCTATAAATGAAATTACATCTTTCCGAATATTAGAAAAGTAAAGTTCATTTTTCTTTATTTCATATTGTTCTATCATCCTTTTAAATTTGATTTATACTTATTTATTTTTATCAATAATACTCCCTTTTCTACCAAAATAACTTTATTCAAATATTATAATGCTTTTTTTATGCATTCCATATTGCTACAATACCTTTTCCAAATTGATGGCTGCTACATATACAGATGACCCTCGGGTATTTTCAAAAGAAGTATAGTAGCTAAGCCATAATATATTATCTTTTATTACCATTCCGGGGTATGAGCCATCACCAAAGCTAGGAATATCAATAACTTGCTTGTAGGTATTTGTTTCTAAATCATAGACGCCTAAATAAACCCAACTAAAAAAAGCTCCAGAAAAAAGCAACTTATGATCCTCAAGTATTAAAAAATTGGGACCTCTAAAATTCTCAAAATCAATTTCTCCAAACCAATCCCAATCTTCAGTAGGATTCCGAGTTCTTCCCAACAAGGTAGACCCCTTATTTCTTCTTACCATAGCAAAGAACTCCCCACTAGTACTGACTCTAATTGTGGTCTCTGATGGATCTTTAGGAATGGGGTTAAACACATTTTGTTTTGAAAAAAAAAGACCGTCATTACTCTTATAAAGGTCAAAAATATCATTCCCATTATAACCCACGGAATACGCCTTATTTTCATGCCAAGTAATACGCCAAGGCCACGCCTCATTCCCTAAAATACTATTGGCTACTGGGGCAAGATTATCTAACAAAACAGGTTTTGGTTCTTGCCAACCCGTTGTTTTTGAATACTTTAAATTATACCCTGTAAATGATTTTATTTGTTGATTTTCATATGTTGAACCATGAATATATAATGATAATTCATCGCTGTTTATTGCAAATTTTGGATCTCTTAAATCAATACCCGTTTGAACAATTTCCTGAATAAAATTCCATTCTAAACCATCTGCGCTGCTGTATAAATGCACAACACCATCTTCTCCATAAGCATGCTTGTCTGCCTCTCTAAAGACCAGGAAAAATTGATTATCAAAAAAAGTAATGTCCGTAAAGGCCTTATGTCTTCCTTCTTCATAGGCTACTCTGGTTATTTTTATGGTATCTGCAGCAGGTTCAATTATTTCTTGATCATGGGCGTTACAAGACAAAACAACGCAAACAATAAAACCAACAATTAGGCATTTTATTTGCTTGATACTAATAGGGTATCTGCGTATTATTTCTTTCATAGTGTGTACTTTAATGTCATGACCGAAAACTTATTTACATGTTTTTTATTCATTTAAAAACTTGAATAATATCTATAATTTATCATTTAAAATTACGGGTATAAGCTTTCTTAAAACCTTTAAATTAGGCTAAACCGTCGGCTAGCATATTGAAGCTTAAAGGCGTTCCTCTTTCAATATCTACCTGTACCTTTTTACCTAGTATTTCTTGATAATATTTTGGATGCATTCCAAATCCTGGTCTTATCGACCTCATGTTTTTTTCAGTAATGATTTCACCTACTTTTATATCTTCTACAACGTATAAAGAGCGACAAAAATCTCTACCATGTCGTTGTTTAGCCGTTAATGTATAATCTACAACACCAATAGCACTTTCTGCTTCTCTTACCGCTTTTACCATAGCAGTAAACTCTTCTTCATTCATCGAAAAAGAAGCGTCTGGCCCACCGATTGAGCGATCTAATATAAAATGTTTTTCTATAATTTTAGCTCCTAAAGCTGCTGCCACAACGGGTACCGTGCTTCCCATGGTATGATCAGATAAGCCACTAATAACCCCGTAACGATCCGCTAAATCTTTAATCATACATAGATTTGCCTCTTCTATTGGCGCAGGATAACTAGAAGTACATTTTAACAAAGCAATGTTATTATTCCCCATTCTTTTGCAAGCTTCAAGCGCTAACGCTATGTCTTCTTTTTCTGCAATTCCTGTAGACATAATAACTGGTTTCCCTTTGGATGCTACTAATTCTATCAACGGAATATCTGTAATCTCAAACGAGGCTATTTTATACGCTGGAACCTTTAAATTCTCTAAAAACTCCACAGAGCTTGCATCAAATGGTGAAGAAAAACAAACCAAACCTTCTTCTTTGGCAACTTGCATCAACTCTTCTTGCCATTCCCATGGGGTATATGCTTTTTGGTATAATTCGTGTAGATTTTGATTTTCCCAAATGGTACCTTTTACAATAAAATCGTCCTTATCTGAAGCAATCGTCATGGTATCAGCTGTATATGTTTGTAATTTTATACAATCTGCGCCCGCTCGTTTTGCAGCTCTTACTGTTTCAATAGCGGTCGTTAAACTTCCATTATGATTTGCAGATAATTCTGCAATAATAAATATTGGTGAATTTTTATGTATTTCTATACTTCCTATTTTCATATTACATGTTAATTTATAGATCTTATCAAGCAAAAAGCTTCTGCAAATTTAGTACCGACTGTTATGCCCCATCTTTGCGCCTGAATTTTTAAAGCCTCTGGAGATCTTGGATGCGGATACTCCCGACGCTCAAATTCATAGCTTTCCATGCCTTTTATTTTAGCATTTAGGTTGTTCTCTGCAATACTAAAAAATAAATTCGGTAAAAAATGTTTTGGATCTGAAGGGGATCTCCATTCTGTACCAGAAGGTGTTTCAAAGGTAATAATTGTATTTACTTTTTCATCTTGCAAAGGTCGGCAACTAGTAATGACAGCCTCAAAAGTTCTCTGATGATCTATATTTACATCGCCTCCATGATGTGTGAATATAACTTCTGGTTGAAAACTTTCTTTTTCTTTTTCTATGACCTTAATAATATCTAATAAGGCAACAGCATCGAACCGGTTATCAGGAAAATCAAAAATACTATTACTATGATATCCTATTGCTTTTTGAGCATTTTGAATGTTTTCTCTATGTGTTGCTAACTCTTTTTTCCATAAATCTACATCTCTATCATTAGACCGAGAGGTAATCCCTTCGCCAAGAATAACAACATGTGTTTGCACCTTATATTCACTAATTAACTTATGCATTGTAGCGCCCAGTCCTAATAACTCATCATCCGGATGTGCCACTACAATCATTATCTTTTTATTTCTTAAAAATTCTAACATGTGCAGTAATTATTTCTTCGTCTGTATTCTGATTCGCATTTGTAAATTCAAATTTTAAGGCAGAAGTCTCTAAAAACGCATGAGGATAGCCTTCTGCATCTAACATTCTTATATAATCAAATACTTTTTCTAAATCTTCTATTTCTTTAAGGTTACTCTCTTTTGGGGTACGCCTTTTAAAAGTGACTATTTCACCCGCTTGTTTTTTTGGTTTTAAATCCTTGGCTATAATTTCTAGAATCATCCGCTCTATCATGTCGTTAGCGCTTGTAAAAATCTCTGTAGCACTTCCTGTTAAAGACAATGGTCTTTTTAAATAAATTGGACCTGCATCTAGTTCTTTCACTACTCGTAATGCTGATATTTGGGTTTCTTTATGTCCTCTTACTATTAGATTCTGTAGTGGACTTCCGCCTCTGCCAAAAGGCAAATCTGTCATATGAAAAACGATACACTCATAATTTGAGTATATTGATTCTGGAATGATATACGACCAATGTGGAATAAAAATTTTATCAATTTTTCGTTTACCTAAAAAATTACACGTAAAGTCATCTCTATGATCAATCAATATCCAGTCAGTATTCTTATATTGATTTTCTAACTTAGAAATTAAATCTTTATTCCATTTTTTTTCCGATACTATAATATTCGTTAGTTTCATAATTGGGAAATGTATTCCTCATGACCTTTATAAAATCGTGTACCAATTTTTGGTGTTTTATAGGTTGAAATTTCTTGTTTTAAAATATCTTGTATAGACCACTCTAGATCTTTAAAATCTAAAAGATGTCTAAACAACACTGTACTCGAAAATCGTGGATTTATTTCAAATATTTTAGGCACATTATCTTTAATTCTTAACTGTACGTTGATGCTACCTCGAAGATCTAGTTTTACTGCAATCGTTTCTAATAAATGAGTAATTGTATTATTTTCAACAACCTCGCCATAAACACTATGACCTTCAAGAAGCTCTCTTTTAAAAATTAAAGAGCGGATTATACCTTTACTACTTCTAAACAAACCACAAGTAAATTCTCCTTGATAATCATTTACAAACTCCTGAATGATATAGTTTTCCTTATTGTTTTTAGTATAAAATAAAAACTCATCAAAAGAATTAATTTTATAAATGTCTTTGCTTCCTGAACCTTTTCTAGACTTTAAAATTAACGGAAAAGATGTTATCTCTTTTACATCTTTGGCTAAAACTGTTTTTAGGAAAGGAAACCCTTCTGCCTCTAAAAACTGAACAGTTCTGTATTTATCAAAACCAACTTCTAATGCTGATGCCGATGCTGTTATCATTTTGGCATTCCCTATTTTATACAATAGATTTTGTTCTGAAAAATAACGCAATTCTGGCTCTGACATTGGAATTAGTATATCAATAGCATTCTTTTCAATAAATACCTCCAAATTTTTTAAATACTCCGGATGTTTACAAGGTAGACCAACAGAAAAATTAGGATAGATAAATTGAGCCGCATTTTTATCAGAAATATCAATACCATATAAGTTCTTGGTGAAGGTTGATTTTAAAAGTATTTTCCCGATACTTTGCCCAATATCTCCACCACAGCCTGTTACTAATATGTTATACGTTTTACCCATACTTCTTTAATTTCTTTTTAAAACCTGAGTTAGATATTTAATATCTGAGTCTTTCTTAGCAACCTCATCAATTAATTTTTCAACATTATACGCTGTTGACAACATTTGAAAACACTTATTTTCTGTGTTGATAATGCACCAAGATGCTTTTCCTCCTGCTTGTCTAGATTGCCCCACAGAACCTGGGTTTATTACAATACTATTTGTGTTTTTAACAGCAAATTGATAATGAGAATGCCCAATTAAAACAAAATCATGCTGTTCTGAATCACATTTTTCTATGATTTCCTGATGAACATCTGGGTAAATATAATAATCATTTAACCATGGGCTACCATGAGACATCAATAAAGACGTTTTATCAAATTGAACAGACCTTGTTTCTGGTAAATCTTTTAAAAATTTTAACTGTTCTAAAGACAACTTATCTATTGCATTTTTATGACCACTGCCATACTTTAATCTAATAGATTCCTTTAAATTCGGATTCGCTATTAAATCTTCTAAAATATATTCGTGATTTCCTTTTATCATATCAAAACTCCACTCAGACAATGCTTTCAGTATTTTATCCGGATGATAATAATACCCAACAATATCGCCTAAAATTAAGAGATGCTGCACACCTTCTTTCTTAGCCTTTTTTAAGACTTCAACAAGCGCATCATAATTGCCATGAATATCAGAAATAACAGCTATTTTCATTCTATTACTCCTATTGTTTTAAGTATGTCTTTAGCTACCATAATAGGTGCTTTTAATTGCCCTTCTTTTTCTAACTCTTTAAAGTTTTCAACATCAGGAAAATCACTTTCTCTGATACTTTTTTGCATCCCAGTATCCATCACTCCGGGATCTATGTTAAAAAAACGATGTTGTTTGTATTCGGTTTCAGCAACCTTAAAAAACATTTGAATACTCGCTTTGGATAAACAATACAGAGACCAATTAGGAATGGCGCTGTTTGCAGCTCCTGAACTTATGTTTACAAACGTTAATGTGTTTGTATTAAAATTCTTTAGAAAATATTGCGTTAGCATTATAGTTGATTTTATATTCACTGAAATAGTTTTGTCTATTGCCGCTTCCTGTAACTCCGAAATTTTTGCAATCGGCTCAATGATACTTGCATTATTGATAAAATAGATTGCTTCATTGCCAATGACATCTTTTAAAACCTTTATTTTTTCTCCCACAACATCTGCAGACAAATCAATTTGTAAAAAAAAGAATCGTTCTGAAGGATATTCTTTTTGTTCGTCACTTATACTTCTAGAGATGGAAATTACAAAACAATCTTCCTCTTTCATTAAGGCATCAACAAATGATTTGCCTAAACCTCGATTGGCTCCTGTTATAACGAATGTCTTTTTCATCTTTTAAATTACTTTATGATGATTTGTATTAAACTTACTATGTATAATGACGTCTTTATAGGATCCATTAAAAAAATAGTGCTTTTTTAATATCGCTTCTTTCACAAAACCTGACGCTTCGATGGGTGCATATAAATGCGGCCTAAGATCAAAGGCAAAAGTGAATATTTTATAAAGGTTGAGTTCATGAAATGCAACTTGCTCAATCAATTTTAAAAATGTTTTCCAATGCATTGAAAATTGTTCTTTCTCTAATTTGGTGTTCATAATAAAAGAAATTTCTGCATTTTTATCGATCCAATTAATGTGTACTAGACCACCGTAACCAATACAAATAGTATCTTTTAAATACGAAAATAAGATTTGGTTTGGTTTTTCTTGATGAAACAAGTTGTTTACAATTTTGTTAAAATAATTTTCTTGATCTTCCTCTGTAAGTGGTTTTTCTTGTCTTAAATGATATACCTGTTCATTTCTCCAATGTAAAATATCCATACGATCTTGATATCTAATGGGTACAATTGAGTACTCATTAAATAAAAATTTTTGGTTATTTAAAACTTTGTAAGAATTCATTGGAGTAAATTAGTTTAATCTCTTAAAACCTGAATGACATACAGGTCCTTCTAATAAATCATTAATATGTAAGGTTCCTGACTCGCATTTTGCTATTGTTGCATAAATGGTATCTAACACATCTAAATAGGTTTCTAAATGTTCGTTTGTATGCTTGATACAAGCATAAAATTGGGTACTCGCCAAAAAACCTTTTTTTAGCATTTCTTGGGTAATCAATGTTTTATAGGCAGCCGCATTTTCACTATTAAACCCATACGTAGTCATTGCAGGAATCCCTGAAACTGTAATATCTAAATTGTGGGTTTGGGCTAGTCTTTTCCAACCATCTTGCATTTTACTTCCTGTTTTTGTAATTGTTTTCCAAGACTCTATGCGTTCCATTACTTTTAAAGTAGCTAAGGCAGCTGTAGGACCAATTCTTTCGGTCCAAAAGGTGCTGCTTATAAAAGTATTTTGTGCTGCTTCCATTACAGATTTTTTTCCAACAACTGCTGTTAAAGCATATCCATTTCCTAATGTTTTTCCTAACATAATCATATCAGGCTCTACATTAAATTTTTGAAAAATCCCTCCAAATGTTTCTCTAAATCCAGAAGAACATTCATCAAAAATTAAAACAATATTTTTTTGAGTTGCTAATGCTCGAACTTTCTCTAAAAAGTTATTTTCAGGTCCGAAATTCCGCATCACCTCCATTTTAATAACTCCTATATTGTTGTTTTCAACAATTTCCAAAAGTTCTTCATAATTGTTATAATGAAAAGGGAATACTGAATTTTTTAAATTTTTGGGCACTCCTTTTGGGCTTAATCCAGGAATTAAATGAGAGGACAAATCGTCTCCTCCATTATGATTGGCAGATAAATACCAATCATGCCAACCATGATAACCACAGATAGCAACATTGTCTTTGCCGGCTGCAGCTCTTGCAATTCTAATAGCAATCGCATTGGCTTCACCTCCAGTTCGTGCAAACCTTACCATATCTGCCCAAGGATTCATTTCTATCAGTTTTTCTGCTAGATATGCTTCTTCTGGACAATTTAACGTACTCATATTTCCTTTCTTTACAGTTTCAATAACTGCAGCATCTACTTCATCATTGCCATAACCAAGTGTATTGGTTCCAATACCCATAATTGACATATCTAAATATTCTTTACCATCTAAGTCCCAAACTTTACAGCCTTTCGATTTAGAGAAATACGCGGGCCAATGTTCTGGCAAAAACATTTCTGGTCGTTTAGAAAGCAGCATAGTTCCTCCAGGAATAAGTGTTTTCGCTTTTGTATACAAATCTTGTCCTTTACCCATTTGTGTCGTTTTTTAATGATTTTAAAAGCCCCTCGTTTCTAATAATTTGATTATTCATTGAAATCAAATCATTGTCAATAATATAATTAGTGTACTCTAGCCAGGTTTTCTCTGTGCCTAATTTTTGAATTAAATATTCAATTAAATTAAAATCTCTTGGTTCGTCTACAGTCATTCTAATCTTAGAAAAATCTTTTTCGCAATCAAAATTTTTACTGCTAAACACATTATCTCCTTTTCCATTCGCATTATTGCGAATATAAGGTGTTACATGTTCTAAATCTGATTTTAAGTTTGCATTTTCCCAAGCTTTTTCTAGGGCCGAAAATTTAAAAACCTCTACATCTTGACCATCTGGGAAACGCTCTAATAAACTGTTTGATACATAATCGTACTTATTATTATGAGCAAAACTTATAATATCATCAACCAATTTAGCATCTAATAAAGGGCAATCTGATGTTACTCTTACAATCCAATCAGCATTACTATTTTTTACTGCTTGATAAAAACGATCTAAAACATTTGATTCTGAACCTCTAAAAGCCTGGTAACCCCATTCTTTTGCTTTATCAAAAATGACTTTATCTTGATGATTAATGGTAGTAGCTACAAATATTTCTGAAACTTTTGAGCTTTTTTTTAACCGGTCTAAATGTATTTGAAGTAATGATTGTCCGTTTACTTCTTTTAACACTTTTCCGGGTAATCTTGTGCTACCTATTCTTGCTTGCGATATTAAAACCGTTTTTAATTCCATAGAGAAGGGTTTAATAATTGAACATCTTCTACTTTTATCTTATTTATTTGATCAATTAAGGCAGCGTCTATGCTGTGTTTTACGGACTCTATATTTTGTTCTAGTTGTTTTAATGAATCAACACCTATCAGAACATTGTCAATAAGTGTTTGTTGCAAACAATAATTTAAAGCCAATTGCGCCGTAGAAATTTGATTCTTATTTGATATTTTTAATATTTCTAAAAGTTCTTCTTTTAAATTTTGTGCTATTTTATTTTTTGAATTTATATCCTTAAAAAATAATCCTTGAAGAAATGCTGATCTTGTGTGAATTATTTTTCCTTTTGATTTTGCTTTTTCTAAAATAGTACCTCGCTGACAAATATTATCAAATAAATTAAATGGCAACTGTATAATATCTACATCATCATTTAATAAAACATCTTCAATTTCTTTATTTGTGTACACGGATACACCTACATATTTTATTTTATCCGCTTTTTTCAGTTGAATGAGCGCGTCAAAATAATTGATATTTTCTTTATAACTTAAAAAGCTATGAAACAATAAGGCGTGTAATTTTGTAACCTTTAAATCGTTTAAATAACTAATAACTTTATCACTAATATTTGAGTTAAATTGATGTGGTAATTTTGTGATAATTTCAAATATTTTATCAGGGTTTTTTTCATGAAAAGTCCCGATTACGGAATGAGCATTTCCATAAGCTTCTGCAGTATCTAAAATTTGGATTCCTTGATTAAAAGCATGTTGTAAAATTTGATGACTGCTCTCTAAACTAACTTGACCATTGGTATTATTAATACCATAATCAAGCCCAAACTGAACTGTGCCTAAAATAAGTTTAGAATTTAAGTTTTTAACCATTGATTGACATTCTTAAAGAATTACTTATTGTATGATTATATTCTTTAGTTCCAGAGATAATTTCATCGATTTTAAACCCTATTTTTTTATATAATTGAACAGCTGATCTATTATTTTCAATGACTCCCAGTGTAACTTTTGATAATTTAAGCTCTTTAAAACAAAAATTCAATATTGTATTTGAAGCTTCTTTCGCATACCCTTTTCCCCAACTTTCCTTATCTCCAATTAGAATTCCGTATTCTCCAGATTTTGTTTTCATATTTATGGGATCTATCTTAATATTTCCAATGTGCTTTTTAGAACCTTTTAGGTGAATTGCCCAAAAATAAACTTCATTTTTATATTGACTTTCAATATATTTCTTTAAAAGATCTAAGGTATAACCTCCGCTTGTTTCAAGATACATATTTACTTCGGAATCATTAATCCAATGAACATAATCCATTGAAATATGTTCTTTATTAACTCTTTTATAAAATAAACGCTCAGATTCTAATTCAATATTTCTCACTGTAAAATAAATTTATAGAATCAATCACATAAGCTTGTTCTTCATCTGTTAAAATTGGATACATTGGCAAACTAATACAATGCTTATAATAATTTTCTGCATTTGGCATATCTCCTTCTTTCCATCCAAACTGCTGATAATAAGGCATTAAATGGCAGGGAATATAATGAATTTGAGCAAAGATATTTTTATCTCTTAAATGATTATACAAGCCTAATCGGTCTTGAACCTCTATAACATATAAATGATAAGCATGCCCCTCAATAACCCCCGATTGTCCTTTAATAAAGGATTTATTTTTAAAAGCATCAAAATAATTTGAAGCAATTTCTCTACGTTTTTCAATACCTTTATCTGACCTTGAAAGTTGACTTAACCCTAATGCAGCTTGAAAATCTGTAAGCCTGTAGTTAAATCCTAAATTTTGCATTTCCATATACCAACCAGGGTAGGTTTCTTTACCACCAGCCAATGCAATTGAATTCGTATACGCATTATTATTTTTTACAATACCGTGTGTTCTTAATTGCAATAGTTTTTGATATAGCTTTTCGTCATTAGTGGTAATCATGCCACCTTCTCCTGAAGCAATATGCTTGACTGGGTGGAATGAAAAAATAGCTAAATCGGCATAGTTTCCATTGCCGCAATTTTGAGTCTTATGATTACTATCCTTAAAACTTCCTCCTGGTGAATGACAAGCATCTTCAATGATCCAAAGGTCATGCTGGTCGGCTAATGCTCTAAAAGCCTCTAAGTTATTTGCTCTACCTGCAAAATCTACAGGAATAATTCCTTTATACGTGCCTTTTGGTGAAGCTTCTAAAAGTGTTCTAACTTTATCAATATCTAACAAATAAGTTTCTGGATCAATATCAGAAAAAACGACTTCTCCGCCACAATAGCGCACACAATTGGCAGACGCGGCAAAAGTAATCGGTGTTGTAATTACTTTATCTCCTTCTTTAACCCCTAAGGCTAATGTACATAAGTGCAAGGCAGCTGTTCCATTTGCCAGTGCTATGGCATATTTACTTCCAATATATTTAGCAAATGCAGTTTCAAACGCTGCAATTTTAGGACCCTGCGTTAAATAATCTGACTTTAAAGTTTCAACGACAGCTTTTACATCTTCTTCAGTAATATTTTGGCGTCCGTAAGGTATTGCTTTCATAGTTTACACTTTAAAATTAGGGTCTACATGTTCCTTAATTAAAGTCCGCAGAGAATCTACTGTTTCCCATTCCGTATTTGTTCCCGAATTATAAGCGAACCCACTAGGCACCAATTTTGCTTTAAAATTTGATATAAATTCATTTAAATTCCACATAGTCGCTTGAGGAAGTATCACAAAATATTCACCTATGTCATAGGTAAAAAAGGAATCTGATGAGGTAATCATTTCTTCATGGATTTTCTCTCCTGGACGAATCCCAATAACTTTATGTTCGCAATCAGGTCCTATGGCTTTAGCAATATCCATAATTTTATAGGAGGGTATTTTAGGAATAAAAATTTCACCTCCCCACGCAGTTTTCAAAGCATGCAGCACCATATCTACTCCTCCTTGCAAAGTGATATTAAACCTTGTCATTTCCTTTACGGTAATTGGTAGCACACCCTCTTCTTTCTTTTTTAAGAAAAAAGGAATAACAGATCCGTTAGAACCCATGACATTTCCATATCTCACTACAGAAAACTTGATATTGTTTTGTCCTCGGATATTATTCGCGGCAACAAACAATTTATCGGAAGTTAACTTTGTAGCACCATATAAATTAATGGGAGCACATGCTTTATCTGTAGACAACGCAACAACATGTTGAACTTGTGTTTGAAGTGCGGCTTGAATTACATTTTCAGCTCCTCCTACATTTGTTTTTACGCATTCGTCAGGATTGTATTCTGCAATATGTACATGTTTCATTGCAGCCGCATGAATTACATAGTCAATACCCGAAAAAGCTCTAACTAAACGCTCTCGATCTCTTACATCCCCAATAAAAAATCGTACTTGTGGATATTTAGCTACAGGATAATCCTGCTCCATTTCATATTGTTTTTGTTCATCTCTCGAGAAAATGACCAATCGTTTTACACCTGGCCATTTTTTTAAAATATGGTGGGTTAAAGCTTTACCAAGAGAACCTGTACCGCCAGTAATTAATATCGATTTATTATGTAACATCTTATTTTCTACTATTTAAAACTAATTTTAGAAACTATTTAATTTATTAATTGTGTTGTAATATCTACTTTTTTATTTCGTCTAAACTGAAACTGAACGCATAAAATCATATATTTAGAACTATTATTTTAATGGTTTACTAAAATAAGACTATAAGTTAAATGGCTTCTGTATTTTTATGTAAAAGTTAGCAAATGATAAACCTAAAATAAATCCTCTAGTAGCAAAAATTATGGATTCTCTATAAATTCTACGATGCAAAATTTTATTCATTGTGGCAATTATAGATTACTATAGCTTGTCTTATTCATATATTCTTTTGTTTTTATTCCGTAATTATTCATTACGATCGGAAGAATATCGCAAGTAGGTAATTGTTCTTTAACAAAATTTGAAATCTCGTTTTTAGGGTGATAAGAAAACAAATGCCCTTCTGGAATATGATAAGCCGTACAAGAAGATTTATCATCAATGATTAAGTTCTCTAGCCCACTATCTTCAAAACTAAAATGAACAGCACCTAGACTAACATTTATTTTTTTAACGTTGCGTAATACAATATCTATTGAAAAATAGTTATCGTCTTTCTTTCGGTAGTTAATCTTTTCACCATTAATGGTCAACTTTTTTAGATTTTCTTCAAAAATTTCTACACTACCCTCCTGTAGTATAAAATTAAATTGTGGCACCATTGCCGGCATTTTTTTATATTGGCTGGGCGCATTAATACCCAACATCTTCATAAACTTTTCAGCATCTGCAATAATGACTTGTGTTTCTGTAGGTTCGCATTCAATAGCTTCTTGCCCCATACTAGAAGTAATGATCAATTTATACTCTTGATTTTTATCAATAAACTTTGATAGTTTTTTTAACATCTTATCCGTATGATCCATAGAAAAAAGTATTTCGTTACTATAGGTGCGTATCCATTCACCATCATAGTCTAAATTTTCGTATTCATCAGGAAAAAGTGCCGCCCAATATCGATGCATACTAGACGCTACATGGTTGGTAAAAAAAGTAACAAAATCAGGTTTTTTATCATTTAACTGTTTAAAAAACACATCAAAAGATAAAACTGCTTGAAATGTTCTCCTTCTTACATTTTTCCAAGGATCAATTTTTTCTTCTACCAATTGCTTAGCCACACTAGTCATCGTATCTAGTTTAAATCCGAATTTTGTAATTTGTACAAGTCCAGCCAAGATTTCACCGTACGGTAAAGCGTTATCAACATTACGCCCTGATTTTCTTGATAGATTTAAATTAATTTTCTGAAATAATTCGATATCCTTTGGGAAACATTCGTGATTTGGAGCAAACACGTCAGGTATATAGAAATCATAATTTTCTGTATTTTTTGGTACCGTTTGCGTATGTAAAGACCCAAAAACACCTGTCTTTATGCGATTACTTGATAAGATGTCCCATATTGGAGGAAACTCTTTATCAACTTCGGTAAGATTTTGATTAAAATCGGAAACAAAATGTTGATGACTTGGCACCCCTCTGTGTAATGTTGGCCAAGTGTTCCAAGGAGAAAGATGTCCTTTATTTTCAGTTATCGTTTCGTATTTCTTAAATTTGGGATAATTCTTAGCCAGCCAAGAGTTTGGCCTCATCTTCATGTAATATTGAAAAACTCGAATTGGAACCTCATTTAATTCAAAAAAAATTATCTTATTCATAATGCTTTCATACTTTTGGATGTAAATTTTTATTTTACGAAAATAAGGTATTTGTTAGAGTGGTTAAAATAAAATTTGAATTGCTGAAATTAAATGTTTAAAACTATTTTTTTTTCCAATATTCGCTTTCAGCTTGTAAAATAGCCCTAAAAAGAAGATAAAATAGAAAATCGAAATCCCCAACATTTGAAAACTATTAAAATAGGTAGACATGTATATAATTGAGACCGCTATTAAAAAATTAAGACAGCATAAAAACAAACTCGCTTTAAAATGCGTGAGCCCTGAATCTATTAATATATGATGGATATGATTTCTATCGGGATAAAAAGGACTGCTTTTTTTAAGTAAACGAACTCCAATGACTCTTAGAGTATCAAAACCAGGAATAAAAAAGATTCCGCTAATAACAATAAGTTTATTCTCTGCAACAAAAGAATATTCAGACAATAAAGAAATATCCATTGTTAAAAACTTTAAGGAAAAAACGGCGATGCAGAAACCCATTATTAAAGAACCTGTATCTCCCATAAATATTTTTTTTGTAAGAGACACATTGTATCTAAGATAAGCAAGTAAAATACCTATTAAACTTAAGCAAAACAAAAAATAAAAATAAATACCTGCTGCATAAAATAGAAATGCATAAATACTAAAAATAGCAATTCCGATAACAGAGGCCAAACCATCGATACCGTCTATTAAATTATACGAGTTTATAATGGTTAGCATAACTATCGTAACCAAAATATACGATACAATCGGCGGAATACCTTCAATCCCTAAAAACCCCTCTAAAGAAGTTATCTTATAACAAGCACAAAAAATTACAAAAGAAATAGCAATCAACTCTGCCCCTACTTTAGCTCTGGGTGCAGAAATTACTAAATCATCCTTTAATCCTACAGCGAACATTAAAGCCAATGCCCCTAGCAAATTTATACCAATGCCGTCGACATCCCAATTTTTAATAAAAATAAAAGCAAAAGATATGGTCAGAAAAAATGAGACACCGGCCATTGTAGGCGTGGAAATTTTATGCGAACTCCTTTCAGGTGGCAAATCAACTAAATCTCTACTATGAAGAATTTCTCTTATTTTAGGAATTAAAATAGTTACCATTATAAAAGATCCAATGAGAGAAAGTATGGATATTACATAAAGATTGTCGAAAGTTAAACGCTGTATGAATGATTCCATTACTATTTTCCTTTATTTCTAATAAAATTATAACTTACCTAAATACTTTAATATAAATTATTTTAAATAATCAATATTAAGATATTTTTACTTTATCAAAACAAGGGATTCATTTTTATAGTGCAAGTTAAACATATTTCTTTTAAATGTAATTTAATTGAACACAACAAATAATATACATATTTAAACTCTAAACTAAAGAAAGCTACTAAAAAACATCTTTTGATGAATAAATATCATGATAATAATATTAACAAATATAAAAAAGGAAATAGTAATGTTGTGGAAATGTATAGGTAATTTAAGACATCAATTAAAAGTTATGGCTTACAAATAACAACATAACTAGCTAAATTCAATTTTATTTCCTTTTTATTTCACTATTAAATATACCCTTACTACCCTTTAGACATCTAATGCCGTAATACATGGTTTCTTTTTCGCTTCCTTTTTATTAAAAAAATGACCATCATCAATGCGATGTCAATTCTTTTTAATTTCAATAAATCAAAAAATAATTCAATGGGTGTAATTACCATAATTAAGAAGAAATAAACTTTAAAGAGCATCTATAAATCCAGAAATAGATTGTTTATAAAATTTACAATTTCAATGAAACTATTTGATTTTTAGCAACAGTCTTCTCTTCTTTTCTCTTCTCTTCGGTTTTTCTGATCTTGGGACGCAAGTGTATCCAAAATTTTAATTTTTTTTTAAAAAAAATGACGAGAATACGGAAACCCGTAAAGATTATTAAAATATTGCTAGTAGTTTTGAGGAAAAATATGGAGGATGTATTTGTGATATGAGCAAATAAGAAAAACTCATTCGTCTAAAGTACTGTGTTTGCTAGTTTTTAAATGAAACCGAAAAATCGAATTGATGGTATCGCATTCAAAAAGCATACAAAGGTACATAAAGATTTAAAAAAGAAAAAATAATAACAATTATAGCTATATGCGATATCACAGCAATGAGGGTATATAATTGTTAGTTACAATTAAAACTAAAATTATGAAAAATTTTGAATTAAAAAAACATGACAAATATGATTACTTCTCAGTTGAACCAATGCCTAGTAAAAAGGAACTGAGTACATTTTATAAGAATGAATACTACCAGAAAGATTCTGGTCAATATGCTAAAAATTATTCAGACATTGAACTTGAATACTTTGCGAGTGATTGTAAGGTGTTGCAGCGACTATTTTCAAGAACTTTCCCTAATTCCAATCGGAAATCGATTCTTGATGTTGGTTGTGGCGAAGGGTATTAAAGTAATTTTTTTCTAAAAAACAATTGGGATGTTAATTGTTTCGATTATTCTGAATTTGGTATCATGACCCACAATCCCAATCTTAAAAATCACTTTGTCAAAGGTGAGTTAGAGAACTTGTTAAAAGAAGTAAAACAAAAAGAACAAAAGCATTCTATTATTCTTCTAAAAAATGTCCTTGAGCATGTTATTTCACCAACTTCAACACTTAAGCTTATTAAGGACATAATGGATGAGGAAACTTTGCTGTATATCGATGTGCCAAACGACTATTCTTCATTTCAAGATTTTTTAATTAAGAATAGTTATACTAAAAACACATGGTTTTGCCCACCACAGCACTTGCATTATTTTCAATTCGATTCGATACAAAAACTTCTTCAGGGTGAAGGGTTTGAAATAGTTAGTTTACAAGCTGGTTACCCAATCGAACAATTTTTGGTAAATGAATTTTCTAACTATGTTAAAAATAAACATACTGGAAAATCGGCTCATCTTTCAAGGTGTGAAATCAGTGCTTTTTTATTAAATCAAGGCATAGATAAATATATAAAGCTAAAAGAAGTCTACGGTGATTTGTCATTTGGACGAGAAATTCATGTTAGCGTAAAACTCAAAAACAAAAGCAACTAGCAAGGTGTATAATGCATAACCTTCGGGATACGGCGCCATACAATATACGTTCTATGCAAATAAAACTAATGAAAAAAGAACTTATAATATCAATTAGTCTTCTAATAATTAGCTTTTTACCAATCTTCATATTAGGTGAACAAAGCTGGATTACGATTCATGATAATTTAGATTCGGGAGTGTAATTTTGAAAAAAAATAGGGGTGATGTATTTGTGATATGGGCAAGTAAGAAAAAACCATTCATCTAAAGTACTGTTTTTCTTAGTTTTTAAATGAAACCGAAAAATCGAACTGATGGTATCGCATTCAAAAAGCGTACAAAGTTACAGAAAGATTTAAAAAAGAAAAAATAATAACAATTATAGCTATATGCGATATCACAGCAATGAGGATATACAATTGTTGGCAACAATTTAACTATAACTGAGTATGTAGAAAATCAGCAGTATCTTTTAATCCTCGATTTCTTAATATATCCAAAACTTGAAACTCATCCAAATCAGGATTTCTTCTATTCAAAACTAGCTCTTTAAAAGCTTTGACAGCCAGATCTGGATTTAAATCAACGATATCTGTGAGAAAGTCGTCAGCAGTTTTTGCTGTTAAACCAAAAGATGCTAAATATTCTTTTGGAAAATCCTTAATGTTGTTTGTAACAATAACATTTGCATTTGTCTTAATAGCAGCTGCCAAAACGTGTCTATCTTTAGGGTCTGGTAGTTTAAGGCTACTGATTAAACCCGAATAATTATTAACCAAAGCATCAGGGAATGCTTGATTTGCTCTATTAGCTCTTTTACTTGATTCCTCTAAGCTTACACCTTTTCTCGACATTATGTCTTTCCATTCATCAAAAATATGCTCACTCCATTTTGGAGTAAACATATCATAATATGCAAAACAGAAAAGTAAATCTCTAATCTCAATTGGATAAATAACATTTGTATCTAGGACACATTTAAATCTAACACTATGAATCATATAAACCTAATTCTTCATCCGACTTCATCATATCAATAATATGCTGTTTCTGAATTTTCTTCATGCTCTTTTTATGTTTCATAACATCTTCAAATTTAACCCTTCTATGTTTACCAACTTTAGTGAATTCAATTTCACCTTCTTCAAGAAGTTTAACTAAATGAGGTCTTGAACAACCTAAAATTTCAGCAGCTTTTTGAGTTGTGATCTCTGTCGCAACTGGGACAAGTGAAAAAGGCTTTCCTTGGCTCATTGCTTTTAATATTTCACCAAGAAATTTTAAAGCACTTAAAGGAATTTTAATTTTTTCTTGAGTTTCTTCAATTTCTATCTCTGGATTTTCCGACTTCAATTGTTCTATTACAGAAGCCAAAGCATCATAGGATTCTATTGCTAATTTTTGCTCATCTTTCGAAGGCCTATTGATTTTCTTAAAAGTTTCCATTGTCGCTGTTTCAATATAGTTTTATACAATATTAAACGAAATAAACGAAACAATCTTACAATTTTATGTTAAAATTAAAAAACTATTGCCAATCACGAAGCATATGGCGTGCCGACCTGTGCCGTGTTTCGGTATAGGCCAACGCTATGTGCCTTGTTGACCGATCCATTGCTAAGAATAAGGCAGGAAAACGACGGTTTGGGTTTGGGTTTTAAAAGGAGTGTGATTGGAGAAAAGAGCGCGTTTTCAATATTTCTAGTACATACGAGCTATGTATAATGCGTTTTTTAAATTTTTAGTCCTTTTAGAGCGTGTTTTAGGGCTCATTTTTTTGAGTTTAGACACTAGTATACTACGGGCACATTGCCATTTCTTTACTATTTGTATTTCAATTTTTTACGTATTGCTATCTTGTTATACGCTTTTGGAGGACCTCTACCATCGAATGTTAACAGCGTGATTAAAACTCCTTTTTTACAACTAGGGCCGCAACGATGTACCTATTTTTCTATCAAAACATACTCATCGATCACATCTAAATCTTTATTGGCTAATTGAAGCTGGAGGTGTGGTCGCTTTTTATTACTCTTTTGAGCGTTACAATGATCTGTTTGCTTACCCAAGTAAATATGCCTATGTGCCTGCCGGCAGCCAGGCAGGTAGGATTTCTGCTTGGCCTGTCCTGAGCGTAGTCGAAGGGTCAGTACCGAGTTTTATAGTCTCGCTTTCTTCAGATGTAACTTCGCAGTTACCACCATTGCCACTTACTAATGCTTCAAGAAGCCTGTCCTGAGCGAAGTCGAAGGGTTACTCCTGTGCATAAGGGGCTTACACCCTGTAGATTCATTATTTACCTTTCGCTAAATAAAAGATGCCCATACTGGGCACACACTGCATATAAAAAATAGGCGAAACACTCCTAAATTCATAGCTTTGAACTCGTATCAAAGTTCGTGCTTAGCCCAAAGTTTGGTGCTTCGTAATCGCCTACTTTTCATATACTAAACGTTGGCTTTAATTTAAACGAGAACCTTTTAGACTAATTTATTCATACATATGTGTATGATTATTTACATAAAAGAATACACATAAGTATTCTTTTTTTGTATATTTATACATATTTGTATACTTTTGTTTTGATTTACATACTTATATGTATAAAATATTGACGAATGAGAAACAAGAAAAAACTACTCGTAGAACAATTAGACCAAAAACTGGCTTATTTTAAAGATGCAGGAATGATCCTGGTCCCACAAAAAGGATGGGTAAATACTATTAGAACCACTCTTAATATGACAAGAGACCAATTAGGGACCAAACTTGACTTGACTAAAGGAGCTATTCAAAAAATCGAAGAACGTGAAGCTACAGGTCAGATAACTATAAACAAACTAAAGGATGTTGGCAATGCCTTGAATATGAAGTTTATATATGGTTTTATTCCTAAAGATGGGACCATCGAAAGTCTAATCAACTTAAAGGCTGAAAAACTGGCCCGAAAAATTGTTTTAAGGACCAATCAAAATATGAAATTAGAGGACCAAGGAATCAGTGAAGATAAAATTGAACATTCCATAAATGACTTGGCTAATGAAATAAAAAGGGAAATGAGAAAGTCATTATGGGATTAGATTTAAAATACGCAGATGGCCAAACACCTTTAGATGAAGACGAAAAAGAAGGTCTAAAAATAAAATTAATAACAACTCAAAAAGAACTCGATGAATTTGAACAGTTAAATATTGAAAATGCTGTAGAATGGACTATTCGAGCTAATTTAAAACCTGAAAAAATATTGACTGAAAAGTTTATAAAAGATTTACACAAAAAAATGTACGGCGATGTTTGGAAATGGGCAGGTGAATTTAGAAAGACTGACAAAAACATTGGAATAAAATGGACTCAAATCGGAATAGAACTGAAAAATCTAATTGATGACACTAAATATTGGTTAACTAACAAGACTTATCCACCTAAAGAAATTGCTATTAGATTTAAACATAGAATCGTAGCAATTCACTGCTTTCCCAATGGAAATGGTAGACACTCAAGAATGATGGCTGATATAATTATTGAATCTATTTTCGGAAAAGAAATTTTCAGCTGGCACCAGTCAAATATGGTTAGCCTAGATGCAACAAGAAAAGAGTATATCATAGCATTAAGAGAAGCTGACAATGGACATATAATACCATTAATAACATTTGCAGAAAACTAAAAAACTATTACCAATAACTAACCATATGCCATGCCGACCTGTGCCGTGTTTCGGTATAGGCCAACGCTATATGCCTTGTTGACTGATCCATTGCTAAGAATAAGGGGGAAAAACGACCGTTTGGGTTTGGGTTTGGGTTTTAAAAGGAGTGTAATTGGGGAAAGTAGAGAGTTTTTAATATTCGGCTGTGCTCAGCCTAACGAATACCTTATAAAAAACTAATTTTAAAACGGAAAAATTATCAGACAGAGTTTAAATTACACTCCCAATATTTTTTTAAAATTAGTATTACAATACACTTTTAAATATAAATAATCTGTTCCCTACAAAACAAAAAAGGTTTAACATCCGTTAAACCTTTATACTATTATAAAAAATGAATACTTCTATAATGCAGCATCAATCTTACCTGTATAGGTTTTTTTAGGAGCAACTCCTACTTGCTTATCAATCACTTCTCCGTTTTTAAAGATTAAAACAGTTGGTATGTTACGAACACCATATTTAGCAGCAAATTCTTGATTAGCATCTACATCAACTTTACCTACAATTGCTTTTCCTTCATATTCAGCGTGAATTTCATCTACAATTGGCCCTACCATTCTACAAGGTCCGCACCAAGCTGCCCAAAAGTCTACCAATACTGGTTTGTCTGATTGTAATACTACTTCGTCAAAATTTGCGTCTGTGATTTCTAATGCCATTTTATATCTATTTTAAATTGTTATTTCGTTTAAGATTACAAAAGTAGTCTTTTTATGTTTGCTCAATATTTTACAAAAATTGCTTTTTACTATGTATCTATCAATAGTTCTTATGCTGACAGCTAGAATGTTGCTTAAAAAAATAGTTTCAATTTAACTTATTTTTAGAAATTTATCCCCTGTAATTCCCATCACAAAAAAGTAAAACACACCTGTATCAAGACTCGTAATTAAAACCAAAACTCAACTTTTAAAATTGAAAAACACTTTTATTTTAAAACAACTCTTTCGCAATTGCCTGAATATTATCACTTTTACCCATAGAATAATAATGTAAAACTGGAACGCCTGCCGCTAATAATTCTCTAGATTGCTGAATTGCCCATTCTATCCCCACTTGACGAACCTCTTTACTCGTTTTACAACTTTCTACACTATGAATTAAAGTTTCTGGCAAATCGATTCTAAAAACCTGTGGCAATAATTGCAGATGTCGTTGCACAGCAATTGGCTTAATCCCTGGGATTATAGGAATATGAATCCCCATTTTTTTTGCAGCCTCTACAAACTCAAAATACTTCTGATTGTCAAAAAACATTTGCGTTACCACATAATCTGCGCCTGCAGCTACTTTTTCTTTTAAACGCTTTAAATCGGTTTGTAAAGAAGGCGCCTCCAAGTGTTTCTCAGGATACCCAGCAACACCAATACAAAAATCTGCTTTATTGGTCGCTTCCATTACATCATGTAAATATTTTCCACAATTTAAATTCTGAATTTGAGTAACTAAATCTTTTGCATATTTATGACCTCCATTTGAAGCTTCAAAATATTTTTGATGACTCATCGCATCTCCTCTTAACGCCATTACATTATCAATTCCTAGATAATGACAATCTACCAGCAAGTATTCTGTTTCTTCTTTTGTAAAACCTCCACACAACACATGGGGCACAGTATCAACATTATATTTGTGTTTTATTGCTGCACAAATACCCACAGTTCCTGGTCGCATTCTTGTAAGTTTTCTATCTAATAAACCTTCTTTTTCTATATACACATATTCTTCCCTCGAAGTGGTTACGTCTATAAAAGGTGGATTAAATTCCATTAAAGGATCAATATTGTTGTATAATTCCTGAATATTTTTTCCTTTTTTGGGCGGAATTATTTCAAAAGAAAATAATGTTTTTCCGTTCGATTTTTTAATGTGATCTGTAATTTTCATAAGCCTCCCTTAATCCCTCCAAAGGAGGGAAACTGTTGTGGGTTATTTTCTGTTATTAATTTATTTTATTAGGGCGTTCCCTAAAAAGGTCGCGCTTTCCATTATATCTTTTTATGCCAAATACAATTCAGCATTTGCTTTTTTTATCAGAAAGTATTTTTAAAATCCTGATGACACTAAAATGAGTCAGCATAAAAAGGATGCCATTGCAATCGCTAACGCAACTTATTTGCCAACTTAATTTCGAATACAGTGAAGCAATTTTCCTTTTTAACTGGATATTGCTGCCTCATTCTTCCTCGTAATGACCGACTTTTTCTTTGACGAATTTTCTTTTTTAAATACATTCAAGGCTTTTGAAACCTTGTAACATAATTATATATCGCAGACCTCACAGGTTTTAAAAACCTGTGAGGTCTATAAATTATTCTTCAGCCAGAGTTGGATGCAACCACTTTCTTGCTTTCTCTTTTGTAATTCCTTTTCGCTCTGCAAAATCAGTCACTTGATCGTTCGTAATTTTCCCTAAACCAAAATATTTGGCTTCTTTATTCGCAAAATAATAACCAGATACCGCTGCTGCTGGCCACATTGCCAAGCTTTCTGTAAGCGTAACCCCTATGTTTTCTCTTACTTGTAGCAAATCCCAAATTGTTTCTTTTTCTAAATGATCCGGACATGCTGGATACCCCGGTGCCGGGCGAATTCCTTTATAATTTTCTTTAATCAAATCTTCATTGGTTAAACCTTCATCTGCATCATAACCCCAATGTTTGGTTCTAATTTGTTTGTGCAAATATTCGGCCAATGCTTCTGCAAATCTATCTGCAATGGCTTGTGCCATAATCGCATTGTAATCGTCCTCTTTATCTTTATAACTGTCTGCCAATTCTTGTGCCCCAAAAATTGCCACACAAAAAGAACCCATATAATCTGTTTTGCCTGTTTCTTTTGGAGCTATAAAATCTGATAAAGCAATATTAGGAATGCCTGGTCGCTTTTTTAATTGCTGACGTAAAGTTCTAAAAACGGCTACTTCTTTTCCTTTTTTCTGAACAGAAATATCATCATCATTTACAGTATTGGCTTCAAACAGACCAAAAACTGCTTTTGGCTTTAAAAGCTGTTTTGCAATGATTTCTTGCATCATTTTTTGAGCATCTTCAAAAAGTTGCGTTGCCTGCTCTCCAACAATATTGTCTGTTAAAATAGATGGATATTTACCGTGTAAATCCCAACTTCTAAAAAACGGACTCCAATCTATAAAAGGCACTAATTCTTTTAAACTTAATTGCTTTAAAACCTGAATCCCCAGCTCTTTTGGCTTTTTAATTTCAGTCATTTTCCAATCAATTTTATATTTTCTCCTGCGCGCCTCTTCAATTGAAATGTATGATTTTTCCTTTCCTCGCTTTAAAAACTTAACTCTAAATTCGTCGTAATCTTTTTTTAATTTTGCAACATATAAATGGCTCGTTTTCTTATTCAATAAATCACCCACCACAGTCACAGCTCTCGAAGCATCATTTACATGAACTACCGCGTTTTTATATTGGGTATCAATTTTCACAGCAGTATGCGCTTTAGATGTGGTTGCGCCACCAATAAGTAAAGGAATTTTAAAATTTTGTCGTTCCATTTCTTTGGCTAAATAAACCATTTCATCTAACGAAGGAGTAATTAATCCGCTTAAACCAATCACATCAACATTTTCTCTTTTTGCCGTTTCAATGATTTTTTCTGGTGGCACCATGACCCCTAAATCTACAATTTGGTAATTATTGCAACCCAAAACAACACTCACAATATTTTTACCAATATCATGCACATCACCTTTTACAGTCGCCATTAAAATTTTACCTGCCCCCTCCGCCCCCGAAAGGGGAACTTGCGCATTTTTGCGAATAACTTCTATAACTTTATCTAAATTAAATAAAACATCTTCATTTGTAAATCTAACAACAGAAAGCCCCTTACTTTCTAACCATTCTGTTCGTTGTTTATCATTTTCTTTATTTTCTGGTAATTGATGTATTAGTCCATCTATTTCAATAACTAACTTTAATTTTAAGCAAATAAAATCTGTAATATATGGACCTATTATATGCTGCCTTCTAAATTTATGTTCATCTAATTGTTTATTACTTAAAACATTCCAAAGCATTTTTTCTGCTTCTGTTGGTTTGTTTCGCATTTCTTTAGCAAATTCTTTCAATCTATCATATAAGATTGGGTCCGCAAGTTTTCTATAATCTATTTTTTTGGTCTGCTGAGAAGTTCCCCCTTTGAGGGCGGAGGGGGCTTTTTTTGCTTCCTCTATAAAAGGATTTAAATACCCCACTGCTTTTTTCATTACTCTTGCCGATTTTACCACCTGTGGCAAAAACATTTTTCCTGCACCAAATAAATCTCCAACCACGTTCATACCGATCATTAAATGCCCTTCGATGACTTCAATTGGTGCAGAAGCTTCTTGCCTTGCTTGCTCTACATCTTCTATGATAAAAGCATCAATTCCCTTCACTAAAGCATGTGTAATTTTTTCTTGTAAAGATTTTTCTCTCCAAGATAGATCTGCACCTGCTTCTTTTTTAGAGCCTTTTACAGTTTCTGCAAAATCTAACAACCTTTCGGTAGCATCTTCTCTTCTGTCAAGAATAACATCTTCTACCCGTTCTAATAAATCTTTAGGAATGTCATCATAAACCTCTAACAAAGCAGGATTTACAATTCCTATATTCATACCTGCCTGAATAGCGTGATACAAAAACACGGAATGCATTGCTTCTCGAACGCCATTATTTCCTCTGAATGAAAAAGATACATTGCTAACACCACCACTCACGGAAACATTGGGTAAATTTTCTCGCACCCATCTGGTTCCTTCAATAAAATCGATGGCATTTCTTTTATGCTCATCCATCCCTGTCGCAACAGGAAATATATTTAAATCGAAAATAATATCTTCGGATGGAAAGTGGACAATGTCTACCAATATTTTATAAGAACGTTTGGCTATTTCTATTCTACGTTCATAATTATCTGCTTGCCCAACTTCATCAAAAGCCATGACAATTACCGCAGCACCGTAGCGTTTTATTTGCTTTGCTTCCCAAATAAATTTGTCTTCACCTTCTTTTAATGAAATGGAGTTTACTATACATTTTCCTTGCACAACTTGCAAACCTGCTTCAATGATTTCCCATTTAGAGCTATCAATCATCATTGGTACTCTGCAAATATCTGGCTCAGCAGCAATTAAATTTAAGAAACGTACCATGGCTTCTTTTCCATCAATCAAACCATCATCAAAATTAATATCGATAATTTGTGCACCTCCATCAACTTGATGTCTTGCAACATCTAAAGCTTCATCGAATTTCTCTTCTTTTATTAAACGTAAGAATTTTTTAGATCCCGCTACATTTGTTCGTTCTCCAACATTTATAAAATTGCTGTTTTCGTTTAGAACTAAAGGTTCTAAACCAGACAAATGCATATATTTAGTTTGTTTTACTTTCATCTTCTTTCTATCATTTTAATAAGACCTTTCGACTGCGCTCAAGATGACAGCTTCACGTGGTTTATATTTTGCTGCAATATTAGCAATTACACGAATATGCTCTGGCGAAGTTCCGCAACACCCACCAATAATATTAATTAAATCTTTCTTTAAATACTCTTCTATTTGCTCTCCCATTTCTTCTGGAGATTCGTCATATTCACCAAAAGCATTTGGCAAACCAGCATTGGGATGTGCAGAAATGGCAAAATCTGTTTTATTCGCGATGGATTCTAAGTGAGGTTGCAATAAATTAGCGCCCAAAGCACAATTAAATCCGACAGATAATAAAGGAATATGAGAAACAGAAATCAAAAAAGCTTCTGCGGTTTGCCCAGACAATGTTCTACCAGAAGCATCTGTAATAGTGCCACTTAACATAATAGGAATGTTGATATTTCTTTCTTCCTTTACTTCTTCAATAGCAAATAATGCTGCTTTTGCGTTTAAAGTATCAAAAACAGTTTCTACCAATAACAGGTCAACTCCTCCATCAATTAAAGCTTCGGCTTGCTGTTTATATGCGATTCTTAAATCGTTAAATGTTACAGCTCTATAACCTGGATCATTTACATCTGGAGACATACTTGCTGTTCTGTTTGTTGGCCCTATAGAACCTGCTACAAAACGAGGTTTATGGGGTTCTTTGAGAGTAAATTCGTCTGCAACTTCTTTGGCAATTTTAGCCGATTGATAGTTTAATTCATAGACTAAATCCTCCATTTGGTAATCTGCCATGGCAATTGTTGTACCAGAAAATGTATTGGTTTCTATGATATCTGCACCCGCTTCAAAATATTTACCATGAATGGTTTTTATAGCTTCTGGTTGGGTAATAGACAATAAATCATTATTACCCTGCAAAGAAGTTGGGTAGTTTTTAAAACGTTCTGCTCTAAAATCTTCTTCTGTAAATTTATAAGCTTGCAACATGGTACCCATGGCACCATCTAAGACTAAAATTCGCTCTTGTAAAGCGTTGTATATATTCGACATTTTTTGATATTTTTATCAATATATGTCATCAGGAAAAGTGTTTTTTCGCTGTTATCTGTCAAAATATTCTGAAATTAATTCAGCACGTTTTGTAGAATGTAGCACCTTCTTTTGTCTTTAAAATTAAAGATCTTGATTTTCATCAAGACAAGGGTTGCCAAGGCTTCAACGGGTCTAATCCCTCTACCTTTCGTGATAACATTATCAATAAGTGAATGAACTGGCTACAAATTAACGGATTATTTTTTTAAATAAATAATGTTATGAAGAAAAAACCTACAAATTCATAAACTTTAAAATTGAATGAGGTTCATCTATTTTAATACTTACTATTTTTATTTTATATAACAACTTGCTAGCTCTATATTCGTTGTAATTTAGACCGATTTCTAATATCAAAAAATAGTTTCAACGAGTTCTTTTCTAAAAGTTTAGCACTTTTTAACGCTAGGATTCTGGAGCTAATTCCACTTCTAATCCGTCTAATTCAGAGGTAATTTGTATTTGACAACCTAGCCTACTGTTATCTTCTACATAAAAAGCTTCTGCTAACATGGCCTCTTCATCCGCTGAAATTTCTGGCAATTTATGATCAGATAATATATAACATTGACAAGAAGCACACATGGCCATTCCACCACAAATTCCGATGGTACCTTCCTCTGCTAATTCGTAAGAGCGAATAACCTCCATCAAATTCATTGCCATATCTGTGGGTGCCACCAACTCATGGGTTTCACCATTTCTATCCGTTATTTTTATATTGATGTCTTGCATCTATTTTCTTTTTAATAAAATTATGTGCAAAGTTAAAGAAACCCAACAAGAATATGAGAGTATACCCTTTGAAATTAAGATTTTGTGATCGAGCGTCTAAAAGGAGTTTCAACCTAAATCTTTCACAGAATCGTGCTTAAAAGTCTCTCCTTACACAGCTAAACTTCTTAGTAATTTTTTGACGAAATTTTCCTCTAATAATTGAAATAGCGAAGCAATATCTGTTCTTGCATTATTACGATTTCTAGCACTAGTTCTTTGTAAAACTGAATTTAAGTATTCAATGACTATTTTCTTTGTAATAAAGGTGATGAGATGGCTATAAAGTTCTTTTGATTCTAATCATTTTTCGAATGCTCCTAAAACGTTTACGGTACGTAAAAGTAAGAAAGTTAAAGGCATAAAAAAAGCGGATTGTCGTAAACAATCCGCTCTATTATTGAGGACAACCTAGTAGCGGGAACTGGACTCGAACCAGTGATCTTTGGGTTATGAGTTCGAGGAAAACACTCATTTCTACCCTTTTCAACCCTATTTATTTTAAAATCGTGTTCAGTTTAGATCGGATTATTTATATAATTTTCTCTGTGCAATTTATCAATTTTTATAATGAAAATAAAAACTATTTTTATTATTCGAAAAGTAACAAAACAGTTCAAATTAATACAAAAAAAATCAACAGTTTCTATACAATAAAATTAGTTTAAAACTAATTTTTTATAAACGCTGTTTCCAATTCTTCTAAAGATTTTCCTTTGGTCTCTGGCAATATTTTTATAAAAATTAAAAAACCTATTAAAGCGATGATTCCAAAGATAAAAAAGGTGAGTGCATTCCCTAAATTTGACAATTCCCAAGGAAAAATAAGTTGCACAACCGAACTTATTAAAGAGTTTACAAATGCAATAACACCGATTGCTAATCCTCTATATTTAATAGGATATAACTCAGAAAGTAACACCCACATAACAGGCCCTAAAGAAAATGCAAAACAAGCAATAAAACCTAAAATACCAATAAGTACTAAGTTTGCATTCATAGTGGTTGCTGCTTCTAAAATACTACCGTCATTTTTGCTGTAAATTCTATTTCCTAAAACACTTTTTACATCGTCCTTAAAGTCGATATCATTATCATACACTTTATCAACTAACGGTAATAATTTTTGAGAATCTTGAAAATCAAACTGACTTACTTTATTTTCAGTTAGTTGATAAGTTGCTTGATTAAATCCATATGCGCATAATAATAAACTTACTGCTACACCAGCTGTTCCAATTAACAACAAGGGTCTTCTGCCCATTCTGTCAATTAAATACATCGCAATAAAAGTAAAAATAACTGTAATTGTGCTTAATAAAATTCCGGATGAAAAAGCAGCATCTGTTCCAATTCCTGTTTGTTTAAATATGGATGTTGCATAAAAATATACAGCATTGATTCCTGTAATTTGCTGCAAAATTCCAACAACTAATCCTACCATTAAAATAAAACGTAAAGAAGGTTTTAATAAATCTGTAATTTTTAAAGGTGATTTATTTTTATCTGCTTGTACATTTTTATCAATTGAAGCTATTTCTAATTCTGCTTTTACTTTACCATGAATTTGATGTAACACCTGTTTTGCTTCATCATATTTTTCTCGTAAATACAACCAACGTGGACTTCTAGGAACAAAAAATAAAAAGATAAAATACAACAATGCAGGCACTAGTTCTACTCCTAACATCCATCTCCAAACATTTTCATCTGTTAAAAAAGTATCACCAGAAGTATTGTATTTATTAAAAAAATAATTACTTAAAAAAGCTGCAAAAAAGCCAAGAACTATATTTAATTGCTGAATAGCTACCAGCTTTCCTCTGTTTTCGGCGGTAGAAATTTCTGCAATATACATGGGTGCCAATACTAAGGCTGCTCCAAAAGCCAAACCACCGATCATTCTTGCGATATAGAGTATTTCATAAGACCACGCTAATGCCGAAAAAACAGCTGAAATTGCGTATAAAAAAGCAACGAAAAGTAACATCTTTTTCCTACCTATTTTATCACTTAACCTTCCAGAAAACAACATGGCTATCATTGCTGCAAAAGAAGGCGAACTAACTACCCAACCAGATTGAAGATCACTTAAATTAAACTCAGGACCTGCGTAAGACATTACACCCGAAATAATGCCTGCATCGAATCCGAAAAGAAATCCTCCTAAGGAAACTACAAAGGCTATTAATGTTAATTTTTTGGTCATAAAAGTGATTTTAATTGATTACAATGGTTTGAATTGCATGTGGCAATAGTTGTAATTTAGATGTTTTTAAATCAATTGTAATTGTATAGTCTAAAGTTTTATCAGAAGTATTCATTGCTATAATTGCAATACTGTTATTTGTATTTTTAAAAGCTGTAGAAATAATACTATTAGAACTTGTAACACTGGTAATTCTTTTTGCTCCTGGTCTTATAAATTTAGAAAAATGACCAATGTAATAAAAGGAGTTTGTAAAGGTTAACTCATCTGTTTGTGTGTTTCCATGAACTGGGGCAAAACATAAATTTCCAACATGATTTGGCCCTCCAGTTTCATCTAAAAGGATATTCCAATCTGTCCATGCAACAGTGCCATTGTTAAAATCTTTAATCATCGATTTTCCATAACGTTCTGCTAATGATGGATCTTCATTTTCTAATCTTTTAACGTCATATCCTTCATTACATCCTTCCGTAAAAATCAGTTTTTTATCGGGATACGCTTCTTGTACGCTGGCCACATTTGAAAACATTGGATTGTCGTCTTTCCAATCTTCATACCAATGAAAACCTGTTCCCCAAACGTATTTTGCGGCTTCTGGATCGTTTAAAATAGTACTTGCTCTTTGATATAATAAATCTCTATTATGATCCCAAACTATAATTTTTTTATCGCCTAAACCATCTTTTTCTAATGTTGGTCCTAAATAATTTTTTAAAAAATCGCGCTCTTCTTCTGCTGTATAAATACACGATTCCCAACGTTGCACAGCCATTGGCTCATTTTGAATAGAAAGACCCCAAATTGGAATTCCCTCTTTTTCATAAGCTTTTATAAATTTAGAGTAATAATTTGCCCAAGGTTGGTAAAATTCTTCCTTTAATTTACCTCCTTTTAACATGCTGTTATTTGTTTTCATAAATGCAGGAGGACTCCAAGGACTTGCATACATGGTTAATTTGCCACCTGCAGCTTCAATTGCTTTTTTTGTAAACGGAATTCTATATTTTTTATCATGATCTACAGAAAAGGTTTTGAGTTCTTTATCACCTTCTTTAACATAGGTGTAACTTGCTGTTGAAAAATCGCAACTGTGAATAATTGTTCTTGCTAACGAATAGCCAATCCCTTTTTCTATATCAAAATAGGCTTCTAAAAACAGCTTTTGGTTTTCTTTTGATAATTTATAAAAGGTTTCTGCAGAAGCATCTGTTAAAGCTGCACCTATTCCTACAAATTCTTGAAATTGATTTTTAGGATCAACTACAATATCTATCTCTGTTTCTAACGGTTGTTTAAAGTCTGAAAATGAAATGGTATCTGTTAGTGTAAGTTTTAATTCTGAGTTATGAGCTGTGGTATAAACTTTTACTGTTGCTGTTGCAATATCAAAAGAGATTTGTTCTTTTTCTAATTGATTTTCATCATTGCTTTTTACTTCTTTACATTGATAAAAACCAAAAGAAATAAGAAGCATACAAAAATATAAAGACTGTCTTTTTAAACTTTTTTTCATCTGTTTATTTGTTATTGATAAAGTATCAAATTTAATTATTGTACTAAAAAATCGAAATTTAGTGATGGCTACTTTTTATCACTTTCGTTGTTTTTATAAGTTAAACCGTACCCAAAATTATACAATGGTTCTTTTGATGTATCCCAAAAATTAACACCATATTTTTCATTAAAATCTTCTACAGATTTAGGCCAAGAATGTGGCAATTTACCCATAAAATCGTAATCACCAAAAAGCACCTCTGCAATTCCATCTCCTTCTGATCCTGGCAACCAAGCAGCAATAAATGCATCGGATACATGTATTTGTTTTGTAGTTACTAAAGGTCTTCCAGAAATTAAAACAACTACTGTTTTAACGCCATTTTCAGCATATTTTGTTATGTATTTTTGATGTGACTCACTTAAAGTTAGTTTATTTTCTTTATTCGAATCATTAATATCTCCAAACATTTCTGCATAAGGTGTTTCACCCACAACAATGATGGCTACATCTGCATCAAAATGATTTTCTGTGGCTTCTTTATCATAAACAATTTCTGCTTTGGTAATGGCTTTTATGCCGTCTAAAATAGTCGTTGCACCTTTGTAATTTTCTCTTATACCTTGCCAAGCCATTGTCCAACCACCAGATTGCAATCCTGAATTATTAGCATGTTCCCCTACCACAACTATTTTTTTAAAGTCTTTACTTAATGGTAAAATACGATTCTTATTTTTTAACAATACTAATGATTCACGAACAGCCTCTCTTGCTTTATTTCGATGATTTTGACTTCCAATTTTTGAGATTAAAGATGAATTTGGATATGGGTTTTTAAATAAATCGAGTCTAAATTTTTGTCTTAAAATTCTTTTAACAGCATCATTAATTCTATCAATAGAAACCAAATCATTCGCAACTGCATTTTTTAATCCATTTTGAAAAACTTCTAAATCACCATCAACAGCCATCAACACATCTACACCTGCATTAATTACTTCATTTTTACCAAACCTAGAATAGCCTTTCCAATCAGATATGACAATTCCGTCAAAACCCATATTTTTTTTTAAGGTATCGTTAATTAAAACTTTATGAGCGTGCATTGGTATGCCTGTTAACGTGTTAAATGAAGCCATTACTGCGCCTACTTTCGCTTTTACAGCAGCTTTGTAAGGTGGTAATAATTTTCCTGAAACTTCTTTCATAGATAAAGACGTATTTCCTCCTTCTATTCCGAAATCTGTTGCTCCATCGCCAATAAAATGTTTAGCCGTTGCCATTACTGTATGGCTGTCTTTTAAATTTCCTTGAAGACCTTCTATTGAAGCTTTTGCCATTTTAGTTGTTAGTACCGTGTTTTCTGAAAATGCTTCGTACACTCTTCCCCATTTTTCATTATAAGGAATGGCAACACAAGGGGAAAATGTCCAATTAAAACCTGTAGCTTGCACTTCAATCGCTGTAATTTGAGCAACTTCTTTTACCAAAGTTGTATTTTGAGTTGCGCCCAAACCAATATTATGAGGAAAAATAGTTGCGCCTTGAAAAGTATTTTGACCATGAACAGCATCTACCGCAAATAATAAAGGAATTCCTAAACGCGTTGATAGGGCTTTTTCTTGCAAAGCTTTAAATCTGTTTTGCCATCCTAAAGCATCATTTCCTGGATTTGGGCCTTGAGTATGGATTACAGATCCAATGAATTTTGTGGCAATATCATTATCTGAATCCATATCTGCAAAATGTCGTACTTGAGACATTTGCCCTATTTTTTCGTCTAAAGTCATTAAGGCTAATAATGAATCAACTTTGTTTTCAATACGTCTATCTTCATTAAAATAAGTTTTGTTTTTACATCCGTTTAAAACGGAAATCAAAAAAACAATTGATAGCAAGTAAAATTTAGGTTCAATCCTTGATGGAATCATATATTTTTATGAATAAAAGTTTATCGGTATATTAGGTTTAAAAAGTTGGTTTTATGAAACTTGATGATTATTTATATTCGTGTTTTACCCAATCAACTTCCATAACCCACTCTTTACTCTTCATTGGAGAATCTGTAATTTTAGCAAAATTTAAAATAGCAAACATAGGCTCAGGATATTTGTCTCCTTCACCAACATTTCTATAGATCTCTTTATCATCCACTCTGTACACTAAATCACTACCTTCCCACTCAACAGAATACTCATGATATTCATTTAGAGTAACATCAAAACCTTTTCTCAAGCTCCACCAATCACCTTTATCACATTCGCCTAAACTTTTGATAGCACCTGCTGTAAAATGGTCTTTTTGATGATCTCCGTGATGTTCAAAAATATCAATTTCACCAGAACCTGTTAAAGGCCAACAAATATTTTCATTTTCTTCTTGTACGGGTGATTCGTTATTTTGTGCACCTAAAAGCCACCAAGCAGGAAACATACTTGGCTCCCCATTACTCCCTAATTTTAATCTTGCAGTCCATTTACCTTTGATAAATTCTTTTTTGTTTTTAGATACAATGCGTCCTGCTACATATTGCGTTTCTGGATGCTGTTTTCCATTTTTATCCAAGTTATCACAGGGGCTTGGTTTACCTGTATCTACCACTTTCAATTTTAAGGTACCCTCACTCACTTCTCTTGTTCCAAATTCACCATCAGGCACATAGCAATGTGTTTCATTATTTACCCAAATGCGTTGGTCTTGCCAATTATTTGAATTAAAAGTATCGAAGTTGTCTAGAAAATCTACTTTCCATTCACCCGAAGTTGGGTTTTTATTTGAATCTTTTTTTTCTTTTGGTTTACATGCGAATATTAGTGTTCCTAATAAGATTAAATTTAATAAAAATATTTTTTTCATGATTCGTTTTAAATTAGGTGTTTAATAATGTTATTCAAGTTTAAATGGTAGCTGACTCTATGGCAAAATACAACTCATTATCATCTATAAATCTTAGAATCAATATTTTACTCAATTCATCTATAGTTGATAAATCTTCTTTTTGGTTTTTTATTACTTTTAAATTGTCATCCATTTCTTTATCGCCATAAAAAGGTTTTTGAGCCTCTAGATATTCAACAATTTGTTGTTTGAGTGTTTTCATAGTTTTTCCTGATATCAATTTACTAATACCTTCTGTTTCTATTGCATTTACAATTCAAATTGATTGAAAATACTCTTTTACTTTTTTCAGTAATCTTCTCTTTTGCCCTTTTGATATTGCAAAAGGAATTGTTAGAATTAAATAGATAACATTAAAAGGTGCTGCAATTTTCTTCAAGTTGAATTTGTTTAATTTTTTATTATTTTTTTCTGAAATTGCCCTTTGTTTGTTTCGATTATTAAGAAATAAACTCCCGGTTTTAAGTTCGATAAATTATATACGTTCTTTATTAAATCAGGTTGTATTTTGTTTATCAAACGACCATTCGCATCAATAATACTTAATTTCTGAAGAACTTGTTCATTATTTAATATAATTTGGTAATTCTCTGAAACAGGGTTTGGAAATATTGATATATCATCACTTACGACATCTTCAGTGCTTAAGCTACTTACAAATTCAAACTCAAACCAATTCATATTAAAACCACTTTGTAACACTTTCATTTTTAACGTATAAATACCCTCGTTTAAAGTTGTTTGTGCAGCACTTGTTTGCCAAGATTGCCAGCCACCAGTTACAGGTAAATTCATGATAGAAACACTTTGCACATTCTCATTATTTAATAATTCAAATTCTACTTCACCAACATTTGATTCTGCTGCTGTTCTAACATTTAAATTATAATTTCCACTATCCGCAATATAGATTAAGTATTCTGCATAATCTCCAGCATCTGTGAACCCTATATTTTGCCCTGCACCAGTATCCGTTGTGCTTTCTGTTTGTAAACCAAATTGATTCGAAAAGTCCTCTGCTTGAATTTTTCCAGGCACTAGAAGTCTAGTTATCAAATTATTTTCTACAATTTTACTTTGAAAAGCAGGTAAAGTAGCGTTAAATGTTGATGTAATACTGTTACCGTTATAACTGACTTTAATTTCATCTTGATAAAATAAATAATTCTCTAACTCAATGGTAATTAATCGATTATTAGAAGGATTTATTGCTGATGATGTTATGGTCCTTGTGGCATTATTTACAGTTACTTCAAACAAATCATTTGTAAGTTCTTGACTGTTTAGAGGATGATTTAAAATGATTTTAATCGATTTTTCATCATCATTTGTGCTAGCACTTAAAACATTAAAAGCGGGTATAGCCTCTGTTGATTGTAAGAATTCGATACTACTCATATTGTAAGATGCATTGCCATCTACCAAAATTTTAAGCACATGTGTACCTGCTTCAATATATTTATTGGTAACCGTTTGGAATACAAAGTTATTCCAACCGCCTGTGCTTCCTAAAGTAACAGCTCCTGCAAAATCAACATCATCTAAAAAGAACTTTGGTTTTCCGCCAGTTTGTTCTGTAGCATATCTAAATTTGAAATTGTAGAAACCCGTTTCTTCAACATTTACGGTATATTTTAACCATTCGTTTTTTTGTGTAAAACCAATATGATACCCATTACTATTTGTATTGTCTGTATTGGTTTGAATATCTACACCATCGTTTCTATAGTTCCAACCAGAGTTCCAAGGCTGATAATTGCCCGTAGACAAACTATAATTTCCATAATCCATATCGTTATACGCAATACCATTGCTCCCTAAATCATAATCAGAAAGATAAATGAGCCCTGGAATGGTATGGTTTTTATACGGAATGTGGGTTTCATCTTGTGGTTGTCTAATACAGGCATCCACAACATCTCTATAGTATTCGTTATTATCTACTAATAAATCGTCCGTTAACTGTTTTAATCCGTCGATGGCATCTTGTGCTGATGGCTGTGTAGCTTCGCCTTTCCAATAGTTAATAATGGCTTCGTATTTTGGATTTGAATTTATTGAAAAAGGACTTACTATTGTCTCAATTCTTTTCCAAGGCCACCAAGACCAACCAAT